>NZ_JAPNLE010000001.1 GCF_026627925.1 Cupriavidus sp. D39
CCTGGGCGGCCTTCCGCTGAAAGCCGGAGACGAGCTGGGCGTCCTGGGCCGCAGCTTGTCCGACATGCCAGAATTCATTGAGCCAATGGCCGGCTGGACCCTGAGGGCCGCCCCGCATGCCCAACTGAATGGCACCGCGGATGGCCAGAATGGTCGCGATGCTTGCCTCGTCGGTAAAGTCGTTTGTATTGCTAATCATTGCGGCGGGTGGGAAGGGTGACCGGTTGGCTGGAGCCCTCGGCATTGCTCGGTCATTTGTTGTCGAAAGATTGGAAAGGCGTCATGCAATTGGCCATCGAGGTGCCGCCCGGCTACCGTCCTTCCGACCATCTTCATGAGCGCGGCGGCGCATGAGTGGAGCTCGCCCTGAGAGTCGCTTGCATAAACCATCCGTCCAGGCTCCGTCGGCACCTCATTCAGAGGCAGCCATTCGCCGTGTTGCTTAAACAGGAACGGAACGCCGGCTTCACGGCATTGGTCACGGAGGTCGCGGGGCCAAATGGGATGCATCGGCCGTGCGTTGGGGCCGCTCTCTCCGCCGACGACGACCCAGTCGACCTGTTCGGAGCCCACGCGCCGCGGCGGTTGGGTCTCAAAGGGATCGCTACGCAACCAGATAGGATTCAGCGAGATCCTGCTGAGAAGCGGCTCGACGCTGAGCCAATGGATCGCCGCAGGCACGCTCAACAGCTTTGGCACGTCGCGATCGGCCTCGGCCTGGTTGCAGACGGTGGCGCCGAGCCACACATTGCGCCAGCCGGCGCCCCAATCCGGGGGCAGCATCGACGGGGCATTGCCAATGCGCTTCGTTAGCAACAGCCAGTCGAGCGATGGCGTGGCGCGGATCAGCTCAAACAGATCCTGGCGCCACTGGGGGTCAACGGCATTGTCGAACACATCGGCTAGGCTTGCGCAGAATACGCGGCGGCGGCGGTTGTGTGCCGTTTCGAACTCGGCGCGGCGCGCATGCCAACGCAGCGGCTGTCCCCAGTTTGCCGCGGTCGTGCGTCTGCGCTCTGCCGTTGGTCCCCAGGATATCCCCAAGGCGCGGGCGGGTGTCGAGACTTCCGCGTAGCAATGGTCGCAGGCCTGGCTGACCTTGGTGCAGCCCATCCACGGGTTAAAGGTGCTGTCGCACCAAGCGATGGCAGTTTGCTCAGCCATTGGACGATTGTCGTTGGGAAGTGTCTTCGGGGGCTGCCGTCTCCGTCTTCTGTTCAAGGACGTGTGCCGTGTGACGGGCGTAGGTGGCCACGGATCGCCAATAGGATGCCATCGGTCCCTTCCGCCGGCGACACGCCTGCTCTGCCTCCGTGTTGGCCTGATCTCGTAGCTGGCGAAACACCAATGCAATCGCGCGCCGTTGTTCGAGCGGGAGGCGGCGAAGGCTATCAGCTGCAGGCAATTGGAATAGCGGATTGATATAGCCCATTCGTGCGTTCAGAGTTTTGTCGTCCAAAAGCGTAACGCGCGAGTGTCGATGTCAAGTTTCATCGACCCGGGGCGCTAGGCCATGCGAGGCGGCAAGCGCAGTTAATGCTGCGTTGTCCAGAAGCCGTTCGTGAGACGCGGACAGTGCTTGTCTGGCGAAGGCGCGCAATGCGTCGAGTTCCTGGCGATTGCCGGCGGCGTGTAGGTGTACACGCCGCCTGGAAGCCGTTGAATCACGCCGGTCTCGTTGGCTATGGCCTGCAAAAGCGCTTCGGCTGTCAGCGGGTCGACGGCTAGCCGGCGTTGCAGCAGCGGGATCGATCCGGCGCGATTGGCTTGTACGATGGCCAGGGCCTCGGCGATTAGCGGGTCTGAGAGGACTTGAGCTTCTTTCGGCATGGTCCTATTGGGCAGTTGGTGGCAGGACTAGCGACGCCAGAGGCTGTACCGACGGCGTCCACTCGATGCAGGCGATGCCTTCCCGCCGATAGTAGGCACGCTTCTCAGCCTGGCGCGCGTCGTAGGCCGCGTTGCCGGACATGCCAAGCACCTCGATCACCACGGGCGAGGCGCAGTCGTTCAGGACGAAGTCCGGGTGAACGGCTTTCCGGTCGACGTGTCGTACCGGCTTCTCGAATGCCCGGCCGTGGGAAATAAGGTGATCAGCCATCTCGACCTCGAACGACGAGTCACAGGGGAGGAAATCGCGGTTCGCGAGCAAGGCAGCCATGTCGACGACGCTACGGTTTCCGCTCGCGGTCAGTTCCACGGCGAGGACCGCGATCGCGCGACGTTCGGGTTGGCCAATTGCTGATACAGCGGGCGAATAGGATTCGCACAGCTTGGCGTACAGGGACTTGGACATATAGTAGACATTCCTGCTCTGGCGCAGGATCAGCTGGTATCCAAACTTGCTCGGGCCAATGCTGTCGATTTCGCCGATGACGATGCCGCGTGGCGTTGTCGTTGGCGTCGGTGCGAGTCGCGCCTGGAACGCCGCAAGGTCGGCCAGGATCTGGTCCTTGCGATCTGGATGCCACGGCTGCATGACGTGCAGTACCGTCTCGTCGGCGTTGCCATTGATGCGGCAACCGTCCAGTTCAGTCGTGAGCTGCGACCAGCAGGCGCTCCAGTTGCGCCGACCCGAGCCAGGCCAAACATTGAGGCCGGCGCGCTCCCAGGCATACTCAAGAAACGCCAGAAGGCCAGCGCTACGGCGCTGCGCGCGGGAAGCCCTTGGCGAGGATGCTTCGCTCTTCGGTCGAGCCGGGGACTTCGAGCTGAGGACCATGGAGAGGTCGAGGCGGATGTCGTGGATACCAGCTTCCTGCCGAAAGGCATCGAGGGAGGTGCCGGCCTTCCCGCTCTGCCCCTGCTTGCGATGGAACGGGCATGCCTTGTCGTGGAGATGGGCCTCATCGGGCCAGCGCGCGAGCAGGAAGATGTCCCGGTGGCGGCGGATCACGACCCGCGGCCGCGGCCGGCCGGCGGTGCAGCCGCACTCTGCATAGCCCGGCCGGATCTTGGCCACTTCAAGGACGCGCGAATAGCGCCCCGGGTGCTCCTGTACATCGCCGAGGTCATGTTCCTCGGCGCCAATTCGGATTTGGGGCATGGTTCAGACTCCTGCGTCGAGAAAGACGCGTTGTATGTCGCGATGCACATCGGATGTGTCCAGCAACTGCTTAGCCCGGGTCGCGCCGACGTAGAACAGACGCTTATCTTCCGCGGGCATGGTCAGCTTGGCGTCATCGCCTTGGCGGAAGCGGAAGTCTCCGGCGAGGCGGACGCGGTTCCATTCCAGAGCGTCGGCCGCAAGGCGCAGGGTCGATGTCCTTCCTGCGCCGGCGTAGGCCTTCGCCTTGATCGGTTTGCCAGTTCGGACTGCCTCTACGACGGCATGCTGCTCATCAGTCGACCTCATCACGCCAGCCTCATCGGCGTTTGGATATGAGGGGCGGGGCGCCTATCCACAATTGCCTGATACGCAGTTCGCGCCGCGGCGCTCCTGCGTTCCCCTTCGCCGGTCACGCTTTCGACAACATAGATAAAGTACGTCGGCGAGGTCGGGCCAACCCAGGCCTCCCACCGCGCGCGGATCACGGCGCGGACTGTCTCAGGTTGCGCGAAGTACATCCTGCGGCCGTGCCGCCAATGTCTTGCGTCCAATTCCCGCATGGTGCGCTCCATACTGTCTGCCCTTCTTTGGCGGCGGGTGATCTCCTCCGTTGCATCGTGCTGCTCAGCCTGGATGTGCTCGCAAAAAAGCGGATACCGCGCTTGCTCCTTCTGCTGCTTGCGGGCGAACGCAGCCTGTTGGCGCTGGTTAAAGTCGATGGGTTGGTAACGTTCGCGGCGGGTAAATCGCATGGTGTCGGAGTATTGTTGGGTAGTTCTAGCCTACCGGCCCGCCAGCGATGTCAAGGTGGGCGCAGCTTTCCAGAGAGCATTTTGGCCCGAGACTGGGTGGCGTCAGCCTTGGAAAGCTGTATGATTTCGCGTCGCTTTTACGGTAATGCCGCTGCTTCCATGAGAGAGGTTTCGCTCGGCCCGCGTCCCGCCTCGGAGCGGGAGATGGTCCCGCCTGGGGGCGAGAACTATCAGGCCCTGACCACGATTGATGCCTTCGCCTTCCGGCGTATGTTGGACCGCGTGTTCTGGCATCCCGAACCGGAGGTGCTGAGGTTTGAGGTGCGGGCGAACCCGTCCCCCGTGGGTAGCATCTATGACGTGGTTGCCCTGGTGTCGGACGCCGGGGTGGCCTGGTTCAACAGGGAGCTGATCCCTGGTCGTTGGGACTACGTTGCATTCTCGGAAATCGGCTGGGGAATGGCGAAGTTGTACCGGCAAGAGGCCATCGATGCCGGCCGAACCCACGAGGATGATGGCTCCGCCGTCGGCGGCGGGCCGATGCCGGATTTCTCGCATCTGCAGGATCCGGCTGAGCGCGAGCGGTATCGATGGGCCGTCATCAACCACCTGCGCATACAAGGACGTCGCGGCTAGGCCGGGTCTTCCACCGTTGGCGGCTTTGCGGTATTCTCTCGGCAATTCTCGCGTCTCAGACGCATCGACCCCGCCATCTCCACGATGGCTAGCACAAACTGCCCGGCCCACGCCGGCAGTCTTCACCCTCTCGGGACTCACGTCCCGGATGGGCGTGTTCCCTTTTCGGAGCATTCCCATGCAATTCGTTTCCCAACAGGCATCACAGCCGTCGCGTATTGCTGGCGCCCACGCTGGCTCCTGCGATCGTGCTCGACACGCTGCTATCGAAAACACCCGCCGGTTCGTGCTGTCCAAGCTCGCCTTGGACCGAAGGCCTGTCGGTGCCGTGGTGCTGCGCAAGAGCTTCCAGGTGTCCGAAGCCGGACGCCTGACTTCGACAAGTGTCCAGACCATGGATGCCGCGCTCAACGCGGTGAAGGCTTTCGCTGAAAGCTGCGACATGGATGACCTCGCGGCTGAGCTTCTCCCGCTCAATCTGTACGGCTGCATGGGAAGACGGGCGGTGCCGCTGCCGGGTCTCGAGCTAGCGTTCTTTAAAGGCTGGTGCGAGTTCCGCTTCGATACCGAGCTCGGCAACAAGCTGCTTGCATTCGTCGAGAAGCATGGCGGCCAATTCTTGATGGACCACTACTGATTCGTCTCTCCTCTTTCCACCCCGTGGGGCTTGCCCCCATGGGCGACGCTCCCTCCACGCGGAGCCAACATGATCTTTTCCACGCGTTTCGCCGCCCGTGTTCTTGTCGCGCTGATGCAGGACCTGCTCTCGGTCCTGTACTGCCTGATGACGACGCAGGACGACGCTGTTCTGTTGCAGCAAATGCTGTCGTGCGGCGCGATAGGCGCGCTGCTTCTGGTTGGCTGTCTGCTTAGGGCGCTCGCTACGCTGGACGCCGGCAATAGCCAGATCGGCCAGGCGTAAGGCCGGTCGTTCGCACTCTCACCCACTGGGGAACGCCCCCAGTGGGGCTTCCCGGACCATACTTCTTGGAAGCCACAATGAACCTTTTCCCCATCCGAATCGAAGTCGGGCCCGTCCCTGCCGAAGAGGCGTGCGCTCAGGTCCGAGATCCAGACTACATGGCGCGCTCGCGCAGCGAGACCGCCGTGTACGTACGGCAGTTGCAACGGATCTTCGGCTTTCCGCCACCGGAGCAACTGTCGTTCCAACGCCAGGGCTTTTCCCACGACTTCGGACGGCATTACGAGGTCGTCGCCTGCATGAACTCGCGGGGCGCAAAGCGCTTCGACGAAGCGATGCTGCCAACGAACTGGGACCATATCGCCCGCGCGGAACTCACTTGGTCACTGCTGAGCCGGCGTTACCGCGAGGAATACTGGGCCGGCATGCGCGGACCGGATGAGGTACCTCCCTGTATCTCGGTGCTGTACCCGACTTCCCCGACCATCCCGTCGCGTACTGGATGGCGCTGGGCTGGACACCAACGGCGGCAGCGCCGGTGCTTGGTCACCACTGAACCAGAACCACGTTATCGACCCGTCCGGGGGCGCTCCCGGAGGGGGCGTTTCCGGCTTTTCACTTACAAAGCCATGTACAACGCAATCGTTTCCAAGTTCATCGATGCCCAGAAGGCTGCCGAGGCCGCCTATCAAGCCGCTGTCGACTTTGAGAGGGCGCAACTGCCGGGGTTGGAGTCGCACCTCTACAGTGCGGAAGTTCGTAGCGGTTACTCCACAGCGCGGGAGCTTGCCGCGTTCTGCGAGCACGTCGCGGGGCGCATCCTAATGCGGGCCAGCAAGGAGTTCGCGCCTCCGGGGGCGTCCCTTGTTAGCGGCGGTGTAAAACCGCGCATAAACGGCGGCGCAAGGTTGAGTAAAAGCGTCAACAACACCAGGCGGCCAGTGACCGCCGCCGGGCGAGTCGGATGGTTCAGAAGAGATTGTCGAGGATATCTTCTGGATCGTCAGGAGGCGCTCGCTGCGCGCGAATCAGGTCATGCAACTCGGTGGAGTAGCGCATCCAGATTCGCGCGCGCAGATCGCTGAGCAGTTCGAAGACGGCGAGTGCCTGCTCGGGCGTCCAGTCCCCGTCTATCAAGAAGTCGAGCCCGCGGACGATACCCGAGGGCAGGTGTGCGAGGCTTTTCATTACTTTTTCTCCATACGGGCGGTATGGCGTCTTTTGGCGCGCAGTTCGGCCCGTTCCCGCGCTTCCTTGACCCGATAGGACTCACCCTCGATGGCAATGACTTCGGCGCGATGCACCAGCCGGTCGACCAGCGAGACGACGCAGGCGGCATTGGGGAACACCTCCGACCATTCGGCGAACGGCCGGTTCGTCGTGACCACCGTACTGGTGGCCCCATACCGGCGGCTGACGAGTTCGAACAGCAGGTCGGCGTGGCGGTTCGAGTAGGACAGGTAGCCGACTTCGTCAATGACCAGCACGTCCGGGGTTGCATAGCGGTGCAGGCGTCGGCGCAGGGCCGAGTCGCTGTCGAGCGCGGCCAGTTCGCCGAGCATCTGGCCGGCGGTGGTGAACAACGCGGTATGACCGTGCACCAGCGCCTGATAGGCCAGATTCAGCGCCAGCGTCGACTTGCCGACGCCGTTCGGGCCGATCAGCACGACGTTGGCTTTATCCTTGAGGAACTCGAGCGACATCAGTTCCTCAACGGTGGCCCGGTCGCAGCGCGATGGCCAGGTCCAATCGAAGTCGCACAGTGACTTGAAGTTGCCCAGACGGGCATCCCGGATGCGTCGCTCCAGCGAGCGACGGGCACGCTCTTCTTCTTCCCACTGCAGCAGCGGCGCGACCCATGGCTCGGTCGCAACCTCCGGCCAGTGCGCCAGCAGTCCAACCAGGCGCAAGGCGTTCGCCCGGGCTTGCAGATTCTCAGGCGTGGTCATCGGCCTCTCCCGTGAGTTGGTCATAGATGTCGAGCCGGTGGGGTGTCACCGGTCTGTCCTTGTGCCGGACGTGCTCGGGCAGATTGACGAGCACTGGCGGAGGCGCGTGTCGCGCCTCGCGCCGGCGTTCCAGCGCCAGACGCACTGGGTTCTGGTGTGGTGCGGCATCGCTCGCGAGCGTTTCGTCGATTGCTGCTTGCAGTTCGGCAGCGCCATAACGGTCCAGCAGCCGCAGCAGGTGGGTGGTGATATTGCCCAGATTGCCGCCCCGTTCAGCGGCACGCAGCATCAGCGCCTGGCTGGCCGGCACGGCTCTGGTGAGATGGTCGAGGCCGCGATGGTGGCGGGCTTCGCGTTTGCGCGCAACGAGGGCGTCAATGTGGGCGGCAATCTCGATCTGCGCGCCGCGATCGTAACTGCGCCCATGGGTGGCGAGCAGATCGGCACCATCGAGAATGCGTACCTGCCGGGGATCGGCCCGTACCGTGAGTGTGCGCTGCACATGGGTGTGCGGGATCGAGTTACGCGCAAGAGAGAAAAATGGACATCAGCCAGAGCCTTGAAAATACTGGAATCAGCAGGCTGCCTGGTGTCCATAAAGTCAGCAGAAAAAATGGACACAACGACCGTCGGAATGTCCATCTTCAGTCGCAAGTTTCGCAGCTGATTTCGAGCGAAGATGCCCGCCGCAATCTAGCGCGGCTGCAAGGGCAGGACGCTACCGCCACGCAGCGCGGCCAGTTCCTTGCGCAGGCGGAACACCTGATGCAGCAGAGCAAGTTCACGAGCCAGCGATTCGTCAAGCTGTGCCTGCAGATCCTTCGCGTCGCCCTTTGCGCGGTTCAGACGCTCGGTGAGCTCGAGCTTCGGGCGCCCGGCCACTGCGTTGGCCGCGTCGATCGCTGCGATCAGTTCGGTGAACTGTGGGCGCGACTTCTTGATGCTGCCCTTCTTGCGGCCCGCCTCGATCGCCACGGTGTCGTTGTTGATACGCGCACCCTTGCGGTTCTTCAGCCGCTCAAGGGCGGCATAGTAGTCGGTCATGGCGCCGCTCATGCTGCCTCCGGTTTGATCAGTTTCTCCTGCGCGTCAAGCAGTCGTTGAAGCACCTGCGCCTCGATCCGGTATTCGACGCTCGTCTCATCGACCGCGCGCAGCTTCGCGACCGTAACCTGCTGCGCGTTGATCACGCGCCGAAGCTTCGATGGCACGACCACGAGGTTACGGCAGTCCGATTCAAGGCAATCCAGACGCATCCAGTCGAGCGGCGTCGACTTGCACTGCTCGACACTGGCGCAGCCGCCCAGCACCGTCTCGCGGTACGCCAGCTCGCCCTTCACGAACATCCTCACCGTCTGCTCGCGTGAGTAGACCGACACAGGCGAGGCCTGCACGGCACGGCTCTGCGTCCACGCTGCGTGGCCGCCGAACAGCCGCTCGTCAGAGAACAGCACCTGCTCGGCGTATGCAAGGTACTCGGACAGGCCCTGTGCCCCGGCCCATTCCTTCGCGAAGTGGGTCTTGTCGGCGTCGATGAAGCCCTTAGCGAATGCCGAGCCACGAGCGTAGTACATGCTCATCTCCTGCGTGACGTGCTGCAACTGACGTTTGAGCGTCGGCAGCGTCACGAGTCCGCTCCGATGGGCGTAGAGGGCCAGGGTACGGCGAAGCTGATGGCGCGTGAACGGCCACTGCTGCCCGACCGCGTACTTCGGCTCGTCTTCCCACGCGCGGTGCATGTCGACACGCTTCAGTTCAGCGATGTCCTCGACCGTGATTGTCGGGAAGACGCGCTCACGAAAGGCTTCGATATCGTTATGAACGGTACTCGCCGCCCGGTTTGCTACGTACCCCAAACGCAGCCCCATCCGGCAGAACAGCAGGTGCGAACCGTCCGTCGATTCGGCGTAGCCCTGCGCGCAGTGCGCACGGTGTGCCTCGCCCGACAGCCGTTGCGCGAGCCTGACGGCACGGGCAGCGAGCTGGCTGGTCACCCAGCATGCGCGCCTGGAACGACCGCCCGACAGCTTGGTCGTGATGCCCTCGATCGTGTAGTGCGTCACGCCATCCAGACGGGTCTCGCTCAGGCAGTTGTACGGCAGGTTCTCCGCTTCTGCCGCACGCATGCCGGTGAACGACAGGATGACAAGCTGGCATAGCCCGCCGATCGCCGCTACAAGAAACGACACAACGTAAGGGGAGTCCTTGCACCCGAAGTGCAAAGCAGTCCTCGCCAGTTCCACAGAGACGCCCGGCCTCTCTCCAGCGTACCTGCGTGCGAGGTAGTCCGACAGCATGTCAGCGACGCCCTCTGCGATGCTGAGGTCATGCTCACAGGCCGACAGGAAGTGCTGGTAGATCCGCGTCGGGATGACAGGGTGTTGTGAGTATCCAGCACGTTGCGCGAAGCGCTCGAGCAGAGGCTTGTGCAGTTGGCCCAGTGGTACGCGCAGCCCTGTGGTCCCGACGCCCAGACGGTGAAGCTTTACCAGAATCGAATGAAGGATCTGGGCCTTCGTCTCCATCCCGGTTTGCGCCGCATAGTCCAGAACAACAGCGACAGTGGACAGGCCCTCGTAGAGCGTAAGCTGACGTGCGGCGGCAAAGAACGCGAACGCCCTCAGGTGATTTGAACGAGCGTGTAGCGTACCGGACGCCGGGACCGTATCGGTAACTTCGTGCATCAGAAAGTACATCACCTGCTTCCACTGACGCGTAGTCGCCTCTGAAAGGGCGCGACTCGCGCCGTCAGGCAGGTGTCCCCTGAAATGGATGTGGGTGCGACGCAGTCCGATCGTATATGCCTGGATGTCCCAGGCGTCGTCACCAAACAGCGAAACCGCGTTTCCAGCCTTGTCGCGCGTGACGACCGTATCATCCTCGACCCGATACCAGTCGGGGCACTCAGCGATCGGTGAGATCAGCGTGTTGTTCATGCCACTCCCAATTCGTAAAGCTGGTCGAGCTTCGTCGACCAGAAAGCGTCCAGGTTCCCCTCAATATCAACGTCCTGCTCGATCTGATTGACCAGCGCGGCGTCGCGCTTACGCAGTTCATCCAGCAGGAAGTCAACGCGGCGCAGCACCGCGCCGAACGAGCTGTCGTACTGCTCGACCGATCCAGCACGCCCACTCACGAGCCTGATGCAGTGACGGCAGCCCAGCAGCTTGCGGATGTCGGTGGCGTCGGCGTGCACGCGGTACTGGTCGCAGAAGAGGCACCCTTCGGTCGAGCGGCAGTCAGGCTGCACGGTGACCGAGTCCGCGATCGGTGCAGGCTTGTGGAACCCGATGCAGATGCCCACCGCGCCCCTGATGCTGCCAGCTGGGTCGTCGCCGGGCTTCAGCACGGTCTTCTCGACCGAAGCGAGGAACGCGCCCATCTCAGCCTTGTGCGCGGCATCCGTACCGTTGGAGTACGAGCGCAGCGCCGTGACCAGCGAGTGCCCCATCAGCGTGGCTGCGACGACAGGGCCGTGGTTGCTCACCGCCCAATCCTGTTTCACCGCACGCCATTGACGTGCGCTAATGCGTGGCAGCACGATCCCGAACGTGTCGAGTCGACGGTAAAGCTGAACCAGAAACTGGGGTGAGAGACCCACTGGCTGTCGTCTCTGTGCAGAACACCCGACTACCATGAACAGTCCGTCGTAGTCTGCGTCCTGCACCAGATACTCGCGCAATGCCAGATACGCCTTGAGCTTCGGCATGAAGCCCAGCGAGACGGTGAACGTAACGTCCCTACCGCCTGCACGGTACTTGACCTCACGAAACTTCTGACGTGCAACCGACGCATCCTGCAGGCTCGCGGCAAACTCCGGGCTCCACCTCATGGCCAGCAGTTGTGCGGGGTTGACGCCCGTTTCGGCCAGAAACAGCGCGGCAAAGCAAAAGACCGCCATCGAAGCATGTGAGCGACGGATCGGTGACTGCGCGTCCTCGTTCGCCGCCGCAAAATGTTTAGCCGCACGCGTCGCGATGTCCCCCGAACGCTTAAAAGGGTTTTTAGCGCCAGCCTCCGCCATGCGCATCGTGAGTTCTTCCCGGGTGCGCGGCTCTCCCGTTTCCAGATTCCAGCCGGCCAGGCCGTGCGAGCCGTCGCCTTCGCGACGATGGTGTCTGTACGGAACAAGGCAAAGACTCTCACCTCGCGCGGTAGTCACGTGCACCGGGTACGGCTTGAAGTCGAGCACCAGCGTGCTGATGCCGCTGAAGAGCGCGTCAGCCCACGCGAGCAGGGCGGCTTGTGCCCCGGCGTCAGGCACAGCCGTCGGCACAGAAGCATCCAGTTGACGGCGTAGCACCTTCTCATCGGCGCAGAAGTCGTCGTTTCGAAATAACTCACGTAGCATCGACAACAGATAACGCTGATTGGTGCCGACGGAATTGCGCTTCAGGTTGCCCAGCGAGACCTGTTCGCGCTTCTCACGGAAGTAGCGATGAACGGCCTCCGCCGTAGCCTTCTCGTGACAAAGCGTCTGATGCAAGCCCTGCCTGTCGGCCCAGTTGACGAACTCAAGCACGACGCGCAAATACATGGAGATCGTCTCCGGGCGCCTCGTGCCAAGGGTCATACGCCCGGAAATCTGGGTCACCAGCAGGCGCACGACCCTGGCGCGTTCGCTGCTGAAGCTTGAGTGCTCGAAAGTGTGTCGCGTGCGCTGCGGACTTGACGTGTCACGCGTCAGATAGCAGATCTGACCGATATCGGAACGGCTGTTGGTGCCTTCCCACTTGAGCAGCGCGCGCTCGGGGTGCAGCAGTGTTGTGCCCTCCGCGAGCGGCATGTGCACTTCCTCGTACTGGCGACTCATGCTGCCACCGCCGTGTCGAGGGTGCGCGCAACCAGCGTCGACAGATGCGCGCCCCAGCCGTCCTGTACCGCGTCGAACAGCTTGCAATTCTCGCGGTAAGCGAGGTAGCGCTCGGTCGTAGACGGTTGTACGTGCCACATCAACTGCCGCAACTGATCGAGCGCCCGCGTGTACTTCGTCTCATTCGCTGTCATCGTGTCGACCATGTTCAGCCCGAAGGTGGCGCGCAGGTCGTGGAAGCTGAACTCGTACCTGGGGTTGCCAAGCTGCACGCGCATCACGGGCAACAGTTCGTCCCTGATGAACTGGCGCACGGCCTGCCCGGTCTTGACATGGCGGCGTACCTGCGGGCCAGCGCTGAGCGGGGCACGCGACGCGCGATCCTCGTAGAGTGGCGCACCGCGATGGCTCAAAAAGAGCGGCTGGTCGGGATGATCGCCGCCGTCTGCCAGCTGGCGACGCTTGCGAGCACGATCGCTGTGCACGTAGATGTACAGCCGCTCGTACAAACCGCGCGGCAAGTGCAACACGCCCTTGACTCCGCCCTTCGTGTCGATGCCCGTACCCGGCCCGCAGGCGAGGCGGATGTCGTCGCCGTGATACCCGCCAGGCTTGCGCATCACGTGTTTCGCTCGCACGGTCAGTACCGTCTGGATACGAGCGCCTGTCAACAGCGCGAACAGATGAACGAGCGTCATCTCGGTGTTGCCGAGTGCGGCTAACGATTGGAGCAGCACCGACTGCTCGCAAGAGGACAGTGGGCGCAGGCGACCGCCGTCCTGAATGTGATCGTCCCACGGGTCTTCGGCGCGCCGACCACTGATCGACAGGTCGGTAGTCTTGACCTCGACCGCGCGGCTGAAGCCCTTCTGGTCCTTGAACTCGATGAAACGGCCAGATTCGACCCACGGCGCGTTTGCGGGCCTGAAGCCTGCTTCGGCCATGAGCCAGCGATAGAAACGCACCACGGCACCCATACGACGCCTGGCAACGCCCGGAGACAGTTCGCCTGCCTGCACAGCCAGCCTGATCGAGGCGCTGTAGCGGTAGGTGGGCCGTTGCCGTTTGTTCGCGGGGAACATCAGCCAGTCGACGTCCTCGTCATCGAGATAACGACGGAACGCCACCAGGTCGTCTGCGATGCTGGCGAACGTCAGCATGTTTGGCGACGACTTCGACTCCATCATATCAATGAGCCAGACGTTTGCCTCAGCCCACGGCGCGCCGTCAGCGAGCCGGACAACGGGAAAGAGAGGGAAAGTGCCTGCGATCCACTGCGGGCGGGCGTCGCGTCGCCTGCCGGTGTCAGGGTCTGCGAGTGGGACCGTGTGATAGATAGTGCCGCCCTCGGAGGCGGTGATGCTGACCGGCGTCGCACCGGGTGTGTCGCGGTCAACGACCTCGGTCAGCGGCAGTTGCCGGATGGTCGTTCGTCTTGCTGTCATCGTGCAGATCCTCTGCTGTGTTTGTGCGGGTGTCCGCTTTAACACAGCCTGCGAGTATCCGGAAATCGTTCTTCACTTGCGCATATCGTGTAGTCGTTCAGGTCGAAGCGCACGTACGGCGTCTTGCCGACCTTCACGGCCAGTTGCAGTTCGCACGGGTACGGATTCTCCGGCAACGCGAGCAGACTGGACTGTTCGCGGGCGAAGGCTTCGCGCACACTGATCGTGGGCTCTTCCCGGCAGGGGCGATCGGCGGCGGCACCTGCGCACCAGAGCGCAGCCTGAGCGTTGAGATCGTCGAGATCGACGAATTTGCGCGCGGCAAAGAAGCTATCCCGTACAAACCTGATTGCTCTTTCGACGCGCCCCTTCTCGTTGCCCCGAGCGACGGCCACGGGGCGGGGCTCGTAGCGATGATGCGCAGCAAACGCGAGCAGCGTCGGGTGGAAGCGGATCGCATCCCCTTGGCGCTCAAGGACTGCGCTCTTCAGGTTGTCGTAGAGCAGGACCCTGGGCAAGCCGGACCAGGCTTCGAAGGCCCCGGCATGGCCGGCCAGGAAGCTGTCCATACGGGCATCGAGGAAGAAGCGCAGATAGATCTGCCGCGACCAGGACAGCACCATCACGAAGGCCATCAGCGGCCGGCGAGCGCGGCCGATCTGCAGATGACCGAAGTGAGCCCAGTCGACCTGCCCCTGTTCGCCGGGCAGCGTACGCAGCCGCAGATAGGCCTCGGGAACGGAACGCGGCCGGTGCCGCGAGATCAGGTGCCGGAAGTGGTGGGCATTGCCCCGGTAGCCACGTTCGGTGACCATCGCATACAGGCGGCTAGCCGTAAGCGATGGAAACTTCTTCAGCGTCTCATGGATGAACGGCAGGTAAGCATCGATTTGCGAGGGCCGCAGCACGGCACCGATCCGGGGCAATCCGGCCTGGGCCAGCACGCGTTGGACAGTGCCGCGGTGCACATGCAGTTGGCGCGCGATGGTGCCGGCGCGCCACTTCTCGACATGGTAGTAGCGCAGGATTTGCGCTTCGAGTTCGGGTCCAATGGTCATGGGTCGCATCCTGTCGTAGGAACTTCAAGGAAGACCCGACGGCGCAATGGCCCAAGGCGTACGAAGCCAGAACAGACGCCGTGGCAGAAGTGGCAATGTTCAGGAACCCGTGCGGCAGAAGCGGATGTCGATGCATTGGCCGGCGTCGTCGAAGTCAGCGGCAGTAGAGCATTGGCGGCTGGCACCACGGAACCGTGATGCGTCACTTTCTTCTGGCGGTTGCGATAGCGGCGCATCCGCTCGGCATGCGCAAAGCGGCCTTGACGGCTGCGCTGGTAGCGCCGGCCAGCCTCGCTCAGGCTGGCCTGGCGTGACACCTCGGAGCAGTCGCCGTCGCAATAGATTTGGCCGCGGTCGCAACGGCGGCAAACGATGACCTGCGCCCGGCAGCGAGCGCACACAAAGAGGCGGCCCGTGGCCAGCATCGGCAATCCCTGTCAATGCCGAAACGGTATCGACGGGGCGGGCGGGCCATGCCATACTGGACCGGCACCCGTGCCCCGTGCGCGCGTGGGGCTCGACATCGGGGTGAACCTGGCAGTTTGTGCCGGTGTCGGGCCTGTTTCTTCGGCGGTAAGCTGTTCTTCTACCGCATCCCGACTTCTGCGTCATCCCTTCACGAAGCGAGCCATACCGGGAGCGTCTGCACTCGCCCTCCGGGCTCCTTCCGACGCTCCCGGTACCGCCCCTCAATGCCGTCGGCAACAAACACTAATCAGCTCCACAGAACGGGAATCGTTTCGCCTTTCTGATCACGCCGCCGTCTAGTGTCGGATTTGGACCGCCGTTCACATCCCTGAAGCTCGACGCGTCCGAGGAGCGCAAGCGGGCCGGATTGGACATCGGTCGCACTCTTGACCGCGGCACCATTCCCGACCTCGATGCCTACTGGGAATCCCTTCGTCGTGAGTATGACGCTGGCGGGGGCGCCATGGCGGCCTACCAGCAAGCGGCGCAGACGATGATTCGCTGCTTTGGCTTAGCCCGAAAGACGGAGGTTCAGCGAACGGCGTCAGCGGTCGTGCTTCGTAAGGGCGCCACCTCTGAGGCAGCGCCCGGTGGCCGCGGCACACGCCGGCTTGCCTACTACAGCTACGAGCACACAGCCCAGTGCCTTCAGGCACTGGCCACGTTCGCAGGGACGGTCGGCAATGACCTGCTGATCCGGCAGCTGAGCGCGATCAATGTGTATCAGATCGAGTACAACTACCGCGAGAAGAGGCAAATGTCGGGGCTTGATCTCGTCTTTTTCAAGGACCAGTGGGAGTTCCGTTTGTCGCACCAGCTTGCCGACGAGCTGATGCTCTTCATTGGCGAGCACGGCGCGGCCTTCATGGCCGAGCGCGATTAACCATTTCGATCCATTCACCCTCGGGGGCATCCCGATGGGGTGCTCCCAAGTCTCGGAGCACCATCATGTACAACATCGTTGCAAACGCTTTCAAGGCGGCTCAAGAGAGCGGCCGCCAGGCCTACCAGCTTGCGCACAACATTGAACTATCCCAGCTACCGGAAAGCGAACTGGACGCGGTCAAAGTGCCGCTGCCCCAGGAGCGCGAACGCGAGCTGTTCGGGTTCTACAAGCGGCTGGTGACCAAGATGGTGGCCAGGGCGTCCGAGCGGTTCGCGCCACCGGAAGCGCCGCTTGCAATTGACGAAACCCGTCTGTTGCTGGACGGAAGAAACAACGTTTGGGATCTGATCGAGATGGGCCGCGAGCCCGATCTGGATGTTCTCTGGGGTCTGCTGGTGCAGGTCTATTCCCAGGAGGGAACGAAGCTTGCCTACAGGCAAGCGGCGATGGTGTTGGTGAACGCCTTCGGCGCTCACGAGACACTACCGATAAAGCGTACCCGCGCAGTGGCAATCGTTCGTGCGGACCTGCTGTCTGAGGTGGTCGACACCGAAACGCACGCGCGCCGGCTCGCACTGGCCGCAGCGCATGAGGCAGGGCGCCTGTTCCAGTCGCTTGCGGCAGCTGCTGAGATCGGTGGGCACAAGGCGACGGCAATGGGTCTGCGGCAGTTCCAACTGTCACAGAGCTTCGTCACGCCGCAGCGCCGCACGTTCCCTGAGGTTGATGTCACGCAATTCAACACGCGTTGGGAATTTCGTTTGTCCCACTGCCTGTGGGATTCCCTCTCTGGCTTTATGCGAGAGCACCTGCGCACTACCACGGAAGTGGAGTGAGAGCCGCCATGCAAAAGACGTTTCGAGACAAGGAAGGCAACCTCGTTGAGGTTGTTTCGGTCGAAGTCGCCCCGCATGCTGGTGGCATATCCCGCACCCTCACAAGGGTCGCCTTCTCAGAGCAGTTTGTGCCGGCGGAGGACCGCGTCTATCGGCAGGTCCAGGTGACTCTCGAAGAGCCGGCCGATCTTTCCTTGCTGGCTTATTGGAACGGCACGCGCTGGCACGGCTGGCCGGTTCCTGAGCTTGCCCTTGTCGAGCATCCGGCAGCTTGCCCAGCGCTTGCCTGATGTTGTCGAGGTAGACGACTCGGGGGCGGCGCGGGTGCGAGACGGGGAGGAAGTCATCCCGGTCGCGACCACGGAGATTGAAGTCGACGGTCACAAGATCCACACCTACTGCATCGATTGGTGGTGCTGGGAGCTGGCAACAGCCACCTGAGCACATTTGCGCATTGTCCATTCCATTTGCCCCGTCATCGAGCGGGGCATTTTCCTTTCTGGAGTTCTCATGAACCATTGGTACGACCCTCTGCGCGGACTTGTGAGCCTTGGCTCGCAGGCCGGCAAGATCGCAAATATGGGCGAGCTGCACGCCGCAAGGCAGCAGCATCTGTCCCAGTTCTTTACCCCCGACACGATCGCACGCTTGATGTGGTCCGTCGTGGCTGACTGGGCGCCGAATCGCAAGGTGGCGATCCTCGACAACTCAGTCGGCTCTGGCCGTCTTGTGCAGTTCTCCGATCCTGCGCGACACGTTGTCTTCGGTGTTGACGTGCATGCACCGACGATTGAAGCGGTGCAGGGTGCTTTCGAGGCCGCGGGATTTGAAGGGAGCTTTCGGCATGCAGGGATGGAAGACATCCATCCGACGCGGTTCGACGTGGCCCTGATCAACCCGCCGTTCTCGATTCACCTGGAGTCCCCTCACCTGAAACCCTATGGGCTGACGCATTGGGGACGGTTTGGGCCGCACACCAGCGCAGTCAGTCACGAGTATGCGCTCCAGCAGGCTCTGGATGCTGCACAGGTTGTCGTGGCGTTGCTCCCTATGAGCTTCATCGAACGCACCCTAGCGGCGGAGCTGCACAGCTGGACAGATCCTGCAGTCGACATGCTCTCGCGGCTGGTCGGCGTGTTCGAGCTACCGGCTAATGCCTTCCGAGAGGAGGGCGCAGAAGTGCGCACGGGGATCGCTGTGTTTGGACGGTATCGCAGCCACGGCAAGAAGGTGGTTAGGGATGAAGTGAAGTGCCTGAACGCCGGATTGCCATCCCTGGATCTGAATTGGGACGATCGCAAGTACGGTGATCCGCGCCTGAATCATCAGCTGCTGGATGAGGATGGCCCCGCAATTACTAGGGCAGTCACCTCGCAGAAACGGGTACGCATCGGCCACGACGGCAGACGCATCGTGCTGGGCTTTGAATGCGGCTTCACCGAGGCTATGGTCTTGAACAGGATCTTCGAACGGCGGATCGTAGCCCTGGACGGGCAACGTCTTCCCAAGGGTTTCCGGTACGCCGGGCAAGCCAGGCTCGATCTCGAAACGTACATGGTGCAGGCTGACCCGATGGCCGCGTTCGATGGATTGCTGCGCTTGATTCGCAGCGCTGGCGGTGAGCCTGTTCTGGCACAAGGCTTCTTGGCGCACTTCGGTGCCCGTCTGCGGCGCAGCCTGCGTCAGGCCACGCCACTTCGCCATATTGCCTGGATCGCGGGTTCGGCGTCTGCCGAGACCCTGGAAGGGGTAGCACGCAAAACCTTCTGCGTCGATCGCACTCGCTGGGGCAGCCCGGTGGTGAAAGCGGGAGAAACGCTGAGCTTTGCCCGTACCGACGGCGGTCGTTATACCTATGAGCGGGCGGGGGAGAGCTATACCGTATCCCTTGACGAGCTGAACGCCCTGGCGCTGGTCCAGAACCAGTCCGAGGGGTGGGAAGCTGTACACGAGGGGCTTCGCACTCGGTATCCGGAGATGGCGGCCGCCCTGCACGCACGGGCCCGTGCGCTGGGCATTGATCGTTGGTTGGACTGGGAGTTCCAGCAGGATGACCTGGTCGAGCTGTTGCTCAAGCCTCTGGGAACGGTCGTGGCCTGGGAGCAAGGTTGCGGCAAGTCCCGGTTGGCGGTGGCACTGATTCTGCTGTCGGGGGTTCGGCACGGCCTGATCGTGGTCGAATCTCGGCTCATCAGCGAACTGCAAAAGGAGTTTGCCAAGCTGGATTTGCCATGCGAGGCGGTGCACATCATCAACGGACCGGAGGACCTGGGCACGTTAAGCCGCATCAACCTGATCTCCTATGAGCGCTTGCGCATGGTGGTAGACCGACGGCAGTCCTTGCGGGCTACCTACGCCCATCGTCTACGCCGGCGGATTGGATTGCTGGTGGCGGACGAAGGTGAGCGGTTGGCCAATCCCATGAGCGACCAGAGCCGCGCGCTATGGCAACTGTCCGCTCGCCGGCGATACGTTCTCACCGGCAGTCCGATTCCGAACTATCCGCGCGATGTGTTCGGCTTGATCGCGTTCACTGGTGGAGACGGTACCGCGGCGCAGCCTTACGGCTATCGGCGCGGGTATCTGCAATCCAACTGGCTAGCGACGGTTCAGCATGCGGTGCGCGGAATCGAACAGTTCCGAAACGACTTCGTTGTGCTCGAGTGGGTCACCTGGCAGTTTGCGGAGAGCCTGCAGGACGGGGCGAAGCGGGAGGTGCCCAAGATCGGCAATTTGCCGCTGTATCGCCAGATGCTGGCGCCGCACGTGAAGCGACGGCTGGTCTGCGAACCGGAAGTGGCTCGGTACATCCAGATCGACGACCCGGTTTCAGAGGTCATTGAGACTGAGTGGGATCCCGGCCATCTTGCGGTGTACATGAAGGCGGCCGACGAGTTCGCCGATTGGTATCGGAAGGTCCGCGGGGATGGGAAGGCAAACAACTTGCTGACCATCTTGGCCAGGATCCGCGCCGTGCACTTCGCTGCCAACTATCCGCAACACGGCCTGGAGGGCGTGGAGCGGCTGCATCAGCTGACCAGCAAGCAACGGGCGGTAATCGACCGCATGGAGGCAATCGCGGCAGAGGGCAAGAAGGCCATCCTCTTTGCTGAGAACCCCGGCGTGATCCGGCTGATCGCCAGCGAGCTGGACAAGCGTGGCGTGGAGACGGTGCCGTTCCACGGTGATATCCCCATCATCAAGCGCGTGGCCGACAAGGACAAGCGTTTTGTTGGTGGCGGCGCGACGGGCTTGCTTTGCACCAAGGCTTCCGGTCGTGCGGGCTACAACCTGCCGATGGCCGACTACGTGCTTTTCTATGACCGCTCTTGGACCTGGCGCATCGAGTACCAGGCGATGCGCCGCGCGTTGCGTTGGGACCGCAAGGGCGTGCTCAAGGTGCTG
Organism: Cupriavidus sp. D39; assembly: GCF_026627925.1. Taxonomy (NCBI): domain Bacteria; kingdom Pseudomonadati; phylum Pseudomonadota; class Betaproteobacteria; order Burkholderiales; family Burkholderiaceae; genus Cupriavidus; species Cupriavidus sp. D39. The sequence continues at coordinate 20,220 of NZ_JAPNLE010000001.1, forward strand.
TATTTCCATCTCCCGGGCAGCATCGACGTCTACCAGGACCAGATGGTTGCACACAAGCGCGACGCGATGCAGGCCGGGCTGGACTGGGCTACGCCAGAGCTGGAAGACGCGTCGTTCCTGCACATGGACACCGTGTTGGACGCGTTTGTTGATGACTTGGCGCTCCTGCGCGGCCAAAAGCCGCACGATCTGCGCAAACTATTGAAGGAGGCAGCATGAAGGTAGACGACTGCAAGGTGAGCCTTGGCGACGGCATGGTGACGGTGAAGCGCAAAGGCACCCAGCGCCTGGTGATCGCCAACGTGCTCGGCACAATCGAGGCGGATGGCGTTGAGGTGATTTGCCTCGACCGCCTGGTCCACAGCCATTTTGAGGATGAAATGGACGGGTGGAGGGTGGCGGGGGCGGTTACCACGCTGCTGTCCAGGCCACTCGGGCCTTTCCCCCGAAAGCTCGCTGAATTCGTGAGCTTTCTGGGCCACCACCGGCTCAATCCGGCCGTAAGCTAGTTCTGTAGCCCGACCCGCTACTTGACCCAAAGCTAATGATGTCCTCAGCCCTCCTTCGTGGAGGGCTTTTTTTACAGGGGGACGGGAGAGTCAATGCATGCCCGGGGCGGTATGCACCTGGATTTGTTTCAAGAGTCGCCCAAAAAACTAGCCCCTCAGCAGCGCTCTCAGGCGAGCAACATTGCGGTTCGGCATCTGTATGGCTGAGCCGTTCGAGCGACAGGCGGCCAATACGGACTGCCTTACGCAGGTGGGTAGCGGTAGCCGACAACATCGAGCGCGGCGCTCGAGGGCATCTACTACTGACCGGCAATGCGCTCCGGTGCGTCGGCTCAAGGGAACACGATAGCAACGGGGCTCGAGGCTGAGCGCCGGTCTATCAACTCAGTCAGATTCTCCTGCAGCATGGGGGCGAGCCGGCTGGGTACGTCCCGGGTTGCTCTCAGTACCACTCCGTCGCTATAGATATAGTCCTTGTGATTACCGATCAACTGACCAGCGCGGTAGAGGTCCACGAGGAAGCTATCGCCCAGATAGCAACTCATTATGTTCGCTCGTGGCGCCTCATATACCTCAATGTACGTCGTATCTCCCGTTTCAACTTGGTAGATCTCCGCTGCAAAGAAGAGCAGAAAAATGCCTTCTCGACAACCTCGGTACCTCAGCGGATCGCTGATGACAAGTCGAAAACAATCGACCGCGAATTCATTCGTCTTTCGGGAAAAAAGGAAGAAAGGCTCGTAGTCGTCTGCATTGGGATCCACGACGTCCTTGGTGGCGTCCACTTCGCGCAAGCTGAGCCCGGCCGGCATGAGCAGGCCGAGCCTCTCGCCGGTCGAACTGGCGTGCTTGACTAGGTCATATGCGCCTCGCAGGCTGCGCCGCCAGTCGGTTCCATTCTCCTCGCCAGGGCCGCCGCTGTAGATATGCGTGTAAGTCCCATCGATCCAGTCGCTGCTGACCCAGAACTGTTCGGCGACGTACTGGATTAGGTCCCTGCTGCACACCTCCGAAATGCTCATGGTGTCCGAAAAGATGCTACGTGTCATGCCAAACGAACTGAGTGCCTGCACCGCGTCGGTGGTCCTGACATCGTGCGCATCGAGGAGATCGCGCAGGTGCTGGCCAGGCCGATCGGCGCCCAGTAAGTAGGGCCGGATCGCGGATCCGAGTTCGCTCTCCAGTCTCTTGTAAAAGGCCTCGAATTTGACCGGGTTGGCCGCAGCGACCAGGATATTGAATAGATCCCCTAGGTCGTAAATGTCTACCTTCGGATCGAAGCTGAAGGCGCCCTTTGCCCTGACAATTTGCTTGCTTTCATAAGTCTTCTGTTTGTCTGTGAGGACTATGAACTTTAGCTTTGAGAAAGTGCGGTCCAAGCGGTGCTTAAAGAACTTCCGCTGTGTCTCAAGGATTTTGGTGGTGCTCGACGTGGTCGTGACCTGAATCGCGCAACCCGCGGCCGCCGAACCAAGATCGATAGCGGGAAAGCTGGTTTTAAGGTTTAGGTTGACGAGGTCCTTGTAATCGAAGGCGATCTCCGCGAGATCCCGGGCAAGGGCCTCACCGAAGATGGCGCCATCCTGCAGACGGGCCTTCGACTTGATCGCCACATAGTGCTTATAGGCGGCCAGATAGATCGCCAGGCGATCGGCTAAAGTTTGATTCGAGTTCATCGGTGTAGAAGGGCAGTCTGCAGGGTAAAAAGAGAGTGCGGGTTGAGAGGCCTGAGAGGCGCCACGATTTCCTGGGTCGGTCAGGCCAGCCTAGAGCGTGAGACAGTTCCGGCTAGCCTGCAGGCGATAGATTACTGGCAAAGCACGCGATGTCCATTTGTATCCGATGAGGGAATAAGAAGATGCACTTCCACTCAATGTCGCCCTCTGGCGCGCCGGCTGCAGTTGCGGTATTCTCTCGCCATCAACCGCGTCATTGACGCATCGACCACGCACCACCTGGTGCAAAGCTTCTTGCTTTACCTTGGACTGGGCCGCTCGCGGACCAACCAACGACGATTCTTTCTACCCCATCGGGAACCTGTTCCCGGTGCGGCAACGGGTTCCCTATCTTTTCGGAGAACCCCACAATGTCCAATTTTACTGTCCCCCTGCGCAAGATCCGCCACAGGGTGAACCCCCGTACCCACCGCAACGAAGCCAAGTTCATGGAACTGCGCGCTTCGATCAAGGTTCACGGGGTCATTCAGCCCATTCTGGTTCGGCCCATCGAGCCGGACGGCGAGTACGAGTACGAACATATCGCCGGCGAGAGCCGCCTGGATGCGGCCGAGGCGGAACATGGCCTCGACTATGAGATGCCAGTCCTCGTCAAGGATGTCGATGACGAGACCGCGGACATGCTCGCGCTGATAGAGAACGCGCAGCGCGCGGACATGGCCCCGTCGGACGAAGCCGTATGGGCTGCTCGTCTTGTGGGCAAGCTCAAGGGCGACCGGGAGGAGGCCGCCCGTGTAATCGGCTGGTCGCGCTCCAAGCTTGACAAGCGCCTCGCGCTCATGAACTGCAGCGCGTTGGTGCTCCAAGCGCTATCCCGCGAGCAGATCAATCTTGGGCATGCCGAGCTTCTGGCCACTCTGGCTAAGGAGAAGCAGGACACGCTTCTGCCCGTCATTACCAGCGAGGGCAAGTCGGTCGCGGAGCTCAAAGCGACGATCGAGCAAGTTGCCTGCAGCCTGGCGGCCGCGATCTTCGATAAGGCCGATTGCGCGCAGTGCCCGCATAACTCCTCGATGCAAGTCGAGATGTTTAGCGAGGCGATTGCGTCCGGCAACTGCACGAGCGCCGCCTGTTTCAAGGAAAAGACCGAGAAGGAGCTCAGCACGGTTGCCTACGGCCTCAAGGACGAGTATCCAGTCGTCCGCATCGTGCGTGCTGGTGAGAACCACACGCGCATCCAGTTGCTGGCTGACGGCCCGACCGGGGTGGGTGATGAGCAGGCCAAGGCTTGCCACGGTTGCCAGAACTTCGGCGCTGCCGTGAGCGGACTGCCCGATTCGTTGGGCAAGGTCTACCGCAGCCAATGCTTCGATACGCCGTGCCACACCAAAAAGGTGGCAGCGCGCCTCAAGGCTGACCGCGACGTGAAGGCTGAAGGGGCGAAAGCCGCTAAGGCTGGTGCCTCGGCAGCTGGTATTCAGGCCGGCAAGGCCACCGCCAGCGGGAAGCCGAAGACGCAGGACGCTGAGAAGCCGGTCACGGCCGTGTCGGAAACCGACCGCGTCAAGGCCTATCGCGTCGCTCTCTGGCGCAAGGCTTTGCGCCGCGAGGTGGCGAAGGATCCGAACATGGCCAATCAGTACCTGCTCGCCATGGGCATGACCGGCTTGTCGCGGAACATCACAGCGGAAAGCATGGGCAAGCTCTTTGAGAAGATCGCCGACGAGAAGGCTTCGTCGATCGATCTGGCTGCCAACCTGCACGGCGTCCACGCGCTCGAGGCAGGGCAGCGCCACAACCTGACAATCGCACTCGCAGTATCAGCGATCGAGGGTATTGAGGTGAACCATCTGGTCACGCTGTGCAAGTACCAAAAGCTTGACCTGACGCAGCACTGGAACCTTCAGCAATCGAAGGACTTTCTGGAATTGCTGACCAAATCCGAGATGAAGGTGATCGCGGATGAGCTGGGCTTGCGCCAAAAGATCGGTGCTGGCTTCGCCAAACTCTTTGCCAATTCCAAGGCCGACCTGGTCACCGCACTGCTGGCTGTCGACGGTTTCGACTATGCCGGCAAGCTGCCCAAGGTCCTGCATTTCTAAGCCGCCGTTCGGCGGTCTACATCCACCATTCTTTTAGAGGTTTCCCATGTCCTTTTTCCAGGAACTGGCAACGCTCGTGCGTACGTGCGAGAAGGTTGTCCTTACCATCACCCCGCAAGGGGAGAATCTCACTGTGTTCGTGGCCCCAGTTGTGAAGAACGCAACCGATCCGGCCCTTGCGACACCGATGGTGCTCACGGGCACACCGCAGGAGCTCGACGAGAGCTTCACGGCTGCGATGCAGTCGGTTGTTGCTGCGCGTGCGGAGCTGGTCGACCAGATCGAAGCAACCGCTTCGATCCTAAAGGCGGCGACCGCCAAGCAATCGAACAAGGCCACCAAGGCCTTGGCGAAGGCGGGCAAGCCCGACGGCGAGCTATCTTCGGAAGGCGATGACGATGACGGCAATGCAAATAGCTTGTCCTCGGATGGCGCGTCTGCGCAGGAACCCGTTGGTGAGGCTGTCGTACCTGCGCCGGTGGCCAAGCCGACTGGCACAAACCTCGCTGACCTAATCTAAGGGGAACCCATGATCGAAGTGAAGACGCTCGTTCGCGAGTTCATCTACAACGGCATGAACCTGCCTGACCCCGGACCGGCCTTTACGGCGGACCAAGTGCGCGACATGTACACCGCCCAGTACCCCGAGCTGACCACCGCCGCGGTGGATGGCCCGGTGCACCAAGGCGATACCGCACGCTACACCTTTGTCCGCGCAGCGGGCGCAAAGGGATGCCGTGCGTAAGCGCGATCTCATGAAAGCCCTGGCCGACCCGGCCGGGGGCTTTTCCTCCGACAAGCTGCCCGTCAGGGCGGTTTTTCATTTTGACAAGGAGAACGAGCAATGCTGTTCGATTCTGGGTTCACTGATTCGGGCTTCACAGCAGACCTCTCCCGATGGACGACATCGCGACAGCCTGCCGCTGCCCGACATCGACCTGCCAATGGTTTTCTGACACTGCCTTCTGTGACGGACAGCGTCCCTGCGCGGGCGCTTGTTCAGCGAAGGAAGGATGTTGATCTGGCCGCGCTAGCTCTTGCGCAATTTGAATCCGGAGTCCTTCGCCCAAGGGACGTTAAGACAGCCCTGTGCGCTGGTGATGCCCTTGCAGAGGGCATCACCGCGTGGATTAGGCGACATCGTCCGCGGTGCCAACGCTTGAACTTCGGCTTCGAATTGTTGGACCACGGCGTAGTAAGTACTGAGCTCCAACAGTTCGGGTGGGAGGATAACCTGGACGCACCTGTCTACCTCGGCATTGTGATGCCCCAAGAGAGCGTCTTTGTCATCGGCGACAAGGCCGATGTGTTACGTGCAACGTCCCCGGGTCTGCTGTGCACCGCCATGGCGCTGGTGCGCGATGCCTCGAGCAGGACAGTGCATGTACGGACGCCTGATGACTATCTCGAGATGTTCGGGCGGTGGCACTGGGAGTATGAAACCAGTGCCACCGACGAGGACGTCAGGGAGGGACTTGCAGAGCGTTTCGGGGAAGGAGATTCCGACATCGAGCGCTACCTGCCTTCGGTCGTCCGGTCAGAAATGGCTCCGGACGAGTTCCTGCCGAAATACATGCGTGTAGATCGTCGATCTAGTGACATCTATCGGGAGCTTTCCGGTAAGTCGCTGATGGCGGTCGCTGCGCGTCAGCGCGGCTGGGTGCGCAGCCTTTGCCTCGAACTGGCGGCCCTGAAAAAGGTGTTGGCGCGGAGCAAAGCGCGACGGCTATTTGGCGACGCACAGTGGGGCGAGCCTGCCTATGCTGCAGCGTCGATCGTCACTATTCCCGGTGGCTATGCGGAAGAGGTAATTGACGATCATTTTGAATGCCTGAGCAACGCCGGCGACTGCACGATGTATCAGATGTTTGTCCCTCTTGCGACCACACCAGAGTCCATCCGTGCGCAGTATGCGGATTGGGCAATCGCTTTCGAGGTCATCGCACGCCTTGACCGGGTGCTCACTCTACTTTCTTCTCCGGATCCGAACCAATGACCAAGATTCTCTCCGACAAGAGCACAAACGAGGTGGCCCTGCAAGGGGCCATTCTGCTGTATGGCCCCAGGCCAAGCGAGTTCTCCTACGCCACTGCGCACGTGGTGACGTTAGATGACAAGTCCCAGCGCCCGACTATCGGTGCCGGCACGCCGTTGAATCGACGGGCGTTGATTCACGCCGTCACCCAGGTTGCGGCGGCCACGCTGCCGAAGGGGAGTTTCTGACCCCCAACGTGTTGTCGATCAGCCCGCATGCGGTTACCTGGTGGTGTCCGCCTGCAGTGCGTCGTGTGTTCTTTCAATGCAAGGAGCTAGGTACCCGCAGCGAGCTGGTGCCGCACCCGGGCCTGGTATTCCAGGCCTCCGAGAGCGGCTTCCGTGTCTTTAGCCTCTGCGCTGACGAAAGGCCGATGCCCGACTCGATGTTGCACGAGCCTCCGTACTTCAATACGTGGGACAACGGCAAGATCTGCGTCGGCAACGCGCATCTCCCCAAGCAGATTGACGTCGCTTCCATTCCCGGCTGGGAGGCCGGGTTCTTTTCCTCCGCGTTCACCCACCCCAATGTGGGTGGCAAGCGTGTCAGCTATGCGGACGGTGCCTTCGCATTCTGGCGAGACATCCTGGATGGGAAGTTTCCTTCCTATCCGAAGCAGGTCCTTATCCCTTTGAAGAAGACGCTTGGCGACTTGATCGCCGGCAAAATTGGAGTCTTGTGATGCATCCTATGGATCTGACGTTGCAACAGTCATTCCCGACTGTGATGATGCCGCGCTTCGGCAGCCTGCAGGCTATGCAGGCCGACGGAGAACGGCTCGTGGTGGCCAGCAATGGCCTGTTTTTGGAAATACTCCGTCCCTGGTTGAACCTTGTGCGTCGTGTTGGGCAGTTCGATGTCGCCACCGCCATCCCGTATGGGATGGTCAAGGAGCGCACGGAGCTGATTTGTGGAAAGGTGCCGCCCGCATTGATTGGTGAGTTCGCCGCGCTTGCGCGGCAGACGATGCCGAACGAGGCTGGCGCGTGGATCACCTGGCGTCGTGACACGGGCACGTTCCGGCTGGTGCCGGTTAAGGTGCTGGAGCATAGCGCTGGCCATCTTCGCTATGAGCGACCGGAGCTGGTGGCCGGCGAATCGTTGGTGATGGACTGTCATTCCCACGGCGCTGCGGAAGCTTTCTTTTCCCACACCGACAACACCGACGATAGGCATGATGTGAAGTTCGCGTTCGTGCTTGGCAACTGCGCGAGCCGCCATCCGTCGATGAAGGTACGGCTATGCGCGAAAGGCGTCCTTGAACCTGCCGCCGATGTCCCAGCGGCATGGCGGCATGCAGTCTCGCAGGTGGAGGTCGCCCTGTGAGCGTATCCACTGCTTTGCACAATCTCCCATCAGGGATGACGAGCCGCGCTTGGAATGTGGTGGTGGTGGGCGCCGGCGGCACTGGCAGCGCGCTGCTTCCGAACCTGGCGCGGCTGCACCATGCGATGTTAGAGCTTGGCCACCCCGGTGGGATCGACTGCACCGTGCTGGATGACGACACAGTGAGCGAGACCAACGTGGGGCGGCAAGGCTTTTATCCCAACGATGTCGGCCAGTACAAGGCATCGCTGATCGTCAACCGCCTGAACCTGCTGATGGGCACGCGCTGGGAAGCGCGGACCCAACGGCTGGCTAGCGCTGACCGTCTGACCTGTGACCTGGTGGTTGGCTGTGTGGACACACGCACGGCGCGCAAAACCATCCTGGGTGCCGCTAAACGGGGAAAGGTGCGTTACTACCTGGATTGTGGCAATGAGACCGACCGTGGTCAGGTGATACTGGGTGAGGTTGGCGTTCGCGGTCCGGATCGTCTCCCGCACGTAGGTGATCTCTTCCCCGACCTGCTTAACCCGAGGGGCGATGCTGTTGATGTCGCTCCCTCTTGCTCGATGGCGGACGCACTAGCCAAGCAGTCGCTGGTGATTAACCAAGCGATCGCCGTGCAGGCGTTCAACTTACTCTGGACGCTGTTCCGGACTGGCACGCTGAGCTATTCCGGGGTGTTTGTGAACCTCCAGGCAGGTCGGACTAACCCGCTGCCCATCGATCCGGCTGCGTGGGCACGCTTTGGCTACGATGCCGCCAAGTGCGTGCCTCCGTCCAGAAAGAAGAGTTCAGCATGATGTTGAAGCGGCGCCGTTCCCCCAGAATCATGGGGGGGGCGGCGCTTTTTTTGCCCTGGACGGTCTTGAGCAATGGGTTGTGCGCTTGCTAGAATGCACGCACACACCGCGTCGTCGACGCATCGATTCGCTTGCCTGCGCAAGCACACACCCACGGGGACTCCTATCCCCGGTTCGGGCGATGGTTTCCCCGTTTCTAGTACCTCCAGGAGACGCCATGGCCATTCAGCACTACCTTATGCTATCCACCGCCCATCTGACGCAGCACACCGCTTGCGGATTCGCTCGCTTTCCCGTGATCGGCCAGGTCGACACCGGCCTGTTTGTACGGGTACCTACGCCTGGTGAGATTGGCGATCAGGTTCCGTCGGACTTGCGGACGATTCTGGAGCGCGCACGCGCTCTGGGTGCCTCACTGCTGCATTTCGATTGCGATGCGGAGGAGATTGAAGGGCTGCCGACTTACGAGTGGCGGTAGAGCCTGTATTTTCGCCACCATATCAGGAGCCAAGGATGATGAGCAACCTGGAGCCGATGGCCTGCGGCAATTGTGGCCACGGCCTCTTCCGGATGTACAGCGCTCAGCGCGAGCCAAGCCTCAAGCTAGTCGCGCAATGCAACAAATGCCGATCGACTTCGATCATCGAGCCGGCGCCAGCAGCTCTGCAGATCGAATTCGGCGAGCATTCCGATGGTCGGCTTTGCTGCATGCGACCAACTAGTTGAAGCTTCGCAGCGCCGAGGTTCGCTGCTATCATAGAAGTACTTACCGCGTCTGCGACGCATCGACACCTGCCGACAACCGTTGGCACAGCTTTTTCTCCCACCACGGGCCATCCTGCCCGTGGGCATGTTGGCCTATTTTTTTTGAGGCCATCATGATCCGCACGTTCTCCATCGCTTTTTTCGTTGCTCTGTGTGCGCTTGCTTCCGGCTGCGCCACGCAACAGACCTCGCCTAACGTCTATCGCACCTCCGAAGCCCTCCGTAAAGGGGACATCGAGATGGTGACGGTGGTACGCGCGCGCCAGGTCACCATCACCGGCAATGACGGCATGCTCTCCACGAGCAGCGGTCTTCCCGGGATGATCGGTGCCGGCGTCGGTGCTTTGCTCGGCGCCCGCACGATCGGTGGCGGCAACGGTCGCTACCTGGTCGGTGCGGTCTCAGGCGCTGCAAGCGGCTTCGTGTCGCAGCAGATCGCCGAGCATGTCAGCAAGCGTGCCGGGCTGGAGGTGATTGTCCGCACGGACAATGGCCGCCAGCTTGCTATCACGCAAGATGCCGACCAGCAGTTCAATGCTGGAGACCGCGTCTACTTGGTCGCGGCCGGAAACGGTTATCGACTCACGCGTTGATGCCAAGGGGACCGGATTGCCGGTCCCCCACTTCCTCGCCCCTCGCTTCCCCCAACCGATTCAACGCACCCCGCGGGACGCCTCCCGCGACGGGGAGCGCTCCGCTTCAAGGAGCCCCCATGTTGCATTCCACACTCACTGCTACCCACAGCACCGTTGTCCGGCGCCCCAAGGTCGCCCCGATCGAAACGAGCGGCTTGACGGTTGAGCAAGTCGAATCCGTGCTCTATGCCTTGCTGCGCGGCATGGAGATCGAGCCCGAATGGATCAGCCCCACCAATCGCTACCGGGACGAAGAGCGCATCCACGGACTGCACGCGGATTCACTGTGGCCGGCGCTTGGTGCCCGCGACCGCCTGGCTGTGTCGGTCTTCCGTGGTTGGTCCGAAGGCTGGACAGTTAATGTCGAGAGGATCCATCTCGTGACGGACGCCTCCGGTCAGTACCTGGCCGCACAGAAGCTGCTGTGTGCCAAGGTCTTCGGCTCTGACCTCGCATTCATGATCGCGAGGGTGATATCCGAGGCATTGGATCTCGTCTGAAAGGGTAGGGCGCCGCGAGGTGCCTGGCCACCATAAAAGAGCGCTTTCGGAAACGTATCTCCGCTTCGGCAAACGCTTTTGACCGCGTCTTCGACGCATCGAACCTATGTCTGGCTTGCCCAGACCCCACCCATGCGGGACATCGTCCCGTTGGGGATTGGAGTCTCGCGCTTCTCTGGAAACACCATGAAGATCCCCAAATCCTTTACCCATCCACACGTGCCGGACAACCGTTCGGCCTGTGCCACCCTGCAGCGTGATGCGTCACGCGTGCTTCGCCGTTTCGCCGGTGATTTGTCGCTGCGTCAACGCGACTTCGACATCCGTGCCCGACGCCAGCGCCGCCACCAGGTCGAAGTGTTCTCGTTGCATACCGAGACGCTGTGCGTTCAGATTGCACACGGTCCCGACCGGAACGCGGCAAGCGTTTCCTTTCGCACTTGCCGCGGTCGCGGCGATATGAGTGGTGGCCGCGACAATGTCGTGAGCCTGGACTCGCTGGATACACCCCGAGGCTACACCGACCTGTTGACCTCGCTTCGCGCGGTCGCTGGCCGGCGCGGTTAAGGGGTTGCCATGACCAAGCTCGCAAAGGTAATTCTCAAGACTACTAGCGGCGACGAGTTCACCTGTTCCGTACACCACAATGTGGGAGCAGGGAGGGTGGAGTTGCCCGCCCGTCTGGCTGACCTGATCGATGACGCCGAGGCTAACGGGGAGAAGTATGTCCTCGTGCTTCTTGACAATGGATTCCAGTATCCGTTGGCGATTGGCGAGGATGGCGGCTATAGCGTGGATCTGCTCGCGGCTGCCAAGCGCGGCTTCTGGCAGGAGGTAAGGCTAGCCCTGTTTCTACCGTCCAAGGACCAGCGCATGCAGTACGGTCGCTTCGTCCATACGTTGTCCGCTTCGGCGGTCATCGGTATGGCGGGCTATCTTGCTGGGAAGCCCGGCTGGTCTTGGGGCGCTGCGCTCAATGTCATAGGCTTTTCCGTCACCGGCGTTGTATTATTCGCCGTAGGAGCTGTGCTTTCCAAAGGAGAAAAGTGATGCTTGGAACATTTGTGCTAGTGTTGGCGCTTGGCCTGGCCGCGTATTTCCTATGGGCCGACCGCAATGGTCGGCGCTACCACAAGGACTGACAGCTTAGCCATCCAACGATGTCGCCCGGCACTGCCGGGCCATCCATGAAGCGCACCCCGACCGGGTGCGCTTTTTTTGTCTATCACGCGGGGCGTGCCCCGCTGGGGCAGCTCGCATCCACACCCGGAGTTACCCCAACATGACCGCACGGAAAATCTATGGCGCAGGCCTGACCGGCCAACCCGCCGGCGTCCATTTGGACGTCCAGCTGTATAGCGGCAACCGCCGCATCGCACTGCGCCTCACGGACGCGGATGACGGCATGCCCTACGGCATGCTGACCGCAAACGTGCCGCAGGTCGAGCTGGCTGACGACGAGTTCGTCGTTCAGGCCGGCTGGATCCTGCCGACGGACCTCAAGGCTTCCTTTTTGGCCAGCGGGCTGTTCGAAGCCGTCCGACAAATCCCTGACGGCACCGGCCGCGCCGAAGTCTGGCGAGTCGTGTCGGCCGAACTGCTGAGCGCTGCTGCTGTGCTTCGCGCCCAGCTACCGGCCAAGCGCCGGTCCCGGGCAGCCGCCTGAGCCATTTCCTTCCAACCCAGACGGGGCAATGCCCCGTTGGGGCCTTGCTCCCGGAGCAGACCCCATGTATGTGATTCACTTCGATTCGGGTCGAACCGAATCCTGCACCACCCTGGCCGGCGTCTTGGCCTTCTTCAACTGCAACGACGATCTCCGTCGGCGCACATCGGTGGACGCCGTGAGCGTTCGCCACATAGCACGCGGTGACATTCCGCTTGTTCGCCTGTCCAACGGGACTTTCGCTGTTCGCCCGAAAGGCGCGATCCGCGAGATCCTGGACACCATCCTCAACGAGGTTGACCGGGTGATTGTCCGTCCTGACGGCAAGCCGTTGCGCCCGTTCGAGATGAGCCGCGAGGCATGGGAGGCAGTCACGGCCGCGGGGCGGTTGGGCTATTTCCCGGAGGAAGCCCTCGCACCAGAGTGCATCGACCAAGGCACGCTGTTTGCCGACCCAGGCGCGGCATTCATTGACCCGCAAGCCCACGTTGACCAATTCTTTCGCCAACGGTTCGGCTACGGGACCAACGGGCCCGAGTACGCGCCCGGATCCAGCACCAACTCGCGGCACGAGGTGCATGTCGCCTATGCCCTGCAGCGCGGCGAGACGGTCAAGGACAGTGTACTGAATGCCTACCGTGCCAATGGGGACATTGGGCGCCACGATCTGCAATGGATGCGGGTGCTGATCGATGTCCCGGCGCTGCGGGGGCGCTCGCGCCCAACCCGCTGCAGTGGCTGTGCGCAGCAATGCGTCATGAGCATCTGCCTATCGCGGCGGACAACGCTCGCCGTCTGATCAACCTCATGAAGCCGCTACCGGCGGACTGCACGTTTGTTCAGGTGGACGACGCGCTGTTTGCCGGTGGCGTGATGCCGCCGCGCACCGCGGCCGTGCGCCCACCAGTCGCGCTCGATCCGCCGGCCTCGCCGTTGGCGGCCCGAATTCGTGACGTGGTGGCAGATCAAATCCATCGGAAAACGTTGGAACGGGTTAGCCAAGAGCGTGCGCGGGGCCTGATGTCGCAACGCGAGGCGGAGCACCAGCTGAGGCTCGCCGATCAGGAGAAGGCGCGTGCTTCCTATGAATGGGGAAATCGCGTCGCGCTGGCGGTTCTGGAGCGCAACGTTGCCGCCTTGCTGGATATGCTGGACACGCCAGCGGACAGCAATACGGCGACCAAGCGGGCCATCCGCGACGTCCTTGGGGTGAGCCTCACGGGCGTGACTGCGGCCATTCGCCGGCGGCGCATTTTTGACCTATGCGGCTTCTCGGAGACCGAGCAGCAACAATGGGACGCGCAGGCTGCGGCCGACCGTGCCAATGCGATGAGCCTTCGCGATCTGGAGGATGCGGCGAAGCGGGCTGAGGCAATGAACTATCGCCTCGAGACCGGCGCCGTGCTCAACGGTCGAGAGTATGTCGACCTCTGCATTGCGGAAGGGTTTTCAATGATCTGTCACGTGCCAACCGGCAGCGCGCGTCGCTACTACATCCAAGATCCCGGGCGCAAGGCAGTTCGTCCCCTGAGAGCCAAGGATGGAAGCCTGGCCTACGCGCAGGCCAGGCTCGCCAACAGGGCTGTAGGTGCTTCTGTGGCAGCGTGAAGTCTTAGGCCATACCTTTGTCGCCCTCCCTTCGTGGGAGGGCGGCGTCTTCTACTGGCGCTGGCGCGCTATTCGTCGTAACCTTCCATTTCGTTGAGCGTTGTTCGCATTGGCCTGAGCCAATCCCAACTGCGTTTTACCCGCGTCTTCGACGCATCGACCTCAGCTGGCTCCGCCGGCTTTCTTCTCGCTCCCGCAGGGATTCCATCCCTGCAGGGTGGCGTTCATGCGGGATCTTTTTTTGGATCCCCAATGAAAATCAATCCTTCCCAACTCCGTTCCCTTCTGGCCGCCTATATTCCGGCCCGTCTGCCTGTGCTCATCACCGGCGCCTGCGGCACCGGCAAAAGCGACATCGTGGAGCAAGCTGCGAAAGCCGCTGGCCACGACCTTCTCATTTCCCACCCCGTTGTCGAAGATCCAACGGACTCGAAGGGCTTGCCCTTCCCGAATTCAGACGGATCCGCTGCCCGCTTCCTGCCCTTTGGGGATCTGGAGCAAGCGCTGAATGCCAAATGCCCGCTCGTCTGGTTCATCGACGATCTGGGCCAGGCCTCGCCGTCCGTTCAGGCCGCGAAGATGCAACTGTTGCTTGCTCGCAAGATTGGCGAGCATAGGCTGCCCGAACATGTCACGTTCGTCGCCGCGACCAACCGGCGCATCGACAACGCTGGCGTCTCCAATATCCTCGATCCGTTGAAGTCCCGCTTTGCGACGATTGTGGAGCTGGAGCCGTCTATTCAGGCGTGGACGGAATGGGCAGTGTCCAACGACGTTACCCCCGAGCTGATCGCCTTCCTGCGTTTCAGGCCAGCTCTGTTGTCGACCGACCAGAAGACGAAGGAACTGGAGAATCTTCCATCGCCGCGCGGCTGGGGCAGTGTGGCCCGGCAACTGCCGGTAGTGCCGAAAGGACTTGAACTGGAGGCGATCGCCGGCGCTGTTGGCGAGGCGGCCGCAGCCGAGTTCATTGCGTTCCGCCAGATCTATCAACACCTGCCATCGATTGACGGCATTTTGACCGCACCGGATGTTGCGCCGATACCGACCAACCTCTCCGCGCTCTGCGCTATCTCGACTGCGTTGGGCCAGGCGGCACACCCCAACAACTTCGACCGCGTCATGGTGTACGCACATCGCATGATGGCCGAAGGCTACGGCGAGTATGCCGTGATGCTGTGTAGCGACGCGGTGCGCCGCAACTCGGAGATCTGCGCTACCCCAGCGTGGATCATGGCTCAGGGCACCGAGTTCGGTCGCCTGATTATGGGCAACCACTAACCCCTTCCTGCTTTATCCATCCCCTGAACGGCGAGCCACCTGGCTCGCCGTTTTTCGTTTCTGCCGTATCCATCCCATTTCCAGGAACCACCATGAACATCAAAGACATTGGCTCGCGCGTCATGCTGGCCACACTCAACGTTTCCGTCTGGCGGGCACGCCGCTTCGACACCAAGGCCACCGCCGAAGTGGAAAGCAAACACGAGGCCAAGGACATCGGCCGCTTCAACAAGCGCCTGCTGACCGACGGTGCCATGTCGTACAAGGACGTGTGCGCCATTGGCAATCGCGCTCGCGCATTGTTCGATGCCCGGACGCTCGACTATGACCAACTCGGCGTGCGTCTCATGCCGACTGCCGTCTATATGGACGTCGCCGATCGCATGCGCCACTACCAGGACGAGTTCAGCGCCGCGACCGAGACGTTTCTCGCCGACTACCCGCATTTCATGGAGGAGGCGAAATGCGCACTGAACGACCTCTTTGACGAGGCCGACTATCCGACCGTGGCCGAATTGCGCAAGAAGTTCGGCATGCGCATGGCGGTTCTTCCGTTCCCCGACGCTGACCAGTTCGACATCAACCTGCCACACGACGTGTTGGCGGGGTTGAAGGGCGAGATGGACGATCGCGTGCTCAGCGCGGTGAAGACGGCCAACGACGACCTGGTCGGCCGGCTGTTCGAGGCCGTGCAGCATCTGGCCAACCGGCTCTACCAAGGCACCAGCGTGCGTTTGGACGTGGCGGATAAGGTGCGCGAGCTTTGCGACCTGCTGCCTCAGCTGAACTTCTCTGCCGATCCGGCGCTGACAACCATCCTGGCCGATGCCAAGGCTCACCTCGCCGTTCATTCTGGTGCGGAGTTGAAGGAGTCACCGGAATTGCGTCAGCAGGTCGCGCAGAAGGCGATGGAGATCGAGGCGCAGATGTCGGCCTTCATGGGCGGCATGTCGAGCTTCTCGATGCCTGCGCCGGCGCAAGCTGCCCCGTCGACCATGTTCCGACTGCTGTCGGCGTGAGGTGATCATGCTCGATCGCATCAAGAACCAGCGCGTGGCCATGATCCTGTCGGAGCCGTTCTTCGGCGTTATGGCCAGGCGGCTACTCATCGTTGAGGATCCGACCTGCAAGAGCACGTGGACGGATGGCGTGTCGCTGGGGTTGAACCCGCGCTATGTCGAAACCCTGACGGATTTGCAATTGCGGGGTGAGTTGGCCCGTAGCGTCATGCACCCGGCTAACGGCCACAACTGGCGCCGCGGCGGCCGGGATGCTAAGCGATGGAATCGGGCTTGCCACTACGCCATCAACCCGATGGTGCTGGGGGCAGGGTTCCAGTTGCCCGCAGGCGCTTTGGTCGACGGCCGTTTCCTTGGCAAGTCCGCCGAGGAGATCTACGCACAGTTGCGCCAGGAAGATTCGGAAGCGCAACAACAAGCGCAGCCGGATCCGAACGGCCAGGGCACGGGCACGGGTGGTGCTCAGGCGGCGCCGCGGCAAGGTACTGGGCCTACCCCGGTGTTCGAACCGGGGGAGGTGCGCAACCGGCCTGATGATGCCGAAGACGGAAACGTCGAAGGGCAATGGAAGGTGGCCATGCTGCAGGCAGCGCAAGCTGCCCGCATGCGTGGCGCCATGGGCGGGGTCTGGAAGCAATGGTGCAGGCAGCCAGCCGGCCTTCTGTCGACTGGCGTGCGGTCTTGCACCGCTTCGTCCACGAGGCCAGCAAGACCGACTACACCTGGTCACGGCCCAACTCCCGGTACACCCACCTCGGGCTGTACTTGCCCTCTCTGCACACCCAGGCCGTTGGCGATGCGGTGTTGGTGCGCGACACCAGCGGTTCGGTGTTCGGTGAGACGCAACGGCAGTTTGCCGCGGAGATCGAATCGGTTTTCCACCAGCTGCAGCCCGCGCGACTCTTCGTTATCGACTGCGACACCAGGATCAGTCAGGTCCAGGTCTTTGAGCGCGGAGACACGCTTGATCTCGGCCCTGTGAAGGGCGGCGGCGGTACCAGCTTTCGGGCCCCGTTCGCCTGGTTGGAGAAGGAGGGCGTCGATCCGGCGTTCCTTGTCTACCTGACCGATCTGGACGGCGCATTCCCTGCCAGCCCGCCTGCCTACCCGACCCTCTGGGCGTCGACCATTCCCCTGCACAAGACGAAAGCACCGCCATTTGGCGAAACAGTTGACGTCATCGTCTGAATTAGCCCCGGCCTCGGCCGGGGTTTTCTATTTGGAGGCTTCAATGCAAAGGCCTGCACATCCGGCTATTGATCTCGACACGCTCGCGGCCCATGGCCAAGCCCAGTACGTAGAGCAATGGCTTGCCGACAAGAAGAGACAACTTTCGTTTCTGCCTTACGACGAATGGCTAGAGGCGCAGCTACATCTGGGCGCCAGCCTTGGCCCAGCCGTACGCTACCAGCAGGGGCGGCTCGTTTTCGAACTGCAGCACGGTGGTTGGTATCACATCACCGACGCAGTCCGTGGGGAGCGTACGTTCCGCTGCATGATCGTTGGCAATATACCGCTTGTGGCGTTCGTATCCGCCGACTCAGGCACACGATACCCCTGGCTCTGCGTCTCGGGGCTTTTCACGATAGAAGAGATCGTGACGATGCGCCAAATACGGAAGTAGAAAAAGGAAGCTATACCCTGAGGGGGAGTGGAATCGAGGCATGAATTCGTCCACTTTCCGATGGTCGTTGCGCAGTTTTGCGCAAGAATATTGGCAGTTTTAGCGCAGTAGCAGACCTGGCTTGGTATGCGCAAGCCAGGTCTGGTGTTGAAGGTTAGGCGTTGGAGCCCAGCTCTTCAGTTGCCGGCACACTGGCTTGCTGCGGTGTGCGCGAGAGGAAGCCAAATACCGCGACGGCAGACAGCACGGTGATGACAGTCAGCACATGCAGCAGCATGCGGAACGCGTCTCCGTAGCCAGCTACCAGCAACTGATGGCTGACTTGAGGCAGCGCTTCGGCAGCGTGCGCCAAGTCGCCAGTGGCCAGCCGTTGCGCGGCTTCGCCCAGCTTTCCGGCCGTCGAACCAGCTTCCACAAGCACCGCACTCAGGCTCACATTGGCAATGGCAGCCAGGACTGCGCTGACCGTCGCAAGGGCGATTCCCTCACCTGCTACGCGCGTCGTATTGAAGATACCTGTCGCCATCCCTGCACGTTCCTTAGGCACCACGCTTACTGCGAGACCATCCATCAGGCCCCACGGCATACCTGCGCCGATACCAATCAACAGCATCGGGGGCACCACTGCAAAGCCGGCTGCGCCCACGTCGATCTGGCTGAACCAGTGCAGACCCACCGCGGCGATGAGGAAGCCAATGCCCGAGAGCACGCCTGCGGAGACCCACCGCGTAAGCGTGGCGACCAGCACGGGGACAACCAGCATCGGTGCCGATAGCGCAATCATGAGAATGCCGGCATCGATCTCGCTCATGCCTTCAATTCCGATAAAGCGCAACGGCAGCATCACCACGAGCACGATATAGCTGTAGCAGGTGCCAATGGGCAGCATCTGCACGCCGACAAATCGCGGGATGCGGAACAGGCTCAGGTCGAGCATGGGGCGCGCCGAGCGAGATTCGACGTAAATGAAGATGGCCAGCATCAGCGCCGAAGCAGCCAATGAACCCGCGACAAGCGCGCTGGACCAGCCACTCTCAGGTGCCTGGATGACGGCGAACGTGAACAGGACCAGCGTGGCGGTGAACGAGACGGTGCCGGGCCAATCCAGCCCCTGCGCGTTGGGGTCGCGAGTCTCACGCATACGCGGCACGCCGAATAACATGGCCGCCGCGCCAATCAGGGCCGTCGACAGGAACACCGACCGCCAACCAAACGCGTCGATCAGCACGCCACCCAAGAGCGGACCGAATGCGAGGCCGATGCCGAAGCTCGTGCCCAGCATGCTGAATGCACGCGTGCGCGCGTGGCCTTCGAATTCCTGAGCCAGCGCAGCACTTCCCCGGACAGTGCTGCAGCTGCAGCGATGCCCTGGACGGCACGCAGGATATCGAGCCAGGCGACCGACGGCGCAGCAGCGAGTGCCAGCGACGTCAGCACGAAGAAGCCGATGCCGATGCTGAACAGGCGCTTGCGCCCATAGACGTCAGCCAGCGCGCCGGCCGCCATCAACAGGCTGCCAAAGCTGAGCATGAACGCGTTGGTGATCCAGGTCAGCGAGACAGCGCTGCCGCCGAGTTCGCGACCGATGGCGGGCGTGGAAACCGCACCGCCGGTGAAGCTAAGCGGCAGCACGATTGCCGCCATGCAGACCGCTAGCAAGATGAGAGGTTTGCCGCGCTCGGAAGCGTGACTGTCAGTTAAAGAGTCTGGCGAGTTCATGGGCGAATTGGATGATGGATTGTATGCCGTCAACGACATCGGAATGCTCGGACCTGGCTGCGATCCGCCTACGGCGGTTCGGCGCAGAATCCAACGTTGAGTACTTCGCGGGAGGGAAATTGCGCGTGCAGATTGCCGCAGCGATTGGCCGCATGCCGGCACCCTGGGAAGGTGGAAATGTAGCGTTTGACTCCTCCTCGATAAAGGCTTCGAATGGCGACGCACCGTATCTCGTGTAGAGACAATCGCGGACGGGCCGCCAGGACTTGCTATCAGGGCTAGGCGGCCTCGCCTACGGCGACCGGCCGAGCGTCGCAGCAATCTTGTCGCTGAAAAGCACCAGGACGACGCCGCTAAAGATCACGAATACGCCTGCCGTGCGCATCACGGTCATCGGCCGCGGAACGGCAGCCGCGAGACCATGCTGGTCAATGAGCATTCCAGCGAGAAACTGGCCAAAGATGAATAGAGAGACAGTGTTGACGCTGCCGATGCGAGGCGAGGCAAGCAGGCTCCCGCATATCGCGACTGCGCCGAACACCCCGCCGCTGAGCCGCCACGAGGGTTGCGCGAGCAACAACCCCATCGTCGACAAGAGGTTGCCTCGCGCAAAGGCGACACCCGCAAGCGCGAGGCAACCGATTGCAAACGAGACCAGCGCTGCCAGCAGCCGGTCCCCTCCGAGTCCTGCGGCCAGACGCCCGTTGACCCACGTCTCCAGAGATGCAGCGGCGCCCCCAGCTAGTGGGGCAATAATCAGAAGTGGTGTCATTGGCGTGGCGCTTTTGAATTGGGTTCGGAATATGTCGACCGGCGACTGCCTGATGTGTTCACACCATCGTCAGCAACTGCGCGACTTGGGCTGTTAGCCAGCCGCAACTAACGCAAAGAACGATCCACCCGGCGATGATGATCACCGAATCTTTGAGACGCATTTCAACTCCAAACTTCACGTTTGTGCGGAAGGACGGAAGCCTTCCATGCACGAGGTCATCTCATCGCGACGCACCCATTGGCGAACCATCAGCGCAAGGGTCCTTGCTGCGTTCCTAGGGTGCCGAAGACACTCCCGAACCTGTTCGCTGCGCGCGATGCCGGTAATGCACCAGGTGCAGAAGTGCTCGCAGTTGTTTCTCAACAAGCTGTAGCGCCGTTCGCCGATCCGGGACCGCGCTCTCGCCAGCGCCACGTACCCGCGGTACGGAGCACCCATGTCATTGCCGACCCGCACCGCCTTCCCCGAGGAGAAGCATTCAAGCGACACCTCCTCAACCGGACCAGGCCTGCGCGAACGGGTGAAGCCGGCGTAGTGAATGACGTTGCCGTTACCCGAATAGAGGCCGTGGTGAACGTAGCCATTCCGCTCGCTGAGGAGGTGCGCTCCGAGCGCAAACCGCTCAGCCGACATCGACAGGCCCGATGACGGGTTGTCGTCTTGAGGTGCAGAGAATGCTGTTTCGGTGAGTGGGCGCATGGCTTTCGAGCGGTGAGGCTTGCGACACTCCGGTCGAGGTCTGCTTCGGCCGGAGGGGTAACCGTGTCAACCACGGTGAAGGCATTATGGTTGCCTACCAATGGTTGATAAATGCTCATTTTGGCGTTTCTTTGTATCAAAAACGGAGACAAATCGATGGGAGTTATTTTGTGCCGCCTGCGTACTCACGTAACGGGGCTCATCGAGACGCTGGCTGAGGCAGCGAGCACGCGATGACATAAATCGCCACGCAGGCGCGGGCGCTGCGTGGCGAATGAAGTCTCCAAGGGGGCGCTCGGCCCCCTTGGTCAAGGCTTCTCATCCCGGCCAGGAAGTTGAAGCCATTTGTTTAAGCAGTCACTGTTTCACGGCGCCGGCATCCTTCGCTTTTTGAGGCTCGGCCATCGAGACGGCCTGTGCGTCACCCCAACCACCACCCAACGCACGGATCAGGTTCACCGTGGCTGCGGCCTGCACGCTCTGCAACTGGACCGCTGCACGTTTCGTCTGCAGGGCGGTGCGCTCGGCGTCGATGACATCGAGGAAGCTTGATCGCGCCCTCGGTGTACTGCGTCCGCGAGATGTCCGCGGCGCGCGTGGCGGACTGGACCGCTTCGGCCTGGGTCTGCGTCTGCCCTTCCAGGATGCGCAGGTCCGACAAGCCGTCCTCCACCTCGCGGAATGCGGTCAACACCTGCTGGCGGTACTTCGCCACGTCTTCTTGGTATGCCGCCCTCGCGTTCTCCAGGTTGGCGGTACGGCGGCCACCGTCGAACAGCGGGATGTTCAGCGAGGTGCCAGCCAGCGGCCCGAGCAGGAACGCACGGCTGCTCCACTTGAACAGGTCGCCCAACGTGGCTGACTCGAATCCACCCACGCCCGTGATGGTGAGCGACGGGAAGAACGCTGCCTTCGCAATGCCGATCCGCGAGTTCGCGGAAGCCATCGCACGTTCAGCGGCGGCGATGTCGGGACGACGTTCGAGCAGCGACGACGGCAACCCTGCCGGAATACGCAGGTTGACCGCCTGGATCGGCGTCGCGGGCATCGAGAACTCAGCCGGCGTCTTGCCAAGCAAGACGGCCAGGCTATGTTCGGACGCCGCGCGCAGGCGCTGCACCGACATCGCGTCCGAGCGTGCGGTGGCGAGCTCCGCCTTGGCACGCGCCACGTCCAGCTCGCCGATGTCACCCTCATCGAAACGACTTTGGACCAGCTTGAGCGCCTGTTCACGCAGGTTCACCGTATTGGCGAACACCTCGGCTTCGGCATCGAGACCGCGCAGCGTGAAGTAGCTCTGCGCCACGTCAGCCTGCAGCGCGAGCTGCACCGAGCGGAACAGCGCCTCGCTCTGCTGCATGTCCGCCTTGGCTGCATCCACCGACGATGCCACGCGACCGAACAGGTCGACCTCGTACGAGGCACTGGCCTGCGCGCGCCACAACGTCTGCTGCGGGACCGTGGTGCCGTCAGGCTGGCGCAGCGACGCGCCGGACACCTGCTGGCGCGTCGGGCCAAAGCCCGCGTCGAGCGTGGGGAACAGACCAGCACGTGCGGCCTGGTTCAACGCCCTCGCCTCCTTCAGCCGCGCGGCGGCGGCCGCCAGGTTCTGGTTGGCTTCAAGCGCCTGTTGTTCCAGCGCATTGAGCTTGTCATCGCCGAAGATGGTCCACCATTCGCCGCGCGAGAGTTCCTCGGACGGCTTCGCGGTCTGCCATGTGCCGGCCTCCGCCGGCTTCAGCGCGGTCTGCGTCCATTCCGCAGGCGCTTCCTTGAAGCTGGCGCCAGCGCCGTCAGGCACTGCAGGCTTGTTGTAGGTCGGCGCCAGCGAGCAGCCAGCGAGAACGAGCAGGGACGCCAGCAACATCGAGCCCTTGCTCAGCCATTGGGTCATAGATGCGTTCATGATGATCTCCTTGGTTTCCCTATTCATTCAGCCGATGCCGCCTTGACAACGTGCACCGGGTGCTCGGCGTGCAACGGCTCGGTATGCGTGTGATGCTTGTCGACAATCGGCTTGCTACCGGCCATCTTGCGCAGCGCCACGTAGAACACCGGCGTCAGCAGCAGGCCAAACAGCGTCACGCCCAACATGCCGAAGAACACCGCGATGCCCATGGCACGGCGCATCTCCGAGCCGGCACCCGTAGACATCACCAGCGGAATCACACCCATGATGAAAGCGAACGACGTCATCAGGATCGGGCGCAGACGGAGCCGGCTCGCCTCGATGGCAGCCTGCATGATCGTGCGACCCTGCATTTCCAGCTCGCGAGCGAACTCGACAATCAGGATGGCGTTCTTCGCCGATAGCCCCACCAGCACCATCAAGCCAATCTGCGTGAAGATGTTGTTGTCGCCATTGGTCAGCCACACCCCCAGCAGCGCCGACAGAATACTCATCGGCACGATCAGGATGATGGCCAGCGGCAGCGTCAGGCTCTCGTACATGGCGGCCAGCACTAGGAACACCAGCAGCACGCTGATGGGGAACACCCACATGGCGGCGTTGCCGGCCAGGATTTGCTGATACGTCAGATCAGTCCACTCCATACGGATCCCGCGCGGCAGCGTTTCGGCGGCAATGCGCTCGATGGCGGCCTTGGCCTGGCCCGACGAGTAGCCGGGTGCAGGGCCGCCGTTGATGTCGGCAGCCGTGAAGCCGTTGTAGCGCACCACCATTTCCGGGCCGTAGGTCGGCGTAACCTTCACTAGCGACGACAGCGGCACCATCTCACCGGCAGCGTTGCGTGTCTTGAGCTGAAGGATGTCGGCGGCCGTGGCGCGGAACTGCTGGTCAGCCTGCGCACGCACCTGGTAGACGCGACCGAACTTGTTGAAGTCGTTCACATACAGCGAGCCGAGGTAAATCTGCATGGTGTCGAACACGTCGGTCACCGGCACGCCGAGCTGCTTGGCCTTGACACGGTCCAGGTCCACGTCGAGCTGCGGCACGTTGATCTGGTAGCTCGTGAACATCGGGCCCAGTTCCGGCGCCTTGGAGGCTGCCTTGATGAACGCCTGCGTCGCATCGTTGAGCGCTTCGTAGCCGAGTGCGCCACGGTCCTCAAGCTGGAGCTTGAAACCACCCAGCGTACCCAGGCCCGACACCGGCGGCGGCGGGAAGGTGGCGATCTGCGCGCCCTTGATTTCAGCGAACTTGGCGTTCAGCGCGGCAGCAATCTCCGCAGCCGATTCACCCGGGCCACGTTCCTTCGACGGCTTGAGCACCGGGAACACCAGGCCCGCGCTCGACGAGTTGGTCAGGCCGTTCACGGACAGACCCGGGAACATCGGTGCGTGGACCACGCCCGGCTGCTTCAGTACGATTTCACCCATCTGGCGCACCACTTCTTCGGTGCGGTCCAGCGAGGCGCCGGCCGGCAGTTGTGCGATGCTGACCAGATAGTCCTTGTCCTGCGCCGGCACGAAGCCACCCGGCACCATCTTGCCCATCAGCAACGCCAGGCCCAGCAGCAGGCCATAGAGTACGAACATGATGAGCTTGCGTTGGATCACACCGCCCACGCCCTTGCCATACGATTCCGAACCGCGGTGGAAGACCTTGTTGAATCCGTTGAAGAACGGGCCGAGGATGCGGTCCATCACGCGGGTCAGACGGTCCTTCGGTGCGTGGTGGTCCTTGAGCAGCAGCGCAGCTAGGGCCGGCGACAGCGTCAGCGAGTTGAACGCCGAGATCACCGTCGAGATGGCAATGGTCATCGCGAACTGCTGGTAGAACTGGCCGGTCAGACCCGACATCGAGGCCAGCGGCACGAACACGGCCACCAGGGTCAGCGCGATGGCGATAATCGGCCCACTCACTTCCTGCATGGCCTTGTACGTCGCGGCACGCGGCGACAACCCTTCCGAGATATTGCGCTCGACGTTTTCCACCACCACGATGGCGTCATCGACCACGATACCGATGGCCAGCACCATGCCGAACAGCGACAACGCGTTGATGGTGTATCCGAAGGCGTGCATCAGCGTGAACGTGCCGATGATGGAGACGGGTACAGCAAGCAGCGGAATCAGCGAAGCACGCCAGGTCTGCAGGAAGATGATGACCACCAGCACCACCAGCGCGATTGCTTCGAACAGCGTGTGGACCACGGCGTCGATACTTTCCTGCACGAAGCGCGTCGGGTCGTAGACGATCTCGGCCTTCACGCCGTCGGGCATGTCCTTCTGCAGCTCGGCCACGATGGCGCGCACGTCATCCGAAATCTGCAGCGAGTTCGCACCTGGCTGCTGGAAGATAACGATTTGTACTGCATCCTTGTTGTCGAGCATTGCACGCAGCGCGTACTCCGACGACGACAGCTCGATGCGCGCCACGTCCGACAGGCGCACCACACCGCCTTCGGGCGTGGTCTTGAGGATGATCCCGCGGAACTGCTCTTCCGTCTTCAGGCGCCCCTGGGCATTGACGCTCAGCTGCATCGGCACGTTCGATGCCATTGGCGAGGCACCGATGATACCGGCCGCCACCTGCACGTTCTGTTCGCGAATCGCCTTGACCACGTCGGTGGCCGTCATGTTCTGGCGAGCCACCTTCTGCGGATCGAGCCAGACACGCATCGAGTAGTCACCGGCACCCCAGAGCGCGACCTCGCCGACGCCGGGGACGCGGGCGAGCCGGTCCTTGACGTTGATGAGCGCGTAATTTCGCAGGTAGGTCAGGTCGTATTTGCCGTTCGGCGACACGATGTTCACGCCCATGGTCAGCGTGGGCGACGACTTGACCGTGGTCACGCCCAGGCGCTGCACGTCTTCAGGAAGACGCGGCATGGCCTGGTTCACGCGGTTCTGCACGAGCTGCGCGGCCTTGTCCGGATCGGTGCCGAGCTTGAACGTGACCGTGGTGGTCATGTTGCCGTCGCTGTTCGCCTGCGACTGCATGTACAGCATGTCCTCGACGCCGTTGATCTTCTCTTCGAGCGGCGAGGCAACGGTTTCAGCGATGACTTTCGGATTCGCGCCTGGATACTGCGCGCGCACCACCACCGAGGGCGGTGCTACTTCCGGGTATTCGGCGGTGGGCAGCTTGAACAGCGAAATCACGCCGCCAAGCAGGATAATCACCGACAGCACGCCCGCAAAAATGGGCCGGTCGATGAAGAATTTAGAGATGTTCATGATATGACTCCCGTTGACCGGTATCAGGCGGCCGACTTGGCGTTACCTGCGCTCACCATGTCGACGCTGCGCGCCTTGACGGTGTCGTTGGGGCGCACGCGCTGGATGCCGTTGACGACGATGCGCTCTCCCGGCTTGAGGCCGGTTGCCACGATGCGCAGTCCTTCATGGAGCGCGCCAAGCGTGATTTCGCGGTATTGCACGCGACTGTTGGCATCGACCACGAGTACGTATTTCTTGGCCTGGTCGGTACCGATGGCGGCGTCGTCGACCATCACCGCAGGGTGGGCCTGGCCGCCACCTACCTTGACGCGGGCGTAGAGGCCCGGCACCAGCGCGCCGTCGGCGTTGTCGATGCGGGCCCGCACACGGATGGTTCCGGACGTGGTGTCGAGATGGTTGTCGACCGAGACGATGACGCCCTTGCGCGAATAACCCGTCTCGTCGGCGAGGCCCAGTTCGACCGGCATCGGCGAATTGGCGCCACGACGCAGCGAGCGCAGGTAGGTCTGCTCGTCGGCATCGAACGAGGCGTAGATCGGCGAAACCGATACCAGGGTGGTCAGCAGCGGTGCACCGGCACCGACGGACACGATGTTGCCGACCGTGAGCTCGGCGCGCGACACGCGGCCCGCCACCGGCGCCACGACATCGGTGTACGAGAGGTTCACCTTGGCGGCTTCCAGTGCGGCACGGGCGGCCTTGACGCTAGCCGACGCTTCACGCGCGGCGTTGTGCTTCTCGTCGAAGTCGCGGCGCGCGATGGCATTGCTTTCGATCAGGCGGTCGGCACGCGCCGCGTCGCTCGTGGTGTAGCTCGCACGCGCTTCGGCGGCGGCCAATTGCGCGGCGGCGCGGTCGACTTCGGCCTGATAGGGGCGCGGGTCGATGGTGAACAGCGAATCGCCCTTCTTGACGAGTTGGCCGTCCTTGAACTGGACCGCCACGATCTTGCCAGGCACCAGCGGACGAATCTCGACCTTGTCGATGGCCTCGAGCCGGCCCGAGTAATCCTGCCATTCCACGACGGATTGGCTGATTACGGTGGCCACGTCGACGTCAATGGCGGGCGCGGCAGGCGCAGGCGACGCAGCCGTGGCGCTCGCTACGGGGCCGTCACTGCCGTGGGTGAGCGCCAGGCCCGTCACACCCACGATAAACAGAATACCTACTGCCATCGAGAGTTTCTTGCGATTGGTAATCATGATTCAGAATCCTTTTCCGTCTTAAGTCGTTTCAAAGCAAATCGGGTACTGCGGTCCAGGAGCTCCATCCATTCGGTGCGTCTCGCGGGTGTGGCTCTAAGCTTGGAACCCAGTATTGACCGCGCAAGACCGCCGATAAAGACCCGTTTTTTGGTCACTTTGTGTCGTTCATGGAGACAATGTGAAAGAAGGGAGCCTGGGCGCGTTTTTTGTATAGCCAGGCAGTTACCCTAGGTGAGCTGCAGGGCTCATCGGGTCGATGCGGGGCCGAGTCTCGGTGCCAGATGCCGCCGCAGGAAGCCTGCGACATCGTTGAGGGCCGCCGGATTGCCGGGCAGTTCGGCGTGGCAAACGCCTGGATACCGACGTGCTTCTGTCGGTACGCCAGCCACGATCAGCCGCCCCGCGTATTGCTCTCCTTCGCTCTTCGCCCCATCGCGCTCTGCACTGACGATGAGCGTCGGCGGCAGGCCGGCCAACCGGCGGGAGTCCAGCGGAGCGGCGTACGGGTGCACGCACTGCGCCATCCCCGGCAGATACGCCTTGTATTGGCGCGCACGGTTGAGCGGGTCCGCCTCCGGACCGGAGCCCGCCGGCCCGTGCGTCAGTCGCGTCATGCTGGGGTCTAGCAACGGCGCGATCAAAGCTTGAGCCGCCAGGCTAATCACGCCGCGGTCTCGAGCCATGGCCGCAACACCAGTGGCGATGCTTGCCCCCGCGTCGTGTCCGGCCACGGCAATGCGATGGCTGTCGGCCTTGAACTGCCGCGCATGTTCGACTGCCCACTGCAATGCCAGGTAGACATCTTCCGGCGCTGCGGGGAACGGATGCGCGGGAGCTAGCGAGTAGTCGACCGAAACAACCCAGGCCCGAACCTGCTCTGCCAGTACCGATGCCTGGTGGTCGGCCTCGTCGAGGTCACCCTCGACGAATCCGCCCCCGTGGCAATAGACCAAGATCGGCACTGTTGCCTTCTCAAACTTCGGTCGATAGCAGCGCAACGTAATGTCCTGCGCATGCCCGGAGATGGAAATTTCCTGTGTCTCGAGATTCGAATGCATTGCTACGGCAGTCTGTTCACATTTGCTGCGAGGACCTGATGGGTCTTACGCGAGTCAGCCGACTCGGTCACCCTGATGCACGGTTCCCCTTACGTGCACCGCGCCGAACTGTACTGCGAGCACGCACGAAGATAAGTAGCCGCGGGGATGGAAGACTTTTCATGTTTCGTGAACGATGCAGGCGCCAACCTGGCGCGAGCGCATCGTCCTTCTACGCTTCCGGGCGCCGCTCAGGAGCCGCGGCCAGAGTTCACGTTGCCTTGCTTGACGGGACTATTCGTGTCGAAGCCTGGGGCAGAATTTCGAAGGAGCGTACAGCGCTCGAATATCTCCGCGACCCAGTTCACGAAGGCGCGTACCTGTGGCGAGAGATGTCGGCTTTGCGGGAACACTGCGGAAATAGGAAGGGACGCGGGGTTCCATTCCGACAACACTTCAACCAACTCTCCGCTATCGAGGTGCGGCTGCGCCAGGATGCGCGGAATCTGGATGAGGCCGAACCCCTTGAGCCCGCACTGGAGATGCGCATCTCCGTCGTTTGCGGCAAGCGTCGAAGGCACCTTGACGTTCATCGCTTCGCCGGCCATCTGGAAGTTCATGTTAATCATGCGGCCGGTACGACTCGAAAAGTAGTTTACCGCTCGATGCCTTTCCAGGACGTGCGGTGACTTCGGCGCCCCAAACTCGCGGATGTAGCCAGGGCTGGCGGCGGTCAGCAAACGGAACACTCCCACGCGCCGTGCCACGAGCGTGGAATCGTCGAGATTGCCGATGCGCAAGGTGCAGTCAATTCCTTCCTGGACCAGATCCACCAGCCGGTCGCCAAAGCCAAGCGTCAACTCGATCTCCGGATACTTGGCTCGGAATTCGTCGAGGGCGGGCACTACGATCAAGCGGCCGATGGAACTCGCCATGTCGACGCGCAACTTGCCCTTCGGCGCGCGCGGTGCATCGGTGAAAGAGGCTTCCGCCTCGTCAATTTCGGCAAGGATGCGCGCACATTGCTCGTAGTACGCCGCACCGGCGGATGTCACGCTCAGGCTCCGTGTGGTCCTGTTCAACAGTCTCGTATCGAGATACGCCTCCAACTCCTTAATCAGGCGCGTCACCGACCCCTTGGGCAGGTCCATCGAATCGGCGGCCCGCGTGAAGCTGCTGGTCTCAACGACACGGGTGAACACCTGCATTGCTTGAAGCTTGTCCATGATCTCAACGATGAGCAATGTGCCGCTGCCAGTGCGAAGCCACATGTGTTTCCAATGTGGGATTGCGGCGACGAAAGACGTCTAAGGTGCCGTTCCGTTCGATTTCTGTCGGAGCACATTGGCGAGGTCGGCGATGTATTCATCCGTCAACCCGCAATCGGACAGCGCACGCTCCAGCTTGTGAACATATTCGGCATTGGACCCAAAGGCCCCCGTGGCGCCGGCGACGATTGACGCGATGCTTTCCACGCTGGCGTCGCGCTCGTACTGGATGCCGGTTGTATTGGCGACGAACACGATGCCGGTCACTTGGGAACCGTCGGCCAGTTCAAGCGAGGCCCAGGTCGGCACGTAAGAGCCCGCGATCATTTCGCGCACCCAAAGAACTCGGAGGTCGTCTTCGAGATGTGCCGCAGTGAGCCGGAGCGCTACCCCTTGCGCGGTCCCTCCTTGTTCGAGGGCCAACATTCTTCCGGGCACCTCTGACGACCCTCGTCCCGCCACCATCCGGATGCAAAAGCTGCGGCGCCAGCCTTGAAGGGTCGCCACCTCGCGCCTATCGAAGTTGAGCAATGGGTTCCACATCAAGGACCCATAGGCGAAGACCCAGATGTCCTCGCCGGGAGGCCTGGCGCGCATCGTGGCAGCAAGCGAGGCGTCGATTTGGGCTTGGGTCCAGATAAGGGCTTTGGGAAGGGCCAAGCTCCCCAGCCAGGCCCCTGAATGAATAGTTTCTCTGGTGTACATGCTCTCTCTCTTGGCCACATTTGGCCGAGGGGGCCGCGAATCGATGTCGCGATGTCGCGGATATGGCAGCATTATTGGTGTCAGGAGTCACTTGATAAACATGCTAAAATGCGACTGTTTGTCTCCGGATAGGACACAATGTCTGATCGCATAGATGCCTCCGTTGCGGATATCGAGGCCTTCGTCGCCGTAGCCCGAAGCAGCAGCTTCACGCGCGCGGCCGAGGGATTGGGAACAAGCAAGTCGAACGTCGGCAAGTCGGTTCAGCGACTCGAAGCCGCACTGGGGACGCGCCTGTTCCAGCGCACTACCCGCGCTGTCCGGCTCACCGAAGACGGCGAGACGTACCTAATGGCTTCGGAGACCGCGCTCGAGGGACTGCGCGAGGCTGGCCAGGCATTGGCGGCCCGACGCGCGGAGCCCATCGGCAAGGTACGGCTCGATCTGCCTGCCGGCTTCGGCCGCCTTCTGTTTCCCGCGCTGGCCGAGCTCCGGCTACGACATCCCCGCCTCACGTTTGAGCTCGCACTCAACGACCGCATGTCCGACCCCGTCTCCGAAGGTTGGGATATCGTCGTGCGCATCGGCGACCTGCCGAACGACGGCGAAATGACCGTCCGTAAGCTGTGCGATCTGCGCCTGGGGCTCTACGCCTCGCCCGACTATCTGAAGCAGCGCGCCGAAATCCGCTCCCCGGCCGACCTGCCTGGTCACGATGCCATCGTGTTTCGCGGACCCACCGGCCGTCTGCGGCCGTGGAAGGTGGCAGACGGCCCGCATATCAAGGAGCTGTCGCTCAATCCCGTGCTCGCGCTGGCCGATGGTCACGCACTCGTTGAAGCAGCAGTGCAGGGTTTTGGCATCACGCAAATCCACGACCGCGTCGCCCAGCCACATGTCGACGCCGGGCGATTGGTCCACGTCCTTCCCGGCTCTGACGTGCCCGGGCCTCCCGTGCACGCCATGATTCCGCTGGGCCTGAAAATGCCCGCGAAGACGCGCGCCGTGCTGAATCAAATCGTGGCGTATTTGCAGCGGACAGACTAGCTTCGTCGACCTGCGGCTCGGGGCCCTAGATCAATTGTTCTCGCTCTGGCAAAAGAGAGTCGCCTGCCAGGCGGTTTATCAACGTGAGCAGTGTCGGTAGATTGCGCTATCCCCAGACACACTGGTGTGTCTGGAAAACTTCGCGATTCACCATCGCATTAGCGACGACACTCATGTCAAACCAAGCAGACTCTCAGCAATCAAGCGCCGATAAATCCGGTCAGGAACAGATTGACCCGGCGCGTCGCAGCGTACTCCAGGTCGCTGCAGCTATCGGTGCCGCAGCAATCCCGGCGGTCGACGCATTCGCTGGGTCGGCGCCCAAAGGCACTCCCTCTGCGTCCCTCGTGCCCTTCCACATTGCGGTGCCACAAGCTGACCTCGATGACCTCAAACGTCGCCTGGACACGACCCGCTGGCCGGAGCGTGAGACCGCGGGCACGGACGAACAGGGGGCCCAGCTGGACAAGGTTCAAGCGCTCGTGGAATACTGGCGCACCCGCTATGACTGGCGCCGCGTAGAGGCTCGTCTGAATGGCTATCCGCAATTCAAGACGGAGATTGATGGACTGGGCATCCATTTCCTTCACATCAGTTCGAAGCACGAGAACGCCACGCCGCTCATCATGACGCACGGCTGGCCTGGCTCTATCGTCGAGTTCCTCGAGACCATCGAGCCACTCGTCAATCCGACTGCCCACGGCGGCCAGGCAACTGACGCATTCCACCTGGTACTGCCATCGCTGCCTGGCTATGGCTTCAGCGACAAGCCCACTGCCAAGGGTTGGGGCCGCCAGCGCATTGCAAAAGCCTGGGGGGAACTGATGGAGCGACTGGGCTACAAGCGCTATGTGGCACAAGGCGGCGATTGGGGCAGCGTGGTGACGACAGAAATGGGCCGCCAGCAGCTCCCCGGACTGGCAGCCATTCACGTCAACCTCCCGTTCGTGGTCCCCGCCACCTTGCCGTCCAATCCAACGCCGGAAGAGAAGGTCACGATTGACCAGTGCATCCGCTTTGCCAACAACGGCTCGGACTACCATCGCCTTCAGGTCACACGTCCGCAAACCATCGGCTATGCCCTGGCCGATTCGCCGAGCGGGCAGGCCGCCTGGATTTACGAGAAGCTTGCTGCATGGTCGGACAGCAACGGCAATCCGGAATCGGTGGTGAGCTATGACCAGATGCTCGACGACATCATGTTCTACTGGGCGACCAACAGCGGTGCATCGTCGGCACGGATGTACACCGAAAACTCCGACCTGACCTTCAACTCGGTGCCCCTGTCGTTGCCGGTTGCAGTGACGGTGTTCCCTGGTGAAATCATCACGCCGCCGAAGCACTGGGCAGAGCAAACCTATAGCAACCTCTACTACTGGAATCGCGCACCGCGAGGCGGTCATTTCGCAGCATTCGAGCAACCGACGATCTTCGTCGATGAACTGCGGAAGGCGTTTGCGCGCAAGCACACCGTGTAGCACTTCGCGAGCTTGTTACCACAATCCTGGCCAGCCACCGAAGCAATAGTGGCTGACCAAGGTGAACATGAGGTTGGCCTGACAGCCAGCCCCATATTCGTTGCTGCAGCCCGCTTTCAGGCGTTGTTGCCGCCATCGATCTGCAAAACAGAACCGGTCATAAAGCCATTGCTGATTGCAAATAGTCCTGCATCGGCAAGCTCATCAACGGTGCCAACACGTCCGCGCGGCAACGCGGTTCCGATTGCGCCAAGCGTATCGGAACGAGCGTCGCCAGGAAGGAAGTCCCACACCGGGCTGTCGACGACACCAGGAGAAATGACGTTGACGCGAATGGGGGCGAGCTCGAGCGCCAGGGTGCGCGCCAGGCCTTCGAGGCTCGCATTCAGCGCCGCAACGATGCTTGCGCCTGGAATCGCCTTGTAGGCTGCCGCTCCACTGAAGAACGTCACCGACCCATCCTTCGCAAGGCGCTTCGTAAGGTGGCGCACCAGGTAGATCGGGCCCCAGAACTTGCCGCCGAGCATCCGCTCGATATCCTCGTTCGAAGTACCGGCGAAGGGCTTGAAGGCCAAGTCCGCCGCGGTGCATACGAGGTGGTCGACGTGGGGGATGTTCACTGCCAAGGCTTCCACATCGGCTTCGACCCCGATATCAGCGCGATGCGTCACGATGTCGCCAATACCGAGGCGTCCGGCGTCGAGTTTCTCTTGCGAGCGGCCGATGACATGAACAATCGCGCCCAGGGCAACGGCCTTCCGGGCGAGCGCCAGGCCCATGCCCGAGCTGCCGCCAGCAATAACAATGGTTTTACCTGCAAATGACTGAGTCAACTTGGTTCCGATTAAAAGCGTCTCGAGGAGACTGATAGACGGCAGCCAGAAGTTGTTCCGGCTCGTATGGACTAAGCCCTGGCCCGCAAGGTCACCAAAACAATGGGGTAGGCGAACTCGGGCCCTTGAATCGGGCAGCTACGAACATACCGATCCCCTTCGCTGGGATAAATCCCCTGCGCGGATACAATCTGTCTCCCCCAAGGCGACATTTCAGTCATTGAATTGACACGAACGGCCGCAATCTCCTGACATTTTTTCCGTACAAAGTGGCGAAACTCTAGAGGTCTGCGGTGCAATACAATGCCAGCAAGCTGGGCCTTGGAAACCGCGCTCCGACTGAGGTCCCAAGGGTCGTGATATCGTTTCGGTGGCTTCGTCAGTGGATGGGAATCATGGACATTACTCAAACGCCGCGTTCGCGACTCCGCATCAGCATCCCGCTCGTCAGCGTGCAGTTTCTGCCGGCACTGACTGCATTCCAGATTCAGAATCCGGACATCGAACTCGATATCGACTGCGACAATCGCAAGGTCAAACTCGTCGAAGAGGGCTATGACGTGGTCATCCGGACAGGGAACGTCGAGGACGAAAGCCTCGCCTCATGCGAGCTCGGCAGCTTCCGGTTGTTCATCGTGGGGACGCCCGACTACCTCGCGCGGCATGGTCGGCCCCAGCACCCAAGCGATCTGGCCAACCACACAATTGTTCAGTACCGAATGCCGCACAATGGCCAGCTTATGCAGTGGCCACTGCTCCTCGAGGAGGGTGAACAGCCGCCGCGACTCGCGCCGCGGGTCGTCTGCAATAGCAATGAAGCGCGGCTGCATTTCGCGCTTGAGGGGTTGGGGTTGACCTGCATGTCGGAGTTCTCGGTGCGGGACGCGCTCCAGGCTGGAAAGCTGGAGGCTGTCCTGGAACCCTACACCCGGAGCCGGCACACTTTCCGGTTGGTATGGGCGGAGAGCTCGGCTGCGCGTCCGGAGCTGCAGAAGTTTACCAAGTTCGTGAGCACGATGATGACCAAGGGGACAACTCACGCGCCGGACACGCCCCAACCCTGAGGTTTTTGAATTGTCTCCAACACGGAGACACAGCAGGTCACTTTGGCCTGTTTATCTTATTCCGGGCGATCACTAGAGTTGGGTCTGTTGGCGCGACGGACCCGGTGGTTCGAAGCGCAACGCTTACGAGACCCCCAAGGACCCAATCATGAAACTCTACATCGCCCAAGCCACCTGCTCCCTCGCAGCCCAACTCATTGCCAATGAACTGGGCCTGAACCCGGAACTGGTCCATTACGATGTGTTCGGCAAGACCACGTCTAACGGCGACAACTTCCTGGAAGTGAATCCCCTCGCGTACGTACCGGTCCTTGCCCTCGAGAACGACCAGAAAGACCTGCTAACCGAAACGACCATTATCACATCGTACCTTGCAGACCAGCACCCGGAAGCCGGGCTGATCCCGGCGCATGGCACGCTTGAGCGCGTGAAGCTCGACCAACTGCTCACGTTCATCGCAACGGAAATCGCACAGAAGCATATCCCGCTGATGCGCAAGCTGCAGACGGAAGCGGGTGCGGAGTGGACCCGCAACAAAATCGTCAGCGCCTACACCGTGCTTGATGAACGCCTTGCGGACGGCCGCGCCTACCTGACCGGTGAACAGTTCACGGTCGCCGATGCTTATGTTTGGGCGACGATGTGGCACGAGCGTTCGGGC
The DNA here is from genome assembly GCF_026627925.1 of Cupriavidus sp. D39. NCBI lineage: Bacteria > Pseudomonadati > Pseudomonadota > Betaproteobacteria > Burkholderiales > Burkholderiaceae > Cupriavidus > Cupriavidus sp. D39. Next base: position 55,405 of record NZ_JAPNLE010000001.1, read on the forward strand.
GCGCAAATTGGCCACCTGCAAAATCTGATGGCTTACATCGCACGCATCAATGCCCGGCCTTCGGCGCAGAAAGCAATCAAGGACGAAACCGATATGTTTAACCTCCATGAGGCTGCGAAGGCTGCCTAACGAACTCCCTTAACGCCGGGATTGCAGGTGTGGCCCGGAACTATCACCGCCCTCCGAAAGAAGCCTGCGTATAAACGAAGACGACTTGCGGAGGTCGGCCGCGTGCGAAGCCACGTTCGTGCGTATCCTCAAATACATGAACAATCGCCACTTCGTCTGGCTTCCGGTCAATGCGGGTACAAAACGGTATTGCAAGTGGAACTGCGTGCGGATGGCGCCCACCGGAAAAAATGCTTTGGGGAAATGCTGATCAATTCAGCCACAAGTCAGCCGACGGAAAGTGTGGCGCGTTGAAGGTGAAGGCAAGGGAAACAAAGACGAGCATGAAACAAACGAGCTTTGCCGATGTTGAGTTCGCGAAGAAGAAGCGCGTGATACGGCGCGAGACGTTTCTCGGGGAGATGGATCGGATCGTGCCGTGGGCACGGTGGACCGCGTTGATCGAGCCGCTGTATCCGACGAGCGGCCGTGTTGGGCGGCAGCCGATTGGCGTAGAGAGGATGTTGCGGATGTACTTTACGCGAGCCTGACGCCGCACCAGATCGTGCCAAAGCTGGCGGATGAAGGCATCTACGTGGGATCGGTATCGACGATCTACCGGGTGCTGCACGCAGCGGGACAAAGCCGTCGGCGCGGCCGCAGCAAGGCCCCGTGCGTGCGCCCGCTGACGACGCACCGGGCTACGGGTCCGAACCAAGTGTGGTGTTGGGACATTACCTGGCTACCGACCACGGTCAAGGGTAAGTTCTTTTACTGGTACATGATGAAGGATATCTACAGCCGCAAGCTGGTCGCCAACGAGGTGCATGAGAGCCAGACGGCTGAGCACGCCAGCCGCCTGCTGATGCACGGCTGTTTGCGGGAGCAGACCGCGGGTCGTCCGCTGGTACTGCACTCGGACAACGGCAAGGTCATGAAAGGGGCCACCATGCTGGCAGCGATGTATGACCTAGGCGTGGTGCCCACCTACAGCCGGTCAAGGGTGAGCGACGACAACGCCTATGCCGAAGCGTTGTTCTACACGGCGAAGTACTGCCCGATGTGGCCAGAGCGCCCGTTCGAGAGCCTGGAACAAGCGCGTGACTGGGTGTTGCGCTTCGTGCGCTGGTACAACGACGAGCACCGACACAGCGGCCTGAAATGCGTCACGCCAAGCCAGCGGCATCAGGGCAAAGCTACCGCATTGTTGGCGCAGAGAACGGCGCTGTATGAAGCCGCACGCGCCCGGAATCCGCAGCGTTGGACCGCGGGCATCCGCAACTGGGAACTCCCAGATGCGGTGTATCTGAACCCGGAGAGAGCGCAGCAAAACGCAGAGAATTACAAGCAAGCAGCGTAACGGCTGAGGCGACAACTACCTTGACACACGCCGAAAGCTATCAGTTTGCTTCCGCGTTATCGGGGAATAGTGTGAATCATGATTAACCGTTAGCTCTCCGTCAGAGGCGCCTCGGCGGGTTCTACGATCTTGATGTCGGCTGGGGCGGCCAACGCGACGACGCGCGACACCTTTCCCTCGAGCACGGCATGGTGGCCTAGCCGAATCGTACCGGCATAGGAGATGTCCCCACGCACGCGGCCGTTGACCACCAGCGAGGCCGCTGCTGTGACGTCGCCCTCGACGGTGCCGTCAATCACGACATGGTAGCCCTCGACGGCACCACGGACCATTCCCCCGGTCCAATGTGCAGCAGGCCGTTGCTGGCCGTGATGCCGCCGTCCACCAGGCCAAGGCACGTCAGGCCATGATCGAGCGCCATGTGGCCATGAATGCTCAGTCCTTGTTGCAGGACACTGATTGTCATCGTTTGCTGCTTCATGTCCGGTCCTTAGAACAACTTGATGTCCGACGCCTCACGGGTCTTCGGGCTGGTTGGCGGCTTCTCGGCGACAGCCGGAGGGGTACGCGACGGCGCGGGTTGGACGGCGGGGCGAGATGCTTGGATCGGTTGAGGCGCCACCTGTTGGCGCGGTTGGGTCGCATCGCTTTGTTGGGTCTGCGGCGCGGACGCCTGAGGAGCTGGCATAACCGCCGGCTGCGCTGCCGATACAGCCTGACTTGCGGGCTGGGCAGGCCAATGGATCGTGTCTGCCTGCGATGCAGCCACTGCCGGTGCCACTTCCGGCTGAGGCGCCATGATGGGCACAGCAGGCTCGGTTGTGCGTCCGCCGCGGCCAAGGATCGATGCGGTGAGCATCCCGACCGCCGCCGCCGCTGCAAGGAAGGCAACACTGGCGGCAAGCCGCTTCATACCTTGGCTCAGCGCGAACTTCCCGTGAGGCGGCGCATCGGGAGCGGCCGCAGGTCCTGAGAACCCAAGGAAGGTCGGCGGGGCATCGGAGGTGACTGGCATCTCGATGGTGAGGGCCGGCTGGTTATAGTGTTCGTGAAGGCGTTGAATGTCCCGGAGGTCCATAGCGTCGTGTCCAGAATGGGAAGAAGGGCGAGGCAGTTACTGATCAGCACCGCGGCGTACGCCGTCGGGCTGGAACTGGTCGTTATCGGGCATGCATAGGGCGTGAATGGCTGCGATGTGGTGCCCGGCCGCGCCCAGCGCGTTGTCTCGGGATTGCCCGTCTACGGAGTTAACCATCAAGGCAAACGTTAGCTTGCCGGAGAGCGTGTCGTAATGACGAAGCAAGCGCAGCAGGCGTCCTGACAGCGCGTGGGTAAGAAGCAACTCCTGCTTGTGATACTGGAGCGGTATGGTCCGCTTCTCAAGCCGGTCGGCCCATCGGTGCGCGCCCTCGAACCAAGCCTCCGCATGCCTGAATGCCTCGTCGATCGCCTTCACCTTGCCGCCACGGGAGACGCTGAATTTTGCGGAGCAGAAGGAATAGTCCGCCCGAACGAAGTCCCGCACGAACGTAGTGGAGAACGACAACTCCATGGTCGTCTGTGTCTCCGGCACGATGCGGGACAAGCGATCGTCGCTGATCAATCGCTTGATCGGCTTCAGCCCAGAATCGGGCTGCTGGCCTGTGGCCTGCGTTACTCTGTTGGTGGCATCGGGGACGATGTCTTCCGGTTCGGCTTCCATATGCATGTCTCGGCGTATCTCTCTCGCATGCAATTGTCGGGCCGTGGGATTCGCAGTGTTCGGAGAAAGCGATGTGATATTCGCGAGCTTTCTACTTTTCGCATCTGAGATAGTTGTGCCAGAATTCAATCACACCTCGCGTCACTGACGCATCGACCTCCGACTCCCTAGCGAGTCCATCTCTTTGTACCAAGTCGTGCCTTGTGCATGCTCCGACCAGTTGGCTACTGGTGTGGAATCTCTTTCTGAATAGTGTTTTCGCCGAGCACTTCCCATGTCAGCTTGTAAAACGCGCCTTGCAGCGTGCCACTTCAGTGAGCACAGCGGGCACCGTTCGAGCCTGGGACCATGTGGCGTCTCTCTCCAGGCCCCTCCTAGGCAGAACGGCCGTCGTTGGCTGATCCGTGAACCTGCGGTGGACTTTGTCCAAAATGGGTATTTGTGCAGCGTGACCCTGCTGCACGAGGACGGCTTCACGTCCTCGCTTCGAGCTGCGCGCATCCGCGCGTCTGCTCCCTGTAAGCCACGCCCCCGGAAGGGGCGTGGCTGCAGGTTTCTCGCAAGCAAGCTCGCTTCCGCATGTCGGAGCGAGCTTTTTTGTTTGTGAGACACCTCGATAGGGAGCCCATGATGACATCCAATTCCGCAGTCGAATTCGAGATCCCCGCCGCTATCGCGGCAACGCTGGCTCGTCGCCGGTCCCAGTACACGGACCAGCCACAAGCTTGGCGCACCCTTTGTGAGGCGGCATTCGTCGCCGGTCTTCCCGAACCCGCTCGCGCGGCGTTCCTTTCCAACGTAACGACCCAGCGCGGGGCCGACATAGCCCTGCGCCTTCGGGAGCATGCTGCGTCGATTCGCGCCGCCGTCGTTCAGCACCTTGAGCGAAGGAGTACCAATCCATGCATGCACCCATCACCTACAGCGAGTTCGGGCCAGCCCGAAGCCTGATCGAGGAGCGGCCCGCGCGGCCGCCCATCATTGGCAAAATTCGTCCGGGCATCAAAGTCCTGACGAAAAAGGCCCGCGACAACGAGCGCGCGGTCAAGCTCCACGATTCGCTGCTCGCCCAGGGCAAATCGTTCGAGACGATCGAGAAGGAAATTGAGCGCGCGACGGGCCTCCGAAATTCAATGGCCCCCAAGAATGTCGGCTGGTTCACTTGCCGACGCTCGGACTTCACGAATCCGGCCATAGCCGACGAGATCCTGGAGCGGCACGGTGAGGATCGCGGGGATGGTCTGAAACTCTGGCGCTTCCCCGTTCTATTCGCCTTCGACGACTGGCTGAGCAACATGCCCAACCAGCTCGCCGCGTGGGGGACGAGCGGTCGCCAGTTCTTCTCCGAATACGGGGCTGACGGGCGGCGCTACTGCAAGACCTACGCCCCGCCGGAGAAGGACCCCCGTGCCAGCCGCGTCAAGCGCAATTTCGGTGGCAGGACGATCATCCTGCGACAGGATGATGCGATCCCGGACGGCATCTGCGACCCCGCACAATGCCCGCAGTACCAAGCTAGGTCGTGCAACATGTCTGCCTCGATCTTCTTTGCCATCCCGGGAATTAGGGGGCTTGGTTTGATCGAACTGCCTACGAACTCTATTTATGTCCTCCAAAAGGCTTTTGCCGCCATGCAGACCGTCTCGCTCGCGCGAGGTGGCCGGCTGGTGGGCGTGCACTTCTGGCTGAGCAAGCTGGAGGCCGAGATAAGTCGCATCGACGAGAACGGGCGCCCTGTCCGGCAGAACCAGATGCTCACTATGCTGGATGCGGAGATCGACCTCGGTGCGCTGTTGGACGGCGGCGATCAGGTGCCTCAGGCCATCGAGGCGGCTAGCCAGGCTGTCGGCGCACTGGAGGCGCCGGCCGCGGCGGCTTCCCAGGCTGACGATGCGGGGGATCGCACCTCGGCCCAGGTAGGCCAGCCTGGTCTGGTCGAAGGGGATCCCGACGACAAGGCGCATCAGTTGGAGGATTTGATTGCGCGCTTGGGTCTTGCGAGCGAAGACGATCGCCAGGGCCTCAGGGTCTACGCACACTTCCACTACGGCAAGGGATGGTTCAAGCGTCCCAACGATCTGAGCAGCCTGATCGACGAGATGCAGGCTTCGTTGTCTGATCCGGCCTCGTTCCGGGCACGTGTGCACGCCACCGCCAGTGAGGCGCGTGCCACCGCCTGATTGATTTTGCTGTTCCTCTCATGGTCACCCCGTTGGGGTGGCCATTTTCATTTGGTGCCCGCGCGGCGCCACTTCCCATTCCTGGAGGTCTCTCATGCAACACGAAGGCGCGCGCTTGCGCATGGCGCATTTTTCCGATCTGCATTACTCGCCCGGGCACTTGACCGAGGCGGAACGGTGTTTCGGCTTTGCCGTGGAGGACGCAATCGCAGCGGAGTGTGACGTTGGGGTGGTGTCGGGAGATTCGACTGACCACCGTCTTGACGCACACACACCGGCGCTTGGTGCCCTGGGCCGTCGAATCCACCAACTCTCTGGAGCTATGCCAGTCCTGATGTTGCAGGGGACGTTCAGCCATGAGCCGCAGGGCACGCTGGACCTGTTCCGCCTCATCGGGGCACGGTATCCAGTCTATGTCGCGGATCGCATCCATCAGGTGGCGCTGCGCGCGGGCGTCTTCATCCCGTCCGAGGGGCCACTGTTCACCCGGCCCGAAATGGACGGGCTGGTGGCCGGCGGCTTGCCGGACGTGGTCTTTACTTGCGTGCCGACGGTCAACAAGGCAGTGCTGGCGTCGGTGGCGGGTGTCGCTGCGGCCGCCACGGCGCTGGGGGATCATCTGTCTGCGTTTCTGGTTGCCGCCGGCGCCGTCAATCAACAGCTGCGGGGCCTCGGCGTCCGGACTGTCGGTGTGTCCCATGGCACGGTGAATGGCTGTCTCACTGAGCACGGCGTGCCAATGGCGGGTTTCGATCACGAGTTCACTATCGGGGCGCTGTTCGCTGCGCAGTGCGATGCCTTCATGCTCGGCCACATCCACCGCTGCCAGCAATGGGAACGGGAGGGGCGAGTTGTTGCGTATCCGGGGTCGATCGGACGCTTTCACTACGGGGAGGAAGGCGAGAAGTCCTACCTCCAATGGTCAGTGGCACCAGGCAACTCGGTGGCCACGCCGGTCGTGACGCCAGCTAGGGAAACGGTCTGTTTCGACTTCAATGGTCCGCCTGACATGCAACAGCTTGCCGTGGCAGCCGCTACCGCTGCTGACAAGTTCTTCCGCATCCGGTGGACGATCGACGAGGAGCACCGGCAACTGGTGGATCGTGAGGCGATCTGCGCGCTGTTTGGCGCAGCCGCCGAGGTGAAGCTGGAAGGCCGGGTCTTGCCGGCGGTGCGAAGCCGTGCCGAGGGCATCAGCCGGGCCGCAACGCTGGCCGAGAAGGTGGAACGCTGGGGCGAGCTCGCCGCGGTCGATACCTCCCGTCTGGTGGAATATCTGCCTGTGCTGGAGAGCCTGGACGCACAGGCCATCGTCGATCTGGAGCTTGCCGAACTGGCGGACGCTGTTGTGCCGGTGGTGAGCGCTGCTCCCGCCCCGGCGGTGCCGGCGTTCGCACCGCCAGCGCCAGCACCTACGCCTGCTACCGCGCCAGCGCTCGATTGGCTGTCCGATGATCTGTTTGCCGGCGAGCCGGCCTAACCCTTGAACATGCGAGCCATGTTCCGATAGCCCCACGGGGCTATCGAAACTCGAGTTTACCCCGCGTCTCAGACGCATCGACCCGCTGTATCCATCTTCTTCCCTTGACCCTGACGGGTGCTTCCCGTCCGGGGCGCACTCCGTCCCATTTGGAGTGCATCATGATTTTGTATCCCGCGGGCCCGGAATGGACCCATACCTTTGACGCAGACATCGCCACGTCCGAGATGGCCGCGCGTGTCACCACCGCTCACGGCTTCACGCGCAGCTCACTGTTCCAGCCCTTCGGTGCTGGACGAGGTGCCGTGATCGCGCAGCGCGACCATATCCTGCTCATGGCTTTGCATACCGACGCCGGCCATGGCTGGTTCTCGGTGGCGCCCTCGCTGGCCCTACAGCAGTTGCTCTGGTCCCTGTCCAACGGGCTGACCAGCCAGTGGAGCGAGCGCGAGCTGAAGATCCTGACCGGCTGCCGCACTTGGCCGGAAGTAGCCAACCTGGCCGGCAAGCAGTACGCCGCCGCGGTACGTTCGGTTGAGCGTGCGTTGCAGGGACTGCCGGAAGCGCAAACGCCCCCGGTGTCCGCTCTGTTGCCGGAAATGCCCGTGGATGAGTCCGGGTTGCTGGAATTGCCTGGCAACTACATGTCCTACATGCAGACCGATGAGGAGCTGTCATGCGCCCGCTGAAGCTGACCCTTTCGGGATTCCATGGGGTACGCGACGGCATGCGCCGCGAAAGCGTTACCCTGGACCTCACTGACCTGCCAACCGGCTTGATCGCGCTGGTGGGCCCGAACGGGGCCGGCAAGACGACGCTGATGGACAACCTCCATCCGTACCCGATCATGCCTAGCCATGCCGCCAAGATGTCTGCGGATGCGTTTTCCTACTGGGACCATCTCTGCGCCCCGCGCGCTGAGAAAGAACTGGTCTGGGAGCACGGCGGCAAGACTTACCGGTCGGCGTTCTCATTTCGTAATTCCGGCAAGACGCGCAAGGCGGAGTACTACCTGCTCGAGCGCGGCGCCGCTGGCAATGATGTGCCGCTGCGCCTGCCGGACGGGACAGTGTCCGATGGCAAGGCCGATACCTACAACCGCTGTCTAGAAGGGGTCATGGGCTCGCCCGAAGCGTTCTTCACGAGCGTCTTTTCCGCGCAGAACCGCCGTCCGCTTGCCAGCTACCAGACCGGCGAGATCAAGAAGCTGCTGGCGGAGCTGCTGGGCATCGAGCACCTTCGGGATCTGTCGGCGAAAGCCGGCGAGGTGGCCAAGCTGCTCGGCCGCAATCTCGATGCGCTGCAAGGCGACGTGGTTGCCCTCATGGGCAAGCGCGATCGCGGTTCCGTGCTGGCCGGCGAGATTCGGCAGATAGGCGAACGCCTCGGTGGTGAGCGGGACGCGCGGGAGCGCGAGACTGCCAACGGCGCTAAGTTGCTGCAGGAGCGGGCCACGCTGGCGGCCAAGCAGTCCGCTGGCGCCGCTGTCGAAGCCCGCTTGCGGGAGTTGACCCAGCGCCAAAGCGAATTGACGTCGCGTAGCCGCCAGTTGGTGGCTGATGACAAGGCTGCTGGCAGTCGCGCAGCCTTGCGGCGGCGCGAGCTGGATAGCCAGGTCAGCGCTCGCAAGGCGACGCTTGCCGATGGCGACGCGATCACTGTGGCGGTAGGGCAGCGCGATGCCGTGCAGATGGAGATCGGCCGCAGTCAGGCCGAACTCGCGAAGCTGCAGAAGTCGGTCACGGAACTGGAAGCCGTACGACTGGCGCATACATCCCTTTCCACTGAGCTGGCAGGCCTGGAAGCCCGCGGCGCCACCGAGGCGCAGCTGGCGAAGGGTCTCAAGGGGCAAGCCGATGTCATCGAGACCGTGCCGTGCGCGGACCATCCCATGCATGCTGTGTGCCCGTTGCTGGGCCAGGCGCGCGACGCGAAAGCGAAGCTGGGCCGCCAGTTGGTGCTGGTGACTGACCTCCGGGACAGCTACCGCGCCAAGCTGGAGGCCAAGAAGCCGATGGACCTTGCGCTGGCCACCCTGGCCAGCGCCCGTGCTGCCCACACCACGCTGCAGGCTGGGCTGGTGCAACAGGAGCGAGAGCTGCAGCGCCTGACGACGCTGGCCGCCAAGCTGCCATTGCTGGAAGCCGCCCGGGAGGGCTTGGCCCAGGTAACACGTGATATAGCGACGCTCGCTGAAGAGGAAACGGCGCGTCAGACCCGGCATGCCCGGGATCAGGCCGACGTGGAATCGCAGTCCACCGCAGTGCAGCGGGAATTGGCGACGCTGGCCACCGAAGACGTGACCGGCAAGCTGGCCCAGCTGGATCGCCAGGTGACTGCCAGCCGGGAGGCTGTCGCGGCCCTTGACGCCCGTATTGAGGCGCTCATCCGCCAGCAAAGCACGCTGGCGGCGGAAGTGGAGCGGCTTGAGGCGGAGTTGTCCAGTCTGCCGGCGGCGCAGGGCAGGGCGGAAGCGCTGTCCGACCGTATCGCCGTGTGGAAGCTGCTGGCGAAAGCCCTTGGCAATGATGGCGTGATCGCGCTATCCATCGATGACGCCGGCCCCGAGTTGACGCGGACGGTGAATGACCTCTTGCTGGCCTGTTACGGACCGCGATTCACCATCGCGATCCAGACGCAGACAGCGCTAGCCAATGGCGAGAAGCGCGAGGGGTTCGAAATCGCTGTGCAGGATGGCGATAGCGGCGAATCGAAGAACTTCACCGTCATGTCTGGCGGACAAAAGATCTGGATCAACGAGTGCCTGACCCGCGGCATTGCGCTCTACCGAGCGCGGGACACGGGGCAAGTCTTCCAGACCCTTTTTACCGACGAGGCAGACGGGCCGTTGGACCCGGATCGTAAGCGCGCTTTCATGCAAATGAAGCGCGAAGTGCTTCGCCAGGGCGGGTATGAGCGTGAGTTCTTTATCTCGCACACCCCCAACTCGGTCGACGAGGCCGATGCAGTGATCGACGTGGCGGCCCTTGCGGCCTAAGCGCTTGTTTAACCCGATGGGGCATGCCCCATCGGGGCTGCTCTGTCCTCTCCTTCTTCCCATGAAATTCCCGATCCTTCTTCTTGTGCTTTTCATTGCCCTGCGAGCCGCGGCCGCAGTGTTCCCGCCGTCGCAGGCGAGACCGGCCAAGCCACCCAAGGCTTCGCCTGCGCGCTTGGTCGTTGAGTGCCACGCGAAACAGCCCGCTGCACCCAGCCTGCTCTAGGCTCGATCTCGTTCAACCGCTTGGCGCTCCTTCGGGGGCGCCATTTTTTGCCCAATTTCCATATGAAACGCGACCCATCTCCTACCTTTCAGGACCCTCAGCCACGCTGCCGACCGATGTCCGCAGCGGTGTCCCTAGCCATGCTGGATGCCGCGGCACTGGTGGCCGATCTGGACGCCGCCCTGCAGCCGCTGATGGCCGCGGTCGGCGTCACAGATGGCGACGTTGCGGGACGGTTCTTCGCCGGCGAACCCGGTGAGCAATGGCCCGCCGCATGCTCCGCCAAGAGGATCGGGTGCCCAGTTGGCGTGGAAGCACGCTGCCGCCTACGCCTACCAAGAGGATCTGCTGTTCGCCGCCTGAGGCGCATCGAGCCTTAAGAAGTGGTGCTCTGCCACCAGGCTTTGGGCCGTCGGCGCCAATTTCCAACCCTGAGAGGCTAAATTCGCATCTCCGCGTCGAATACAAAGGGAGCCGCGCGGGCTCCCTTCGTGCTACATGCCGGTTCCGGCTTACAGCGCGGCGGCGTCCTTCAGCTTCTTCAGCGGGCGGACCTTGACCTTGACGGTCGCGGGCTTTGCTGCGAACCACTGATCTTCGCCGGTGAACGGATTCTTGCCGAAGCGCTTCTTGGTCGCCGGCACTTGGAGGGCGGTGACCTTGAGGAGGCCGGGGAGCGTAAACTCGCCCGCGCCCTTCTTGTGTACCGCGCTCAGGACAGTGTTTTCCAGATGGGCCAGCACGGTCTTGACGGTCTTGGCATCCAGATCGGTCTGGGCGACCAGGTGGGCCAGCAAGCTCGCCTTGGTGAAGGTTTCCTTCAGCGGCTTCGCCACCGGTGCAGCCGCAGCGGCCTTCTTTGCCGGTGCTACTGCCTTCTTGGCCGGCGCTGCCTTCTTGGCGGCAGGCTTGGCCGGGGTCTTTACGACAGCTTTCGCTTTGGTTGCCATGGATTTCTTTGTCTGGTTACTCGTTGATATGTTGCCGTAGAGGCGTTCGCGAGAATAGCAAACTCTATGCGCTATGTGGGACTTGGGGATACCAACACTTACAACTGAGCAACGATGGTGGCCCTTAGCCGATCACAAGTTCGCGTGCTGGCCAGCCCAAGCAGCTTGCTGACTTCATCGCGGTGGCGCCCGGCAAGTAGCAGCCGCCGGCAGTAGGTGTTCCGCAGCACCCGCGGGCTCATGTCTTCAGCTTCGAAGTCGATCGCGACGAGCGCCGCTCGCACGATCTTGCCAAGACTCATATCAGTGATCGGCTCGCCGCTGGCCTGGAGTGAGAACACGAGGTCGCCAACGACCGGAAGGGTCTGCCGGCGAACGCACCACTCCGTCAGGATTGGCACCGCGAACGCGGCGAGGTGGATCGTGCGTGTATCACGCGCGCCGTGGGCGGGCACGCGCAGGTAGGGCGGGGCAGCATCGGGCTGGAGGTCCTCCCGGCGGGCTGTGCGGCCTTCCAATGCCGTGACGCCGGTGCCGAGGAAAAGCGCCACGATGGCGCGGTTGCGCAAGGCAGCCGGATCATCCGCTGCGTGCGGCTGCACCCAAGCCTGCAGGCGGGCGTCCGCGTCCTCTGGCAGGTAGATGGGGTCCGGCTCGGCTTTCGGCCAATGACCGTTGCGGACCAATTGACCGGCTGGATTGCTCTTGCGCACGCCGATGGCAACCAGGTGGCGACACAACCGGTCCAGCAGTTTCAGATAGCGCATGCGCGTGGCGGTACTGTAGCCGCGCGCGTCGGGCGCCTGCCAGAAGGTATCGATATGGTCTGGGCCGAACGTGGCCACGGTGGTGTCGGCGTCGAGCAGATGACGCCGAAAATGCTCGAACATGGCCTGATGCTGGATGATCGAGCGGGCCGCGAAAGGGCGCCGGTCCGCTCCGGCTGCCTCGCGGCGCTGCCAATCGGCGTAGGCGAGGGTGGGATTGGTGAGCCAGAGGCTGTCGACGGGTGTCATGACCGCATTTATATACTGAGTGCGCCGGGAGACCGGCAAGGAGTTGGTGGTGCAAGTCCACTACGATGAAGGAATAGCGAGCCACATCGGCCCCGAGCCGTGCGCAGGCGACCGTGAGGTCGTCGGCGAAGCGTCGGTAGGGGAGCGTATGGGCCAGCCATCGAGCCGCGATAGATATATCCCGGGTGCCAACGCGGTTCAGTACGCGGAAGGCAACACGGCGGGGCGCGCTTTCGCGAGCGCTCCGACGACCCGGCGTGGTCTGAGACCCTGGCACGTGCGGACGCTCCTTGTGCGGGAACCGGGAGATCTCCCGTCTGGCCAGTCGCAGTACGGACGGGTCCGCATCGGGAAGGCGAGGAGCCAAAGCCGATGATGCACGGACGGGAGAAGTCAGACTCCGCCATAGTAGCGACGAAGCCCGCGAACAAGGCCTGGAAACGGGCTGCGGAGTGGGTGGAGCCAAGGGCGGGGACCAAGGGGAACACGGGTCAGCCACACACGCGCCGGGCACAGAACCGGGCAAGCGTGTCACAGGGGTTGGAACGTGTACGGCAAGCGGCAAAGCAGCGGAAGAAGGAACGGTTTACCGCGCTTATGCACCATATCACGATCGACAGGCTTCGGGATTCGTTCTTTGCGCTTAAACGCAATGCGGCCCCCGGAGTGGACGGCGTGACGTGGCGGTACTACGAGGCGGGACTGGAAGAACATCTCCAGCGCTTGCACGCGCAAGTACAGAGCGGAGCGTATCGGGCGCTGCCCGTTCGGCGGCAGTACATACCGAAGCCGGATGGCAAGCAGCGTCCGTTGGGGATTGCGGCGCTGGAGGATAAGATTGTCCAGCGCGCGGTGGTTGACGTGCTCAACGGGATATACGAGACAGATTTCCTCGGTTTCTCGTACGGGTTCCGGCCCGGGCGTAGCCAGCACGATGCGCTGGACGCGCTGGCAACGGCGATCACCAGCACCCCGGTGAACTGGATTTTAGACGCCGACATTCGGAGCTTCTTCGACTCGGTCAGCCAGGATTGGCTGATCCGATTCATGGAGCACCGGATTGGCGATCCACGCATCATCCGCCTTGTGCGCAAGTGGCTCAAGGCGGGCGTCCTGGAGGACGGAGAATGGAGCGTCAGTGAAGAAGGCACGCCACAGGGGGCTGTGATTTCGCCCCTGCTCGCGAACGTCTATCTGCACTACGTCTTCGATCTCTGGGCTAACCGGTGGCGACGGCGCGAAGCCAAGGGCAACGTCATCATCTCGCGGTACGCGGATGATGTGGTGGTCGGCTTTGAGCACGAAGCTGACGCGCGGCACTTCTGGGATGCGATGCGACTGAGGTTGGAGGAGTTCTCGCTGGTGCTTCACCCGGACAAGACGCGGCTGCTTGAGTTTGGCCGCAATGCAGCGGGCAGGCGCAAGCGGCATGGTCTTGGCCGACCGGAGACCTTCTCGTTCCTGGGCCTCGTCTATATCTGTGGCAAATCCCGTCGCGGTGCCTTCCAGCTTCAGCGGAAGACCCGTGGCGACCGCATGCAGGCGAAACTCAGGCAAATTAAGGAGGAGTTACGGCGGCGCATGCATGAACCAATACCCATCCAAGGGCACTGGCTCAGGCAAGTGGTACGCGGCTATTTTGCGTACCACGCGGTTCCTACGAACTCGCGGGCGCTCGTGGCATTTCGTTATCACGTTACCAATCTCTGGCGGCGCTCGCTGCGGCGGCGCAGCCAGAAAGATGCCATGACGTGGGCGCGGATGACCCGGCTCGCCGATGACTGGCTCCCGAGACCTCGAATTCTTCATCCGTGGCCCAGCGACAGATTCGCCGTCAAACACCCAAGGTGGGAGCCCGGTGCCTGAATTGGGCACGCCGGGATCTGTGCGGGGGTGCCCAGCAATGAGCATTCCTACCGCGATATCCCGTTTCCCCCGCACCCCTACCGCCTCTTCGAGGCGGACATAGCTTTCAGGTTAGCGGGGTTGAGCCAGGCGGACAGATGCTCGCCGCCGTGTGGCTCTGGAGAAAAGGTCGCCACCATGCTCATGCGCGATGTGGCATACGCTTGAGGCGGGCATAGCGCGGATAGCGGGCGTCGAGCATCTCTTCTATCACCTGCTGGCGGTCTCCGTCCTCAAGGTCGGGGGGCACTCCAGCAGGTTCGTATCTGCACAGAAACGCATGATTTCCAACAGAAACTCTTCGCGCCGCGGCGGCGGGAAATGCAGGCGCCTGGCTTTGGTCCAGTAGCGGTAGCCGCGATGGGTGAGGGCAAGCAGGGCGTCGGGCGTGCCATCGAGGTTGGCAGCGAGGGCCTTGGCTTCCAACTGCAGGGTGATGGTGATAGTCATTGGTTCGGCTGGAGATTCTTCAGGGCAATCCAACGGGAAGCGATGTGCGCGCGGTTTCCCGTTTCCTCTTCGACATCGGCTTCGGCTGTCAGGCCACTGGGTCCTTGGAAAAGGGCCCGGATGGTTGCCCAACGGGGCGCAATGCCGGGCAGGTGGCGGTAGGCGTGAATGACGCGCTCGCCCACCGTGAACGGCCCAGCGCGGCGGAAGTAGGGCACTCCGTTGGGAAAGCGCCCGATCTCTTCGGTTAGTTGGCAGGACAAGCCGTTCAGGTACTGGCCGAGCTGGGAGCGCTGCATGCCGATGCCGCCGCTGGTTTCCATGATCGCCGGCGCGGCGCCAGCACCAACCTTACGCGCCAATCGCTCCACGGCTGCGCGCATTACGCGACGGTAGTGCATGCCACCGGCGAGGAAGACCGGGCCGACCTGGTCGGGCCATGCCGCACCGGCCATCGCCGTCGCCAGGTCCAAGAGCATGGTCTCCGCGCGATCCGCGGTCATGCGGACATCATAGGGGGCAATCTCCGCATCCGGCTGGATAAAGCCATGCTGCGCGGAGAGGATGATGACCTGCGGCTGCGCATCGGCTCGCACATGGGCGCGGAAGGTCTCATACATGACGCCGCGGTACAGATCCATGGCCGGAGCGGGGCGATCGAGCTTCGTGGCAGAGCAGGCCATCAGCACCAACGGGCGAGCCGGCGACCGTGCGACGGCTGCGCGGGCGATTTCGTCAAAGAGGCTGAGTTGGGCGGGGTGGGCCTGCATCGGAAGCACCTGGGTGATGGGATATACACCCAATCTACAGGGGCAGGCGCGAAGTCAAGGCCGGACAGCCGGGGGGCCTTCAAATGTCCCGTCCGGCGCGCTTGGCGTTGCGCGCCCCGACAAGCGAAGGCCTCGCTGCGCATTGCCAACTCGGGAATTGGCACCTGCATCATGTTCCGTGCGGCCTCGCGTATCGCGCTGGTGAGGCACTCACGTTTGCCAGCTAGTGTCCTGAGTCAGAAATTCGTAGACAAAATCGCCTGATGCTGGCGAGGATGTCATCGGCTGACTTCGTCCACACGAAAGGGTTGGGGTTGGCGTTGTTCAGGTCAAGGTATTGGCGGATGGCTTGCTCAAGTTGTCGGGTTGAGCGATGCGTGCCGCGGCGGATGTATTGTTCGGTGATGGTTGCAAACCAGCGTTCCACTTGATTGATCCATGAGGCGGAGGTCGGTGTGAAATGGACGTGGAAGCGCGGATGGCGGGCGAACCAAGCCTTAATCGACGGCGTCTTGTGCGTGCCGTAGTTGTCCATGACGAGATGCACATCGAGCTTGGGCGGCACGTTGGCTTCGATCGTGCGTAGAAACTGCAGGAACTCACTGCTGCGATGTCTGCGATGCAATTCACCGATAACTTTCCCTGTGGCGATGTCCAGCGCGGCGAACAACGTTGTCGTGCCATGGCGCATGTAGTCGTGCGTACGTCGCTCGGGGATACCTGGCGCCAGCGGCAGAATGGGCTGCGTGCGGTCCAGTGCCTGGATCTGGCTCTTCTCGTCAACGCACAACACCATGGCCTTGAGCGGTGGGTCGAGGTACAACCCCACGATATCGCGCACCTTCTCCACGAAAAATGGGTCGGTGGAGAGCTTGAAGGTCTCCTGTCGATGCTGCTGCAGCCCGAAGGCACGCCAGATACGCGCCACGGTCGACTGCGACAGATCCGCCGCGCGAGCCATGGTGCGCGTGCTCCAGTGGGTGGCGCCGGCCGGCACGGATTCGAGCGTCTTGGCAATAATCGCATCCACCTGCGCATCACCGATGGTCCTCGGCGCCCCTGCGCGCGGAGCATCAAGCAACCCATCCAGGCGATCCGCGACGAATCGCGATCGCCATTTGGAGACCGTATGCACGTCGACACGCTGCCTTGCCGCGACGGTCTTGTTGTCCAGGCCTTCAGCGCTAGCCAGCACAATGCGCGCGCGCAAGGCCAACGCCTGTGCCGTCTTGCGCCGCATCGTCAGCGCCTTGAGTTGCTCACGTTCGAGCTCACTCAACACCAGTTCTGCCTTCGGTCTTCCTCTCATCAACGCCTCGCCGTTTGCGTGCCTTCAAAGCGGACTACTACGTGGCGTCAATAATGCAATGAACTTCTGACTCATGACACTAGGTCAACATTCCCATGGTCCCGGATCAAGCGGGTCGCGTTGAAGCGCCAAGCGGGAAGCCGTGCGGTGGCTCCGGCCTCGGGTGCCGCGCTGATGCCGACGGTTGCGTGGCACACGCGGTCCATCCCCAGTTGAACCGTATCGTAGTGAATCACCAGGACGGTCCCGGCGGCACTGAAGAAGCGCTCGAACTCCGTCGAGATCAAATCCTGCACGACGGCGCCGGGGTCACCCACAGGCTCGTCCCCGTAGGCGAGGACGCTGAGAGCCGACGCGGGCGAGGCGGAAAAGGCGAGGGCGGCGCCGATCGCGGCGATGGTGCTACGCATGTATTTCTCCTGACAGATGAGTGTCCTTCGGCGTCCAAGCCGGAACCTTGAGTGCTTCTGTCAGGATGCCCTCCCACCATCGAAGTCAAGAGTCGGCGGTAGGCGCTAGACGGGTCAATTCCCCTGCACCGGTTTGCGGCTGCGGGCGGGTCTCTGCGCGGCACTACCGGCGCCGTGGGCGTCCAGTTCCGCATGGCCCTTGGTCTCGGCCTGCTTTGCGGCTTCAGCCTGTTTTTCCCGCCATGCTTTCAGTTCTGCCTGAGCCCCGGCAGCAACGCCGACGGCCTCGATCAGCCTCTCTCGCGTGGATTGATGCGCGGCCTGCGCTTCCACCAATTCCACGCGTACCCGACCTTCCCGTTGCTCCGCGCTGGCCAGCCGTGCCTCGGCTTGTGCCTGGGCGGCTTCGGCGGCGGCCCGCCGTGCCTCGGCGACGGCTGCCATCTTCTCGGCTTCCGTGCGTGCCGTTTGCTCGGCAACCAGCTGAGCCCGCAGCTGTACCAACTCCTCTTCGAGGCGCGGCACCGCTTCCAACCTGAGTTCTGCCTGAGCCAACATACGCCGTACGACGGCCGTATCCTCGCGCTCGCGCTCGGCATCTTGGGTCAGTCGTTCGATCTCAGCGGATTGACCAGCGGATTTGCCGGCGAGCGTGTCGCGCTCCGTGGTGATCTGGAGCAATTGCGCTGCGAGCGCGTCTCGTTCTGCCTCCAGCGCTTCGCCGTTGGCGCTGTACACGGAAAGCTCGTGCATCGCCTGGGCCAACGCTGCATCCGCTTCGGAGGCAGCCTCCTCGGCGACTTTGGAAAGCTCAGAGCCCAGCGCGGAAAGCAGCCGCGTATTTGGCTCGGATAGCTTACGGGGCACGGGTTTCTGGCGGCCTTGCCAGATCGTCCAGTGTCGGTGAATCGTATTCATACTGCCGCTGCCGATACGCTCCCGGACAGCCGCCAACGTTGCTTTGCGTCCCTCCGCAAGCAGCGCATCGGCCGCGGCTGCGACAACTTCATAGGCAATGCCAATCCGCGCCATATCGTATCCTCTCGGGTTCTGTATCATATCGTATTCTATATCACTACGATATGAAAGCCGTTTGTCGCGACGGCCGAATGGAGAGGAAGACGCGTTGTTTCCGCTCCCATCGACGGAGACGCTTTGGGGCCAATGAGCTGGCGCGAATTTCCGACCAGGAACTATCGGCTGTCATCCACGCCTTGGATAAGGCCCCAAGGCGCCGCACAGAGTCGAGGCGAGAGTCGAAGTCCTCGCCTGGGATTGCGCGCCCGATTTGGAAAAGGTGGTCCTGAGGGGACCGACCGGTGCGACCGCTATCATCCGGCTTCTTAGCACAGACCTATGAGATTGCCGCCCTGCGGAGCCAGTGGCAAAGACCGTGCGCGGCGAGCGCATCAGCGCGCGCTCGGTGCCACCGCCCCTCCCACACGTGCTGCGCGGTGCTGGTTGGCTGGACTGCTCCTCATCGGGTGCAAACTGGCCCTTGCCGACCCTTCTCGGTCATCCAGGGGCCTCGGTCTGAATGACTGATATTGAGGACTGCCCGTTTTGCCACGGCTTGTGTGCTCTGTCCAACATGGAGGTAGTTGCTTTTGGCCGCCACTTGGGATGAACTACTTGAGAGGGGTGTCAAGTCCCGCGCGAGTGCGTTCGGCCGAATCGCAGAAGGTACAGCAATGTCCCCACAGCGGAAATTTTATATCTTTACCTTCGGATATTTTGCTTCTTTCTTTCTGCTATTGTTTCTTGCCATGAAGGTCCATGGCGCATTCCTTATTGGGATTTTCATACTGTTTTTTGTGTTCGCGTTCTGGAACGCGTTCTTTTTCTCATGCCCGCGCTGCGGTAAGGCGTACACCTATGGATTCGTTGGCCCCTTCATATATCCAACCTGGATTCCCAAGAAGTGCCGTCGATGTGGCCTGTCTACGGACATAGATCCACGCAAAGCAGAGGAAAAACCAGGTGCGTGAACAGTGCCATTGCTTCCGTGGGTGTCGGTAGCGATTAGAAAGTCTACGTTAAGCTGGGCTAGGCGCTGATGACCAACGTCGCAATCTGCGGCCCGGCACAATCTGGATTGATACTGACCTCCTCGATCGAGCGACTCCCAATGGCCGGACGCTGACGACCACAGTAGGTGGCCGAAACCCACAACCCGCAACCCGCCGGGCCACATCAGATGTGAAATACAAGGCACCCACGTCCGAGCGAGAAGCGCTGCATCCTGCACCGGCACGCCCTTATCTCGGATTGCCCGCCTGTTGTCAGGCAATTTCACTGGCAGCTTCGCCAGCCAGCGCGACTTCCGTTTCGTCGGTCACCGTGCTTTCCGCTATCGCGTCGTCGTCTACCGAAACCATGTCGCCCAGACCGATGACGACCGTGATATTCGGCGTCCAGTTCTTGCGGTCGGTGCTGACCTCGGCAAATGTGGTCACCGTTGCGGTGTAGCCTTGCGTTCTGAGGTCGTCGGCTAGCCGTTGCACGCGCGGTTCCAGCGCTGCTTGCGGATTGTCTTCGTTGATGTCGAGTACCAGTCTGGTCTCGAATTCTTCCTTGCCCTTCTGAATTGCCGTTTGCATTGCCTTGAGTTGCTTGTTCGCGAGCGCGACGAGTTTGCTGTACCTGGATTCTTCCTGGCTGGCGCGCAGTGCCTTGGCGGCGTTGATGATTTCGGTGCGGTCCACGAACATGATTGCCTTTCGAGGTGGGGAGAAAGCGCAGGCGCCGCACGGGCTTGACTCCAGGAGCCAGTTTTTCCGGGAGGCGACGACAACTGTATAAATATACAGTGTTCGCCGGCTAACCGGCAAGGAGTACAGGGTGAAATTCCCTGACAGCAGAAGATCTGGCGAATCGCACTATGGTTGCCGCGTCTTGACTAAAAGCGGCGTTGCTCCGAAGTGATTGAGTCCCGCACATGGTGGGAGCGCACGATACCTCCCCAGGTTCCGGCCGAGGCTGGGTAGCCCGATGCAGGCCGTTGTGCAAGGTCCGCCGCGAGCAACCGGCTGCTCAAGTCCAATCGTCACGAAGACTAAGTTGGGAGGAGCCGACAGGCGCCTTACGACCCGGAGCGGTCGGGCGCTCAATCGCGGGGAATGGCCGGCTTTGCCGCGCAAGCGGTCGCACGACTAGCGTATTAGCCGGTGAAATGAATGCAGGTGACCGCGATGCGAGGACGAATAGACCTGACGGAGCATGTTTCACTGCTTGTCTTGCCCCAGGAGCTCCTCTAACAATGCATCTTCGCTCGGCAGCCCCCGCGCCCCACAATCGCGCTGATAGAGTCTGTGAGCAGACTCCATGCGTCAAGCCAGTCCTGTAATCCCGGATCGAATCTCGCCCCATGAGCGATCTTGCTACGGAGGTCGTAAGCTCTCTTAACGCACTTGTGATAATCGCGACGATCACCACCCTTGGCATTCAACTGCGCCATGTATAGCGCAACACGAAATGAAACTTCAGTAGTGACTCGCGGGAAGATGGACTCAAGCGCCGTCCAAATGTGCAGGATCGATTGTGAGACCGACGAAAGCTTCGGGGCGTAAGTCATGGCCATTTCTAGCGCCGCCAACGCAGAATTCTTGGCGGTCACGTGCAGCCATTCGTCGGCGAATTTGGCAGCATCATAAAACGACTCGGCGGAGATGTCGCGCTTATCGTTGATCGTCCTGCAATCGAACGATAGCTCATACGGCCACACTTCCACGGTGTGTTCGCCCGATTTAATGCCCGTTCGCATCTCCTCGGGAAGTTTGTCCAACCACACACCGCTATCGCGACTGTTTATTCCCGAATACGTATTGATCGAATGGCTGGCTATAAACGGCGAAAGAAAAGGAGATATACCTCTTCTGTATAGGGCAACCTGCAACGCACGAAATTTTGCTATAGCCTCCTCAACTGTGCCCACGCCTGACACTCGAACCTCGAGATTGCAATGAGCCAAGAAAATGTCCATTGCCTGGTAAGGGAGATGAACCTTGTGTTTTGTAGCGAGAGTCGCGAGATCGAACGGAGTTGTTTGCCACTTCCGTTTCGACAAAGCGAATTGGCCAAGATCAAGTTCGGCCTCTTCAAAACATGGTTTCAAAAAGAGAACTGGAAAATGATAGGAGTTGTCAGCCACGGCATCCTCGACGATTGTTGGGCGCAGTGCGCGTTATGCGCCAAGCGCAAGCGCTTCGACGCGACGGCGCCTAATCAAGCTGACGTTGCTGCAACAGCATCGCTTGTATGGTGATCGCATCCAACACCCATTCGAGCCTTGCAGTGTCATAGCCACCATTTCTGAGCGTTTCCGGCGCTTGCTCAAGAAAATGGCGCGTGTAGGTTTCCTTGTACTCCAGTGCTCCCTGCCAAGCGTCGATATCCTTCTTGTAGTTACTCCATCGAACTACCGGGGGCCATAATTAGGCAGACGTAGGTCCAGATAGCATTCGATTGCCGCTGCACGTCCATTGATATCTGAATTCCTGGTTCCTTCTGGACCTATCGCGGGGAAGCTGCGAAATGCCCCGTGGTCGGGGAGCAGCATGGCACGCATGTTCGGCGGCATCTGTAGATCTTTAAGGCGCTTGAGCGCATCCGCCCCTTCTGCGTCATTGTCCAGAATGAATAAGACCATGTTTTGGATATCGATGCGGACAAGACCTTCCGCGAACTTGACCAGGTTACCCGTGCCCCAGAACGGGTGTCTTTCATCAATGTCGACGAACCGGAAAAAGTCCGCTATTTCGGGGCGCAACGTGTTGAAGGCTCGCTTCAGGATGCGGGAGTCGGTAGTTCCCTCGGTGGCGACCAAGATCGTCTGTAGGCGACTCGCGCCCGCCGCAAAGTCCGAAACGGAAGCCCACCCTGCATCGACTAGTGGTCCATACTCCCAGACAACTTCAGCCTCCAGGTTTGATTCGCTTTGCCCGAAAACTTGCAGCATCGAATAAGGGCTGAGTAGGACGACTCTCGATGCAAAGTAAGATTTTTCTGACCAATACGATGAGTCGTAGGACATTGGAAGCCTGTCCATTTCCGCATCGTCTGCATGAAACCGTCCTTTTACAATTGCATCCCTTTCGTGACTGTGGTTGATGTAAGTACCGTCAAGATCCGCGAGGCGATAACGACCCGCAAAAGTACAAAATTCGTCGAACGTCATTACGCCTGAAGTGTCCCGGCCAATTTCTTCGGCAATCTCACTTTGGTCGTCTACGAGTGCGTTGTACTCAGCTCGCGCGGCGTCTAGCGTCCAGCCCATCAGGTCTAGCCGGGGGAGAGTCCGGGCCAATGTACGGACAAGGGCGTCGTCCTCAGGGTGCGTTGCCTGAGATTCGTCGTCCGCTTCCTCAGAAGGGAGCCTCGCGCGGTCGCCCTCTTGGAACAAGGAGCGGTGATCGGTGCCCGCGTTGTTCTTCGACCAATCGATGCTCACACCACCTACTTCCAGATGGATCTCCGTCCCCACGCCATGCTCCAGTAAGTGCGTCAAATTTGGCGCCCTGTATATTCAAAGGCGAGTAAAGTTTACCGCAGGCCCCGCTGTCGCCCCATCGCGGATATTCGCTAGTTTGCTCGATGGACTGTTGCGCACATACAAGCTGACGTTCGCCATGAAAATTCGAGTGGCGCTTCGTGGCCGACAACGGTCCTACGCGGTCGCATTGAACGCCTTGCGCCGCACGCCAGTCCAGCCAATTCCGGTTTCCTACGGGAGGCAGTCGGTTTAGCAGGCCTCCGGGAAATGGCCGTCAACCCATGGTGGATCTCTTGGATGAACCGGGGCACGCCTATCAATGTGATTTATAAATCACATAACGTTTATTATGTCAAATAATTAACATGTAAACTAATTGTGCGGTGTGCCATGGCCGCCAGGCCCGGGCGGTGCGCACAACCCCCGCTACCGAATCAAGCCCCCGACACTTGATGCCCTGCCGCAGAAATACATACACGCGCATCGACGATGCCCAGCAGGTGACTCGCAAGCAAGATGATCTCGATGGCTTCGCGAGGCGTGTCGATTGGCACGTTGCGGTGTGAGTGCGGGTTCTTGTACGAGCCGATGGCACCGGCAAACAGTGCGGCCAATGCTTCGCGTTCGCCTTCGTCCGCCGCAGGATCAGCAAGTGGCCCCCTGGGATTGAAGGCCCGGCGGATCATCGGCACGCCGTGCTCTGCTTGATCAAAGCCAGCCGCGTCGCGAACCGCAATCTCGACCGCCCGCATCGCTTCGAACACAGCGGTTGGATACGCTCCACGCATAAACGACAACCATACGTCCGTGGCGATCGCCGGGTGCAGAAGTTCTTTCGGCAGCAGGCGTGCGGTCCGGTAATCAATGAACGCCGCTTCGTTCTCGAAGCGGCGCGCACGGCGACCCAGATGCCGCCATCCATTCTGGCCGTTGATACCTTCGGCGGGGACGATCAGCGCCTGCGCCTCAAGCCAGGCCAACGCTTCAGCTAACGCCAGATCGACCTCATGGCGTCGATTCTGCGGGTATTGCGGGCGACCGGAGAGCGCCTGCCCCCAGAGTTCCCCTCTCAGGGTGCCGGTATTGAGCATGTGACTCTCTGGACGAGCACGCCACAACAGCAGCATCTTGCCGGCCAGTTCTTCCGGCTCCAATGCCAGTAGCACGTCGACATCGGGGATTGCAGTCGGCAGTTCGATCATGAGTCTCTCCGAAGTGGTCGTCTATTTGTGACAAAAGGGTGCCAATTCTGCTGTCTGACTACATTTTGTGCCAACACAAACCGCTAAAATACGGCTGAGACCAACACTTGAATAGAAGATGCATGTCAGACGCTCCAATTCACGATCTTGCAGACTTCTTGCGTCGAGCAAATCTTACCCTGAAAGACGAATACAACCGCATTCAACGTAGAGTGCTGGAAGACCCTGGAACCGCCGGAGATCAGGGAGAAGAAAACTGGGCTGAATTCCTACGTGGCTGGCTGCCGAAGTCATACACGGTCGTCACAAAGGGGCGGATTATCGGGGTGGACGGTCGCATGTCGCCGCAAATAGATATTCTCGTCCTAAAACCCTCCTACCCCACCGCGCTATTTTCGACCAAGACGTACCTAGCCGCTGGCGTCGCCGCCGCCTTCGAATGCAAGATTACGGTACGCCCTGATCATATTCGCGATGCCGTGCGTACTTGTTCGTTGGTGAAGGACCTCTTTCAGGCTCGGACGGGCACACCTCAACGAGAGTTGCATTCCCCAATCGTATATGGGTTGCTCTGCCACTCACATGCGTGGAATGCTGAAAAATCCAAGCCTTCCGAAAACGTCGCGTGCCAGCTCAATAGTGCCTCCCAATCAGCCCAGCGTCCCCGCTTGCTCCTAGACGTGCTATGCGTAGCAGATGTCGGCACGTGGTCTAATCAAATCATGTCGTGGCAAATGCCACCGCCGACAATGGCCAGCGGCAAGCCCGTTTACGCCGCTCCATCTCAATGTACGGTTGCCACCGCGTTCGTAGCGTCGACGGTCGAACAAAATGAAACGTGTGCGCAGTTTTCGCCAGTCAGCGTGCTGCTTTGGTCCGTGTTTCAAAAGATCGCTAGGGAAGATGCAACCATGCGCGACCTTGCCGAATACTACAGACACGTCAACGCGGCAAACGGGAGCGGGATCTTCCGTAGTTGGAATGCAGAACTCGTCTATTCGAGCTCCGTCCGGGAAAAGCTCCTTTCGGAGAATCCCTTTGTCGGGTCTCTTGGGATCGACAACGAGTGGAGTAGGATGTTCCAGTAGCAGTTTATGTCTTCCACAGCGGGCATGACCTTCTCCGCTTCTTTGCGGTGTGGCCCGTGTAGACCAGCGAGATGTTCCCGTGGGTGGGAAGTTCAAAGTTAAACGAACAAGGTTCAGAGTCGGGGGTATTCCGACAGCCAGAATGCGTTCTCCGGCCTCTTTGCTCTGGTGACCTGCTACCCTGCTTAGCGCTCTCCGGCGGCTCGGGTGCTTGTCAAAATGGCACCTCCCGATTGTCAGCCTGTTGCCCAGCTGGGGGTACGCGCAGGCTGCAGGCTGCAGGCTGCAAGCCTCCGCACCTCGCACTTAACCCGCGCACTCGCTAAACCTGCAGCCGGCGATAGGCGTTGAAATGCCGGATTGCCCGCATCCTGTTGCCAAGCGTTTCGAAGATTCTGGCTGCGTTGAAGTGAGCATCAGCAAAGTCCGGTGCAAGCGTGATGCATCGCTCGTAACTTGAGAGCGCCTCCCCTGTCCGGCTCATGTCCTCCAGGGCGACACCAAGGTTGAAGTGGAGCAGCGGCTCGTTCGGCAGATGTGAGACTCCGAAACGGTACAGTTCCACCGCGTCGCCAAACCGGCCGGCGTCGCACAGCATGCAGCCAAGGTTGAGGTAGGGATCAAGAAATGTTGGCTCGGCCTCCAGCGCGCGACGGTATGCTGCCTCGGCTTCGATCGGCTTCTCCGTTTCCAGTTCGGCGCCGACGAGAAACCAATCTTGTGCCTCGGCCGCCGGCGCCCGCGCATCGTGCAGAGACTCCACGACTGCCGCGCCCGGCTCTCCTGGCTCAAAGTCCATCAGCATCTGGCCCGACACGGCCTGCCATCCCCTACCCTCGTCCTTTGTCGCCACCTCGTTGCCCATCGCACGAATCCGCACACCGGTCAGCGGCTGGCCAGTGCCACGAGAGGCCTTCACCCTCGCCAGCGCGCGGATAATCAGCCGCGTTGGGATCTTGGCGCCATGCAGTGAATTGGCTGTCCGGAGAAGCACCATGTCCTGAAACGTGAACAGGAGTTGGCGGCGCGGCCCGCGCGTGGGCGTGATGATTCCCTCGGTGACCAACCTGGTGGCCACCGAGCGCGGGATGCCCAGCATCGTTTCGGCGTCCTTCAGGGTGTACGTCGGCATCGGCCTGTCACTTTTTCGCCGATGACGCTCGCTTGGCCGGAGTTGGCGCCGGTGCCGCAGTGGCACGCTTCCCAGTCTTTTTGCTCTTACCCTCCGCTGCAGCCGCTGTGGTTGCGGCCTTCGTTCCGCCCTGTTTTCCCCGGGCCATGCTTGCGCGCAGGGCCTCCATCAGGTCGATCACTTCGGCGCCCTCCCGTGGTTCCCGCCGCTCTTCGCTCACGGTGATCTTCTTGCCCGCGATTTTCTTGTCGATCGCTGCCAAGATGCGGTCATTCTCCTCATCCTTGTAGGCCGTGGGGTCGTACCCTTCCACCGAGTTCTGTTCGATCAGCTGTTTAGCCAAAGCCAGCTCGGCTGGCTGGACCTCAGCTTTCTCCACGTGCAGATCCAGCATCGAGCGGACCTCGTCAGCGTAGAGCAGTTGCTGGAGCACCAAGCCCTCGTCGACCGCCCGCACCTGCACCATGTACTGCTTGCCTTTCCAGACCCACTGCGCGAGCGCACAGGTCCCCGTCTTTCGCATGGCTTCGGCCAACAAGTTGTATGGCTTACCACCGCGCTTGTCCGGGCCCAGGTAGTAGGCCTTGTCGAAATAGATGGGGTCGACGGCTCCGGCCGGCATGAACGAGACGATATCGATCGTGTGCTTCGCCTCGTCTTCCAACGCCCTCAGTTCGTCTGGCTCAAACACAGTATAGTGATCCGGCTCGAACTCGTAGCCCTTGACCATCTCGGACCGCTCGACCACCACATCCTCTCGGATGCACACATACTGCTGCTTGAGCCTGGAACCGCATCCCTTGTGTAGCAAATTGAATCCGACCCCCGAGTTGCTTTCCGTGGCACTGAAGATCTTCACGGGGATCGACACGAGGCCGAAGCTGAGAGAGAGGGAAGCAATGGAACGGGCAGCCATGGCGATCTCCGTGCAGGTCGGGAGTACATCGATCTAGCTTAGATCGTGCCCGCCGAATCGGCGGCGTTCCACTGTCACTTTGCGGATAGGCGAGCACTTCCTGGAAAAACATGTGCATGTAATTTCTGTCGGACCTGCATGGCGACCAGTGCCATACCACGTGTCGGACAGCGGCCTATTGTCGCTTCCATTGGACGGGGAAATACTGCGATTACAGAAGACGAGGAAACGGAGACGGTCATGGCGAACAAGAATGTGCACGTCGTTCCACACGGCGATCGATGGCATGTTCTGCGCGAGGGAGCCCACGAGCCCTCTTCTACGCATGACGACCTGGAGGACGCCATCGCGGCCGGCACGGCGGAGGCTAAGCAGGACAAGGTCGAGTTGCTGGTCCATGGGCGAGATGGGCAGATCCGCATGCGCAACAGCTACGGGGAGGATCCCCGCGGCGTAAAAGGGTAAAGCCCGCGCCACCCCGTCTCTGAACACAGTCCATGGCTAAGTCGGCCTCTTCCAACGCGCGGACCCTGGAGCGATACCGTCAGAAGCGTGATTTCGCCGCGACGACGGAGCCGAATGGCCAGGTGTCCGCCCCAGGCGTCGCCAGCGGCGCCCTGAGCTTTGTCGTGCAGAAACATGCGGCTCGCCGGCTCCATTACGACTTTCGGCTCGAGCTGGAGGGTACCCTAAAGAGTTGGGCGGTCCCCAAGGGACCCAGCCTGGATCCCGCAGAGAAGCGGATGGCCGTGCATGTCGAGGATCACCCGCTGGATTACGCGAGCTTCGAAGGCGTGATCCCGCCCAAGGCATACGGGGCCGGCACGGTCATCGTTTGGGATCGGGGGACGTGGATGCCGGTCGGTGATCCGGTGGCTGGCTACCAGAGCGGCAAGCTGAAGTTTGAGTTGCAAGGTGAGAAGCTACATGGCCATTGGACCTTGGTCAGGATGCGCGGCCGCGGCGACGAGCGTCAGGATCCGTGGCTCTTGATCAAGGAGCGGGACGCGTTCGCGCGCTCTGCCGCAGAGTACGACGTCACCGAAGCCCCGCCGGACAGCGTACTGGCCCAGGGCAACAGCAAATCGGCTGCCGGCGGTAACGCGAAGATTGCCGTGCCAAAGCAGCATCGCTCGCGCCCGGGCCAGGGCCAGGGCCGACAGGTACTACCCGCTGCAGCACGCCCCGCCCCCTTCCGCTTGCGCTGGCACCGCAACTGGCAACGCTCGCTTCAACGGTGCCGCGCAACGCCAAACAATGGGCCTATGAGATCAAGTACAAATACGTACATCGCCCTGTTGCATATCTTCCAGAGCTGCAGCCACGTGGCTGGCGTTGCGTTTGACCGAGAGAAGCGTTGCGATTCGGCCTGTTAGAATTCTCGCGTCCGTCGGTCCCACCTGATGAAATGGTCTTGAATAGGGCCGCTGGACCAGTCAGTCTTTCCGCCTCCGCTGCAGTGTTGCATCGCTCGCGCAGAGGTATCTTCGGACCGTGAACGGGCTTGATAGGACTATGGAACGCTTCTCTATCGATGAGAGTGGCTACACAGGCTTCGACCTGCTGAACTCAGATCAGCGGTTCCAAGGCGCCACCGCTATATCAGCAAGCAACGAGGATGCAGTTCGGCTGATTCGGGAGCATTTCCCAAAGCTGCAGGCATCCGAGCTAAAGTATCGAGCGCTGGCGCGTCGGCCGGCCAATCGCGAACGCCTACTCAAGCTACAAAGAGATGTTTTGGCACAGAACAAGTGCGTGACGTACATCTGTGACAAGCGCTATTTGCTCCTGCTCATGTTCGTGGATTATGCAGTGGAGCCGTTCTACTATGAACAGGGCGTGAATTACTACGAGGACGGGCGGAATTACAGCCTGGCTTCTTTGCTCTACTACGTCGGTCCGGCCATCTTGGGTGAGGCGGAATTCAGTGCCCTACTGGCTGCTTTCCAGCACGCAATCAAATTCAAGACCCCTCAGACCATTCATGAACTCGTGCTTGCAGCTCGCAGGGTCCGGTGGAACGAACTACCCGAAGCGCTGGAGCCGCTGGCATGCGCAGCGCCAGAATGCCTGGCCGCTATCGCTACTCCCGGTGTAACGACAGACGCGGCCTTTGTGGTTCTCCAATCCTTGATCAGCCGGATGGAAGTGATGGCTGAGGTGGACTATCGTGTCGAGCACGACAGGTCGAAGAATCTGCTCAACTACAATGCGCTGCTCGAACGCTACATCGCCCATGACCACGCGATCGAATTCAGGCAGTCCAGTGTGGCAAGCATCAAATTCCCGCTCAAGCTGTCAGCGGTGACGCAGGTGGACTCCAAGGATAGCCCGGCGGTACAACTTGCCGACGTATTGATAGGCGCAGCAATCGAGGCGGCAAACTCATTGGCGGGATTGCGCGGGTCAGTCAGCAACCCAGAAGAAGTGCTGGGCCTATACGCGGACGATCAATTTATCCATATGGTGCCCTCCCTCGATTTTGCGGAGCAGAAGGCGTTTCGTCGCGGAACCCAAGCAGCAGACGTTATTAATTACTTCGCCAAGAACTTTCACGGACCAACTTCTTAGCTATTGACCCCATGGCTTTAGATTTGAACGCCACCACCCCACGGGTCTAGCGCAACATATCGACAGGTACTTATAAAAGTACAAATACGCACCCAGGTCCGTTGCTTTTCCCCAACGCTGCCGCCACATGGTAGCCGTTGCGTTTGACGAAGAGGGGCGTTGCGATTGAGTCGGTTGCAATTCTTGCGACCGTCTGCAAGCCCGTGGTGAAATCATCTTGAACGGCGCGGCTGCTGGAGGCGACAATCGTGTTCATTCAGACTGCTACTGAAACGCACAAGCCGGGCACCAATAATGGCGACAAAGATGACGACTCAAGACGGTATCGATAGATTTTGTGAGTATTTCTCGGGACAAATCGAGGCGATCCGCAATCTGCACATTAAACGCGATGAAAACCGAGATCCAGCGCAGTACCAGATCCGATTTTATAGAAAGGTACTGCTTATCAATGCAGTCGATACGCTAGCCAGCATTCGCTTTTCGAAAGATCGTTATCCACAACTACACAAACGAAACAGAGAGCGCTTCATACGTTTCATTCAGGATGGAAAGTGCTGGACACCTGGCGAGTACGTCAGCATTCCTTTTCTCAGCGAAAGGCAAACACGAGGAGAAATTGGGCCGGGTCGTCTTTGCGACCTCATTGACGAGAAACTCGCCAAGATAGACCCTGACGCGGGGGGCTCAATCGAGTTTAGTGAGATCGACGAACCACTTGGCGCATTGATTAAACTCGCGAGTAGCGAACTGGAAGCGAAGGCTCTGCGCGACTGCCAACATTATAATTTGCTCTACCGCTATCGAAACTACTTAGTGCATGGGTCAAGGGAACCGGGAACATCCATGGAGATCAGCCCTGAAAGGACAGTCCCTTACTATCATGGGTATGTGTATGAATCGAAACTGTTTCTCGCCTATCCAGAATTCATGTTCATGAAACTTCTAGAAAACGCCATCAATTATATTAGGCAGTATCTACTTTCGAACAGCCTCAATCCATACGATTTCGTGGAGGAAACATCGCGGTGGTAGCGCGCCCTAATATGGCGTTCCAGAGAACGATTAGCAACCGGAGCGGGCTTCTCCAACGAGAATTCAGTGGAATGCTCAAATTGTTGCTATGCCTATCCCCGAAGACCCGAGCGGGAACTTTAATCCGCGTCAGTCTGCACGTGGGAACAATGACAAGACGGCGAAATACATGCTTAGGAAAGCCCTGATATTTTCCTCTATTTCATTCATTTCGGCATGTGCCAATAATTCTGGCGTATTTCGTGTTGGTGAAAATCAATATCAAGTATCGACCAGAGCAACTTGGGAGCTTGGCGGCCGTGCTGGCGCCAAACGCATGGCGCTCGAAGAAGCAACAAAACACTGCGCAGAATCTGGAAAATCTGTAAGGCTACTTAAGTCAGTTGAGAATTACGGCCATTTTGAGGGGGGCACTGTCGATCTGACTTTCAGTTGTGAGTAAGCGATTGCTGTAACCACAGCGCTCAGTCAATCGCAACACCGAAGGAGTTACTTATATAAGTTCGACGGCTATAGGTTGTTGGCAAGGGTCGACGGCGACGACGTCCGTCTCTTCACAAGAAATGGCCATGACTGGACATCACGCCTCAAATCGCTTGCAGCGGAGATACGCGCTCTGGGCCTCGGCTCCGCCTGGC
This sequence comes from Cupriavidus sp. D39, assembly GCF_026627925.1. Lineage (NCBI taxonomy): Bacteria > Pseudomonadati > Pseudomonadota > Betaproteobacteria > Burkholderiales > Burkholderiaceae > Cupriavidus > Cupriavidus sp. D39. The sequence continues at coordinate 86,342 of NZ_JAPNLE010000001.1, forward strand.
TGGATGGGGAGATCGTGATACTCAGCGACAAGGGCACCACGGACTTCCAGGCGCTGCAGAATGCCTTTGATAGATCGAAGGTGGAGGACATCCAGTACTTCGTCTTTGACCTCCCTTTCTTCCAAAAGCACGACCTACGACAGGTTCCGTTGGCCGCGCGTAGGGCGCTGCTCAAGGAGGTGATAGCCGTGCCGGCAGCGACACGAGTCAGGTACAGCGAGCCCTTTGAGGGCACGCCTGACGACCTTCTTGCCGCAGCGTGCCAAATGGGCCTGGAAGGTCTGATTGGCAAGCGCGTCGACGCGCCCTACGTCTCCGCCCGAGCGCCTAGCTGGATCAAGCTCAGATGCAAACAGCGGCAAGAATTCGTCATCTGCGGATTCACGGCCCCGAAGGGTAGCCGACAAGGCCTCGGCGCGCTCCTGCTTGGCGTGCACGATGAAACCGGGAAACTGCACTACGCGGGCAGAGTTGGCAGCGGTCTGGATTCGCGCATGCTGACCAAGTTGCTCGTCATGCTGACGGAACTGGAAGTGCCAGTCTGCCCGTTTGGAAAGCTACCACCGCGCGTAGTCGCCCGATGGGTCAAGCCGAAGCTGGTGGCCGAGATCTCGTTCTCCGAATGGACCAAAGAAGGCCGAATCCGGCATCCCGTCTTCCATGCCTTGCGCGCTGACAAGGCCGCGGGCACCGTGACAAGGGAGCGGCCAGTCGATGTGGAAGAGCCCCGGCCTCGGCCGGCGCGCTCGGTCAAGGTATCCAACGCGGAACGGGTGATTGACCCGTCGACCGGGCTGACGAAAGGCGACCTGGTCGGCTTCTACGAAGCCATCGCGCCGCACCTGCTGCCTCATCTCCGCGGGCGCCCTGTGTCCTTGGTACGCGGGCCAACGGGCATCGATGGCGAGCTGTTCTTTCAGAAGCACGCCGAGACCATCAAGATCCCTGGGATCAACGTCCTCGATGCCAGCCTATGGGCGGGACATCCGCCGCTCCTTGAGATCGCCAGCGAGACGGCCATTGTTGCCGCTGCGCAGCTGAATGTGATTGAGTTTCACACTTGCAATGCCACCAAGAGGACCATCGACAAGCCCGATCGGATCATCTTCGATCTGGACCCTGGTGATGGTGTCTCGTGGCAGCGTATGCAAGAGGCGGCGGTGCTCACAAAGACCTTGCTCGACGAACTGGGGCTGGAGAGCTTTCTCAAGACCAGTGGTGGGAAAGGTCTTCACTTGGTCGTGCCGATAGTCCCGCGTCTTTCCTGGGAGACGGTCATGCGTTTTTCGCGCGATGCCGTGGTGCATATCGCACGCACCATTCCCCAGCGATTCGTCGCCAAGAGCGGCCCGCGCAATCGCGTCGGCAAGATTTTTATCGATTACCTTCGCAATGGCCACGGTGCGACGACGGTCACCGCCTTTTCCGCTCGGGCCCGACCGGGCCTGGGTGTGTCGATGCCCGTCGCGTGGGATGAACTGGAAGCGTTAGTCGCCGGCGATCAGTGGACGATCAAAACGGCGGCGCGGCGCGTCGAGGCGGTTGGCTACACGGATCCCTGGTTGCGCTATCCCGCAGTCCGAGCTCAACAGCATGTTGGACCGGCCGCCCGCCGGCTTGCCTATTAAAGCGCCTTATGCGGCACTTATAGTTCAATAGTTGCCGCTAGGCATCACTTTCCGGCGTTACACGTTACTTAAATTATGAATTATTAGAAATTTCGTAAAATTTCCGTGACCTCTATTTGTTCCGTTTAACCGGTTAAACGGAACAAGGATGGATTCGCAGCACATCCGATCGAGTCTCGTAAGATTTTCGTGACCACTGTATATATATACAGTACACTGGATCGTAAGGACTCAATCACCATGCCGACGCCCAATCCAGAATCCATCCATCCTGCCCTCTGGCGTGCCTCGCAACTGGCACGCGGGAACGGCCGCACCCTCGCCACCGGCTACGCGCCGCTGACGCGGGAGTTGCCTGGAGGCGGATGGCCGGTCGGGACGCTCGTGGAGTTGTTAATCCAGCAAGCAGGCGTTGGCGAGCTTCGCTTGCTGCGCCCCGCGCTGCTGGCCGCGGGCCAGCGCCCCATCGCGCTGCTGGCGCCCCCGCACGCGCCCCAGGCACTGGCCGTGGCCAACTGGGGTATCCCGCCCGAACGGCTGCTTTGGATCCGTGCCGAGCGAACCGCTGATGTGCTTTGGGCCGCCGAGCAACTGCTGCGCGCGGGTACCTGTGGCGCCCTCCTGCTCTGGCAAAAGCATGCCCGTAATGACGCCCTACGACGCCTGCATTTAGCCGCCCAGACCAGCGATACGCTGTTCTGCATGATGCGGCCCCAAGCCTGCGCGCGTGATGCCTCCCCAGCGCCGTTGCGGATCAGCGTAACGCCGGCGGCCGGCGGGGTCGAACTCACCTTTCTCAAGCGACGTGGGCCGCAGCAGGACAAGCCGTTGCTCGTCCCGTTGGACCCCTCGCCCATCCTGCTTCACCGCCATGCTTCGCCTTTGGATCTGCCTGCACCTGCCGTCCCTTCCCCTCGAAGTGTTCCGGCCGAACTGGTCCACTGAACTGGCTGTGGCCGTGCTGGAGAGGGAGCGCGTGCACCTCGCCTCGCGCTTGGCCGCAGACGCCGGCGTGCGCGCACAGATGCGCCGGGGTGGCGTGCAAACCATCGCCCCGCAGACACTGCTCTACGAGCGCGCCCCGCAGAAGGAGGCCGAGGCCTTGCACAAGCTGTCCATGGCGCTGCTGCGGTTCTCACCCAACGTGGCTGAGGCTGAGGAAGCCGCGGTACTGGTCGACGTGTCGGCCAGCCTGCGCCTGTTCTGCGGCGTGCGCAAGATTCGTCACCGCGTCTGCGACGCCGCTCAGGCGCTGGGCTTCACCGCCGCGATCGGCTGCGCCCCCACAGCGCAGGGGGCCTGGCTGCTCGCCCGCGCTGGCGGCGGTACCGCCTTGAAAGCCGATTCGCTCGAGCGCCAGCTTGCCGAACTGCCGGTCGGTACCCTGCCCCCTGCGCGCCCCTATCTGGAATGGCTGGATGGTCTTGGCTGTCGGACCTTGGCCGACATCCGCCGGTTGCCCCGTGCCGGCCTGCAGCGTCGCTGCGGCCAAGCTCTCAACGAGACCATGGACCGGGCGCTCGGCCTGGCGCCCGAGGTTTTCGAATGGCTGGAAGCACCACCAACCTTCTCTGCGCGAGTAGAGCTACCCGACCGCATCGAGCATGCGGAGGCCACCCTGCTCTACGCGCGTGGCTTGATCGTGCAGATGATCGGCTGGCTGACCGCCCTCCATCTTGCTGTGACGCGGATTTCCATCGAACTACAGCATGAACGCGGGCGGGAGGCGCTACCGTCAACCGTCATTGAGATCGCGCTGGCCGAACCGACCTGGAGCGAGGACCATCTGGTGCGGCTGCTGCGCGAGCGGCTCGCGCAGTCGCAGGTCGACGCTCCAATGATCGCGGTTCGCCTCACGGTCACCAACGTCCAGGACAAGGCTCCGCCCAGCGAGACGTTGTTCCCGGACCCGGGCGGCACGCCGGAGGACCACGCACGCGTGATGGAGCTGCTGGTGGCGCGGCTAGGCGCAGACAACATTCTGCGGCCAGACTTGCGGGCGGACTATCGGCCCGAGGTGGCGAACGCCTGGGTGCCGGCCGTCGGCAAGCCCCCGCAGTCATGCCGATACCTTCCCTGCCGCGCCCGGCCTGGCTTCTGGATAAGCCGATCGCGCTGCTGATGCGTGACCACCGCCCCTTCTACGGCTCCCCCTTGCGCCTGGTATCGCCGCCGGAGCGCATCGAGGGCGGCTGGTGGGACGGCGAGCTCGTGACTCGCGACTACTACGTGGCCGAGGGGCGCGACCACACGCATTATTGGGTCTACAGCGAGCGCATGGGAAGTCGCGAGGGCGACGAGGCGCGCTGGTACCTGCATGGCTTGTTCGGTTGAGGCGTCGCAATGTCTTCCCCTTTACCGGCGGCGGCATGCCCGACTACGCCGAGCTTTACTGCCTTTCCAACTTCACGTTCCTTGACGGTGCCTCGAGGGCCGAAGAATTGGTGGAGCGCGCGGTCAAGTTGGGCTACAGCGCACTGGCCATCACAGACGAATGCTCGTTGGCGGGAATCGTGCGAGCGCATGCCGAGGCCAAGAAGCACGGCATCAAGCTGCTGGTGGGCGCCACCTTCCGGCTCGTCGATGACGACGGCACGCCGGGCCTGTCGTTCATCGCTCTGGCCCGCAACAGGGAAGGCTACGGCAATCTGTGCGAACTAATCACGCTTGCGCGCACGCGCACCGGAAAAGGTGCGTACCTGCTGACGCCCCGAGACCTGGCGGCGCCAATAGGACCGTATGCACACCTCAAAGGCCTGCCGGACTGCCTGATCATCTTCACGCCGGACTACTGCACACCCGCGCAAACGCTCGCTGCCCAAGCAGCATGGATCACGGCTACCTTTGCCGGCCGCGCCTGGATCAGCCTGACGCTGCACTACCGCCCAATGGACGATTTCCATCGGGCGGCCGTGCAGCAGGCCGCCACCGACAACCATCTGCGCATCGTAGCCACCGGCCACGTCGCCATGCACGTGCGCTCTCGCAAACCGCTGCACGACGTGCTGACCGCGATCCGGGTCGGTAGGCCGATCCAAGAGTGCGGCTACCGACTCGCACCGAATGCGGAACGACACCTGCGCTCCCGGTTACGGCTGGCTAACATCTACCCGCATCGGCTGCTGAACGAGTCCCTGCACATCGCCAACCTGTGCCAATTCTCATTGGACGAATTGCGCTACGAATACCCTGACGAAGTAGTGCCGGATGGCGTGACGGCGGCAGACTACCTGCGCAGCGAGACTTACATTGGCGCGCATCGACGCTTTCCGCAAGGCATCCCGCATGCCGTGCAGGCGCAGATCGAGCACGAACTGACGTTGATCAGCGATATGCAGTACGAGCCGTACTTTCTCACGGTTTATGACATCGTCACCTTTGCCCGCTCCAACCGCATCCTATGCCAGGGCCGCGGTTCAGCCGCCAATTCTGCTGTCTGCTACTGCCTTGGTATCACCGAGGTCGATCCCGCGCGCGGCAATCTGCTGTTCGAGCGGTTCATCTCGAAGGAGCGCGGCGAACCACCCGATATCGACGTGGATTTTGAGCACCAGCGGCGCGAAGAGGTCATTCAGTACCTGTACGGCAAGTACGGTCGCACGCGGGCCGCGCTCGCTGCCGCAGTGGCCACGTATCGCCCTCGCAGCGCCCTGCGCGAGTCCGGCAAGGCCTTAGGCGTCGATCCGGCTATCGTGGACCTGGTGGCCAAATCGCACCATTGGTTTGACGGGAAGGAAGACCTGCTGCGGCGGTTCGCCGAAAGCGGGCTGGATACCGAGGCCGAACTGACCCAACGATGGGCGAACATGGCGACGCAGCTGCTCGGCTTTCCTCGGCACCTCTCGCAGCATTCGGGCGGGTTCGTGCTCGCCCGCGGCAAGCTATCGCGCCTGGTGCCCATCGAGAACGCTGCCATGCCCGATCGCAGCGTAATCCAGTGGGACAAGGACGATCTGGATGCCGTCGGCTTGCTCAAGGTCGACGTGCTGGCGCTGGGCATGCTCTCGGCGATCCGCCGCGCGCTGGATCTCGTCTCCGAACAGCGCGGGGAGGCGTTCGAGCTGCAGGACATCCCGGCGGAGGATCCGGCCACCTACGAGATGCTGTGCCGCGCGGACACCGTGGGCGTGTTCCAGGTGGAATCCCGTGCGCAAATGTCCATGCTGCCTCGGCTGCAGCCCCGCACCTTCTATGACCTGGTCGTCGAGGTCGCCATCGTGCGACCGGGGCCAGTGCAAGGAGGCATGGTCCACCCGTACTTGCGGCGCCGCCAAGGCAAGGAACCCGTAACCTATCCGAGCCCCGAAATGGAGAAGGCGCTGTCGCGCACGCTCGGCGTGCCGATCTTCCAAGAACAGGTCATGCAGGTGGCCATGCTGGCTGCCGGCTTCAGCGCCGGCGAGGCCGACCAACTGCGTCGCGCGATGGCGGCGTGGAAGCGCAAGGGCGGACTGGAGCACTACTACGAGCGGATCGTCACCGGCATGCTCGAGCGCGGGTACGAACGCGAGTTTGCCGAAAGCATCTTCCGGCAGATCCAAGGCTTCGGCGAATATGGCTTCCCGGAAAGCCACGCCGCGAGCTTTGCGCTTCTGGTCTACGCCAGTTCCTGGCTAAAGCGCCATGAGCCCGCCCCGTTCCTCTGCGCCATGCTGAACAGCCAGCCGATGGGCTTCTACAGCCCGTCGCAACTGGTGCAGGACGCCAAGCGGCATGGCGTGGAGGTATTGCCGGCAGATATCACGGCCAGCGGCTGGGATTCGACGCTCGAAGCCCGCGAAGGGGGCGAGCCAGCCGTGCGCCTCGGCCTGTCCTTGCTGCAGGGCATGCGGGAAGATGCGGCGCGGCGCATTGAAGACGCACGTGCCGTGCGGCCCTTCGCCAGCGCCACGGACCTCGCCCGCCGCGCGGCACTGGACCGGCACGACGTTCAGGTCCTGGCCGGCGCCAATGCTCTGCGCACACTCGCAGGCGACCGCCGCCAAGCGCTGTGGCAGGCCTCCGTCGCGGTTCCGGACAAGGACCTGCTGCGGCCCGCCGACGTGCCGGAAGAACATGCCAACCTGGCGGCACCCAATGAAGGCGAGGAAATCGTCAGCGACTATCGCGCGATGGGCCTCACACTAAACCGCCACCCGCTCGCCCTGCTCCGCCCTCTCCTTGCGGCTCGACGCTTCGAGCCGGCCTCCACGCTGGCCACCTACCGGAACCGCCAACTTGCCCGCGGCTGCGGCATCGTGACCGTGCGGCAGCGCCCGAGCACCGCCAACGGCGTCGTCTTCATGACGCTAGAGGACGAGACCGGCTTCGTGAACGTCATCGTGTGGCCGTCCATGATGGAGAGATTCCGCAAGGAAGTGCTAGGCGCCACGCTGGCGGGGATCTACGGGCAATGGCAATGCGAAGGCGAGGTCCGGCATCTGGTGGCGCAGCGCGTGGTCGATCTGTCGCCGCTGTTGGGCAGCCTTGCCACGAGCATCCGCAATTTCTGCTAGCTTGCCAGGCTCCAATCGAAGCGGCGTCGATTTTTCCTATGTTTGGCTCTAGCCGTGCCTCCCCGTTGCATTCGTCCGAAGGGATCTTCATACTATCTCGTAATGCAAGCGAAAATGGATATATTTACGGGATGCCAAAGCCGGTAGTGATTGAGAATCATGAGATCCGCCACGCCCTCGAGGTGGCAGCGGTCACAGGACAGAACAGAGAGCGGGATGTTGCCTTGCTCACGGTTTCTTATGGCACAGGCATCACGCCAAATGAATGCGCCAAGCTTCTTGTCTCTGACTATTTGGGTGCCGACGGCAACGTGGTACGGGAGTCGAAGGTACGCGCGGAGATTGCATTCAACGGCAAAGCTCGGCCGCTTCATTGGTCGAGTGCGAGCGTGCGAGCTGCCATCGATGAGTACCTCGCATATCGCCTTGCCGCTCAGCATGGCGTTACAACGAGCCCTGCCGCATTCCGTGGACTGGATCACCAGAGCCCGATTTTTCTTGCGGGCGACGGTCAGCCGTTTGCATTCACACGGCGCGTAACGCCCGCTGGTGCGGTGAGCTATTCGTGCGAATCGCTCACAGAGATCATTCGGCGGTTGCACCAGCAGGCTGGAATCGCCAACGGAAACGCCAGTGCTGCGCGTCGCACGTTTGCGGTGTCCCTCCACAGAAAGGGGTTGTCTTCCAAGCTGATTCAGGAGCTGATTGGAGTTTCGAGCCTTTCAGCCGTTAAACGAATGATTGAGGGCGATCCTGTGCGCCTAGGATCGATTGTGAGCGGAGTTATCTGATGGTTCCAACAACGAAAGCACGATGTTGATCTTCACCTACCCTTGTACGGCGCACGATGCTTGGAGCCGAATCATCGATGCTCTAAATTACCACCGCATGGGGCACGTCAAGCCGACCGCTCCGACGAGGAAGGTGACCGGAACGACTTGGGAATTCGAAACCACGATGCAAGATCTCACTTCTGAAGAAGAACTGCTCTTGCACATGAAATTCTCCGGCGACAAAGATGTCAATGTGAAGGTGGCATAGGAAAAGATGAGATCAAGATGGGACTACAAACTTACCATCGCATCGATCTAGCCATTGAGCAGCTCGCAACCGCGATTCGACTGTTTCTGGACCATGACGCGTTCGCCGCTGTGATCACGCTTGCAGGCGCCGCGGAGGAGGTGCTTGGATGTGAGGTTGTGCGACGCGGCCAGCAGCGTGTTCTGGACTCGAATTTTGACCAGTACGAACAGGTTCATCGACTCTTGCATCGGTCGCCTTTGAAGAAGAAGGACTATATTCGTGAGGCGAACAGCACTCGTGATGCGCTGAAGCACTTCGGCGACCCGAGTGAGTCGCAAGTAACCGTCGACCTGGAAGAAACAGCTTGCTGGATGCTGGTTCGTGCGTGCGAGAACGCTAGCCGTCTAGGCCTAGAGGTGCCGGGATTTCAGGCGTTCGATGACTGGTTCTACGAACATGTAGTGGGCATTTAGGAAAAGGCGAACAACATGGATCCACTGACCGCACCGCGCGTGGGGGCGGACGGCAACGCAGCTGTCACGCAGGCGGGATCGAGCGATTCCCGGACGTTGCTGCACCTGACGGTGCAGCTGATCGAGTCTCAGGCCGACAGGGTGATCCCGGTCGGCCAGTTGTGGATGAACGATGCCCAGGTGCTGGCGCTTAAGCTCTATTATCACCTCGCGTCGCTACACGTGCTGGTACAGCCTGTCGAGGTGGTGATGCCGCAGGGTTCGGCGTCGCACGTCGACCATAGTTCGGTGCTGATTCTGGCTCGGGCAGCCTTGGAGACCTATCTGACGTTTGCACATGTGTATGGCTGTAGCGATCCCGACCTGCGGGAATTTCGTCACCTGACGTGGCATTGCGCGGGCCTGCTGGACCGGCAGAAGCTGCGGGCGAGCGCGCGCAAGGCCGAGAACAGGCAGAAGTTGGCGGACGAAAGGGCGGCCATCGAGACGCTACGCGCCGCGATGCAAGCCCATCGCAGGTGGGCGCAACATCCTGCGAAAGACCGCAAGGCGTTCCTGAATGGGGACTGGCGCGCGGGGCGGGCGTGGGCAGCGATCGGCGTCCAGGCCGGGTTTCACCCCGCGCAAATCCGCGATCTCTACAGCTATCTGTGCGGCTACTCGCATGCGAGCTGGCTGAGCATACTGCAGATCCGTGATGCGCGCGATCTCGCCCAGCAAGCCACCATGGCCGCCACGTCTGTGACTACTGCATGTGTCCTCATGGGCTACTTCGCGAATCACTATGTGGCGCTCTTTCCCGAGGCGGCACAAGTCATGGCCGCGCAGCCGACGGCGGCGGCACTGGTAAGGAAGTGGCATCTGACCGCTGAGCGCATGGCCGGCCAGTATGAGGGTGACTGAACCACAAGGAAAAGCACCATGTGTCCAGCTATAACAAAGCTTGAGGCTGCGTATCGCCAGCTTGCTACGGCGATCCGAATGTACTTCGCAGATGACGACATGGTCGCCGTGCATACGCTCGCTTGTGCGGCTCGTGAAATTTACGAGCAACACTGCGACAGGCAGGGTATCGACCGGATGTTCGAATACATCAAGACAGCCAATCCAGGATACGACAGCAAGCAGCTATGGAATGTCCTTAACGGCGCGCGCAACTTTTTCAAACATCCCGGCGAATCTCTTGCCGATACCATTGAGCTTCGTGACCAAGACAACAAGTGCATGCTCTTCTGCGCCTGTCACGACTGTGCCGTTTTGTGCGGGCCAGAGCAACCTTTAGAGGTTCAGGTGTTCAACGTGTGGTTTCTGGCTACAGAAACTCCAACGAATAGCGGATCGAGCCACGATACTCAGGCGGCGGCCGAAATTCAAGGTGGCCTCGATCGCCACTTTGCCGGATTGCGAGATGCGTCACCCGCCGAACAAAAGCGACGGGGGATGAAGCTGCTCGGTGAAGCCGAGCACATTATGACTGGCGGCCGATAGGAAAAGCACATGACCTCACTGGCGACCGCCGATGCGCTGCGACTCGCAATCAACGTACTACGCGACGCAGCAGAGTCCCGTAAGCTGCCGTCGGGTGCCGAGCTGAACGAAGCGATTGCGGGGCCTGCATGCCGATGCAGCCGATACGCTGGAAGCATCGCTGGCCGACCTGAAGAACCACGAATAGGAAAAAGAAATGAGCACCTATGTTGAACGCGCACTCTTCATCGTTGCGCCCAGAAACTTCGGCAAGAGCACGACTTTGCGATCGATGTTTCGCGACCATCGGCTTGGCACCGCAGGCAAGATTCCAAAGGCTCCGAAGTTGCCGGACGAGTACAGATTGGGCAACGAGCGTCGGCTATACCTTCGACTGACTTCGCCTCACGAGGCGAACGAAAGCCTTAAGGAGTTCCTGACCAAGACTAAGGGAAAAATGGCTGGCGGACGCTGGTGTTTCGCCGGACCATTGCACCCTGACGCGTTCAGGAGGATGCCGGACACTGTGACCACCATCAAGGGATTCATTCGGGAGTTCGAACCTGAACGCGTTCGCGTGGCCGTTCTGCATCCGAATCACCAACAGGGCGACCTGAGCGACTTCCTACCGGGCCAGTCTCGCGAACTCCTGAGCGAGTTGCACTCAATTGACGAACGAGTCGAAGTCATGAGCATTGATGTTCGAGTGCTCGATAGGAATGGGCTCCTTCTGGCCGATTTTTTTGACTTCACATGATGTCCTGCCGCTGCCTCGGTCTGAAGATCGACCAGGCCGCGCCCTAACGGATCGGAAAAGATCACCCATCAAGACGAACCAGACTCATGCAAATCAAAGCCAGCCTCGTGGTCACCATTGCCTGCCTTGGCCTCGCCGCCTGTCATGAACGTTCTGTGCAGCCTGCTAAGGTCAACTCGGCGTCGTCTGCCGAGGTTAGCCCCGCCGCCACACCGACACAACCGCAGGAGCCGGCGTATCGCCCCGTCGATCTCAAAGCTAGCGATCTCGATCTACAGCGAGTCAGTCTGCCGCCCGATGAGGTAAGGGATGCCCTGATGCGGTTCAATCCTTGGAAAGGCAAATTTGAAAGCGACGCCGCCTTTGCCAAACGCATGAGGGAGGTTGGTGGCGAACGACTGCTCGATGGGATCAAGATTGGCGACATAGTGGCTCTTCGTATTTCCAAGGCGTCGTTTCAGTATGACGCCAACAAGCAAGAGTGGCGTTACATTGTCAACCCGGCAAGTGTGGGGAGCCGCTACAGCTACGTAGCTGTCTACGACGACATCCGGCCGTCAAGCGAGTTCCCCAGCTACCGCGACTACTTCGCCAAAAGGGGGATGGACATCACGTTCCGAAAGCAAATTCTCGTAGAAGTGCCGGCCCTCAAAGGCTACAGCGAGATGCAAGGCTTTCTGAAAGCGGGGCAAAGCCAGGCTCGTGATCTGGAAGACTCCATGACGGTGCTTCTGATCGGGAGGATCGAGCCCGCTCGAATTACCCTAAATAGTTACGAGTTCCCTTCGCGCCCGGACGACCACGACATGGTCTTCAAAGATGCACTTGGCTTCAAGCTTGAAGGTGTTTGGCTGGTGGACACACGCAATGGCCACGTCCTCTCCAAGTCATGGAAGGCCCGCAGGGTAGCTTAGCGGTTGCCGGCCGCACCTAGGAAAAACACCCCGCACACTAACGGACACAGCCAATGCATCTGCCACACAAACTGTTGTCGTACGGGATGATGCGCCGCCTGGCAAAGCACCACCCCGTAAAAGCGCTGATCGGACTCTTCGTGGTGCTGTTCTTGATGCTGTTCGGTCTTGTCAACCCGGTTGCGATGGCTGTCTGGCAAACGAACTTGACCGAGATCACTGCGTGGATTGGGATCGTGGTCGTGCCGACCTGGACGACGCAATTGGGCCTGATCACCTATTTCCATTTTGGTCCGGGTCGGCGTGAGCTGTATGACGACAATTGAAAAGCGCCCCGTGCGCCCGAGGCTGGCCGGTAGCCAGCGTCTAACAAAAGTTGACAACCCATGGGTAACTGGAAACCAATTTTCGACGGTACGATTGACGGCCGTCCGGTCACACTTAAGGAATGGAAAGATGACGAGGGCCGCCACCTGCGGGTGGAAACCAACTATGGCAAGGATCAGATCCTTGCCGATGGTCTTCCTGGTGTGATTGGTCTGCCTGTATCTGCAGACGACAAGATGCACGTCGAGGCGTCGACGGCAGACGAATTGGAGAACAGCTTGGTTGAAGAAGGTGGCTTCTCCCCCGAAGCCGCGAAGGAGATTGCGCGCCTAGCGCGGGAGCCCGGGGCTTAACAGATTCTCCAACCAAGTGCGGCAGCCGCCAACCAACCTTCGTCGGTTGGTTCAAGTCAATAGGAAAGGCGAAAGCGATGATGACCAGCGTCGTGATAGTTGTACTCGGCTCGTATCGACCGCGAGGCACACATGCTTAATCACCCGGCATTCTGGGCCGTGATCTTCTTTCTTTTGCCCTTGGCTCAATCGCTGGGTGACTGGCATAGCAGGATCGCAGCATGGGCGTGTCTGTCTGTGGCGATCCTGCTATGCAGCTATGCGCTCGTAAATTGGCTACGGCTGCCGCGCGGGTATAAATGGACGTGGGCAGCGCTTCGAAATTTGGCGTGGGGAAACAAAGTCTCACTGTCGGACGCCGCACGACTCGCGTATGAAGAGGCTCGCGTCAACAACACGATATGGGCACATGCCGCTGAACGTCTCGCAGTCAATCAGACGCCGGGAGGGATTTTGGACTACATAGCGGGATACTTCGCCAGTGAAGTCCAGTTGTACGGGCGGAGGCCGCCTTCACAGCGTTTGGAGGCCGTCGATCGATTCCAGGCAAAGCACGGGACATTCCGGGGCGGAGCAAGGAATCTTTATCTCAGAGACCAAAGCAAGACTGAGTTTTCAGATTTGCAGGTTTCGAGGAAGGATCTCAAAACGGTGCGCGAGTTGATGCGTAGCGCGCTCAAGGCGGACGAGCCGATCTGAGGCGCGCGCTCGCACAAGGAAAAGCTTGATTGGCGAGGGGCGTATGAAGCGAGTAGCGCGGATGGCAACCTATAGGGGTTGGACAATTGATGCCGCACCGATCATGGTGCCGAAGCAGAGGGTTTTTCAGTCGTGCGCGGTGATTGAACGTGAGAGCGGCGAGCGTTTCGTCTTCGTTGACCTTGGTAGCCGCGTGTATCGGTGGCAAGCTCACGAACGCGCCATCGAGTGGGCCAAACGTTGGATCGACAACAACTACACGGTCGGCGCGGCCGTTCGTTGCAACTAGGATAGGCCGGCCGGGCCGGCGCAAGGGGAAAGTGGCGTGAGCGAGATTGGGTGCGGTGAGGCTGCAGCTCCGAAACCGGCTGTGACCTTTTCGTTGGCACGGGTGCTTTTGGGCACCCTGATTCGTCGTGGCCCGATCGAGTTCTTTCGGCTCACCTATGTGATGCTACGGTACCGGTTTCGGGTGGCCTACGACGACCACACCCGGGCCATAGTGTTCGGCTTTCACGTGCTTCTCTGTCTGGTCGGTGCCTCGTTGGTAGTTGCGGCTTTTGGCATGCCTGAAGCGGTGACTGCAAGTTCAACTGCGGCACGGCTTGGTGGTGCAGTCGCAGGGGTTGCCCTTCTGTTCGTTGCAGGAACCTGGTTCCTGATGCCAGCGTTCCATCGGTCAGTTCTCTTGGGGGAAGTGCTTGCGTCGGTTTGCTACGGTATGGCGTGCGTCGCATTGTGCTGGCTTGGGTGGAGGCACGCGTCAGCTCTTGCGTTGAGCAACCCCACAGCATTCGGCGCTTTCATCCTCCTGGTTGTAGCAGTGGTGGTGGTGTTCGGACACCCTTTGTCTCTGTTGGCACGATTCCTCGTGCTGCGGGCTCGAGCGAATCACTACGCTTTTGAGACGCCGTACCACCAGCTCCTGGCTATTCGGCCAAGGCGAGGCGGTTATCGGCAAGTCGCAGTTCACGAAGCCGGTCACGTCCTGATGTACGCTCTCGGAAGCCGAATCCCAGAAGACGCTTCCGCCTACATCGACACAGACACGCTGTCACCAGCGATGGGCCAGGTTTCGTTTCCAGGAGGACAGAGCAGTGAGATCTCTTTCGAGCTACTGGAATGGAAGCTTGTCACCTGCCTTGCCGGAATGGTTGCGGAAATGATCGACACCGGAACCCATGGTTTCGGAGCAGGCGGTGACATGCGGACCTGGCAGGAGTTGGCAATCCCATACCTGCTCTTGCGCCCGGATGTCACGTTCTTCGAGGAACCGAAGACCGACCTGGAAATGGAGTCCAACAAGCGCGAGCTAGTTGCTTTGAAGAAGCGGATGCTTACTGCTGTTACGCGTTATGTACGCGCAAATTGGTTGGTTGTGATGCGCATCGCGGCCAGCCTCGAAGAGGTTGAGTATCTCGAGTACAAGCAGCTCGCTGACTTACTTAAAGGCGTCAAGCGTACCGGAGGATTGCCAACTGCGCAGTGGCCAGCAGAGTTCGGCGGGATTGATCTACATCCTGCGGTGGATTAAGTGGGCAGGAACAGAGCACCTGAGGAGATGCGCCAGTGACGATCGCGTTTGAGGAATATCTGGCCACCGGCCTGTTCGGCGGGCCAGCCACCACCGAAGACGGCCGCTACCGGTTTGCGCAGTTGCCGCTGCTTCTCCCCCTCGCGTAGCGTCGACGCCAAAGCAGGCGGCGCGGTGTGGTCCGACGCGCCACGCGGCTGGTTCGCCGGCGCCAGCAGCGATCTGGATGCTTTGGCCAACAGGCTGCCCGACGTCATGGCAACACATTACTTTCTCGCCACAGCGAGCACTACCTGCTGGCAATGCCGCGAGTCGACCCCGGTGTTCAGTCTAGCGGTGCCGCCGGCTCATCTCACGCAGTATCCTCTGCCGGACGATGACGATGGCCCCATCACGGCCGTCGCGTGGGAGGTGGCTGAGTGTGGCAGCTTCTTGAGCGATCTGGTCGAGCTGAGCGGCAGCGTGCGGAAGTTGCTCGCCGCGCATTGCCCTGCCTACCGCGTCGACTACAGCCACACAGCGGACGCCAACTATCTCATGAACCACTGCGCAAGCTGCGGGGAGAAACAAGGCGATTTCTACTTACATCACGAACCGGGTGAGGCATTCTTCCCGACCACGAAGGACGAAGCCGCGCGGATCACGCTGCAGCAGGTGAACGCGCCGCTGCTTGCGCAGGGCGCGACGGCCATCACCTCGGACGACCTCATGCCATACTGCGCCATGGGCGAGCCCATCAGCGAGCCGGCAGTTTCAACGGAAAAAGCACTGGCGCGTGGCGCCCCGACGTCGGCCGGGAGCCGATCATAATGGATGAAGGAGTGGCCATGCTCACCAAATTCATTGAAGTAACCATTGTCTCCGACTCAGCCGACACGTTGGCGCACGCACGCAAAGCAAGTGTGCGCGCCGATCAGATCACAAGCTTTGTGGACATTTCGGCTGAGAAATTTAGCGGGCATCCGCTCGTGAGAATCAGTCTCGCCGAGCCGCATGATTTCGTGAACAGCGACGACGAGGCGGGCGGCGTCGTTCGCGCTCAGCGTACGATTTTTGTGCAAGAGAGCTACGAGACTATTCAGCGCCTCTTGTTCGATGTCCCTGCGAGCGCATAGCCGGGAAAAGCAACGCTATGAGCCTCGCGATATTCAGGAAGCCCCACCTGGCGTTAGTTGTGTCGGAGCCGGACCTTGATACCGCGCTTGCCCATCTGCGCAGCCTACCGTATCAGAACGCGTCTCCGGTGGCATGGGAGCGCCAACGCCTCATCCAGCAGATCCGCGAAGCCATCGGTGCCGACCGGCATGTGAACGGGCTGTACGGCATAGCACCGGGGGTGTTCGCCATCGTGAAGCCGTTCGGGATCGACCTTGCACGGGGGGCCGGTGAGCCAGATGGCCGCTTGCAAGCGGCTGGCCATCCGCTCTGTGGGAACAGACCCATCGCGGGTCACTGAGATCTAACCATCGGAAAACAAATCATGCGCAATGCACTCGTCGTGCTTCTCCTACTTGTGATTTTCGTGCTGGGGCGTGCCCTGGTCCGAGTCGAGAACGAGCGTTATGCGCTGTGGGTCGGGATGTGCCCGAACATGAGTGGGACGTTCGGTGCGATGCGGGCCGGGGACGAAAATGCGTGGAAGTGTACGAAGACGATCCAAACGAGGACTGCTTGGTGGTGGCATGTGTACGACGCCATTTCGAACACGGACTGACTCCAAGGAAAAGCGGATAATCACGATGCTTGAGATGAGACCGCCATCGGATGGCCAGAGCTTACTCATTACGGCTAGCCAGTTGCTAGAGGGTGCAACAGCCTTGGCAGACATCAACCTTCCCGCTCAACTGCCGGGGGCCTTGCTTTCAGCGCAAGCCCTGGAGAACGGGCTGAAAGCTCTGCTTTGGGTCGCGGGAAGCACCGTCTCCGATCTGCGAAAGCCATCTCGTGGCCATGATCTAATTGCTTTGTGGAAGGAAGCGACGCACAAAGGTTTCCTTGCTGGAGACCCGCCAGATTGGTGCATCCTATTGAACTCGCTTCACGCTTCCCCCTACAAGGGCCGATATCCATCGGGCCTGAACGGGTTCGCGACGCCGAACGCGAAGGCTACTGTGGCCCAGGTGGCAAGTATTCTGGAACTAGCTACAAATTCGGTGCAGGGAGCCCCGTGGCGCCCACCATCAGCATAGGAAAAGCACATGACCTCACTGACGACCGCCGATGCTCTGCGACTCGCGATCAACGTGCTACGCGACGCAGCAGAGTCCCGCAAGCTGCCGTCGGGTGCCGAGCTGAACGAAGCGACTGCGGGGCTACATGCCGATGCAGCCGATACGCTGGAAGCATCGCTTGTCGACCTGGAAGGCCACGAATAGGAAAAGTAGACAACGCAACTAGCACGGAGGGATCTATGCAGGAAACTCAGGCAGGTGGACTCATTTCATTCATACCTCTGCTCATCTTGAGCGCGGCGTTTTGCCTCGTGGGATACTTCCTCGCAAAGGACAAAGGGCGTCCGGTTTGGCGATGGACCTTGTTGTGCGCTATCCCAATTTTTAACATGTTCTTCCTGGCCTTCCTGATTGGGTCGACCAGCCTGCGCTTGGAGAAGAAGCTTGACGCGATCTTGAATGGAACGCACAGCAACCCTTCGCCTCATTGACTGAGGACGTCAGTAAGGACCACCGCCGCGTATGTCCGCCAGTCGCTGCTAGCTTCGCAGGATTTCAGAGAAGGGATAAGGTGCTCAATGGACGCTAGCCGTCGCGATGCCGCGCTTGGAGAGAAGTACGCTTTCATTGCCATGACGCGGGCTCCGGTAGACATCAATCTACCTGCTGAGTTTGGCATTGCGGACGACGTGTGGGTTACACAGATGCCCCCCGTGTGCCTCAGCGAAGACTGGAAGGAATGGATCGGTTCAATCCGTGCCGAACAGTTGCTTGTCGCAACACTGTGGCTTTGCACCGCTTGCTCCTCACGAACACCGGGTGTACTTGATGCTGAGAATGTGGCGCTCAGAGACCGGATTGGCCGTTTCTACCAGGGACTGTTACTTGCTACACCGCTTCGTATGGACGGCGAGAGCGTCATCGTCACCGGGGCCAATGTTGACGGGCGTACGGGTGTCAGGCAAATGTCGACGCTGGATAATCTCGCGTGGACGCCAGGCAGGCCGCCAGTGACGATCACGGAGGCGAAGTGTGATACGGCACTGCGACTAGCGAACAAGCTGGGTGCTTTCCCGTCAGGCCGGTACCTTCGCCTGTGCCGAGTGCTTAATGCCTTCATGAAAGGTCTGCATGAGACCGATGTCCGAGAGCGCCTGCATCAGTTCTGTCGAGTCATCGAGGGTCTTATTCTCGCGGACCCGGGGCATACCCGGAAGCAGTTCAAGAGCAGAACCGAGCTGTTCGTGGGTGTGGGCAATCACGAACTCATGGAAACCATCTACAACAACCGAAGTGCGGTTGAGCATATGAACGACCCGATCGTGACTGGTGCGGACGACACCGCGAAGCAGAAGTCTTTCATGAGACTGACGATCATTGCGGAAGATATTGCCCGGTTCTGCCTGCAACGGGTCCTGCTGACGCCGGATCTGCTCGCTTGCTACGAGAACGACGATTCTCTGCGTGGGTTCTGGTCGTCAAGCAGGAAAGCGACGCTGTGGGGAGCGAGCCTGGATCTGGCAACGTGCCCTGCGCCGAACTCTCTGTAACCACGGAAAAGCAACTGGCGCAGCGAAGCGCCCCGCATGTCGGCCGGCAGCCGTAAAATCGATAAAATGAAGAAGCTTCCTGCGCTGACTATCGGATTTGGAATTGCCGCTTCAATGGTGTTCCACGCCGCTCACGCTCACACTCGCGAGTGGTACTCGGATCATATTGATGAAGCTAAGAACCGATACAGGGAATGCGAGGCCAAGCAGAAGGCCGATGTCCCGCCAAATTCCGAAGAGAAGGGTGATTGTGACAACGCTGTGGTTGCTCTGATGACCCAGCGATCTAGCAAGCCAATCCCTAAGGCCGAGTCGGCGCCTGCTCCGAAGTGGAAGAACTTCGGTCACTGATCGAACGGCACAGTGGAAAAGCAAACACGGTGAGGTAAAAATGCGGCTAACATTCTCGTGTATTCTCGTCGCACTCCTAGTCATCGCTGGCTGCGATTATCGATCGCCCGAGCCTGGCAGCACGACAGCGTCCGGCACGAGGGTCGACAGCAGCGCCATTGCGGCATCGCAAGGCCCGCCACAGCCTGCAAACCGCGATCATCCGACAACTGGGCGTTTCCAACTGGTTATCAGCCCTCATATGCGGGCTGATACGTTCCTCATCGACACATTGACTGGACGCGTCTGGCAGGTAACCCAATTTCCCTCGCTTGAAGGGAAGCCGGTCGCGTGGGAGGAAATGACCATAATTGACGAAAAGGGCGAGCTCGGCCCCACCCATGAAGATTTCCGGAAATTCTTCGCTAGGACGAGCAAGGGCCCAGAAAAGGCCGCGGAGGGGAAACAGCCATCAAACACAGAGTGATCCATACCGGAAGCCGGGCCGACTACCTAGAAAAGGGGCGCTGACATGAAAAGCCACGGTGGATTCAAGAAGCCGACGATCAAGGACAATGGACGAGCGTATGTAAGGCTGTTTGGGTATTTCGCCACTCAGGATGAATGGCTTCGATTCTTGACTCGGTACGTGGTTAAGCATGTACCGTTCGGAATGGAGCGCAATGGAGACTGCGCCGTGCGTGTAATCGACCCAACGACGGGTGAGTTAGCGACCCTTGGTTTGGAGCTTCCGAACGAAATCAAGCATCACACTTATGTCGCGACGGCGCGCAGCTTCTGGAACGAGAATTTCGCGAACGACACCCAGCGACGAAGCCGAACAGTAGAAGTCGGTTTTGATCAGCCTTCAAAAGATGAAGTGGTACCTAGGTGAATCGGAAATAGATGACAACACCAAGTGCTGACTCGTCCATCTATCGACCGACTGCCTTTGCGTGGGCAGTAGCCTCGCTAATGGCCCTGGACGATACCGATGAAATTGAGGCTGTCGGCCTTGTCCATTTGAGCAAGCCCGCGAGTCCTGGCTGGAGAGCCTGGACCCGCGTGACTGACTGGCGAGTCGACGATGGCGACACGCTCTTTGGCGACTTCGAGGTCTGTGACGACGGGTTGGGCCTGCCTTGCTCGCGCGCGCTCCTCCCATTGAATCCGTGTGGTCCAGAGCGTCAAGCGTGGGCGGAAAGGAAAACGCGGCACCTAGACGATTTGACGCGGCAGTTGCATACCGATGAATCGCCGCTTCTGCGTTGGTTAGCGGCCATGGTGGACGTATTGCCGTTGACAGAACTGGGTGTTGGTCTGGGTTTCCGGCGGTCTCTTGTGCGTGATGAAGTCGAGATCACCACGTCGAGTGCTGTCATTGGTGTTCGCCGGTCAGATGCGGCGCCAGGCTGGTCGCTTCGACTCGACAAGCGATTCGGAAAAGGACCTCGACGCGGTCGCCAGCCCCGCTGGTGCGTATCGGGCTGGTGGTAGCGGACACCTTCACGATGGTGGGAAGCAAGCCGCGTCCGACCTACTACGTATCGCCCCTGCAGCGGCGGCTGATGCAGCTCGCAACGATAGAAGGGGCGCTGGGCGCCCAAGACAAGAAGCATTCCGCGTGACGCTCTTCAAGCAACTGATCGGCAAGCTGCGCACCGAAGCGGTGGCGCTTGGCATGGACGACGCGCAGCTCGGTGCCGAGGGGCGCGCCGTGCTCGATGCACTGGACGCGTGGGGACACCAAGCCGGTCGCGCCGGAGCCTCGGGTTACCCGGACGTACGCACCGCGCTAACGCATCTGGGGCTCAAGGACTACGGCATGGGCGAGGCCATCCGCCAGCTCGACCAGAAAGCCGAAGCCCTGCACCACGCGCTGTATGGCAAACCATGAGCGATACATCCTGTCCTCCCCCAAAACCATGGCGGAGGCCGGCTATCTGTCGGGCACGGCCAGCGTGGTGCGCGAGCTTATCCGGCAGCAGTTCGGGGCGCTACTCGGCGAATGCGCGATCGCCTCGCGCACGGCCATGGCCGTTCTGGGCGAGGGGATAAGCGGGCCCCCGCATCAGCGCGTGGCGCTCGCCGCGTGGCAGCGCAGCATCTGTGCCTGTCAAGCGGCGGTGCTGCTGGCCGAGCGCGGCATGGTGGTCGAGGCGGCCTCCATCCTGCGCACGGGCTTCGAGCACCTGTTCTACGCACGGGCGCTGCTGGTGGATCCGGGCGTGCTGGAACGGATGCGCGATCAGGATACATATGAACGGCAGCATACCGTGCGCCAAGCACTGGCCGATACTGACATCGGGAACGCCGTCAGTGCGGAGCAGCGTGCGGCACTGGAAGCCGTGTTGCAGCAGCCCGTGGGCAACCTGCGCATCAGCGCCTACGGCGCAGCCGAAAAGGGTGGCCTTGCAGCCGTCTATCAGGTCGCCTATCGGCAACTCTCGCTCGTGGGCACCCATGCCAACTACACCAGCATCGGCGCAAGCTTTGGAGACTCGGCCGACGAGCTGCAGTTCGAGCAGCGGATCGACGACCTGCCGGTGGTGCTTAGGCTCATTCGTGATTGCCTGAAGCTCGGCAGTGAGGCGTTCCTCACGCTGCAGACGCAGACCGATGAGGCCCGCCCGACGATTTGACGCCGGACGCGTCGTGAGCGCCGAGGCCATTGCTTCCACCGTCCGGGGCGCCCGCCATGCGCTCACGCGCGCGATGCGCGACGCCGACCGGGATGATCTCGCCGACCATGTCGCCTTGGCCGTCGAAAGCCTCGACGTGGCTCGCGCTACTGCAGTGCGAGCCGCCGGCGTCGCCCGAGGCGTTCGACCATGCTGGACAGGTCGCGATCGCGCAGATCACGGCGCTGCAGTTTCATGCGCTGGACAGGGAGACCAGCGATGCGGTGCGGGACGTGCTGTGGATCCTGCAGCACGTCCATGCCGCCGGCGTGGCGCAGTAGGCGATACTGCGAAGCGCAGCAGGCGGGCGCTCCCGCGCGGCATAATGGATCCTCATCGCGCCAGCGCACCGCACTCTGAGGAAGACACCGTGAGCATCGCCCAGTCCCACTACAACCTGCTGGTCAGCGCCCACAACGAGGCTTGGGAAGGCCTTTCGTGGAGCGTGGACAAGGACCGGCTCTTCGAATACACCAGCGACATCGTCCGCAATCGCTTCCTGCCGCCCAGCGATGACACGTTTCATGTCCTGCAGTCGCTGCCCACGGTCTTCGCATACGAGCGCATGTGCCGCAAGGCGGCACGCGTGGGTCGCATCACCGGGATCTCGCACCGTAACGATGGCTATGGCGTGGCCTTCGAGTTTGATCCGGGCATCGCGCCCATCGCGCCCGAGCAGCTCGAAGCCCTGCAGCACCCGCTCGATATCGAACGCAGCTTCGAGCTAAACCGCACGCACTGGGCGGTCAAGAACGTCGCGCTGGCGAGCGTGCTCCAGCAAGCGGGATTGCTCTTGCCCTCGGCGACGCTCTTTGCAGCCAAGGCACCGATCGTGTTTCTATCGTATTCCCACGACTCGGTCGTGCACAAGGCGTGGGTCGCCCAGCTCGGCATGGACTTGCGGGCCTACGGGATCGAGGTGTTGCTGGACCAGTGGGACACGCGGCCGGGGGATGATCTCGCGCTCTTCATGCGGCGCGGCGTCATGCAAAGCGATTACGTCGTGATGGTCTGCACCGAGCCCTATGTGAGCAAGATTCTCGGCAACATGGGCGGCGCAAGCTTCGAGCACATGCTGGTGATGGGGCAGCTCATGCAGGAATTGGGCACCAGCAAGTTCATTCCCGTAATCCGCCAGACCGCCATGCCGCGCCAACTGATTCCGGCGTTGGCCACGCGCGCCTATGTCGACCTGTCCACCGATCTCCAGTACCGCGAACGCGTCGAGGAGCTGGCGCGCGGCATCCACAACCAGCGCCCGGCGCTGCCGCCGCTGGGCCGCCCGCCGGTGCCACCACCGCCTGTCCGGTAGGAGTACCCCCAAACCATAGGAAAAGCACATAGGGAGACGGGGATGAGGGCGAGGCAATACCTCCTGATCGGCACGATTGTGGTAACAAGCAGTTGCGCACCAACGAATGTCTATTACGGTTCGAATTCTCCGCAGGACGCACGGGACCTGTGTAAGAAACCTGGGACCGGCTCGCTATTGACCAAGCTGCTGAACGCAAAGGTCGGTCAGCCAGGCGGCCCGCCCGCCCAAGTTACGTCGATACGCAACCTGAGCGCAGACAGACCAGATCGTCCAGAGATTTTCTTGAACACCGAGCACTCGATGGCGCTGTCTTGCTACGCAACGCTGGTGCTGCAAAGCGGCAGCGTCGAGTCAGGTATCGTGCGAGCCGTCCGCTCGGAGCAGCAACAAACTCCCGTTGGCGAGTGGGTATCGGACGCCACGATTGCGCAACGCGAAGCGGTCGACGCTGCGGCAAAGAGCGCGCAGAATTGGCGAAATTTTCCGGGCGACATCGCTGCATGGTCCGGTATCCCGCCGCTGCCTCGAACCGCTTCCCGCTACCAGACTGAGAAGGCGTCGACGCATTGCACGATCACTGACACTGCAGATCACGTCGCGACCGTCTGGGCCAGCTCAGGCGATTGCCGGCGCTGGATCGAAGATGCGCAGAAGTTCGCGACGGCCGGCCCGACGCGGGCTCAAATCGAGGGCTACCGACGCGACCAGTGCATCAATAGCCTTTCGCGCACGGCATCGCAGTCGTATTCGGGCGAGTCTTACGGCATCTGTTCCGGCGTGGCACCTCGTCCAATGCATCCGACGAGGTAATCCATATGTCCTCAACTCAACTTACCGATGAATGGATTGTCGAGGGCTTCATCCGACTCGCGAAGCCGGGCGAAGACGCGGACGTATACGAGCCTTGGCCTGGGTACGACGCCCCCATGACGCAGTTGGATGAGTGTGCGAAGCGCAGGCTGGATCTCGAGTTCCGCGCCCATCGCCTCCTCGTGCATGAGAAGTTGGCCCGTGAAGCGATCCGGCGCGCAAGCGAGGCTTCCAAAGATGAACGATAGGGAACGTGGCTGGTTGGCGAGCTGGGCGACATGCGGCCGTCGTTCGATGACGGCATGAGCCCGGCTGAGTATGTGCAAGCTAAAATCGAGAACATTGACTAACGGACGGAAAAGCCATTGTGGAAAGAAGCCTCGAAACTACGAGGATCAGCGGCCCGGGTGACATCAAAGACAGCGTGCTGCATACGCGGGCGACCGAGGGATGGCGTGACGCCTGGACGAGAGGCTTCGTTGCACTCACAGACGGCTGCGAATCAGGCCTACTGATGCTCGATTTTTACGAGCGGACATCGACAGCGCGGGTCTACGAGATATTTGTTTTGGGGCGGTTCAGGCAGCGTCGCATTGGGACCGGCCTCATGGAACTCGCGGAAGCCGAAGCGAGGAAATATGGAGCGAAGCTCCTGGAGCTCGAAGCACATCCGCTTGACGAAAGCACCGATCTCTTGACGCTCCGACAGTGGTATTCAACTAAGGGATTCGACGGCAAGTCCGATACGCGCCTGATGTCAAAGGTCCTTCGGAATGAGATCAACGAATAGGAAAAGGAAATATACAGATGACAACGATAGCAGAACGGGTGATTGATTTCTTGGCAGGCCTGCACGCGATGGATCGTCTCCAGGGGCCTCTTAGCAACCCAAGGCATGCTGCCATCGACTTGGAATCCGCAACGGTCTATGAAGCTCATGCGGACTTTCCTGACGCGGAACTGTTGCAAGCTGAACTTAGCTCGGGCCGTACGGTGAATGTTTCGACGCACAAGCTCATCGAGCACCTGATGGCGCGTCATGCGAAGGCGATGGCGATCTTGGAGCCGGAGGGCGGCGTCACCCGAGATCACTACGAGCACATCAGCGATCATTTCGCACGCAAGACAGGCTTTAATAGTTAGGCTAATCGCGCAAGCAGGACGGAACAGCTGGTCGCAAGACTGGGCCCACGGGCGGAATGTGATCGCTTCGGCACTAATCTGCTGGCCCAGGCGGGCGCCAGCCCGGCAGCAGGGACAACCAGTACGCGATAGCTGACGTGTGGCAAGGTGCAAGCCGCGCAGGTTGCATTGCAACGTGAACACCAAGGAAAAGCGCTCTTTGTTGTGTTGCCGGTGGCGAGCTGGGATGATTGGCTGAACTGCCGAGATCCCGAGGCCGCAAGGACATTCCCTAACCTCTATCCCGCTGATCGCATGGAGACGGCGCCGGCGCCCCGCCCTTCGCGAGCAAGATCCGCTCAGCAGCCATCCTTGGGACTCGACTGATCGCAACCATGCCGTCCAGATCGCCTGCGCCGTCC
Source organism: Cupriavidus sp. D39 (assembly GCF_026627925.1). Taxonomy (NCBI): domain Bacteria; kingdom Pseudomonadati; phylum Pseudomonadota; class Betaproteobacteria; order Burkholderiales; family Burkholderiaceae; genus Cupriavidus; species Cupriavidus sp. D39. Next base: position 111,413 of record NZ_JAPNLE010000001.1, read on the forward strand.
CTTGCTGACTTGAGGCCGATGCTTCTGAGCGAGCGCAAGCATGTCCCGGCCAGTGATGAATGGCGCTACGAGCTGAAGTATAAATACGCACCCAGGTCCGTTGCTTTTCCCCAACGCTGCCGCCACATGGTAGCCGTTGCGTTTGACGAAGAGGGGCGTTGCGATTGAGTCGGTTGCAATTCTTGCGACCGTCTGCAAGCCCGTGGTGAAATCATCTTGAACGGCGCGGCTGCTGGAGGCGACAATCGTGTTCATTCAGACTGCTACTGAAACGCACAAGCCGGGCACCAATAATGGCGACAAAGATGACGACTCAAGACGGTATCGATAGATTTTGTGAGTATTTCTCGGGACAAATCGAGGCGATCCGCAATCTGCACATTAAACGCGATGAAAACCGAGATCCAGCGCAGTACCAGATCCGATTTTATAGAAAGGTACTGCTTATCAATGCAGTCGATACGCTAGCCAGCATTCGCTTTTCGAAAGATCGTTATCCACAACTACACAAACGAAACAGAGAGCGCTTCATACGTTTCATTCAGGATGGAAAGTGCTGGACACCTGGCGAGTACGTCAGCATTCCTTTTCTCAGCGAAAGGCAAACACGAGGAGAAATTGGGCCGGGTCGTCTTTGCGACCTCATTGACGAGAAACTCGCCAAGATAGACCCTGACGCGGGGGCTCAATCGAGTTTAGTGAGATCGACGAACCACTTGGCGCATTGATTAAACTCGCGAGTAGCGAACTGGAAGCGAAGGCTCTGCGCGACTGCCAACATTATAATTTGCTCTACCGCTATCGAAACTACTTAGTGCATGGGTCAAGGGAACCGGGAACATCCATGGAGATCAGCCCTGAAAGGACAGTCCCTTACTATCATGGGTATGTGTATGAATCGAAACTGTTTCTCGCCTATCCAGAATTCATGTTCATGAAACTTCTAGAAAACGCCATCAATTATATTAGGCAGTATCTACTTTCGAACAGCCTCAATCCATACGATTTCGTGGAGGAAACATCGCGGTGGTAGCGCGCCCTAATATGGCGTTCCAGAGAACGATTAGCAACCGGAGCGGGCTTCTCCAACGAGAATTCAGTGGAATGCTCAAATTGTTGCTATGCCTATCCCCGAAGACCCGAGCGGGAACTTTAATCCGCGTCAGTCTGCACGTGGGAACAATGACAAGACGGCGAAATACATGCTTAGGAAAGCCCTGATATTTTCCTCTATTTCATTCATTTCGGCATGTGCCAATAATTCTGGCGTATTTCGTGTTGGTGAAAATCAATATCAAGTATCGACCAGAGCAACTTGGGAGCTTGGCGGCCGTGCTGGCGCCAAACGCATGGCGCTCGAAGAAGCAACAAAACACTGCGCAGAATCTGGAAAATCTGTAAGGCTACTTAAGTCAGTTGAGAATTACGGCCATTTTGAGGGGGGCACTGTCGATCTGACTTTCAGTTGTGAGTAAGCGATTGCTGTAACCACAGCGCTCAGTCAATCGCAACACCGAAGGAGTTACTTATATAAGTACGATGGATTCAGAATACTGGCCTCAACAGATCCTGTTCGCCTGCAGACCAAGGGAGGTGCCGATGCGACGGCTTGGTTCCCAGAGCTGACCGCAGGACTTGCCTCGCTCGGTCCTGGCCACATACTCGATGGCGAAGTATGTTGCCTAGACGACATTGGCCGCAGTGACTTCGATCGGATCCTCCGTCGGGCGCGGCGCCGGCGCTGGTATCCTGGAGCGGACCTGGTCGTCTATTGCGCGTTCGACTTGCTCGTGGAGAGCGGGCGGGACATCCGCGGCCAGACCTATGAACGACGAAAGGCCGCTCTGGCGTCTCTGCTTTCAAAGCGGCCCGCGAGCCTTCTCTATGTCGACCATGATGCCAACGGGCAGTGGTTGTTTGACCAGGCCCTCGTCCTTCAGCTTGAAGGCATCGTCGGGAAGCGAGTCTCGAGCACCTACCAGGCTGGCATTCGTTCATCTGACTGGATCAAGATCAAGCGGCCAGGGTCGGTCCCGCCTAACCGGTTCCGACAAGCACTGCGGTAGAACCTGGCCGCGGCCGCCGGCCACTCGGCGTTGAGGTGCGTGGCAGCTGGAGCGCGTCCCTTCACCTCCGCGACTCCAAGGCGCGGCCGCCCAGGCAAGCCTCCACTCCACGAGCTACCGCCCCGGCGATCGCTCGCCGCGCTTGATCGTTCGCCAGCATCGCCTCTTCGTTGGGATTGACGATCACTCCCGCCTCAAACAGCACAGCTGGTTGCTGCGCGGTCCGCAGGACGACCAGGTCATCAAACCAGTAGATTCCGCGCTGCGCATCGGCAACCGGGCGGTTCTCGCCAGGAATTGCTTCCGCATGATGCGGTGTAGGCCGCCTTCCGAGCGCGAGCAGATGGTCAGCAATGGCGCGCGCACATGCAAGACTACCCTTGGGGTCCACATTCTTGCGCGACACGAATAGGCTGTAGCCAGCGAACTGATTGGCAACTGGCAGATAGCGCGGCTGTACGGAGTCGTGGTGGATGGAGAGGAAAAGCTGTGCGTCCGTAGCTCCAGTGGTGCGGGCGGTCAACGACGTCATCTGACCGTCGAAGCCTATCTTCCTAACGGTAATTCCGGCAAGCGAGTTCACAACCTGCGGATTTCGGTGAAGGTGATCGACCGTTTCGGTGAACGTGATCAGGGAAGGAAGGTGGTACTGCGCGGTCAGGAGATTGTAGCGTAGGTGATCACGATCCCCGCTTCTTGCTATCTGTCGATGTCCGCTTGCGCATCGACTCGCCCTTGAGCGGCACCTTGTGGGCCTGGTGAACTAGCCGGTCCAGGATGGCGTCGGCGAGCGTCGGGTCATTGAGCCATTGGTGCCAATGCTCGATGGGTAACTGGCTGGTCACGATGGTCGAACGCGTGCCGACACGGTCGTCGAGGACTTCCAGCAGATCACCGCGGGCGCTCTCGGAAGGCTCCTGCAGGCCCCAATCGTCAAGGATCAGGACATCGATACGGGCCAGTTGCGCCAAGCGCCGGGTAAAGCTGCCATCGCCGTGGGCGATCTGCAGTTCCTCGAACAACCGCGGCACCCGCAGATAGAGCACCGAGAACCCTTGCCGACAGGCCTGCTGACCGAAAGCGCAAGCCAGCCAGGACTTGCCAGCGCCGGTCGGCCCGGTCAGGATCAGGCTCTGTGCATTACGGATCCAGTCGCAACTGGCCAGGGTGGCGACGAGCCGCTGCTCAAGTCCCCGGCTGCCGTCATAGATCACATCCTCAACGCACGCCTGGGTATGCTTGAGCTTGGCCGCGCGCAGCAGCCGCTCGAGCCGCCGGGTGTCGCGCCAGGCGATCTCGCGATCGACCAGCATCGAGAATCGCTCCTCGAACGGCAGGCTGGTGCTGGCGGTCAGAGCGGACTGTTCCTCGAAGGCTCGGGCCATCCCATCCAGCTTGAGCGCCTTGAGTTGGCCAACGGTGTGTTGCATCAGCATGTATTTTCCTAATGGTAGTAGTCAGGGCCACGCACGTTGTCATGCATGGGGGAATGCCACTCGCACTGCGATCCCGGCAGAGTGGCTTGCCGGTCCAGATGGTTTTCGAGGATGGAGATCACCGACTTGCGAGTGAGGGAACCGATGGCGACGGCTCGAGCGCAGGCAGCCTCCAACCGGTCCTTACCGTATTTCTTGGCGAGGCTGAGCAGGCCCAGACAGGCGCGGTAGCCCATTTCGGGGTGACTTCTGCTGGTGAGTTGATATTCGACGATGACAGCGACACTCGGGCCAATCGAAGCCGCCCAGTTGAGCAGCCGGCCCGGCGTCCATTCGAGGTGGGCGCGGTGCGCTGCGGGCATGTGGTCCTTAACCGTGCTGTGGCTACCCTTGCGGGTATTGCGCGCGTGCAGCGCCACGCGCTTGCCGCCGGACAGGATCTCGATGGTGTGGCGCGTTATGCGAGCCTCCACGGCCTTGCGAACCAGGGCATGTGGCACGCTGTAGTAGTGGCCGTCGATCTCGATGTGATAGTCGATGTTGACCCGGCACTGCTTGAACGTCGCCACCTCATAGCGTCGCTGCGGCAGCGGGCGCAGCACCGGGCGGTCCAGCCGCTCGAACCATTCCCGTCGCGTGCCAGGCAACTTCTTGAAGGGGCGGCTGTTCAGGTCGGCGACGAGCTTCTTGATGGCCTTATTGAGCTCGGCCAAGCTGTAGAAGCGGTGGTTGCGCAGCCGTGCCAGAATCCAACGCTCGACGATCAACACGCCGGTTTCGACCTTGGCCTTGTCCTGGGGCTTACGTGGCCGCGCCGGCAGCATGGCCGTGCTGTAGTGATGAACGAAGTCCTCGGCGGTTCGGGATAGCACAGGCTCGTATCGGTCCGGCCGAGCGACCAGCGCTCGCGGATTGTCCGGCACCAGCAATTCCGGCACGCCGCCGATGAACTCCATCGCGCAAACCATGCCTCCGATCCAGTCGGCAGTAGTCTGACCGCGGGTGGCGCACGCGTAGGTGTAGTTCGACGCGCCCAGCACGGCGACGAAGATACTGGCCTCGAAGGCCGTGCCGCCTTCCGGATTGAGAACCGGAACCATCGGGCCAGCGAAGTCCGCGAACAGCTTCTCGCCGGCATTGTGATGCTGGCGCATGGATCGCTTGAGCATCGCCGCCCAGTCCCGGTAGCGACAGCAGAACTGTGTGTACTGGTAGATTGGGACACCTGAATTCGCTTCCAGGTATTCCTCCCACAGCAACTGCAATGTCACGCCCTTGCGGCGCAACTCGCGATGCAGGTAGGCGAAGTCCGGTGTCACTCGACCGCCCGCGCTGTTGGCCGGCTTCTGCGCGCCAAACAGCCGCTGCTCCAGCGCATCCTCGTCAAGACTGTCTGCCAGCGGCCAATCCAGTCCCGACGCCTTCGCCATCGCCGCGTACTGCGAGACAGCGCCAACACTCACACCCGTAGCCCTGGCAATCTGCCGGTGCGACAGGCCACACGCCCACTTCAGGCGAAGCACTTCCTTGATCTTGCGCATGGTCATCCGGTTGGCCGGCATCAGCTTGCTTCCTTGCAAAAAGGAAACAGCGTATCGCCGGCGATCTAGCCCATGCGCAGTACCACCCCCAGCCCTTGCCCGGCGCCATTTCGGCGCATGATCAGCGATTTCGGCAACGTGATCACTCGTTTCGGGATCGTGATCACCGATTTCGGCGTCACCGCCAAAGTGATCACGTTCAGCCGAAACCGGCGATCACCTTCCGGCCGAAACAGGTGATCACGTTGCGCCGAAATCGCTGATCACGGGCCCCGAAATACGCACACAACCTCCTGTGCGAGCGCCACATTGAACGTGAACTCTCCCCTCCCGCTCGCAGATATCGCGCCAGGGCGAGCATGCGAATGGCCCACATCCACTGCGATCGTGTTGCCCGTCGCCATTGGCGACAGGCTGAACAGCGTGGCCGCGGCCACTACAGACACACTCTGCAAACGAATCTCCGAAACGGTCTGTGACCTGCATGCTCCACGAGCTGACCCAGTAACGAGCCCAACGAGGTCATCCGCAACGTTGAAATAGAATGCCATTCGCCCAATCAAGTGCCCGTGTTAGCAGGGTGCGCCGCGTGCGACTCGCGCGCACTCGTGGCTCGATTCGCGGGGCGATTCGCCGTCTCGCCGATTGGTCTTTTGCATGATCCTCCCAGGCTTTCAGTATCTCGTCCGTGTGCGCGGCCTCTGACGCTTTGGCGACGTAACTCTGCGGGAGCCCTGAAATGCAAAGACTACTGGTAGGAAAGTTCATCAATCCTGTGCGGTTCCGATTGAGACAAAGCCATTCATCCGATTCGAGCGGACCGCAGCCGCCTCCCGGAGAAGCCAAAAGATTTGAGACCAGGATCACGTCTGATATCGCCCAAGTTCGCGAAATGTGCAAGCAACCATAGCGCCCGGTAACATAGCGCGACCACCCGCTCACAATGTCGACATCAAACTCTACGCTATCTCGGCCCGCGGCCTTTGCCGCGACAGCCAACATCGGCGCGTGGTGAACTTCGTCCACCTCACGCGCCGCGAACGTATAGTTTGCCGGCCCCTCGTTGAAGGCGCCGATAGCCCGCTTCAACGGGATGCAATCGCCAAAAGTCGCTCGTAGAATTTCCTGCGTTCTAGAATGAAGGTCCATTAGTTCGAGTTCGAGTTGGCACCACTCCGTTTCCGCGATGCTATCGAGATAGCGAACAGCGTCATCGAACCAAGCGCCGATGCCATCGACCGACCGGTCCGGTCTAGTCGGATACCGTGTCACCTTGAAAGCCCTGGAGGTGAGATATGTGAAAGCTATGCCTCCAGGGCTTAACCTATCCCGCCATACGTCCTCGAGGATTTCGTACATCTTGGGTGATACTCTGAGCTCTCTCCGCGCGTCGAGCGCTGGGGCCGTTGCGTTCAAGAACTGACTCCTAGTTTCGCTGGTCGGCGAAACGACTTCAGCAACCAAAGACTGCTCAGCGGGTAATGTCATTGTGCGTCAAATTTTCCACAGTCAAGGGGCCGAGATTCACCACGATTCCAGCGAATCTAATATCGGCCTCTTGCGTCAAATCCTTAGCCCTAGTCGGTCGATTAACGCTGCACGCACAGCCAAGAATAATGTACGATCACCTACTTTCGGAGGAAGAAAATGGCAACATACAAGCAGCTTTTGGCAGAGCGGGAAAAGATCGAGGCGCAGATTGTCGAAGTCCGCGCAGCGGAGATCGCTGGCGTGATTGAGCAGATCCGCGCTCTGATGGGCGAGTACGAGCTCACGGTAGAGGACTTGGCACCCAAGCGCGGCCGCGGCAGGCCCGCTGCGGGTGGAAAGGTGGCGGCACCCCGCTCCGAAGTACCGCCAAAATATCTGGACCCGAAGACTGGCGCAACGTGGTCTGGCCGTGGCCGCGCCCCGGCCTGGCTGGGCAAAAATCGAGATCGTTTTCTGATCGCCGAGGCCTAAGCGCACTCCCCTGTTCGGCGCGGCGCCGAAACGGGGGAGCGGGTGGCCTTGGTGACGCCTTGCCTGTTTCACCGCCGAGCGCAAGGTGCGCGGACAGGTTATACGGGGCCTTAATTGGTTCCCTGCGCTTTCCAACCGTCGGCGGTCCGATTGAGACTCACAAAGTCCCGCTTCTTTCCCGCACCATCCATAGCGATCTTGATTCCGCCGAATGCGGCCTGAAGCTTGGCATCACTAGCCCAGGCTGCAGATTGAGCAAGCTTGTAGGTGTAAGTTGCAACAACGACGTTGAAGTCGGTGTCGCGATGAGGCCCCTCCCATCCATCAATTTTGTCAAGGACCCGCTTGCTCCAACATAGGTCGGTGAGCGTTCTTGTCTGTGGGCCGCCATCTGGATTGAAGGATGCGATCTCCCACGAGCGAATATAGGGCTTCGCTGCGTCCGACAGCGTATATCGCCGGACCTTGGAACGTCGCACGGCGCCGCCCCAGCCCTCGCGCGCCGCGTCAGTGTCTACGGCCGATACGAGGCCGAGAGACTCCAAGGCTTGCATCTTCGCCGCAGGCCCGGCACCTGGTGTCCTGTTAGCTAGGTCCGTGTCGCCCGGACTCACATCTACGGGCCATGCTGTGACGCCTAGACATAGGTTGCCAGTTTGATCAAGGTACTTGGTGACGGCGGCTCCGAGGGCGTCTACGTCGACATCCGTCTTACTGCCGCAACCGGCAAGTGCCGTTGCACCAACTAGGGCGCAGAGCAAAATTTGGTTTCGCATCGATCTTTGCTGTGATTGATTGGCTTTCGATTACTCGCAACGGGCCGACATAGTTGCAAGCGATTTGGTCGATTCTACCTGCCGGCTAGCGGTGTCAATAGATCCGATATGCCGACATCAAATCAACAATCTCTTATGCGGCCTTGCGATGTTCGTAGCAGGGACTTCGGCGATCATCCGGAACGGAGTACTGCCGTGATTTATTCGTCGGATCGGGATTAAGCCATGCAGAAAGGTTCTCCTCCTTCACCGGAACGAAGCAGCGGTCATGCCCCGCGGCAGTAACCTCAGCCGGAGGCCCGCCTGTGATTGCGGCGAAGGACCGTAGATCCTGCTGTCGAACACCGGCCTCCGGCCGTACCCGCGCTAGATCAAGAGCTTGCGCGCCGGACGCTCAGCCACATTTGAATCGCGTGCGCATTCATCTCTGGACTCCTACGGTCTGCGTTCATTCAAGTCGGAACTTTTCAGTACGCATACGCGTGATGGGGCGCCTGCGGCGCCGTCGAGGAACGACGCCCGCAGAGGGCAGCCGACTTGGCTCGCGCGGTCAGCCGAGGTTCCATGAGCCGCCTCGGTATTGGTAGCTGCCGTTGAGGATGCCAGCCAGCCACGCTTGCACCGTCGCAGTCTTGAGCCCGCCGAACATGACTGGCTGCGCGCCCTCGGGGTACAGCATCGCCACCGGCAGCTCTGGCAGCATGCCGGTACCAATGCCGCCATGCGGGAATACGTTGCCGAAGTCGCGCTTCAAGAGCAGGCGCGAGGTGGCCTTGCCCAAGGTCAGGAAGGTCTCGTTGCGGACCAGCCAATAGCACTCGACGGCCGAGGCAGTGTACCGCTCCTGGCGGCGCGTGAAGTCGCGCAGGTGCTGGTAGGAGCGTTGCAGTTCGATCACGATGGTGCGACCGGGGACCGAGAAAAGAACATCGGCCTCCCACTTGTCGCCCCTCGGTGATCTTCCCGGCACCTCGTCGCGGCCCTCTATGCCCATGCCGTCCAAGGCGGCCAGCACTGCCGCCTTGCCGGCTCTGTGCCATCTCGTCTCGGGCGCTGTGGAGCACTCGTCCGACAGGTGCGCGAAGAAAGGCAGGCCGTTGATGCTGGTCTTGAGCACCGCCGGCGCCTTGCAGCATGGCATCACGAAGTCGCCGAGCTGCGCTGCCCGCTTTAACGCCTCCCACTCAGCACTGGGGATGGTGGCCACGTCCACCGGACGGCCGTCGCGGGTCCACGCTGATTGCGTCATATCAATAAATAGGCAGATGATTCAGGCACGAGTTCAGTAGCGTAGAAGGACAGTTCAAAGTTGAGCGAATCTCGACAGCAGGCTCAGCCCGCTCTTTCCAATCCGTCTTATCCCAACTGCGCTCACTCATCGGTCTTGCCCTCTTTCCGGCTGCCGGCCCGGTGCGGGGCCGGGTGCGCTAGGTACCCTAAGGGCTTTTTGGTGGCAGGGTCAGTCCGAGGCGCGCTCGTAGCCGCGCGCCGTGATGAAATCATGGATGGCCACGCTCACATGAGGGGTCATGGCACCAGCAACGGCCAAGCCATGCAGCACGCCGCGGAAATACTCGATGCCGTACCCCTCTCCACTGCCTTCCATGCGCTCGCGGTAGAGTGAGCGCATGTGAGACTGAAGCATTGCCAGTCCGTCCGTGCCGGCATAGACCATGCCTTCGCGAGCACTCGCTGCTTCGGCCTCGCGGGGAATCTCATTGGGCGTGCGCAGCTCACGGGGCACCGCGCGTGGAAATCCGGTCATTCTCTCTCCTGTGCCCCAGCGGGGCGTTTTCCTCAAGCATACCAGTCGAATTTGGCTCGGAGATACCTGACCATCGCGTCATCCAGCTCACGTCCAACCTGACCCATGTGCGCCGCGAAAGCGGTCAGCGTTGGCCGGGCGAAAGACTCGCTCGTATAGAACTCGGCGCGGGAAATGACGTCCTCGCACGACGCGCAGACCGAATCTCCGCCCTCGAGCACCCAGCCGGTGGCGGTGAGCGAGGCGCAGCAGGCGCACTTGCGGCGCAGCCCTTCGGCGGCAGCTGCGGCTTACCAGTCCGCGGGCTGCGAATGCGTAGGTCGAATCTGACATGTGGCATCGTGAACCTTGGAGGAGCGAGCGATAAGCCCACGAATATCGTTGCACATCGAAACCGATGTCAAGCGAGCATGCGACGGACGGCCGGGACAGCAAGATACCCTGTATCCCTCGAGGTTTGAGCGGCGACTCTGCTTCTAAGCTGCCTTTGCCGGTTCAAACTCGCCTCCATCCATTGGCGCAACGGTTGCGCACCTTGCTGCTCGACCAAGCAACAGACCTCGCGGCTGTCCCTTGCGGACGTCGGCACCAACAGCATCGCCGCCCCTTCGGCTAAGCAGCCAGGCAAATCGATGACACCACACTCACCGGCAAGCTGTGCAATCGCAGCCTTCGCGTTTGCGACCGACGATTGTCCGACGAGGTACGGCGCATAACTCTGGAGAAGCCATGCGACGCTTGCTTCGTTGAGTCCGTGGGCGGTGAGCGGCGCTCGCAATCGGACAGCCGCCCCGATATCGCCGGCGATGTAGGCCGCGGCCGCGAAGTGGTGCGAGCCGCCGTCGTTGGCGAGGAACAGGCGCGCGTCCCACAAGCGAAGACTGAAAGAATCTGACCGCCGCTCGCCGATGATACGGATCTCGCCATGCTTCAGCATCTTCGCGAGGCCGGCCGGGTCGACCGCCGTGCCCAAATAGTCGGCGAAATCCTGGCCGAACGCCCGGACGGATTCAAAATAGCGGTCTGACGACTTGCTGGCGCTGATCCCCTCGATCTCGGTGATATCGACCTCTATCTCAGTGCTGCCAAACGAGCGCGTTAGCGGGCCGTGGGGGCTCGCGATTGAGGTCGGCCGGAACCGGTTGGTGCCAGTGTGATACCTGAGCACGTCGATGCTGCACAGGTCAATTGCGTCGAGCCTTGCTACCGACTCAAAGAATATCCCCTCACCCCGTACGAACCGCGAGCGCGGCGTTGGTGCCATGCCTTCGGTTGTCAGAGTGCGCCAAGCCACCGCCCGGCGAGATGCCCAGAGAGGTGGCTTGCTTAGCCAACGGCGCCACCACGACCACTGGATCGAGCGCGTTACCCATTCCGGAAGCGATGAAATATCCCTCGCTTCGCCTGTGCTCCTGTCGGACTGCGTCATATGTTCCTCGCCACATGGGCCTCACCGTCAAAGCGTCGGCACACCACCGTCGGAATCGACCAGGCCAAGAATGACGCAGCGCTTGTCGAAGGCCGGCTTCGCCGCTGCGCTGAAGGTGATGGTCTGCGGCACGTTGTCCTCTAGCTCGACGGTCTTCACCCCCGAAACAAAACTGGGCGAATCGACTTTCACTTCGACCTGGGTTGTTGCCGCGAGGGCGATAGACGATGCTGCCAGCATTGAAAGCGCGCAGAGTGCTACCGTGTTCTTCATAAATGTCCCTTGATAGCGGAGCCCTCAATAGGAGCTACCCACATGGCTATCGGCTGAAAGATGCGCGCATTGAAGGCTGACGCCGAGCCGAGCGGCCTAGCCAGGCCGCACAGATAGTCTGGATTGGACCTGCGTGGGATTCGACAGGGAAAAACTACGACTTCCGGGGCTTATTCGGATCTGATTTGAATAGGCAGCCTTCGGTTCGTTCGAGGAGCGTTCGTCAACCGGGCCGCCCCTGACCTGTCAGTGTGAGGCTGGGGTGACGTGGTTCACACCAACGCCGATGTTTGCCACCAGAATTTAGTTCAGTCGCTTGGCTTCCAACCCATTCATCTGTACAAGTTAGTCGGCAGCCTCAAGTTCGTGCTTCACGACAGTCCAGTGCAGAAGCAGTTCGCGGGACTCGGCCTCATAGCCTTTCAACCCCATGAAGTCGACGGCCAATCCGATCAAATGGATCATGGCCGCGTTTGCGCTGAGCAGCACAAGCTTCCTACTCGCCGCGGCGCGCATCCACGGCAAGCAGATGCCGCACGCGCGGCGCCTCGGGGCCAACGTGAAACTGCAAGACTTCGCGCTGCACGTCTGCGTCGATACGCATCACGCGTTGGTGTTGGCGCAGATGCTCGGCCCAGGATTCCACCATGAACCATTCGGTGATCTGCTCAGGATCTGCCACGTCTTCCGTCACCCCCAGCTATATGCACCGTCGCGCAGACGCTCGCCCGACAGCGCCTGGACTGCTCGCATGAATGCCGCGCGGTTGCGAGCTTGAATCCGGTAGTCAATCAGGATCAGTACCGGGCCGCGGTCGTGCTCGATAGGCGTTGTTACCATCGGCTCCGGCCAATGGTTCGACGGTATAAGGTCCACATCGCCCGCGGGAAGTTTGATCCGGTGAAGGGCAATACCGGAGACGCACAATCCACCGGCTGCGATCAGCAATGTTGCCTGGACGCCCAGTGCCTGAGCGACCAGGCCGCATACGATGCTGCCAAGCGCCATTGCCCCGTTGAAGACCATCAGGTAGATGGCAAGTGCGCGACCGCGGACCCAGTTCGGCAGGATCGCCTGCGCCGCACCGCCAAGCGTTGTCAGGGCAAAGATCCAGGCACCGCCAAGGCATACCAGCAATAGCAGCGCGAGCCATTTCGACGGCCCGATCGACACGATGGCCATAACGGCGGCCGTGACCAGCGCCGAGAACAGCAACAGCCAGTCCGCATCGAACCGCTGTCTTAGCCGTGGCATCATCAGCGCGCCGACAATGGCGCCGGCACCAACCGCGCCAAGCAGCACGCCGTAGAAGCCCGCGCCGGCGTGCAATACGCCTTTTGCAACGAGGGGGAGCAACGCCCAAGTGCTGCTGGCAAACGCGAAATAGCAACCGGAGCGAAAGAGGATCACCTGCAGTTGCCGGTTTGCCCGCGCATATCTTATGCCTGCGCGAAAAGCGCCCAGGAACCGCTCCTGCAACGGATTCTCGGGGCGCGCGGGGCGGGGCCACCACAGCAGCACGGCGATCACAAAGCCATAGCTCAACAGGTTGAACCCGTAGGTCAACGCGGCACCGAAGCTGGCGAGAAGCAGCCTCCCGGCCGCCGGGCCAACCGAGCGTGCAATATTGACGCCCAGCGAGTTGAGGGCCACTGCGCTCCTAAGGTCCCTGAAAGGCACCAGTTCGGGAACGATCGACTGCCACGTCGGCATCATCAGCGCCGCGCCGGCGCCCCCAGAAACGTCAAGGCGAGCAGCAACTCGATGGTGAGGTTGCCTGTGTAGGCCAGGCCCATCAGCGCAAGACAGACGAACACCAGCGCCAACTGAATCCCGATCAGATACTTCCGGCGATCCAGGATATCGGATAACACGCCGGCGGGAATGGCCAGCAGGAATACCGGCAGCGTGCCCGCTGCCTGCACCAGCGCGACCGCTGCGGGCGACGTGGACAGATCGGTAGCCAGCCATGCGCTAGCAACGTCGCGCATGAAGCCACCGGTGTTGCCGATGACCGTCGCTGCCCACAGCGCCGCAAACACCGGCTGGCGGAGGGGCGCAAAGCTGCCGCCTGTGCTGCCCGCCGGTAGTGGGTCGGCCGTGGAACCGACGTTGTCGGTCATGGCACGGCGCTCTGGGCTGCCCTGTCCCGAAGGTCGTGCCAGGCAACCAACAGGAACCCGCCCACCAGCCCGAGATGCTCGAAGAACGAGTTCTCCAGCATGAGCCGCTCCGGCATCGGCGCACTCCAGAACTGGTTGGCCAGGAAGGTGGCCAGCAACGTGAAGCCGGCGAGCGCCAGCGCCCCTAGCCACCGGTAGAAACAGGACAGGATCTTTAGCGACGCGCCAAGCTCCAGCAGGATGACGAGGATGGCAAGAGGGGCAGGGGGAAAAAGTCCGAAGTGATTCATCTCCGCGATCGCGGATGGGAAATCCGTGGCCTTGGTCAGCCCGCCCTGCAGGTATGCCGCGCACAGGCCCAGCAGCGCGAGCCAGCGCACCGCCGGCGTCGCGAGGCGCGCGGCCAACGCAACGAAGGGCGCGCTGCTACTGGACGCATGCAACATCATGGCACTCTCCTCACTGGCTTCGGCTTCGGCTTCGGCTTCGGAAGCGGCATCCTCGCCTGCGCTCAAAACGCCCAGCAAGAGCAACCGAGCGCGCCCCAGAACCCACGCTGGTCGGAGACCGGCACGCTAGCATCCCAGGCATGAGCGTGGCCGTGTACGCCGCACGCAGTCGCACAGGCGCACCCTTGCGCCATGGCCTGCTTCTGCGTACCCGCGACACGCCGTGGCTGATAGCCGCCGAACGCGTGCACCGGCGCCCAGTCCGGCATAGGCGGCGGCAACGCGGGCGCCAGCTTGTCGAATTCGCCGTCGCCATGGACAACCTTGCCGCCGAGCAAGGTAAGCACGGAGGTAATGTCCTGGATCTCGTCGCCGGGTATGCTGAAGTAGTCGCTGGACAGCACCGCCAGGTCGGCAAGCTGCCCCACCTTGATCTGCCCCTTTTTGCCTTCCTCGGTGGAGAACCAGGTATTGGCCTCGGTCCACAGGCGTAACGCCGCTTCGCGGTCCAGCAGGTTGGCCTGTGGGTACAAGGCCAGCCCGCCAAGCGTCCTGCCGGTGACCAGCCATGACAGCGATACCCACGGGTTATACGACGCCACCCGTGTGGCATCGGTGCCGGCACCCACCTTGACGCCCCGCTCGAGCATGCGCCTGATCGGCGGCGTGCGCTCCGCTGCCTTGGCGCCATAGCGCTCCACGAAATACTCACCCTGGTACGCCATGCGGTGCTGCACGGCGATGCCACCGCCCAGCGCGGCGATGCGGTCGATGTTGCGGTCGCTGATGGTCTCCGCATGGTCGAAGAACCAGTTCAGGCCGTTGAACGGCACCTCGCGGGCGACCTTCTCATACACGTCCAGCGCGCGCGAAATGGTCTCGTCATAGGTCGCGTGCAAGCGCCACGGCCAGCGGCTTTCCGCCAGCAGCCGGATCACGGGTTCCAGATCGCTCTCCATCGATGGCGCCATGTCCGGGCGCTCGACACGGAAATCCTCGAAGTCCGCCGCGGTGTAGACCAGCATCTCGCCGGCGCCGTTGTGGCGGTAGACGTCATCGCCCTGCCCTGGCTTGACCTTGCCGGACCAGGTCTTGAAATCGCTGAGTTCGTCCTTGGGCTTCTGCGTGAAGAGGTTGTAGGCAAGCCGGATGGTCAGCAGGCCCTCGGCATGCAAGGACTCGATGATGCTGTAGTCCTCGGGATAATTCTGGTAGCCGCCGCCGGCATCGATGACGCCCGTGACGCCGAGCCGGTTCACCTCGCGCATGAAATGCCGCGTGGAGTTCTTCTGGTACTCCGGCGGCAGCTTCGGGCCCTTGGCCAGCGTGGCGTAGAGAATCGTTGCGTTGGGCTTGGCCAGCAGCAGCCCCGTTGGATTGCCCTGCCCATCGCGCACGATCTCGCCGCCCGGCGGGTTGGCTGTATCCCTGGTGTAACCCACGGCGCGAAGCGCAGCGCCGTTGAGGATGGCACGGTCGTACAGGTGCAGGATGAACACCGGCGTGTCGGGTGCCACCGCGTTCAGTTCCTCGATGGTGGGCAGCCGTTTCTCCGCGAACTGCTGGTCGGTAAAGCCGCCGACCACCCGCACCCACTGCGGCGCGGGTGTGCGCGCCACTTGCTCCTTGAGCATGCGCATGGCGTCGGACAGCGAGCGCACGCCGTCCCAGCGCAATTCCATGTTGTAGTTCAGCCCGCCGCGGATGATGTGCATGTGGCTGTCGATCAGCCCCGGGATCGCGCGGCGGCCACCCAGGTCGATTACCTTGGTGCGGTTGTCGGCGAGCGCCATGACCTCCTGCCGCGTCCCCACCGCAACGAACTTGCCGCCGGCGATGGCAACGGCGTCCGCTTCCGGCCGGGCCCGGTCGAGCGTCGTGAAGCGCCCGTTCATCAGGATCAGTTCGGGCTTGGTAGTCTGGCTCATGGCGAGGCTCCTGCTGGCAGTGGCGACAACACAATGCACTGGCGGGGTTGAAGCGCAGGCTTGCGCCTGCGCGCGCGGTACCTCCTCAACGCGACAGGAACGCCAGCAGATCCGCATTGACCTGGTCGGCATTCACCACGCACATGCCGTGCGACGCGCCCGGATACACCTTCAAGGTGGCGTCCTTGACGATCTGCGCCGACAACTTCCCGGCATCGTCGATGGGAACGATCTGGTCGTCATCCCCGTGGAGGATCAGCGTCGGCACATCGATCTTCTTCAGGTCGGGGGTGTAATCGACCTCGGAGAACTCTTTGATGCAGAGGTACTGCCCATGAATGCCACCGGACATGCCCTGCGCCCAGAACGCATCGATGGTGCCTTGGGAGACCTTCGCGTTCGGACGATTGAAGCCAAAGAACGGCATGGCCAGGTCCTTGTAGAACTGCGAACGATTCTCCGCCACGCCCTTGCGGATGCCATCGAACACGTCCAACGGCAAACCACCCGGATTGGACGAGGTCTTCAGCATGAGCGGCGGCACAGCGCTGATCATCACCGCATTGGCGACGCGCCCGGTGCCATGGCGGCCGATATAGTGCGCGACTTCGCCACCGCCCGTGGAATGGCCCACCAGCGCGGCCCCCTGCAGATCAAGCTGGTCCATCAATGCCGCCAGGTCGTCGGCATAGGTATCCATATCGTTACCCTGCGACGGCTGGCTCGAGCGGCCATGGCCCCTGCGGTCGTGGGCAATCACCCGGTAGCCGTGCTGAAGTAGGAACAGCATCTGGGCATCCCATGCATCCGCGTTCAACGGCCAGCCGTGCGAGAAGACCACGGGGCGGCCAGAACCCCAGTCCCTGTAGTAGATCTGCGTACCGTCATTCGTGGTGATCATATCCATGGTGTGTACTCCTGTCGCTTTGGTGCGCGCCTGCGCGCGGTTGTCCTTATTCGTGCCGGTCCCCGCCGCCTCGAGCGTACAAGATCAACCGACAATTCTGGGAGGTCAGTATATCGAGCCTTGAAT
This sequence comes from Cupriavidus sp. D39, assembly GCF_026627925.1. Classification (NCBI taxonomy): domain Bacteria; kingdom Pseudomonadati; phylum Pseudomonadota; class Betaproteobacteria; order Burkholderiales; family Burkholderiaceae; genus Cupriavidus; species Cupriavidus sp. D39. The sequence goes on from NZ_JAPNLE010000001.1 coordinate 128,194, forward strand.
TCGTCAAGATGGTCTCAGGAAACGACAGGTTGAATACGCGGTGACCCCCGTCTAGATCAGCATGTCGGATTGCGCACCGACCGCGCATGGGCGATTCGACGCGAAGTTCGCCTCACGCGCTGAGCCTAACTAATATAGGAAGTCTTTCCGGACGAGCCAGATCTTTTTTGGTCATGACGCCGATCCGGCAATGCGGAGACTACGGCGCAATCCGGCAGCGGATGTATGCTGACTGCGTGACGCTTTCGAGTTTATCGCCAGTCGGAAGACGGAATTCCACAGCTCCTGCCGACGCGCCGTTCCAACCAATTCTCGGGCAGCCGTGGGCATCGGCATTCAGAACTTATCAGCCTGGGGCGCATCCACTCGTATATGCTTCAAATTGACGAGGCGGCCGCGCGGCGTGGCCATTTCCACAATGGGAGAAGGCATGGGGAAAGCCTGGAGGCATAGGCGGCGGGGCACCAGGATGGACAGCGGGGTAGACGGGGCGACCCGGCACCGATGGCTTGTGCTGGCGTTTGGGGGCGGGCGCCGCGGCGGCATACGCCGCTGCCCATGCGCAATCCTCGGTCACGATCTTCGGGCGCCTGAATACCAGCATCGAATACTCGCGGGCTAGCACCGCGGCGGACGGGACTGCGCTGAGCGGCACCGGGAGGCTGACCAATCACCGGTCGGTCTTCGGCTTGCGCGGCGAGGAGACCTTGGACGGGACGTTGAAGGCGATCTGGCAGATCGAGAGCAACCTGTCGCTTGATACCGGGGCCGGACAGATTGCCGGACGGAACCCGCGCGTTGGCCTGACCGGCAACTACGGGACCTTTTTCATGCGGCACTGGACCACGCCGTACACCGAAGCAACCATGGATTACGATCCCTATTACCCGGCCACCGCCGGGTATATGGCACTGATCAGAAACGGCGCCGCATGCTCCACGAGTAACATCGAAAACACCAACTCCTTCGACCGCCGCCAGAAGAACATAGTGCAATACCGCAGCCCCGAATGGAACGGCCTGCGTGGCAGTGTGCGCTGGGGCATGCCCGAGGAAAAGCTCACCACGCCGCGCAACCCGGCGCTATGCTCGTTCGCCGGAACCTATGACCGCGGGCCGCTCAACGTGGCGCCGGCCTATGAACCGCACCAGCACTACCAGACCGCGGACCGCAATGACGATGCCATCAAGGTATGGGTGTCCTACCAGATTCCCGCCACCAAAGTCCCGGCTGTGTACGAGCGCCTGCACTACCGCACCGCCACGGGCGACCTGACGCGCAACGGCTAGTACGCCTCGCTGGTGCAGAAGCTCGGGCCCGGCAGCGTGAGGCTGGGATTCACGCTGGCCAGCAACGGCGCCGGCAATGCCACCGAGACGGTCGGCTTTGTCGGCAGCGGCGCGGAGACCGGCGCCACCCAGATCACGATCGGCTACGACTATCCGCTGTCGAAGCGCACCGCGCTCTTTCCCTACTACGGCCGGATTAGCAGCAGGAAGAATGCCATCTACAACTTCGCCATCAGCCAACTCGGCGTTTCGGCAGGCGCGAATCCGCAGACCTTCGCGCTGAGCATGCGGCATAACTTCTAAGCCAGCGAACCTGGACCATCGAACTGCCGGGGGCTGGACACGAGGCGGTGGAGAAGACAAAACCATAATCCGAAAATGCATGTGGCGGTAGGTGCCATCAGAGTGCCGGGGCGTGTCCCAGTGGGCGCAAGCCCTGCCGCCAAGCCGATCCGCCTGGTGGTGTCATTCTCATCCGGCGCCGGCGACATCCTTGCCCATCGTCAGCGCCAGGCTAGGCAAATCGGGCAGCTTCCAGATGATAGTGGAGAACCGGCCCGGCACCGGCGGCACGCGCGGCGCTTGGTCACCAAGGGGCGCCTGATGGCTATACGCCGATCCTGGTATCGGTCTGGCCCATCAATGCCGCGCGCTAGCTGTCCAATGTCACAGTCAAGGACGCCGCCCGGGTGACACTGGTGGCCACTGTGCCCAACGTGCTGGTGGTGAACAGCCAACAAGCTGGGCGCGGTCAAGCATGTGATGGCGGCGGCCAGGCCAAAGCCGAGAACGAGGGACTTGGACTCAGCTGGCTCCGGTAGTTCGACGCAACTGAGCGGCGAACTGTTCAAGCTGGACGCCAGCGGGGATATCGGACACATCCCCCGCCAAGGCATAGGTGAGCCGCAGACCGATGTAATGGCAGGCCTCAATTGCGATTAAGCTTGGCCGTGCGCCAGGTGGTTTTTAAGCGCTTTGCGGAATAGCTCGGGCTTTCCGAAGTACTGTCCCAGATGCAGCCTCGAGACTTTCCCGCCCTGCTCGATAGCCAGGGTCGGGTAGCCACGCCCTCCTACCGTCTCAAGAAAGGCCTGCGTCTGCTCGAAGTGTTCGCCGAGTTCCTGGGTGGCTTGGTCGTAAGCGGTCGAGAATGCCTCCGCGTTCAATCCGAGTTCGACGGCTATCCGGACCAGTTCCTCCCGCTCGGCAATATGCCGGCCTTCGACGTAGTAGGCCGTCTGAAGCCGCTTTAGCATCTTCAGTCCAGCACTGGCAATGGACTCCGCTGCTACCATCGCTGCGGTGGGCGGCCCGGAATCGAGCTTGACGCCATAGTCAAACTGCGTCCCTTGTTGGTAAGCGTCGCCGAACTTCTGGCCACTGAGCGCGGTAATGCGCTCCTCATGGGGACGGACGAAATCACGCCATTCGGGGGACATCAATTGCGCTTGCTCTCCAGTCAGCATACCGCCGCTATGCGGGACCACCGTTAGGCCGGGCATCTCATCGGCAATTGACACCAGCGGTGCGAGCCCATAGCACCATCCGCAAAAAGGGTCATATATGTAATGGAGGGCTGCTTGCTTATCCATTTCAATTCTCCAGATTCGTTGAGGAAGACTCGTTGAAGATCGCTGCATGCATGTAGACGGGTTTCATGACTGCTTCTTTGCGTTGACGATGAAGCAAGGTTAGTCCGTGCCCCGCACAGACTGAATAGCATGCCCGCGCAAACCTCCGTTGCCCGTCCCGCAAAGCCACCTGGAGGCAGTAGCACCGGTTCATACCTCATGAAAACTCCGCATTGCCTTCCCTGCAACGCAGCCTTGCATCGTGCTCCCATCCTGCTTTCGAGCGGGCCTTGTTCGTTATTCCCGAACCACTTATGGTCGACAATATCGCCGGAACGGCCTCGCGACCGGAGCAAATGCCTCGCCATCCCCCACGGCAACCAAGCGTGGGTCCTGCTGACTATGGCGTCAACGCCGGCCGCAGCCTCGCGCAGGCTGTCGGAATCCGAGAAATTCGATCCTTAAACGAGGGAATGGATACCTCCCGAGAAGCTACCGAATCGTCGGCAACTCGCACCCATCAGCAGCTACCCAGGGCAGCGCGTCCCTGGCGTCCCCTTTGGACTTTCCTTGTCCCCCACGCAACGCAGCGTTGCGCGGCGGCCGGATTCTCTCCCGATGCGTTGGCACCTAACCTTCAGGGCATCTCTTCGGAGATTGAAGTACTGCAGGAAGACAATCCTTCCGCCACTGATTGACCAGTTCGACCTGATGGAGACCCCACCTTGACCAAGTATCTCTTCAACCCGATCCGCCTCGGCAACCATACGCTGGCACATCGCGTGGCTATGGCGCCGCTGACACGCTCCCGTGCCGGCCAGCCTGGCAACATCCCGACGGCGATGAACGTCGAGTATTACCGTCAGCGCGCCAGTGCAGCGCTTATCGTCTCCGAGGCGACCCAGATCTCGCAGCAAGGTCAAGGCTACGCCTGGACGCCGGGCATCTACACTGAGGAGCAAGTCCAGGGCTGGCGGGCCGTCAGTGACGCGGTCCATGAGCAAGGCGGAACGATCTTCCTGCAACTCTGGCATGTCGGCCGTGTATCGCATCCGGTCTTCCAGCCAGACGGTGCGCTGCCCGTAGCACCTAGCGCTCTGCCCGTTCCCGGCAAGACGTTCATCATCGACGAGAACGGCAATGGCGCCTGGGGCGACATCCCCGTCCCTCAGGAACTCACCACAAGCGGTATTCACACAATCCTGGAGGACTATCGACGCGCGGCCCGCAACGCCATCGCCGCAGGAATGGACGGAGTTGAGATTCATGCCGGCAATGGTTACCTGCTCGACCAGTTCATCAATTCCAACAGCAACCAGCGCGCCGACGCGTATGGAGGCAGCATCGAGAACCGCGCACGCTTGCTGCTGGAAGTTGTCGATGTGGTCGCGGCGGAGGTCGGCGCGTCGCGCGTCGCCGTGCGGCTGACGCCCATGGGGCGCTTCATGGGAATGGGTGACGAATCGCCCGAGGACACCTTCGGCTATATCGTCCGCCAGCTCGACGTCCGGAGCCTGGCCTACCTGCACCTGGTCGAGCCCGCCATGGTGGGAACAGTCAAGGATGAGAACTTCGATCCCCACTGGGACGCGATCATCCAACTGTTGCGCGCGCAGTACCGCGGCGTGCTGATGCTCGCCGGCGGCTACGACCGCGCCAGCGCGGAACAGGCCCTCGCCAGCGGCCGCGCGGACATTATTGCCTTTGGCCGCCCGTTTATCGCCAACCCGGACCTGCCCGCCCGCCTCAGGGACAACCTCGCCCTGAATGTCCCCGATGCCAGTTCCTTCTTTGGCGGCGATGCCGGTGGCTACATCGACTATCCGACCGTGGCGTGAGCGAGCCGACTAACTTAGACTTTCGAATTCACTACCATGCACAACATTTCCACTTCGACCCTTGAGGCTCGGCACGAGATGCCCTCCGCACTGGTGGCGTTATTCGCTTTCAGCGCCGGCGCCATTGTTGCGAACATCTACTATGCTCAGCCTATCATTGAGCTGATCGCCCCTGACGTTGGCCTGTCTGCACAGGGTGCCAGTCTCATTGTGTCGCTGACCCAGATCGGATATGCGTTGGGTCTCTTCTTTCTCGTTCCATTGGCCGATCTATTGGAGAACCGCCGGTTGCTGATCGTCAGCGCGCTTGCCGCAACGGCGAGCCTAGTGGGAGCCAGCATTGCATCGCATCCAGGCGCGTTTCTGTTGATGTCCCTGCTCGTCGGTCTGAGCTCCGTGACGGTGCAGATCCTGATACCACTCGCAGCGCATCTGGCCCCAGGGCCATCGCGCGGGCGCGTGGTCGGTACCATCATGGGAGGGCTGCTACTGGGTATCCTATTGGCGAGGCCGCTATCGAGCACGATTGCGGAGCACTTCGGATGGCGCGCCGTGTTCGTTGCTGCCGCGACCATGACACTTGCAACCGTTGGCGTCATGGCGGCCACCATGCCACGCCGGGTACCAGAACACCGCGCGAGCTATGGTCAGTTATTGGCATCGCTGAAGCATCTTTTCGTGCGCCACCCCCTGTTACGCCGGCGCGCCCTCTATCAAGGCCTTTTGTTCGGCGCATTCAGCCTGTTCTGGACGGCCGTCCCGCTCGAATTGTCGCAACAACACGGCCTGTCACAAGTACAAATCGGCTTGTTTGCCCTCGTGGGTGCCTTGGGCGCGGTAGCAGCACCAATCGCTGGCCGGCTGGCGGACGCCGGCCACAGCCAGCGTGCATCACTTGTTGCAATGATCGTGGCCGCCGCGAGCTTCCTGCCTGGCCTCTGGTCCAATGACAACAGCGTGCTTTGGCTGGCCCTAACCGGCATTGCCCTTGACTTCGCCGTACAAATGAATATGGTGCTTGGCCAGCGCGCAGTCTACGCGCTAGACGCAGCTAGCCGCGGCCGGTTGAACGCGTTGTACATGACCAGCATTTTTGCTGGTGGCGCAGCGGGCTCGGCAATTTCCAGCTTGCTTTACTCCTATGCTGGATGGATCGGCATCGTCGCGACGGGAAGCGGTTTGGCGCTGGTCGCGCTTGTTAGCCTCTTGGCACACACACACACACACACAACAGTGCACGGACCGAGCGGTGATCCGGCGCGCGGTGGTCTGGGGAACCGCCATTTAGGACGACGACACGCGGCACGCACGGCATCCGGCGTACCGCGCAGCTGTCCGTGAGGGCTGGAGCAGGAGCTTCCCGTGGTGCAACGCGCGTAAATGTCGCGATGTGCCTGCGCGGCATTGCGAGACGAGACTGTTGACCAACCTGCCCGCTGATTTTCCCTTCATCACTCAACTCATCACGACGCAATTCAAACAACTGGTTCCCTCGCGCAACAAGGCTTTTGTCGGTACGGACGTGAAGATGCCTGCCGGGAAAGGGCACCTCGATGCTCTTCGGCAAACGAAAGAGATCGAATGGTATCGAATTCATTTGCGGGCCGCAGCAAGCGAACCATGCAAAGGTGGTCGCCCGAGGGCGGCGCTCGACTGTACCTTGCTCGTCCTGCAGACTGTCATCCCATGATGACTCGCCGAAGGACTTGGGCTTCGGCAGCGACATGGCTTGCTGGCGTTACTTGCGTGACTGGCAGGCCAGTTGCGTGTCGAAACGTCTGCACCAGGACGGCTGACCCGCTTGCGTGAGCATGACCAGATAGCTTGGAGCCGGGCAAGCGTCGATGGAGCGGCAACGTCACAGGATTTGCAAAACTGCGTCTTCCTCGGCGAAAGCCGAGTCAACCGGTGTTGTCGCTCGATTGGCGACAACGGAGACGCCTACCTCACACGTCAAAAAATGGCATGGCGCTTGCGGAGCATATAAGTCATATCGCCCTTGATGTCCGGCCTCAGAGTAAGAATTCAAAGGCACGAGGTCCGCGCAATGACTATGCTGAAACACTCGGTGTTCAAATGGGCGACCCGCGCAACATCGTTCCGCCTCGTCTTCCGATCTTAGAATTTTCTCAGAAAAGATTCGAGATAGACACTCAAGTTGAGCGGAGAACCTCTAGAAATGGGGGTCTTCGATGCACCACAATATTGTGGTCTGGATAGTAATCCAGGGAGTCGGCGATGGTTAAGGTCGGCGAGTTTGATATCTCACTAGACGAGAAGAGGATTTTCTTGATGGGAGAATGTCAACCCATAGGATCCCGCGCATTCGAGATTTTGGAACTCCTGATCGCCAATCGAGGAAGACTCGTAACGAAGGCCGACGTATTCAAGGCCGTCTGGCCAAACACGGCAGTTGAGGAAAACAACCTCCAAGTCCACATTTCCGCGCTAAGGAAGGTGCTTGGAACCGATCGGCATCTGATCCGGACCGTTCCTGGACGTGGCTACCGACTCGTCACATCGGAGCAGCATGTTAGTCCGCTCGAAGAGCGGCCCTCTTCCCACACCGTCCAGTTGCCCCAATTCAATGCATCAATTATTGCGATGGTGGACGAAATCAAGAGGATCGAAGGCGCGCTCGAAGCGAGTCCGGTCGTGACATTGGTGGGTCCTGGCGGCGTAGGTAAGACACGGCTCGCGCTGGAATATGCACACAACCGGGCATCCTTGTCCGGTGATGCGATCTACTTCGTGTCCCTTGAGGCGGCGACCACGCTCGCGAATGTTCTAGGGACACTGCGCGCAGCACTGAATCTCTGCGCTGGCGGAAAAGAATTCGCCCTCCCGGATATTGTTGGTGCCTTGCCGAGCGCGCCCCTGTTGATAATCCTGGACAACTGTGAACAAGTGGCGGCCGAATCGGCCGACCTCTGCGAGGCGCTCACCAGCAACCATCCCCGTGTACGGGTGCTGGCGACAAGCCGCGAACCGCTCCGTGCAGCAAGAGAAGAACTGGTATGGGTATCGCCACTCAGCATACCGGACGGTAACGCCTCGTCTGCTTGTATGTTGGCGAGCCCCGCAGTGAAGTTATTCCTCGCGCGAGTGCATGCGATCGAGCCAAGCTTTCCCTGCGACGAACAAAGCGTGGAGACTGTAACATCGATCTGTCGCCGACTCGATGGGCTTCCCCTAGCCATCGAGCTGGCAGCGACGCGCGCCGCTTCGCTGGGCCTTCGGCATCTCTCATCGGAGTTAGACAACCCCCTCTACGCCATTTCTGGAGGTCTCCGGACAGCATGCTCACGTCATCGCACGCTCCACGCCTCGATCGATTGGAGCTACTCACTTTTAACAGAGACCGAGCGCAGCGTGCTGCAGCGCCTCGCAGTATTCGCTGGTGGGTTCACGCTTGAGGCAGCCTGCACCGTCGCTGCCGGTGAAGACATCAATCCGCAAAGCGCAACCGAAGCCGTTTTGGGTCTGCACTTGAAATCACTAGTTCGAGTGGGTGAATTTGGCGCACAGCCGACGTTTCGCCTGCTAGAGACCGTTCGCAACTACGCGCTTCAGCGGCTTCGCGAGCGAAATGAGGAACAAACGGTGGCAGCGAGGCACGCGAGACATCTTTGCGCGTCCTTTAGCAACCTATCCAATCGCTGCAACCAGACCGTTTCGCCTTTAGAGCGGTTTCACAGAAATATTGATGATATACGCTTGGCGCTCGACCGAGGCGCCTCCGCAACCCACTGCGACGAAGTGGGATTGCTGCTCGCTTCGTTGGTACTCCCGCTTTTTCTTGACTCCGCCCTCGTAGCTGAGTGTTGCGCACGAGCTCAACGAGCGCTGGACAACTACGACAAAATGTTGTTCGCGGTGCCGGCCGTAAAAGCCAGGTTGCTATTGTCGTACGCCACCGCCTTCACCCTCACCTCTGGCCCCATCGCTCGCGCCCGCGCGAACTGGGTAGAGGCACTGCTGCTTGCAGATGAGCTAGGCGACACAGAGGTCAAGGCCAAGGCTCTTTGGGGGCTTTGGCATTGTGCTCTGTACGCGGGGAGGCCTTACGAAGCTCAAGCGTTCGCGATTCGCTATCGATCGGCATCTGAGGACGACCCCGTCTCGGACCGTCGCTCACTAGCGGCGCAGATGATCGGACTATCATTGCACTTCGCGGGAAACCAAGTCGAGGCGAAAAGAGAGCTTGAGCTGACCCTATCCCAGCTTGAAGCGGCGGATAGGTTCAGCCGCGGGGGCACGAAGCTCCATGCCGACAGGCCAGTGATACTCGCCGCGCTTGCGCGCGTACTCTGGTTTCAAGGCGAAGGTAACCGAGCGACCGAGATCATCCGGACGATCGAGGACTTGCTCGAATCAATCACGGCCGACGCTGACTTCTGCTTTGTGTTAGCGGAATCCCTGATCCCACTTGCAATCATTACTGGCGACAACCAATCGGCACGCCGTCACCTTGCGCGGCTTGAGGAACGCCACTGTCTTCCCGAATTTGCGACTTGGCGATCGCTCGCCAAGTGCTACCGGGACCACCTGGCCTTAGAGGCGGTGGAAACCCCTGATTGCGCTTCCGGCTATCTAGCATCCATCGAACAACTGGAAGCTACCGGCTCGCGGGCCCACCTCGGAATGCTATCCGGCTTACTGGCCGGACAGTTCCTTCGTTTGGGTCTCCTTAACGATGCCGCCAAGCTGCTAACGATGGCCATCGCCGACGGCGATAGAACAGGCAATCGGTGGTATCACAGCGAACTCCATCGCTTGCGAGCCGAGGTATCGCTTGCGGCACTCGATCTCCGGACCGCCGAAGCTGGCTTCCGCGACGCGATTATGCTCGCACGCGAGCATGGCGCTCGCTGGTTCGAGTTACGTGCGATGAGCGGCCTGACACAGCTTCAGAGGAATCAAGGAAAGATCGACGACGCAAGATCGCAGCAAACAGTGCACTCGATGGGGCACGGCGACGTGGCTCTTGCTTCACTGTTGATCGAGAGCCGCTAACACGACCCTGCCTTTCCCTTCGGAGTCAAGACAGCATGTTGAGCCACGAATCGATAGGCAAAGAGGCAGCTGCTTTCGTTTAGCACGGCGGTCCAGAGACGCCGCCCAATACTGGGCAGATGATTTTTGACGGTATTCCAAGGCGGGCGTGGCGATCCAGAATGTAGCAGACATGCGGTGCTCTATGACGAGGTGGCTATGGAAGATCGTGACATGTTCCGGCTGGAAGCATTTAGCGATGCTGTTTTTGCCATCGCGATCACCCTCCTCGTTTTGGAAATCAAAGTGCCGTCTCTTTCTCCGGCCGCGAGCAACGCCGAGCTATGGGAAGCCCTCGGCGACCTATGGCCATCATTTATTGCTTATGTGGCCAGTTTTCTAGCCATTCTCATCACGTGGGTAAACCACCATGAACTGGTCCACCTTGTGCACCACTCAGGGCGTGTGTTCATGTTCGCAAATGGTGCGCTCCTGCTATTCGTAGTATTCCTCCCGTTCCCGACGGCCGTACTTGCCCACTATCTTAATCAGAGCGCTGCGAATGTTGCTGCCGCGCTCTACTGTGGCACATGGACGCTACTTAACGTATGCTTCAACGTCGTGCTTCACGCCGCACTGAAGTCCGAGGCAATACTTATCTATCAGCATGACCATCCGGTAATCAAAAATATCCGAAGAGCTTACCTGTTAGCTCTGCCTGTATACTTCATTGCTACGCTGTTGGCACTACTAAATGCAATGACGGGACTGCTGGTATGTTTTGGGGTCTGGATACTGTGGGCAGTTTTGCGTTACCGCGCCTAGATATAGCGGGCTACAGCATTTCGCCCGAGACAAACCCATAAAGGCGGACTCCTCCAAAGAGGCAAATGCCCGGCTCTGGTTTGCGCGATTGTCGGCGTTGGTCAGTGGCGCCGATTCCTCCGGCCCGGACGGTCACTTCAAACTCCCCCACTTGTGGTCGGCTAAATTCCCCCAGGCAGGACGGGCAGATTATGAATCGGCCTTCTCAGAAACAGCAAGCCTGGTGGCGGCTTCTTTGAGGCGGTAGCTTTTTCCTTCGAACTCGAGAAGCTTGGATCGATGCATCAGGCGATCCAGAATGGTAGTGGCCATGGTGTTGTCGCCGAGGTATCGCCCCCAGTCCTGCACCACGCGGTTGGAAGTGACGATGATGCTGCGACGCAGTTTGTAGCGCTGATGGACCGTAAGCGCTAAATCCAGCACACCTTGAGTATTCAAGGAGTTCCGGACTTCGGGCGACGATCAGTCTCGCTCAGGCTGGGCGCGGCGGCGCGGTATGCTGGCGTGCGAAGTTAAACGGCAACAGGTCGCTGATGTCAGAGTCCGGCGCGCGCTGTGGCAGCTCTGTGAGGACATGAAGCAGATAGGCATACGGCTCGACGTTACAGGCGCGGCACGTAAGCATCAGGCTGTAGACCATGGCGCTCGCCTTCGCGCCAGCGACGGTGTCAGCGAAGAGCCAGGCCTTTCTCGCTGTGCAGAATGGCCGGATGTCTCTTTCTATCGCGTTATTGTCCACCGGGGCCCGTCCCTCGGTGACGTAGCGGCTCAGATATTCCCACTGGTTGCGCGCGTAGGCGATGGCCTTGCCCAGCAGGCTCTCTGGCAGTACCTGTGGCGCCTGCTCATCCAGCCATGCCTTGAAGGCGTTCAGCAGCGGCGCGCTGTGCTGTTGACGCAGCCGGTACGTGTAGTTGACACGCGTTTCGCCTTCGAGCAGCTCTGCCTTGGCGAGCGTCTCGACCTCATACAGGGCTTTGAAGTACTCGAGCGCTTTTAGCGCTCGCGAGCTGGGCTTCTTCTGCCCCTTTTGCGCATCAACGAACATCCGTCTCGAATGCGCAAGACAACCGAAGTGCGTGACGCCTTCGAGGGTACGCCAGGCACTGTAGCCATCGGTCATTAGCATGCCCTCGTAGCCTGCGAGAAACGCCTGCGGATACTCCTGCCCGCGCCCCCGCTGGTAGTCAAACAGCACCACGGGATGCTCGCAATCCTCGGCGCTGCGGTAGACCCACATGTACGATTTGCTCTGCGCGGCTTTGCCTTCCTCCTTGAGGACCTGTATCGTCGTCTCGTCGCCATGGATTAGTGTCTGCGCCAGCAACGTGCGGCGCAGCGCCTCGTATAGCCGGCTGTAGTGCAGTTGCGCGGGCCGGATGATCCAGTTGGCCAGCGTGCCACGGCCAACTGCAATGCCGGCGCGACCCAGCGCGTCTTCCATGCGATACAGCGGCGTGCCATCCACGTACTTGGCGGTGGTCACCGTCGCCAGCATCGCCGGGCTTGCGTTGCTGCCCGGCAGTGGTTGCGCTGGCATCGGCGCGGTCACCACCGGCGTGCGTTCGGCATTGCGCTCGCAGTGCCGGCACGCGTATTTGAAGCGGACGTGCTGCAGTACGGAGACCTTTGTTTCGATGTGCAACTGCTCGCTGACTTCCTCGCCCAAGCGGTGCATCGAGCCTTGGCAGCAAGGGCAGATCTTCTGGTCCTCGGTCAGGTCATACTCGATGCGCTGGCGCGGCAACTCCGCCGGCAACGGCTTGCGGCCACGTTTGCGGCCTGCAGGCTTATCGGGCACTGGCAGACCTGTGTCCGGCGGCGCGAGCGCGTCGTCCTCCTCCTCCTCATCGTCGTCGGCCGGCTCCGCAGCGGCCATTTGTTCGGCTTCGTCAAACACGCGATCCTTGAGCTTCTCACTACTTGGCGCGAAGCGTTTGGACTGCGAGAGCCGGAACTGTTCCTCAAGAAGCTTGATGCGATCGTTCAACTCGGCAATGTGCTGAGCGTCGGCCGCAGCCCGCGCTTCGAGTTCGCGGATATAGGCCTGGGCGGCCGGCGGCAATTGCGAGAGGTCGTGTTCGTTCATGCTGAACACGATAGTGCAGCCGCCCCTCAATCGGGTATACGTCACACCGAACGACCATCAAGCCGTGTGCTGATATTTGCGCGATGGGTGCCGCTTCACGGCGTCCAGGTCGATGCCGTCCAGTAGCCAGTGCAACTGTTCGGTCGTGAGCTCGATCACCGCGTGCTCACGCCGCGGCCACACAAAACGGTCTTCCTCCAACCGCTTCATAAGCATCCAGAACCCGTTTCGATCCCACAGTAAAAGCTTGATGCGGTTGCGCCGACGGTTATGAAAGGCGTAGACGGCGCGGGAAAACGGATCAAGCTGCATCGACTGCTCGACCAAGGCAACCAACCCATTTATCCCGAGGCGGAAGTCCACTGCATTGCGGTGCAGGTAGACCTGCAGATCAGCGTCGAGCCGGAACATCAACGCGCTCCCAACGCTTCGATCATCGCCTTTACCAGCGCAACGTCCTGTCCACCACATTCGAGTTCCACCGTCACGCCGTTGGGCAGCCGCGCCGTGAGTAGCGCGGTCAGAGGTGGGCGCGGCGATGTTTGGGGGAGGCAGGCGCCCGGGCCGGCAGGCATTCCAGCGATGCCGGAGATTCCGGAACGCGCATCGCGCCGCCAACCTCGACGACCGGTACGAACGCTGGCAATGCAGGTTCCCCACTATCGGCCGCCGCGGCTTCCGTTGTCGCCTGGTACAGCCGAATCCACTTGCGCAACTGGTTCGTATTGATGCCGACCTTAAGTGCCATCCCAGCTACCGATACCCCTGGCCGTAGACACGCTTCGACCAGTTGGCGCTTATCCCCGGGGTCAAAGTCTCGCTTTCCGTTGGAGCGAACCCGGATCACCCTCAGTGGCGGAACTTCACATTCGAATTCCATCATGGCTTGCGTCCGCAAATAGTGGTTGCGGACGCAAGCCTGCCCATCTCAGCAGCAAAAGCTAGGTGTGCTTATTTTCGCGCTTACGATGGACCAAGGTCTGCAGCAGTTCGGCGGCGGCGTCCGGGATGCGTTTTGCCAGGAACAGGTCGTCGAGCACCACCAGTTCCGGCTCGAGCAAGGCCGTGAGCAGTCTGTCCTGATCGGCACGCGTGTCCACGGCGTAGCCGGCGAACACCGTGTCGGACTCGACGTAACGCACCTTCATGCCCTGTAGGGTAGCGTTGTACGCAATGGCCTTGGCAATGTGGCTCTTGCCGGTGCCGGGCTTGCCAATTAGCAGCGCATTGTCAGCGTCGGCGATGAACTTCAAGGTGTGCAACTCGAAGCAGGCCTGACGCGGCAGCTTCGGGTTGAACGCCCAATCGAAGTCGACCAGGGTTCGGCGCTCATCCAGGCCGGACCGCTGGTAGCGCCGCTCGAGTAGCCGGGAACGGCGGCGATCCAGTTCATCTTGCAGGATCATGGAGAAGGTCTCGAGGAAGGGTTGCTGGCCCGCCTGGGCCTGCAGCACGCGGGTCTCCAGTGTGGCGCCAACACCGGACAGGCGCAGTTCGCGCAAGGCACGATCGATTTCAGCAAAGCTCATGGTCATGGGTGATCTCCTGGGTTGGCGGCGGCGCTTTGTCTGGCGCCGAGCGAGAACAGGTCGGCATAGTCGTCGCCGCCCCGAATCAAAGGATTTTCCTGGGTCAGGGGCAGTTCGCCCTGGATTGGCGTATCGAGGTCGGCCAGCGCTTGCTCGAGCAGGCGTTCGGTCAAGGCTTTGACCTGCCGGTAGCTGGGCGCACCTTCGCGCAAGGCGGTTTCGCACGCCGCGTCGATCAGCCGACGGGGATACCGCCGGACAAGACCCACGATGCCCCACAGCTTGCGCTGGCCCACACGCCCCTCGGTGTCGAACAAGAGCTGGCACAGGCGTTCGGCGGAGGACCCGATGGCTTTGGCCTGGGCAAGAATGCGCCGTGTCTCGCGCGAGGGATTAAAGAGGCGCTCGTCCTGCGGCAGCACCACCGAGCCGGGCCTGTCCGCCAGATCGTGGCTGCGCAGCAAGGCCTGGGTTTTCAGGTCACGGATTTCCAGACGATGCGCGTACTTGCGCACCAGCACCCGGCTGCCAATAGCCGCCGGCCGGGCCGCGTAGCTGCTGTGATCGACGCGAATGCACGTGTCGTCGTAGACGGTGTAGACCTTGTCGGTGAAGTACTCGAAGTTATGCACCGGCAGTGCCCGCAGATGAGGGCGTTCTTCCTCGAACATCGCCTGGACCTGACGCCGAGTGCTGCCGTGGATCCGCTTGGAGGCCCAGTTCGTCTCCCATTGTTCAAGGAAGATGTTTTGCTCTTCGATCGACTCGAAGCGGCGTCCCTTCAGGGCGGTCGCCTGGGTATGCTGGATCGCGTTCTCGACCGTGCCCTTGCGATTGGGGTCGCGCACGCGCGCCGGATCGGCCACCACGCCGTAGTGGGCCAGCATGGCCGCATACACCGGGTTGAGCTCGGGCTCATATAGGTCGGGCTTGAGGACACCTTCCTTCAAATTGTCCAAGACCACGTACTGGCTCACGCCGCCGAAGTGGCGCCAGGCCTGCTCGTGGAGTTCTGCCCAGACCTGCTGACTCGATTTCCACACCACGCGCCGGAAGCTGCGGCGAGAATATCGCAACGTCATCACGAACAGCCGCGGCTTGCGATAACGGTCCGTGCCTGGCATCCGGGTCGGAGCACCTTCACCGTAGTCGACCTGCGCCTCCTCGCCGGGCAGGAACTCCAACCGGTCGAATTGTGCCGGCGCGTGATGGCGCAAGATCCTGACGAAGCGCTTGACGCTTTCGTAGCTGGAAGCAAAGCCGAACTGGTCCACCAGGTCCTGGTAGATGGCCGTGGCGTTACGATGCAGACGCACCTGGACAAATTCCTGGTACGGCGCGCAGGCCGACAACGTGTTTCCGTTATTTGCCGGCGGTCGGGGTGGAGGAATTTGCGGCCCAGAGCCGGTGGTCACCGTGGGGGAGTTTGCCTGAGCGGCGGCAAATCGTTCTTGATATCCTCGAATCGTCTTGCGATCGATTCCGGTAATGCGTGCGATCTCCCGCTGGCCTTTGCCTGCCGCGACCAGCGTAGCAATGGTGGTTTGTAGATGTGGCTTCAAGACGTTCACTCCGGCAACCCCTCTGCTTCATGCGAGGGGAACAAGGTAACGTCCTGCCGGGCGCCTACATCACTTTCAGCGCCCCTTCAGGTGGGGGAGTTTGAGGTGACCACAGGTGGGGGAGTTTGACCGACCATCGGGGTCCGGTGATCTGGACTACCGGGACCCCGGTGCGGACCATTACGAGCAGCAATACCGCGACCGAGTCATCAAGCGGCTTCACCGCCGTGCGGCCCAGTTCGGATTTGCGCTTCAGCCGCAGGATACGCTGAGTCGTGGGTGAGTTTCTTAGGAAGGCTTTGCTGTTGGCAAGGTTGACCTTTCATCTCTAGCTCGCTATCGCGCGTCGTTGACGTTGCTCTTGCGACCCGGGACGGCGCGTGCTTCGCGGGCATTCGCCAGAACGACCTCAAGCCCGTGTGACTCAAGAATCTCGTAGGCGGCGACCCAGTAGACGCCGGTCGATTCCATCACGACCGTTTTTACCCCCGTCGCGACAAGCCAGTTGGCCATGCGCTCCAGATCGCTGGTGAACGCCTGGAATGTCTGCACGGGTTCATCGCAAAGATCCGGACTGACAGCAACGACATGGAATCGTGAGCCGATATCAATACCGGCAGCGAATGGATGAATGATCGGCAGCCCAGTGGGCTTGAATCTCAAACGCTCTTTGGGCATGGTCCACCTCCTGGATAGTCAGGCGCAGGACGGGGAGTCGGATTTGATCAATTTCCTAAACGGGGTCGCCCGGAGGCGCCGCCACAGATGAGTCCGCAGCTTCCCCTGGGCCAGGTTTTTTGACGGGGTTCATACCTCCAAGAAGATAACGGCCACAGTCTCTGCGCGCATGCAGTGTACTCGACTGGAGTTTCTACTCATAAGGGCCACGGGCAACCGTGTGGGGCGGGTTTTTTAAGGTATGACGACGCCAACCATCGGTGCCGACCGAATCGGACTTCCAGAGGTGTGCACAATCACGCGATTATCTGAAGTGTTCACGATGCTATCGCCTCTTTGGAGGTTCTACGCACTTGGCGCCTGGGCGGGGCGAGCCGTTGCAGCAGCCCCCTGAATCCCCATGATTCTGTTCCCCATGGCCACCCCCGTCCAACATTTCCTTTCCTTCGCGAAGCTGCTGCTGCTCCCAGCGACCCAGGCTCGCATCAATGCCGGACGTGCCGCTTGAAAGAGCTTCAGCGAGCGCAACCGCATTCGCCGCGGCCTTGGCTGTGCTCCCGGCGGTATGTGGCCGTGGGATAAAGGCGGCGTCCCCGAGAAGCACCGCGCGGCCAAAGACCATTTTTCTTACCTGAAGATCCAGAATCCCCTGCACAAATGGCTCCTTCGAGGCTGCCACGAGGTCTTGGAACGTCGGCGCGAGGAGCCTGGCAGCAGCTTCGCGCAGTTCGAGGAGGAACTCCATTCTTGCCATGCCAGGCGGCAAAGAGTTGTTCCGCCTGTGCCCATCCTTATCTGTCATCAACGCGGCAAGTTCGCCCCCGCAGCGACCTTGCGATACCAGACCCAATTCCAGCGTCGTTCCCCTTCAGTTGTGGAGCCATTGGCTCCGGGAACCAAATATTCCAACATCAGATGTCCAACGCCTTGTTGGAATGCAAAGGTATTCCTTAGCATCCGAACGGCTTGCTCGGACAGTTCAAGCTCCGGCACCAGGCCGCGCCACGCCACATACCCCGAAAAAGTTGGAGTCACTTCTGGCAGCAACTGTGCGCGCAAGGTGGAGCGTGGCCCATCCGCACCGATCAGGAGATCACCGACTTCTACGCGACCGCTCGCGAAATGCGCCCGCACACTCTCGCCAACTTGCTCGAATCTAATGAATTCCTCCCCCGCTTCACGAGTTGTTCAGGCAGGGCTCGGCTCATGGCAACATAAAGCATATTCCAAGAGGTTTGTGTCTGAGGCATGAAATGGCGGTGAATCACACTGCCGTTGCTATCCAAATAGATGCGATCCCCTGATGGCACACCCAGGGCTTCGGCCTGCGCTTGTCGGATTCCGGCAAAGTTGAACGCTGCGAGAATGTCTGGCTGAAGGACAATCCCTCCGCCGCGACTATCGAGATCCTTACCAGAGCGCTCGAACACCTGCACGTCCCATCCGATCGCTCGAAGTGCGGTTGCGGCAAACAGCCCACCGAGCGAGCCGCCAATGACGAGCGCGCGCGGAACTTTCGAGGTAGCCATGATGTTCTCTATATTGAGGCTTAAGTAAAGGAATTGGCCTTGCTGCCCATAGCCCCCTCCCGCAAGGCGGGGAGTACGTCCAGGCCGAGTTCATCCACGACCTCCAGGACGGGGCGCGATTTTCGCGAGAGATGCAGAATGACGTGTGCGACCCCGTGACGTTGCAGCCGCGCAAAGTAATCCACCAGGGCGCAGCGGCCGACGCGCAGTCCGATTTCGATAGGCTCCGCTGGGGCGGCCGGGTCCGCGAGAAGGTCGAGATGAACCGATTGAACGAATGGTTTCTGTATCCCAGCCGCTCGCTCTCGGAGTGCTGAGTGCCAAAGGCCGATTCGCCCTCGCTGACGTTCTTCTTCCCGACGTTGCCCAACCCTCGGCATGCTCGGCGATCCATTGCAGTGTTTGACGGGCCGAACCGACAGCGAGCATGGGGATCCGTGTTTTTGGAGCAAGGGCAAGGTCGTAACCTCCGGCTGTTGTCAACAGGATTTCTCTCTCCGTCGCGGATGGCGACAGGGCGGAACGAACGATGGCCCAATGAGCCCTAAAGACATCGCCGCGGAGCGCCTCGTCAAGGCCGAATGCGGCAAACTCGGCCTTCCGGTCACCCGAGCCCAAGCCCAAGATGAATCGGCCCTTGGTGAGACGATCCATGGAGAGGGCGAATTTCGAGAGGTGAAGGGGATGCCGCAACGGAAGCACCGCCGCTGCGGTTCCCAGCGCGATTGAACTGGTGGCAGCCGCCAACCGCGACAGCCATAGAAACGGGTCGTCGAGAGCAACTGCTTCCAAGCTTGTCCCTTGCGGGATCATAAGGGGAACGTCCCGTGCCCAGAGTGCCGCAAAACCAAGACGGTCCGCGCGTGCCGCCAAGCGGACCTCAAAATCGACGTCCGCCATCCTGTCGGCCTGATGAGCTACGGGCGTCATCAGGCCGATAGTCAGTCGTTCCGCAGCCAGAACCCTACTGTAGTCGAGGTTGAAGTCGTTCATCGTCGTCGCTCCGGTCGTTTTTAGGCAGGTCTACTATCCTCAAGTCTCCCTGCATCAGTACGGGACGCCTATAGCATCTCAAGGAATACACTGCTGGGCTGGGCACCAGTCACTTGATAGCCGCCGACGCGCACCGTTGGAACCGACCGTCCTGAGCTCGTAACTCTGTATTTGCGACCTCAACTGCGCTATTTGATGATTCCAGGTACTGCTTAACTTCACCCGTCGCACCTCATCGGAGGATGCGGCAGGCATGCCCCCGGCCCGCTCGAATACGTATGCGAGTGAGCGAAATCTACGCGAGTGGGGCGTAACAAGTTCCTCATTGCTGCAGTCGCGCCCCTGCTCTTCTGCGCCCGCCCCAATGTGGCTGACCAGACTGCGCATGCACGCGCAAGGATGCATGCCTACCGGGTCAATTGAGCCCAAGCGCAATGCCAAGCCGTTGCGATACGCGAGTGCCGGATCCAGCTTTCGGCTGCGCCTCGAAAGGCACCAGCAGCGTCCATGGCACGCTACTGTAGTCTGCGATATGCAGGCACCTCATGGTCTTCATCCTACTGAATTGATATGAATCCTTGCTAAACAGGGAGCACCCGCTCTCTTAGCGCCGAAACCGGAGGCCTCGCAGTGTAGGGGGACCACTCTGCTGACAGGGGGCTTTGCTCACGCCTTCCCATGCACGCCTTCGTGCACCGAGCGTCTTGGACGTGAGCTGAGCGATACCCGTGCCGCGCACGGATACGTCCTGCATCAAATCCAATCCTACCCAGCAATTCCAGAGCGATGAGTGTCGCGGGGCCTCGGAAAGCTGCATGCGCCTATTGCTGCCCCTCTTATCGCAGTGCGAGAGGTCTCTCCGAGACAAAACCCGGTCGAGGGCTTGAGGAACGCCACTGTCTTCCCGAATTTGCGACTTGGCGATCGCTCGCCAAGTGCTACCGGGACCACCTGGCCTTAGAGGCGGTGGAAACCCCTGATTGCGCTTCCGGCTATCTAGCATCCATCGAACAACTGGAAGCTACCGGCTCGCGGGCCCACCTCGGAATGCTATCCGGCTTACTGGCCGGACAGTTCCTTCGTTTGGGTCTCCTTAACGATGCCGCCAAGCTGCTAACGATGGCCATCGCCGACGGCGATAGAACAGGCAATCGGTGGTATCACAGCGAACTCCATCGCTTGCGAGCCGAGGTATCGCTTGCGGCACTCGATCTCCGGACCGCCGAAGCTGGCTTCCGCGACGCGATTATGCTCGCACGCGAGCATGGCGCTCGCTGGTTCGAGTTACGTGCGATGAGCGGCCTGACACAGCTTCAGAGGAATCAAGGAAAGATCGACGACGCAAGATCGCAGCAAACAGTGCACTCGATGGGGCACGGCGACGTGGCTCTTGCTTCACTGTTGAGCAAGAATCGTTAACACGATCTTGTCTTTCCCCTTCAGAAAAAAGGACAGTATATCGGGGACAGCAGAAAAACGTTCCAGTTAATAACAATTAAGCACAAGGTCACAACCGGCTAGTTCTAGGCGACATAAACTAGGTTTGTCCGCAGCTAAAGTTGATGCTATATAGCTTTCTACAAGAATAGATTGGAAGTTTATTTATTATTCATTATTAAGATGGATTTCACTGCTAGTTTATTGATGTGGCGCACCGTCCGAAGTGGCAAACTTCGTTTGTCGACTTACTCTTAATAACTCAGAGGCTTCACATGACCGATATGAAAAATGCCGCGGATAGAAGGAAAGCATCTCTCAATACGCCAAATGGCATTAGCGATGATGCGACTAGAGACATTTCTGCTGAACTCAATGCCCTTCTAGCGGATACAATTGCCCTATACCTGAAGACAAAAATTTCCACTGGCATATGTCAGGGCCATACTTTCGAGATTACCACCTTTTGCTCGACGAGCAGTCCGATCAAATCTATGCAATCACCGATCCCATCGCCGAGCGAGTGAGAAAGATTGGTGGCACCACAATTCGTTCGATTGGCCACTGTGCTCGCCTACAGCGTATCCTCGACAATAATGCAGATTTCGTTACCCCCGCTGACATGCTCGCCGAATTGAGAGAGGACAATATGTCGCTCGCTCGGTACATGCGGGAGACCCATTCTTTGTGCGACGAGTATGGGGATGTCGCCACAGCCAGCCTTTTAGAGCAATGGATCGATGAAGCAGAGCGACGCACGTGGTTTTTGTTTGAATCCGTTCGGACAAGCTGACCGGTACTCCGTGCGGGAGCGGGCCGCAGCGACGTAGTCGGCCCTGCAGAATCCCGTGAAGCTGCGCCACGCAAGGGATTGGGGTTTCTGAGAGGACCATAGAACTCCCGGAATCGATATGATCTGATTCACTTTCTGGGAGTTTTCGAGGCCAATCGATGAGCACACTTCTTTCGCAGCCGCCTGGACGCCATGATCGACCTGCGCCACCCATTGGCGATATTGGCCAAACGCATGCCATGGGACGCGATTGAAGTCAGTCTGGCACCGGTTTTCGAGCGCAAGGCACGCGATGGCCAAACGGTTGCGGATGCCGATCTGTTCGGACCGACGGTGGCAGTGGCTGGTGCCGGTGTGAGCGCAGCGGGACGTTCGCGTCTGCCGATTCGTTTGCTGGTAGGCCTGTTGTACTTGAAGCACGCCTATAACGAGAGCGATGAATCGGTATGTGAGCGCTGGGCACAAGACGTGTACTTCCAGTACTTCTGCGGTGAGGAATATTTCCAGGCCCGCCTGCCGTGCTCGCCGACCAACCTTGTGCGATTTCGCCAGGCGCTGGGCGAAGCCGGCGTCGAGGAATTGCTGGCTGCGAGAATTGCGGCCGCAGTACAGATGAAGGCGGTCAAGCCGGCCGAATTCGCTCGCATCATCGTCGACACGACGGTCCAGGAGAAGGCCGTTGCCTACCCGACCGATAGTCGTCTGTTAGAAGTGGCGCGTGCGAAGGTCGTGATGCTTGCCCAACGCGCTGGACTGGTGCTCAAACAGACCTTTGCGCGTGAGGGCAAACAACTGCGTCGCCGTGCCGGCGGCTATGCGCACGCGAAGCAATTCCGGCGTCTGCGCCGCGTGCTCAAACGACAACGGACCGTGCTCGGCCGTGTGCTGCGCGACATTGAGCGCAAGATGGCGGCGCAGCCCGAGAGTCAACAACAGGGGGCCGCGTCTGTGGATTGAGCGTGCCTGGCGCATCTGCCGGCAGCGGCCCAAGGATAAGAGCAAGTTGTACGCGCTGCATGCACCGGAGGTCGAATGCATCGGCAAAGGGAAAGCTCGCCAGCCGTATGAGTTCGGCGTGAAGGTCAACTTGGCGATCACCGCCAAGCAGGGACTGATCGTGGGCGCCCGCAGCTTCCCCGGCAATCCCTATGATGGCCATACGCTGGTGGCCCAGATCGAGCAAATCAGATCATGTGTTTGCGGAAGCAGCCCTCCTCTTTCGCGCCAAGGCGAACAATCGTACTGCGCGATTTGCACTGTCGGCATCCGCCTTGAATTCGACACGTCGGCAAGAAAGTCGCTCGAACGCATACCAAAGTTGAAGAAGTTTCGTTTCGGTTTGACGTGCGATCTCTGATATGCGGGCGAGATCCATGTCACTCCTATCTCGAGGCGGCGCTGGTCGGGTTCAATAAAATGGTATCGCGTCGAGCCGATGGCAGTTCCGCTTAGGCGATCAACGATCGCAAACGGTACCGCCTTGCGAGATTCGTACTTCGTAATCGCAGAGTCGATGAAAGACCTCATGATGCCCGGCTGGTGATGCTCGGTTGGCAGCCATCTCCAAATAGCAGGATCCACGCCGGCCTCTTCGAGCTACCGCGTGTAGCGTAGGCGTCACTCAATGTAGGCGGGAACCCCAAGGCACTATCCGAGCCGATGCCGATGCTGCATACCGTCAGCGAGGTGGCTCAAGCGTGGCCTGCTACCTTTGGCGCGATCAGTAGACCTCGCTCTCGTGCGATCGGGACAGAGGTTCGAGTCGAACTCGCCGACCCAAAAGATCGATGCGTGCGAAAAATCCATGGGCTCATCCGCTCCTGCCCCTTGGTACGCGACTTCCGAAACGCGCGACCGGTCTGCATCTGTCAGGCGCCTCGATTCGCTCCGGCCGTTTGGCAAGCTTTCTGCTCCGTTAGAGCATTAGTCAGTTTCATACTCGGTCTATTGGTGCAAACTAAGGCGCTGAAAGTCACATAGAAAAGCCAGTCATTCGCCCCTCCTCCAGAGTACCTTGATCAGGTCGGCTCGCCAATCCCCAGAGCACGAAGAGGTGTCTGTTATAGGAATCTTCGTTCAATGTCACCTGGCAACCGAGCGTTGTAGCCACATTGTGACGTCCGTCGGCCAGGCCAGACCCCGCACCCGATGGCCGGCCAACAATCATGCTGACAGTTCGGCAATCAATGCGCTCTAAGGAACGGTATCCATAGGGCCATTACACTTCATTTTACTTCTCTAACACCTATATCGTTGATCTGTCGATACATTCAGTTTTATTAAGATAATTTAAGACATATACAATTTCAATGATAGATAATTTTGATGCGGAAGGTTTTTGTTTTCTGCGCAACGATTTCACATGATAGTAATGAAATACCTATTTTTCAGGTGAGTATACGAAGCGGAAGCCAGATAACATGATCCTCCGCTTTCTTTATTCCCCCATCGGAGACCATTATGAGTAATCCCAAGCTCGAAGTCCTCACGCCTCAAAACAGTCAAATGATTTTCGTCGATCATCAACCGCAAATGGCATTCGGCGTACAGTCGATCGACCGACAGACGCTGAAGAACAATACTGTCGGTCTTGCTAAAGCGGCAAAGATCTTCAACATCCCGACGACCATTACATCTGTGGAGACCCACTTCTCGGGCTACGTCTACCCCGAGCTGCTTGATGTCTTCCCAGGGCAGAAGGTACTCGATCGGACGTCGATGAACTCATGGGACGATCAGAAAGTGCGTGACGCACTCGCGGCAACTGGACGGAAGAAGGTTGTTGTCTCAGGGCTTTGGACTGAGGTGTGCCTCAACACTTTTGTCCTTGGCGCGATGGGCGAGGGCGGCTACGAGATCTACGTGGTGGCCGATGCCTCTGGCGGTGTCTCCAGGGAAGCGCACGACTATTCCATGCAGCGCATGATCCAAGCCGGTGTTGTCCCCGTCACCTGGCAGCAGGTTATGCTGGAGTGGCAGCGGGATTGGGCTCGTCGCGATAGTTATGACGCCGTGATGGCGCTCGTAAAGGAGCACTCTGGCGCCTACGGTATGGGTGTGGACTATGCGAACACCATGATTCACAAG
The DNA here is from genome assembly GCF_026627925.1 of Cupriavidus sp. D39. NCBI lineage: Bacteria > Pseudomonadati > Pseudomonadota > Betaproteobacteria > Burkholderiales > Burkholderiaceae > Cupriavidus > Cupriavidus sp. D39. Next base: position 152,409 of record NZ_JAPNLE010000001.1, read on the forward strand.
GCGCCACAGCGAACCGCCGGGACGCACGAAATCCTTGCCGCAGTACCCGCGCACTGACAGCGCTTATGTAGGTCGAGTATGCCCGTGCAAAGGATTCGACATGTACCTGGACGACATTTTCGAGGGCTGTCAGAATTTTTTTACAGGGCTGGAGGCCTACCGGGCGCGCGTCCCGGCAGGCCTCTGCTCCTATCTCCGCAATGGGGTTACGCAGGACGACCTTGTCGAGGCTCGTGAACTGGCGACTGGCGGCCATCCATGCCTCAACTGCCGGTGATGCCGTACAGCACCAGCCACAGCAGCTTGGTGGGCGCTTGATCGCTGGGAAGTGCCCACCAGCCTTGTTGCACGTGATGTCTTTGGTGGCGTTCGTGGTACGGGATGATCTTCCGGATAGCCGACGGGAAAGCGCAGAACAGGATAACCTGGTCCCATGCGTGGTGCCAGAAGGCGGCGATCGGGGGGATCTGCTTCCCCCAGTCGCCTTGCTCACAGTGCCCCCGCGCCGCCTGGGCAGCCTCGACGGTGGGAACTGTGTAGACACAGCCCTGAGCGTAGCCGCTACTTCTTAGCCACCTTATGCACGCCGTCGCCTCCTGCGCCAGTCCGTCGCTTCAGGAAGAGAGCTGCTCATCGACGTAGCACCACCGCCAAGTCTCTCCGGGCTCAAATGATTGAACAACCGGATGACCTGTTGCAAGATAATGCTTCGTCGCGTGCCTATTCGGTGAGCTATCGCAACAGCCGATATGGCCGCACGTCAGGCAGACACGCAAGTGAACCCAATGGCCGCCACTCTGGATGCATTCCTCACAACCGCGTCCTTTCGGCGACGCCAACGGCGCGTGAACGAGATGTTCACATTTTTCCGTCATTGTTGACCTCCCGACTGACAATCGCACTTGTAAGAGAAGCTAGAGACCATCCCGACTTCGCATCTGATCCGAATTGTTCCCGGTTCTACCAACGCTGCGCTAATCCATCTTACAACACATCCAGTTGTATAGCGGCTGTACGCAAAGCGGTGGTCACGTAGCGCATGTTGACCGTAGGCGTCTGCTATCTGTACGAACTGCGGAGCCACGAAGGAGCGCCTGTCGCTCGCATCCATGCGCGATCGCATTGCCTCTCCATTTGTTGGCATGAAGACAGTGATCGCGGCCCATCGCCAGTCTTTGCTGGACTCCCTGCGGTCCGCAGTCCATCAGCATCCGCGGTACAGCGCGCGTCAAGGCTGTGTCTGCTTCGTGCGCGAGATCGTCGAGCGTGACTATCCGATGGGACGTGCGGCGGAGCTCGCTATCACCGCGACCAGGTAGCAGAGCCCCGAGTCGTGACGCTACGCCCGGGGCTATCCGCGTGCCAGGAAGTCGGTGAGCGTCCTGCGGAACAGCTCCGGCTTGCCAAAGTACTGCTCCAAATGCAGCATGGTGAGCTTCCCGTTCCGCTCGATTGCCAGGGTCGGATAGCCGCACCCGCCTTCGGCCTCGAGGAACGCTTGCGTCTGCTCGAAGTGCTCGCCCAGTGCTCGCGTGGCCTGATCATACGCATCTGAGAACGCCTCGGCATCCAAGCCAAGTTCGACGGCAATGCGGATCAGCTCCTCCCGCTCGGCAATGGGCCGGCCTTCGACGTAATAAGCCGTCTGCAGCCGTTTAAGCATCTTCAGCCCGGCGCCGGCTACCGAGTCGGCGGCAAGCATGGCTGCCGTCGGCGGTCCCGAATCGAAGTTGACGCCATAGTCGAACTGCGTTCCCTGCTGGTAGGTTTCACTGAATACCTGGCCGCTGAGTGCGGTGATGCGTTCCTCATGGGGACGCACGAAATCGCGCCACTTTGGGGACATCATCTTCGCCTGCTCTCCGGCCAGCATGCCGCCGCTATGCGGCATTACATTGAGGCCATCGATCTCGGCGGCTACCGAGACCAGCGGCGCCAGCCCATAGCACCATCCACAAAAAGGGTCATAAACGTAGTGAAGCGTTGCGTGCTTGTCCATTTCAGTTCTCCAGTTTGTCGGCAGACACGGTGACCGCTTCCAGCGCCCTTTCCAGCACGGAGGCTGGTTGCGCCCCGCTGAGATCGGTGCTGCCGATCCGGATCGTCGGCACGGAGCGAATCCCATTCATGTGCGCACGCATTTCCTCCGCAACGACTTCGGCCTCGCCGCGCTTACCCGACAAGAAGTCCCGGGCCGCGTGCGCATCGAATCCCACTGACGCCGCAAGCGAAACCAGCACATCGATCGAACCGATGTCCTCCCCGCGCGAGAAGTAGGCAGAAAAAATCGCCTCGAACAGTGCCTCACTCTGTTGCACTTCGCCGCTACCTTGAGCGAATGCCATCAGCCGGTGGGCCAGACGGGTGTTGGGGGTGATCGCCACTACGTCGTAGTTGAAATCCAGCCCTACCCGCTTGCCCGCAATCGCGACCTCCACGTCCATGGCCCTGGATCGGGCCCAACTGCCGAACTTCGCGCTCCGGTATTCCTTCCTGTCGACGCCGGTTGCGGGCATATCCGGGTTGAGCTCGTACGGGGCGTAGGTGATGTTCGGGGCGACCTCCGACGTCAGGCGCTGCGCCGCAGTCTTCAGGTTCCGATGGCCGATCCAGCACCACGGGCAAATGAAGTCGTAGGTGACTTGGATGTCGACGGGTTCCATGGCTGCTCCTTGCGTTGATGATGGAGCAAGGTTAGTCCGCGACCCGCGCAGACTGAATAGCATAGCCGCGCAAACCTGCGTTGCCCACTGCGCAAAGCCGCCGGTAGGTAGCAGCGGCAATTGAAGACATCTGCGCTCCGCATTGCTCTCCAGGCAATGCAGTCTTGCGTCGCGCTTCCATTCTGCTTTCGATCTCTGCCATCTACGATCCAGGCCATCTCATCGCACATCGGAGCAGCACATGGACGCGAACCAATCCTCAATCCTCCAGCCCGTGACACCTGCCGCAGGCGAGCAGGCACGCGTTTCCGGCAACCCGCGCAGGGCACTGGTCATCGGTGGTTCGTTGGGCGGCCTGTTCACGGCCACCGCGCTGCGCGCTGTCGGCTGGGAAGTGGAAGTCTACGAACGCTCGCCCTCTGACCTGCAAAGCCGCGGCGGCGGTATCGTACTGCAACCTGAGGTACTGCGCGCCTTTCGCTTTGCCGGCATCGTCCCGGACGGCGCCCTTGGCGTGCAGTCGAATGAACGGCTGTACCTCGACGGCAGCGGTAACGTGGTCAACAGGCAGCATATGCCGCAGACCCAGACTTCCTGGAATACGCTCTACGCCACGCTGATCAGGCATTTCCCGAAGGCGCACTACCATCGGGGCGCCCAGTTGACTGCAGTCGAGCAGGACGAGCAAGGCGTCCATGCCACATTTGCCGACGGGCGCCGGGCAACAGGTGACTTGCTGATCGGCGCTGACGGCGCGAACTCCACCGTGCGCAAACTCATGCTGCCGGACGTCTCGCCCAGCTACGCCGGCTACGTGGTCTGGCGCGGGCTGATCGAAGAGAATCGACTGCCTGACGCCGCTAGGCCCTGCTCTACGAGAACTTCGTATTCCAGCACGACCCCGAGTCCCTGATGCTTCAGTACATGGTTCCCGGCGTAGACGGGTCGACTGCGCGGGGCCATCGCCGCTTTAACTGGCTGTGGTATCTGAAGGCCGCGCCGGGCGAAGAGCTTGACGCCGTGCTGACGGACCGCGATGGAAAGCGCCGCAGCCATTCCGTGCCGCCGGGCGCACTGTCGGCCGAGCAGGAGATGCGCTTCCGCCAGACCGGCGCGGAGCGTGCGAACCCGGCGTTCCAGGCCCTGATCGAGAACACGGAAGATATCTTCGTCCAGGAAATCCAGGATCTGCAGGTGCCCCGCATGGTGTTTGGGCGGGTTTTGCTTACCGGCGACGCCGCGTCCATTCCCCGGCCCCATACCGCCGGCAGCACGGCCAAGGCTGCTACCAACGCCGTTACACTCGCCCGGGTGCTCGACGGAGAGACCGATCTGGCGCGCGCGCTGCGGATCTGGCAGCAAGACCAGTTGACGCAAGGCATGCAAATGAGCCAGTGGGGGATCGGCATGGGCAATCGCATCATGGGGATTGCGCAGCACTGAACGGTATATGCCGGGCTGCGCCAGGCATATACAGGCTGGCCACCGCCTGCTCCCCTGGTGGGGCAGGACCACGGCAGGCAGCCGCTCAGTGCGCCAATCTAGGCACTTTCTTGACCATCACCCGACACGACCATCAGGGTAAATACCCCCCGCCGACCCTTGGCTGCTCCGGGTAGCTGCTCTACAATTTATCACACGATCACTAATCATTAGATAAATAGCAGAGGGACTTATGGCCATCACCAAGCTTGCACATTTCTCGATCCGCACCACGGATCTCGATAATTCCTGTGCCTTCTACCAGCGGATTCTCGGTTTCAAGCAAGGCTATCGCCCTCCCTTCGCTTTTCCCGGCGTATGGTTGTACATGGGCGGCGACGAGGGCGACTTCGGCACGGTGCACATCATCGGCGTGGATCCGAACAACCCTGGCGGACTGGCCGCCTACCTTGGCGACCGCGCGTTGCCTGCGACTGGCACCGGCACCCTTGACCACATCGCATTCCTGGCCACGGGCGTCCAGGACATGTGGGAGAAACTGAAGACCGAGGGCATTGCGTGGCGCGACCGCACCGTGCCCAGCCTCGGCCTGCATCAGGTCTTCATCGAGGATCCGTCCGGGGTCACCATCGAACTGAACTACCCCGCGGCCGAGGTGGCGGGTCTTGATATTCCCGGCAGCGCCACGGCCGCGCGCAGCCTTGAAGTTGCAGGAGACTGATCATGACCATTAACTCGAAGCGGCCAAAGGCCATTATTGTCGGCGGTTCGCTGGGCGGGCTGTTTGCAGCCAATCTACTCGCACGCGCGGGCTGGGAAGTCGAAGTGTTCGAGCGAGTTTCCGAGGAGCTTGCAGGACGTGGCGCCGGCATCGTCACGCACCCGGAGTTGTTCGAAGCCCTGGCGGCGGCTGGGGTCCAGGTAGATGACTCGATTGGCGTCCAGGTCAAATCCCGGCTGACCCTGGCCCAGGACGGCAACGTGCTTTCGCAGCGCGACCTACCGCAGACCCTGACGGCGTGGGGCAAGATGTACCAAGTCTTGCGTGGCGCCTTCTCGGACGGGACCTATCGTTCGGCCGCGACCGTGGCCTCGGTGGACAGCGAGCCTGACCGCGCGGCCGTGACACTCGACGACGGTTCCGTGCACTACGCCGATCTGGTCATCGCCGCCGACGGCTTCCGGTCCGCGCTGCGGGAGCGTCTGCTGCCCGAGGTGAAACTCCAGTATGCGGGCTACATCGCCTGGCGCGGCCTGGTGGACGAAATGGCACTGAGCCAGGCCACGCGCGACATGCTGTTCGAGAAGTTCGCGTTCTGCCTGCCCCCGCACGAGCAGATCCTCGGCTATCCGGTTGCCGGTCAGGGCAACAGCACGCGGCCTGGTGAGCGTCGCTACAACTTCGTTTGGTACCGAGCCACCAGCGAAGATGTCGAGTTGCCTGACCTGCTCACCGATGCCAGCGGCAAGCGCTGGCACGGCGGCATTCCGCCCGCGCTGATCCGGCCCGACGTGCTGGCCGACATGGAAGAAGCCGCGCTGACACTGCTGGCGCCGCAGTTTGGCGAAGTCGTCACCAAGACCACGCAACCGCTGTTCCAGCCCATCTTCGACCTCGAGGTGCCGCGCATGGCCTTCGATCGCGTGGCGCTACTCGGCGACGCGGCCTTCGTGGCACGGCCCCACTGCGGCATGGGCGTGACCAAGGCGGCGGGCGATGCCATGTCGCTGGTGAAAGCATTGAAGGCAGACGCCTCTGTACCTTCCGCGCTCGAGCGATACAGTGCCGAGCGCGTGCAGGTGGGCACGGCGATCGTCCAGCATGCCCGTCACCTAGGCGCCTATATGCAGGCGCAACTCAAAAATGAGACCGATCGCAAGATGGCAGAGCGCTACCGCACGCCGGAAGCCGTCATGCGTGAAACGGCGGTGTCGACGCGCTTCTAGTCCTGATCGCGTTTGCCGCCATCGCCGTCCTCACGTGGCAGCGCTGCGCCATATCCAGGCGCCCTGCCAACCAACATAACATCCGCCCCAATGGAGACAACCGTGGAACACACTGCCACAACCTACCCGGCTACGGGGAATGAGACGGCTTCCTCGCTCTCTCTCGCGCCGAATCCGCTGCTCAACAACTGCCGGTTCCAATCCCTGGTCCGCGCGCGCCGCACCTTCTCGTGGACGCTGACGGCCCTCATGCTGGCGGTGTACTTCGGCTACATCCTTACGCTCGCCTTCAAGCCAGCCCTTCTCGGGGAGCAACTGACACCGGGCCAGCCGATGAGCGTAGGCATTCCTGTCGGCTTCGGCATGTTCGCGGTGACCTTTCTGCTCGTGGCGGTGTACGTGCATCGCGCCAATACGGTGTACGACAAAATCATCGGCGAAATCAAGCAGGGGGCAGCAAAATGAAGCGACTCATCCTTCCTGCAGCGTTGCTGCTGACGGCGTTGCCTGCGGTTCCTGCATTTGCAGCGTCCCCCACCGTCGGCCAGGGCCTGAACGTCATCGCCATCGTCATGTTCCTGGTGTTCGTCGCATCGACGCTGATCGTGACACGCTGGGCCGCGAAGAGCAACCATAGCGTGGCCGACCACTACGCAGCCGGCGGCAAGATCACTGCGCTGCAGAACGGCTGGGCCATCGCCGGCGATTATATGTCCGCGGCATCGTTGCTGGGGATCTCGGCCCTGGTATTCACGAGCGGCTATGACGGCCTGATCTACTCGATCGGCTTCCTAGCTAGCTGGCCAATCATCCTGTTCCTGATCGCGGAGCCGCTGCGCAACCTGGGCCGGTTCACGCTGGCGGACGTTGTCTCCTATCGGCTGCAACAGCGTCCGATCCGCGCGTTTTCCGCATCGAGCTCCATCGTGATCGTGCTGCTCTATCTTGTCTCGCAGATGGTTGGCGCCGGCAAGCTGGTCGAGCTGTTGTTCGGCTTCAGCTACACCGCCGCAGTGGTGCTGGTCGGTGTGCTGATGGTGATCTACGTCTTCTTCGGCGGTATGCTGGCCACCACGTGGATCCAGATCATCAAGGCCGTGCTGTTGCTCGCCGGCGCCGCGTTCATGGCGTTCATGGTACTGAGCCGATTCGGATTCAGCCTGGACGCGCTGTTCTCGCAGGCCATCCTGGCCCACGGCAAGCATGCAGCGATCATGAGCCCCGGCGGTCTGGTATCCGATCCGGTTTCTGCGGTCTCCCTTGGGCTTGCCCTGATCTTCGGCACCGCGGGCTTGCCGCATATCCTGATGCGCTTCTTCACCGTTGGCGATGTCAAGGCAGCCCGCAAGAGCATCTTGTACGCGACGGGCATCGTGGGCTGCGGCTATGCGCTGATCATCATCATCGGCTTTGGCACCATCGCGCTTGTGGCAACCGATCCGGCCTACCACACCGCCTCGGGGGCAGTGATCGGCGGCGTCAATATGGTCGCCGTTCACCTGGCGCATGCGGTCGGCGGCAATATCTTCCTCGGCTTCATCTGCGCGGTCGCCTTCTCGACCATTCTCGCGGTCGTGGCCGGCCTGACGCTTGCCGGCTCGTCGGCCATTTCGCACGACTTGTATGCCAAGGTCCTGCGGCAAGGCACTGCCACCGACAAGGAAGAGATGCGCGTTTCCAGGATGACCACACTGGTGCTGGGCTTGCTCTCCATCCTCCTTGGCATCCTGTTCGAGAAGCAGACCATTGCCTTCATCGTCAGCCTGACCTTCTCCATCGCCGCCAGCTCCAACTTCCCGGTGCTGCTGCTGTCGATCTACTGGCGCGGCCTGACTACCCGCGGCGCCGTCATCGGCGGCTCGCTGGGGCTGCTGACCGCGGTCGTACTGACGGTTCTGAGCCCCACGGTATGGGTGCAGGTGCTGGGTCACGCGACCGCGATTTACCCTTACGAGTATCCGGCGCTGTTCTCCATGCTGGTGGCATTTGCCGGCATCTACGTGTTCTCCGTGACGGACAAGTCCGCGCGTGGTGCGCAAGAGCGCGGCGCGTTCAACAACCAGTTGGTGGATTGCGAACTCGGGCTGATCAAGCAGAATTAGCGCGTTTTGGGACGCCCGTTGTCATGACCTGGCGGGCGATCCTTGACAGCAAGACAGACACGGCCAGACAACTGGCCGTTTTTTACTCGCTCACCTAGACTGGTAGGCTCCATGGAACGCACGCCATGGCTGATGGGCGTTGGCACGACGTTCCCCGGCCAGGGTGGCAGTTCCACGGGTCTCGCTAAACCGGCAATTAGAAAAGGGGAATCGACATGGCCGCGATTGAAGTGAAGGTGCCTCAGCTCTCCGAATCGGTATCCGAAGCCACGCTGTTGCAGTGGAAAAAGAAAGCCGGTGACGGCGTTGTGCTTGACGAGATACTCGTCGAGCTGGAGACCGATAAAGTCGTCCTGGAAGTGCCGTCCCCATCCGACGGCGTCATCGCTCAGCTCGTCAGGGCCGACGGCGACACGGTTCACGCCGACGAGGTCATCGCGACCATCGATCCCAGCGGCAAGGCAGTGGATGTCGCGCCCGCCGCACCGGCGCCGGAGAAGGTTGCTGCCCAGACTCCCGCTCATGCCCTCGCGCCTGGGCAGGCGGCTACTGACTTCGACCTGATCGTGATCGGCTCCGGTCCCGGCGGATACATCGCGGCGATTCGTGCGGCGCAGTTGGGGATGTCGGTCGCATGTATCGAGGAATGGAAAAACCCAGCGGGCAAACCGAAACTCGGCGGTACTTGCCTCAATGTAGGGTGCATCCCATCCAAAGCGCTACTCGCCTCCTCGGAGCAGTTTGAAAACGCCGTCCACCATTTAGCCGATCACGGGATCCAGGCCGGCGGCGTGAAGGTCGACCTGGACAAGATGGTGGGCCGCAAGGCAGCTATCGTCGAGAGGATTACGGGTGGCGTGGAGTTACTGTTCAGGAAGAACAAGATCACCTGGATCAGGGGGCACGGCAGGTTCCTGGCGCGAGTCGACGGGATCATCCGCGTCGAGGCCGGGGAAGTGGACAGCGTCAAGCCTTACACCGCGAAGCACGTGGTCATTGCGACCGGGTCGAAGGCGAGACACCTACCCAATATTCCGGTCGATAACAAGATCGTGTCCGACAACGAAGGCGCGCTCGCCTTCGACTCGGTGCCCAAGAAGCTGGCTGTCATCGGCGCGGGGGTGATTGGCCTGGAGCTCGGTTCCGTGTGGCGCCGCCTTGGTGCCGAGGTGACACTCCTCGAGGCGCTCCCGACCTTCCTGGAGGCAGTGGACGAAGCGGTGGCAAAGGAAGCCGCAAAACTGTTCAAAAAGCAGGGGCTAACGATTCATCTCGGCGTAGTCATCGGCGACGTAGAGATCCAGCCCAGGGGTGTCAAGATCCAGTACATAGACAAGGACGGCGCCGCCCAGACGTTGGAGGCGGACCGGCTCATCATCTCCGTGGGCCGCGTTCCCAACACGGACAATCTCGGCCTCGATGCAGTTGGGCTAGCCACCGACGCGCGCGGTCTCATTCCAGTCGACGCGCATTGTGCAACGGCCGTCCCCGGAATCTCCGCCATCGGCGATGTTGTGCGCGGACCGATGCTGGCGCACAAGGCGGAAGACGAAGGCGTGATGGTGGCTGAACGCATCGCTGGCCAGAAGCCTCACCTGAATTACGACTGCATACCCTGGGTTATCTACACCGACCCGGAGATCGCCTGGGTCGGCAAATCGGAGCAGCAATTGAAGGCCGAAGGCCGGGGCTTCAAGTCAGGCCAGTTTCCCATGATGGCGAACGGGCGCGCGCTGGGTATCGGCAAGACGGACGGATTTGTGAAGATGATCGCGGATGCCAGAACGGACGAGCTTCTTGGCGTCCATATCATTTCGGCCAATGCCTCCGACCTCATCGCGGAGGCGGTCGTGGCGCTGGAGTTCAGGGCGGCATCCGAAGACATTGGCATGATCAGCCACCCACATCCGTCTCTATCGGAAGTCATGCGTGAAGCCGCGCTCGCGGTGCAAAAGCGTGCTTTGAATATCTAGCCGGCCTCTTGCCGCATCCCGTCCTCAGCGCTCCTGCCTCGGCGACGACGTTGAGGGGGCGAGCAAAGGCGGATCGCGCCTTGCGCGGATCGCTAAGCCCGCTGCAGGGTCGCATGGAGTATTTCGACGAACCGGATCTGGGCCAGGCTAAGTGGGCGGTCGACCCGGCATACTAGGTAGCGGGACAGGGATAGGTCCGCTATCGGTCCGCCCACGAAGTCGCCGCGCCCGATTGCATCGCCCGCGGCGGAGTAAGGCGAAACATGGCAGCCGACACCCCGCCTGTTCAATGGTCAGGCATCCACCTCCTTCCAGCCCTATGGGGCCATTGCCTCGCACCTCGCGTCAGGCAAGCTCAATGTCCCAGCCGTCACCGGCGCTCATCGCCCCGCGATGACGCCAAACGTACCGACCTTCGAGGAGCTTGTTGTCAAGGGCTTTACGTCGTCCCAATGGAACGGTTTCTTCATCGCCCGCCATACGCCGCCCGCCATCGTCAGCAAGCTATCCGATGACGTCAAAACCGCACTGCGCAGTCCTGAGAATTTCAAGCGCATGGTCGACAAGGACTTCGAGTTCATCCGCGCGGCGCTCAAGAGCGGGAAGCCAAAGTCGGGGTAAAAGACCGGCCGCAGATGAGGGGTGACCGCCGGGCCTCGGTCCTGTTTCAGCGGTCGGCCATCTCGCACCGTCGTCGTACAATTTTTCATCTGATTGGTACAATGCTGAAAGCGCTACGCGCGGGATGCTCTGCACAGGTGAATGAATGGAACGGGACACGGCTTCATCCAAGATCGATGCTCCGGCCAAAGCCGGAAAACGGTTGCTTCCGAAGGAAAGGGAGCAGCAGATCGTCCAGAAGGCTATTGAACACTTCACCCGGAACGGTTTCTCCGGAAGTACCCGGGAGTTGGCAAAGCAGATAGGCGTCACGCAGCCCTTGCTGTACCGCTACTTTCAGAGCAAGGAGGCCCTGATCGACCGGGTGTACAACGAGGTGTTCCAGTGGCGACCCGGCTGGGAACGGCAAATCACCGACCGATCGACGCCGCTGACCGAACGCCTATATGCGTTCTACCTCGACTACGCGTCCGTCATCTTGCGTGAAGAATGGATCCGGGTCTTCATCTTTGCCGGCCTGACGCGCGAAGGCATCAACAACAAGTACCTCAACAAGCTTCGCACCAAGGTATTCCTGCCCGTGCTGGCCGAGGTACGGGCGGAGTTCGACATCCCTGAGCCGCGCAGCGCTGCCGAACTCGACGCCGAGATCGAGATGATTTGGAGCTTGCACGCGGCCATCTTCTATCTGGGCGTGCGCAAGTGGGTCTATGGCCTCAAGGTTCCCGGCGACATCGCCGCTGCAGTGCGCCAGAAGGTGGACATGTTCCTCCATGGGGCTCCCGCCGTGATGCGTACCTTGCGGAAGCCAAAAGCCTGACGCCCTGCCCGCCCCGCTCGCTCCGGATTGGGCGCCTCTCCGGTTGCCGCCGCGCAGGCCTTCCGCCTGCAGGTTCAGCACGGGTTATATGACTTCCATGGAATCAGTCCGCTGCTGCTCCACAATCAATGGAAGATGATCATCTTGCCCGCCGCGCCGATGGCTGACAGCAGCGCCTGAACTGCGATCTTGTGCAAACGTCGTGCCGTTGCCACGCCGGGAGCCCACGCAGGCAGCACTGACGATGATGTCGACACTGGCAGGCGCGTCGGGCAAACTGTCCGGCTTGGCAAAGGCGCGTGCACTGCGCTGAGCCGCGCCACCGCAGCTTCCCAGCGAGCCGGAGCCAAATACGCCGTGCCCGGCGCTCGCGGGCGCCCGTAACGAGGATTTCATGATTCGCACTCCATTGATGTGATTCTTCGTTCGCTGCCAAACGGCTGCATCGATGCCATCCAGCCATTACCGTTCGCTTGATAAACAACGAAGAGAGCGAATGGCTTTCGGGAAGTCCCAAACAATCGACACGCTTGCGGTGCAAGACCGTGAGCAGAGGCGATGCCGCCGTCACGCGCAGGCGCGCTTTGTCTCACACGCAACGCAATGTTGCGCCGCCACCGGATTCTCTCCCGCTGCATTGGCACCTAACCTTCAGGACATCTCTTCTGAGATCGAGGCGCTGCCAGAACGCCCAACCTGCTGCCGCTAGTTGACCACTTTGAGCTGATGGAGAACCACCTTGACCAAGCACCTTTTCAATCCGATCCGCCTCGGCATTCACACGTTGGCACACCGCGTCGCCATGGCACCGTTGACGCGTTCCCGCGCCGGCCAGCCGGGTAACGTACCGACCGCGATGAACGTCGAGTACTACCGCCAGCGCGCAAGCGCAGCACTGATCGTCACCGAAGCGACTCAGATTTCGCAGCAAGGTCAGGGCTACGCCTGGACGCCGGGCATCCACACCGAGGAACAAGTCCAGGGGTGGCACGCTGTCAGCGAAGCGGTGCATGCGGAAGGAGGCACCATCTTCCTGCAACTCTGGCATGTCGGGCGCGTGTCGCACCCGATTTTCCAGCCGGACGGCGCGCTGCCCGTTGCGCCAAGCGCACTGCCCGTCCCCGGCAAGACCTTCATCATCGACGAGAACGGCAACGGCGCCTGGGGCGACGTGCCTGTACCGCAGAAACTGAACGAGAGCGGCATTCGCGCTATCGTGGAAGACTACCGGCGCGCCGCTCGCAACGCCATCGTCGCGGGCATGGACGGGGTCGAGATCCACGCCGGCAACGGCTACCTGCTCGATCAGTTCATCAACTCCAACAGTAACCAGCGCACCGACGCGTACGGCGGCAGCATCGAAAACCGAGCACGCCTGCTGCTCGAGGTGGTCGACGCGGTTGCTGCAGAAGTTGGTGCATCGCGCGTGGCCGTACGGCTGACGCCCATGGGCCGCTTCATGGGCATGGGCGATGACACGCCCGAGGCCACCTTCGGCTATATCGTCCGCCAACTTAACGTCCGCGACCTGGCCTACCTCCACCTGGTCGAGCCCGCCATGGTCGGCACAGTCAAGGACGAGAACTTCGACCCGCGTTGGGACGCGATCATCCACCTGCTGCGCCTGGAGTACAACGGCGTGCTGATGCTTGCCGGTGGCTACGACCGCGACAGCGCCGAACGGGCGCTCGCCAGCGGCCGCGCCGACATCATTGCCTTTGGTCGGCCGTTTATCGCCAACCCTGACTTGCCTGTGCGCCTGCGGGACAACCTTGCACTGAACACACCCGATGCCGGTTCGTTCTTCGGAGGCGATGCAGTCGGCTACATCGACTATCCGGCCGCAGCCTGAGCGACCGTCCGTGCAGGGCGCCGGCCTTATCGTGTCGCTGGCCCGAGTCGGATACGCGCGGGGTCTCTTCTTTCTCGCCCCGATTGCCGATCTGCTCGAGAACCGGCGCCTGCTGATCATCACTGCGCTTGCCGCCACGGTTGGCCTGGTGGGTGCGCGTGGTCGGCACCCTCATGGGCGGGCTGCTGCTGGGGATCCTGCTGGCGCGGCCACTGTCGAGTATGCTACCGGAGCACTTCGGATGGCGCGCGGTTTTCGTCGCTGCGGCGCTCATGACACTGGCCACCGTCGGCGTCGCGGCGGCTACCGTGCCGCGCCATGTTCCAGCGCACCGCGCAAGCTATGCCCGGGTGCTGTCATCGTTGCGGCACTCGTTCATGCGCCATCCGCTGCTGCGCCAGCGAGCGCTCTAACAATGACTCTTGTTCGGTGCATTCAGCTTTTTCCGGACCGACGTGCCGCTGGAGCTCTCGCGGCAACACGGCCTGTCGCAAGTTCAGATCGGCTTGTTTGCCCTGGTGGGCGCCATGGTCGCCGTGGCCGCGCCCATCGCCAGCAGGCTGGCGGACGCAGGCCACAGCCAGCGCGCGGTCTATGCGCTCGACGCCGCCAGCCGCGGCCGGCTGAATGCGCTCTACATGACAACCATCTTCGCCGGTGGCGCGGGCGGCTTCGCCATCGCCAGCCTGCTCTACGCCTAGACAGGTTGGGTCGGCATCGTCGGGCTCGGAAGCGGGTTAGCGCTCGTTGCTCTAGTCACCACTTTCCTCGTACATTCACGCAAGAGCGCGAGCGTCCAGTTATGATCGATCGCGCCGGCAGGCAACTGCCGGAGAAGCCGAAGACAAGAGCGGCCCGGCATGTCCCCCGGATCATTCAATTGCCGTCCGATTTAGCCCGCTATGGCAAGAAGGTGGGCTAAATCGCCCCAGCCCGGTTTGCCAAGGTTGGGGCGATCACGTCGACACCGGTCTTTTTCGCGCCGTGGATGGGCGGGCACCGTTTGCTTGGACATGCGCCCGCCCATGCTCCGCACGGCCCTTGCTCGGTGGAGGCGCAAATTCCACTTCTAACCACGTAGACGGCATTGTCGCGGGTGTACGTGGCGCCTGCGTGCCATGAATGCGCACAAAGGTGCTGCGCTTGCGGGAGTGCGGACAGCTCCGGTGGACCGGCGGGGTTTCGGGGGCAGGCGCCGCAAACGTGGGATTGCGGCTCTGGAGGTGACGCGCGCAGTTCCCGAGTTCTATTACTCAAGGCGATTCTTGTGTATCTGGCAAAGCGCCATGGCGATGGCGCCTGGCTGCCGGAAGACGAGCTTGGTGCCGCCGCAATCCAGCGCTGCCTCGCTCGAGACGGAGCCTTCCGCGGTGGCGAGGATCTGCCTGCAGGCTTGGTAGTAGGCCTTGCCGGTGTCCGTCGGGTTCAGGCCCTGGTTGTCCTGTTCCAAACCTAGCTCCTCCAAACAGGATCAAAGATGACCATGCAAACCAAGACCAAGACAGTTACACATCGATCTTAGCGCGCGGGAGATTGACATCGCCATCCGGTGTGGACGCTTGCGCGATTCGAACAACCGGCGGTCAGGGTTGGCAGCTTAGTCAAATGGCTCGTTGCCAGCCCGGCGTTCGTCCAAGCATGGGGCCAGCCGGGAAGCTCCATTCGCTGAGCCGGCGCAACGGCAAGCACCGGCAAGCCGTGTGGCTCGTCCGCCTGCTGCCGCGGAGGGAAACGGAATCGGCCGGTATTCTGGCCGTCTCCCGCCGACGAGTCCTCTGCTCCTAAAGTCATGGCGTTCATCGAGAACGCTATGCAGCCATCTTGAACCGCGCTGACACACGCCGGAGCTACCCGCCGATGGTACATACGCCCTCGACGCAGCCTCCGAGATCTTCCTGGGGCATCAAGTCAACCACGACTTCGCCGAAAGCGGAAGTGCCCAATGCCTTCGCGCCGCCCATCTGCCGGGCAAGGTCAGACGTCACCATCTTCAGTACGAGTGCCCGTTCGAACCCTCGCACCAGCCGGTCAGCAGCTTCGTGCCAGCCCAAGTATCTGAGCATCATCTCCGCGGACAGGATGAGTGATCCGGGATTGGCCAAGTCTTTCCCCGCGATATCAGGCGCCGTCCCGTGGGTGGCCTCGAAGACTGCGACGGTATCCGATAAGTTGGCGCCCGGCGCGATGCCGATGCCCCCACCTGCGCCGCCAGCGCATCCGAGATATAGTCGCCGTTCAGATTCAGCGTGGCAATCACATCGAAATCCTCGGGCCACAGCAGTATGTCCTGGAAGAAAGCATCTGCGATAATGTCCTTGACCAAGATCTCCCCGCCCGTGGCGGGGTTGGTGAACGTCATCCAGCGCCCCTTTCCGTACGGCTTCGCGCCGAACTCGCGAGCCGCGAGCGCATATCCCCATTCCCTGAATGCACCTTCGGTGTATTTCTGGATGTTCCCTTTGTGTACCAGCGTGACAGAGCGCCGATCGTTGGCAACGGCATACGCCAGCGCCTTGCGGATAAGCCGCTCCGAGCCCTCCTGCGACACGGGCTTGATGCCAATACCCGATGTGAGTGGAAAGCGAATCTGGCTGGCACCAAGCTGCTTCTGGAGAAACTCGATCAGCAGGGTCGCACTTTTGCTACGGGCCTCGTATTCTATCCCCACATAGATGTCTTCAGAGTTCTCCCGGAAGATCACCATATCGGTCTTCTCTGGATGCCTGACCGGCGATGGCACGCCGGTAAAGTAGCGCACCGGCCGCAGATTGACGTAGAGGTCGAGCACCTGCCGGATGGCCACGTTGAGCGAGCGGATACTGCCTGCCACGGGTGTCATCAGTGGCCCTTTGATGGAGACAACGTAGTCCCGCAATGCGTCCAGAGTCTCCTCGGGCAGGGAGACGCCGGAGCCATAGCGCTCGTTGGCCTTAGCGCCCGCGTAGATTTCCATCCAGCGGATCCTCCTGGCCCCGGCATACGCAGCATCCACCGCAGCGTCGACGACGCGCCGCATGACCGGCGTGATGTCGGCCCCGATGCCATCGCCTTCGATAAATGGAATGACTGGATTGTCCGGCACTTGTAGCGTGCCGTCGGGCGCGATCCGAATGGGACTTCCGTCCACGGGAATGCTGAGCTGGCTTGAGTGAGTGTTCATGGTGATACCTCGCGCTTTAGGGGAAACTTCGAGTTCAGCAATGACCCGGTTTCTGGCTTCCCCACGGATCGTCATTTCACTGATGGGAGCGGGCGGGCGCGGGGGCATCGTCCTGCCATGCTCCCCCGCCGCTGCCCGACCTATGCCGGCAGTTCGCCGGCGATCTGCGGCTGGCGCGCCGAGGCGGCCCGCAACACCTCCACCAGTATCGAAGGCGGCTGCGCCCCTAACCTGTTGTGCTCCGATGCGGATCGTCGGCACGGCGTGCACGCCCTCCATCTGCGCTTGCAACTCCTTCGCTGCAACCTCTGCCTCGCCCCGATCGCTACGCAGAAACTTCCGCGTCTGCTCTGCATCGAACCCCGCCGATGCCGCCAGCGAGACCAGCACATCGAGCCGGCCGATGTTCTCGCCTCGGGAGAAGTAAGACTCGAAGATGCTCTCGAATAGCACATTGGCCTTGGCCCCGTCCCCAGACTGCCGGGCATAGACCATAAGGCGGTGGGCTAGCCGCGTATTGGGCGTGATGGCGACACGCTCGTAATTGAACTCCAGCCCCACCTTCTTGCCGGCAACAACAACATCCGCGTCCATTGCCTGGGAACGAGCCCAACTGCCAAACTTTTCGGTACGGTATTCCTTCCGGTCGACGCCACTCCAAGGCAAGTTCGGATTGAGTTCATACGGTACATAGGACAGCGTGGCGGCCACTTGCGATTTCTCGCTTTCCAGCGCGCTCTTGAGATGTTGGTGGCCGACCCAGCACCATGGGCAAATGAAGTCGTATGCCAACTGCACGTCTACGCTGTTCATGTTCGGCTCCAGAGAGATTGTGATAGAGCGTAGGTTACGCCGCATTGGAGTTGGATTGAATACGAGGCGGGAGCAACCCAGCGTTGCGCTCGCTGCAATGGGCTGGGATCGTGCCAGCGCCGTCAAGCACCTGAATGATCGGGCGGTTGGCACTGCCCCACCATCGATCACGTATTCCGTGCCGGTGAAGTGGTCACGCCTGAGCCTTGCGCCCCTATCAAGGGCTACAGTGTCCGATCGAGGCGGACAGCCGTCATCAGATTTGGGTTCATTTCCTTCATCGCTTTCTCTTCATCCCAGAGTCCATAGCGGCACAACAGGCACCGCCCGGCGCGCTCGACCGGCCCAAGACATGGACGAAGATATCGACACCGCCGAGCAACGCCAGCGCGACTTGGCCGCGTCATCGCAGCCCTCTGCGGTCGAGACATCGGCCGTGACGTAGTGCACCCCTTCGGGCGCGCCGACACCCGCAGCGCCTCCACGACGGCGGCGCCAACGCATTTGGTTTCGCTAGTGACAAGCGCACGACGGCTGGCAAGTGCGAGAACGAAGCTCATGGCGTCACCTTCAGTGTGTTGGCAGGGCGTTCGGGCGAATCCGTTGGCATTGCGAATTTCATTTTCTTGTTCTCTTGACCGACGGCGTATGCTGGTGACAAACGTCCGCGTTGCCCTGAGCGCAATGCAGCCTTGCATCCCGGCTCCATTCTCCCAAGTGCGGTTCCCTTCTAAGCTTCATCTGACCAGACTGGCGGAAACCGTGAATGCCTTACTCTGGAACAGTAAAATTGTGGAGCGCCTCATGAGTATCTATCTCTCCCTCGACGCAAACGCTACTGTCGCGACCGTGCAAGCGGCGACGCTCCAGGACTCCAGGGCGGTCATCATCGGCGGCTCTCTCGGTGGCCTGTTCATGGCTGTGGCGCTGCGCGCCGTTGGCTGGGAGGCGGAGGTCTACGAGCGCTCGCCCTCCGACCTCGAAAGCCGGGGGGCGGCATCGTGTTGCGGCCCGACGTGTTGCAGCTCGACGTGGTGCGCGCCTTCGACTTTGCGCGAGTACACACGCACGGCGCCCTTGGAGTCCGTTCGCACTACGATATCTACCTGAACGACAAAGGCAGCGTGGTTCGCCAGGTACATAACCCTCACACCCAGACATCCTGGAACAAGCTCTATAGCGCGCTGCACAGGCATCTTCCGGCACGCCACTATAGCCAGGGCGCGGAACTCGTTGGCCTCGAACAGAGTGACAGCGGCGTCGTAGCCATCTTTGCCAATGGCCGTCGGGCCGAAGCCGACATCCTCATCGGCGCGGACGGTAGCAACTCCACAGTACGCAAGCTCATGCTCCCGGAAGCCACCCTCTCCTGCGGCCTGGTCGACGAGGCACGGTTACCGG
Organism: Cupriavidus sp. D39; assembly: GCF_026627925.1. Classification (NCBI taxonomy): domain Bacteria; kingdom Pseudomonadati; phylum Pseudomonadota; class Betaproteobacteria; order Burkholderiales; family Burkholderiaceae; genus Cupriavidus; species Cupriavidus sp. D39. The sequence continues at coordinate 171,204 of NZ_JAPNLE010000001.1, forward strand.
ATGCGGCCAAGCCTCACCTGTATGAGAACTTTGTCTTCCAGCATGACCCCGCGTCCATGATGCTTCAGTACATGATCCCGGGACGCGACGGCGCGGTTACCAAAGGCCAGCGACGCTTCAATTGGCTTTGGTACCGCAAGGTCGCGCCGGGACCGGAGTTGGACGCCGTGCTGACCGACGCGGACGGAAAGCGCCGCGAGCACGCCGTGGAGCCGGGCGCATTGGCTGCCACGCAAAAGCAGTGGTTCCGTCGCACCGGCGCGGACCGCGTGAATCCGGCACTCCAAGCACTCATCGAGAAAACCGACGATATCTTTGTGCAGGAGATCCAGGATCTCCAGGTATCCAGGTTGGTATTCGGACGCGTCCTGCTGACCGGCGACGCCGCCTTCATTCCTCGCCCCCACACGGCGGGAAGCACGGCAAAGGCCGCCTGCAATGCCGTCGCCCTCGCCAAAGCGCTGGCCAACAGCAGCAATGTGCTTGCAGCCAGACTTGCCGCCTGGGAGCAGGAGCAAATCGCCGGTGGCATGCGCATGACCAACTGGGGCATCCGCATGGGCAACCGCATCATGGGCATTACCCACACTCAACACTGAAGAGGAAAATTGCCATGGAGAACCCCGTCCTTCACTATCTCTATGATCCTTTCTGCGGCTGGTGCTATGGCGCGGCACCGATGATCAGTGCGGCGCAAAAATTCCGGAGCTAAAGATCCAGGCGCATGGCGTCGGGATGTTGTCCGGACCAAAGGCGCAGATGATGTCTGCAGAATGGCGCGATTTTGTCCGACCGCATGAATCGAGAATCCATGCATTCAGCAAGCAGGAATTTGGCGACGCCTACGTACACGGAGTCCAGGAGCACCAAGATGTTCTGCTGGATTCATCGCCCCCGATCGCAGCTATGCTGGTTGCAGACAAGCTGGACGGGCGCGGCATCCAGATGCTCAAGCGCTTGCAGAACGCTTACTTCATGGAAGGCCAGGCCATCGCCGACCCAGCCGTGATCGGCAAACTTGCCCGGGAGTTGGGGTACAACAGCGAAGCCTTTCTCGGAGAACTCACCGCGGAGTTGCAGAATGCGGTTGACGGGCATATCACCGCCAGCAACGACATGCTGCATACGCTGAAGGCGAAGGGCTTTCCGGCATTCGCGCTGGAGATGGGCGGAGAACTGCACAGCCTGCCCATGGGCCGCTACTTCACTCGTCCCGCACTGTTCAAGACAGATATCGAAGGATTGCTGAAAAGTACTTAGGCTCAGCAGGCGACACCTCAGAACGGCCGGTAGCGTCCGCAGGCTAACTGAGGCCGACGCGCCCGCGACCATCCGCCCACTGGTCCAAGCGGCGATCCTGCCCTCGCCTGATCCGCGCGGCGACTACCGCGCTCTATCCCAAGGGACGGCGCCGCTTCCGTCCGCCATCGCCGGCACTCGCGCGGTAGGCTCATTCGGACAAGTACCGATGCACGAACGTCACAGCCATTGCACCTTCGCCGACCGCGGACGCGACCCGCTTGACCGAGCCGTAGCGAACGTCGCCTGCGGCGAATGATCCCGGAACGCTTGTCTCGAGATAGTACGGGCGGCGTGCCAGCGGCCAGCATGCTTCGAACTGGGGAAAATCCTTGAGGTCGGCGCCCGTGACAAGGTAGCCGTTTCTGTCGCGGACTATCTTCGTATCGCAAGCCCAGTCAGTGTTCGGTGCGCCCCCGATACAGACAAAGAGCCGGTCCGCCGGCACCACGTCCTGCCCGCCCTTGGCGTTGGACAGGCGTAACGCCTCGAGCTTGTCTTCGCCAAGCACTTCCTGCACTACGGACTGGAATCTGACTTCAACATTGGCCATCTGGCCAAGGCGCTCCACCAAATAGTGGGACAGCGTTTCGGAGAGGGACTTGCCACGCACAATCAGCGTGACCGATTCCGCCGTGCGTGCGAAATGCATCGCCGCTTGCCCGGCCGAATTTCCCCACCCACAATAAACACCTTCTTGTTCGTGCACATCGGCGCCTCACTGGCGCCGGCACCATAGAACACCCCGACATTCAGGAGACGATCCTCGCCCGGCACGCCCAGGCTGCGGTACTCGACCCCCGTGGCACAGATATTTGCCTTGGCCTTTAGCAGCGTCCCGTCCGCAAGGTTCACTTCGATTTTCCCGTTCACGAACGTCGCGTGCACGCCTTCCTTCATCATCAGCAGCTCGACGCCGAATTTAACCGCCTGCTGCCTGGCACGCTCCGCCAACTCTGCGCCCGGTATGCCTTGCGGGAAACCCATATAGTTCTCGATCAGGGAACTGGTGCCTGCCTGGCCTCCGACGGCCGCACGCTCGATCACCACTGCCCGCAACCCTTCTGATGCCGCATACACGGCCGCCGAGAGCCCCGCTGGCCCAGCACCATAGATCGACAGGTCGTACTCACGAAACCGAGGGCGGGCGACCCAACCTAGCTTGGCGGCGATCTCAGGCAACGTCGGATCGTAGAGGATCGTACCGTCCGGGAACATAACCACGGGCCAGCGGACATTGTCGAACTCGGCGATGCCGAGCTCACTGAAGCAGTCGCTGTCGCACGACATTTCGCGCCACTCGTACGCCACCACGCCCCGCGCCAGGAAGTCACGTATCGCATAGGCCTCTTTACTGTCTGCGACCCCCAGGACCCTGACTTGCTTTGCTGTCTCCATGGTAAGTTCCCCGCGTTGATTGAGCAGTATAGGACAGCGACATCGTGACCGAAGAGCCGCCGGAGGCGTGTCAAACCGATGGCCCAGCGGTCCGCCCGGTGCGCAATTCGACGATGCGGTTGAAAACAGGCTTCCCTGGACTGGAATCGAACCGGTCAGCAACAAAATAGCCGTGGCGCTCGAACTGGAAGCGTTCCTCTGGCGCGGCCTCGCGTAATCCTGCTTCCAGGCAAGCGGTGATCACCCGCTTCGAGCCGGGATTGAGCGCGACCATCATGCCTTGCTCCCCGGCGGCCGGATTCGATTCAATGAACAAACGGTCGTAGAGACGCACTTCGCCCATAAAGGCGTGCGGTACGCTGACCCAATGGATGCTTCCCCTAGCTTTGATGCTATCCGCGCCGGGCGTTCCGCTCTTCGTATCGGGCAGGTAGTTTGCATGCACCGCGATTACGTTGCCGCTCGCGTCCTTCTCCGCCCCCGTGCATTCGATCACGTAGCCGTGGCGCAGCCGCACCTTGTTTCCGGGGAACAGGCGGAAGTAGCCTTTGGGCGGGTCATCTGTGAAGTCCTCACGTTCGATCCAAAGCTCGCGCGACAGCGAGAAAACGCGCACGCCTCGCTCGGGATGCTTGGGGTGCCGCGGCGCGGTGCATGTCTCGCCGTGCCCTTCCGGGTAGTTGTCGAGGATCAGCCTAAGCGGATCAAGCACGGCCGATGCACGATCGGCGCGGCCGTCGAGGTCGTCGCGCACGGCGCCTTCCAGTACGCTCATGTCTATCCACCCATCCGTTTTTGCTACGCCGATGCGCTCGCAAAACAACAGCACCGACTCAGGCGTGTACCCACGGCGTCGGATGCCGGCAATGGTCGGCATCCTTGGGTCGTCCCAGCCATCCACGCGCTTCTCAGTGACGAGTTGGAGCAGTTTGCGCTTGCTGGTAATGGTATGCGTGAGATTCAGGCGCGCGAATTCGTACTGATGCGGCAGGGGGTCTCGCAGTGCGCCAGTGTCCCGCAGGCGTCCGAGGATCCAGTCATAGAGCGGCCGGCTGTTCTCGAACTCGAGCGTCGCCACCGAGTGCGTGATGCTCTCGATTGCGTCGGAGATGCAGTGCGCGAAATCGTACATCGGGTAGATGCACCACGCGTCTCCGGTCCGATAGTGCCAGGCGTGCCGGATGCGATACAAGACCGGATCCCGCAACACCATGTTGGGCGCGCCCATGTCGATGCGCGCGCGCAGGACGTGCTCGCCGTCGCAGTACTTACCGGCGCGCATGGCACGGAACAGTGCAAGATTTTCCTCGGATGTGCGGTCCCTGTAGGGTGAGGCAATGCCGGCCTCCAAAAAGCTCCCGCGCGTGGCGGCGATCTGCTCGGCGCTTTGGCTGTCCACATAGGCGGCTCTGCATTCGATCAGCGCTTCGGCGAAAGCGTAGATCCGGTCGAAATAGTCGCTCGCGTAGTACAGGTATGCACGTGTCGCGCCGTCACGGGTCGGGCTTTCCCAGGAAAAGCCAAGCCAGCGCACGGCATCGATAATCGCGTCAACATACTCGCGGTCTTCCTTGACCGGGTTGGTGTCGTCGAAGCGCAGGTGGCAGCGGCCGCCGTAGCGCTGCGCAAGGCCGAAGTTCACCCAAATGCTTTTGGCATGGCCGATGTGCGGATAGCCGTTAGGCTCAGGCGGAAAGCGGGTGATGACCGCCGGGAGCCGCTCACCCTGCGGGTCCGTCCTGGACGCATAGGTGCCGGCCGCCAAGTCACGATCGATGATCGCGCGCAGGAAATTGGAATCCGGCCGCTCAGCCATGAGGCTCCCTCCCACCCATGAATCGGGCGAACGTTGTCACTCTCCGGCTCGATTGGGTACGCATATCGCGCTGCCGGAGCTGGTCCCGACTTGACTATAGCTCCCCTTCCCGGTGCCGCTTCCCTCGTTGCCGTGGTTGCGTTGTAGTGGCGCTTGGCGCACTCGATGGAAATTCGAAGGAGCCGGACGGTCTGGAGTAGCGATCGGATCGATCTCTGTCAATACTCCTGGTGCCATCTTTCGGCGTGACGATGGCGTTGCTGGCAAAGGTACACGATGCCCTGGTATACGCGCCAGATCAGCATAGTGACTTTCGTAGTTAGCGCGGAGAACGATCAGTCCGAAAGGGCCGATCCAAGTGGGTAGTAAGGGAGCTAAAGTGCGAGCATCAGGTTGTCACGTTGCACGAAGCCGAAGGCACCGGGGAGCATTGCCATATGGGTGCAATATTCCGCTCGCATCAAACGATCTCCGATTGGCCAGGTGATACCCTTAGGTGTTCGGCTGGAAGAGCCAAATACTCCTCTAACGCTGGAGCGTTATACATGGACAAGTTACTTGCATTGAAGATGTTCGTCGAGACGGTCGAGGCTAAGGGCTTTTCCTCGGCCGCCCGAAGACTAAACCTTGCCACGTCATCCGTGACCCGCCTGATGGACAGCCTGGAGGAGGAGCTCGGTGCCGTCTTGTTGAACCGATCAACCCGGCAAGTCACCGTTTCGGAAGCCGGCGCTGCCTACTACCAGCGGGCACGCAAAATCCTGGACGCAGTTGCAGAGGCGGATGCGCTCATTGCCGACCGCGGAGACACGCCCGTTGGCCAGCTTCGCGTTTCCCTGCCGGTTGCGTTCGGACGACGCTGCATCGCGCCCTTCCTGGGCGCCCTCCTCACACGTCATCCCAAGCTGGAGCTGGAGGTCACACTGACGGATGAGATCGTTGACCTGCTTGGCGAACGCATCGATTTGTCCATCCGACTGGGCAGTGCTGGGTCGTTCGATGAGGTGGTTGCACGTCAGATCGGCACATTTCGTCGCAAGGTGGTGGCAAGCCCCGCCTATCTGCAACGGCGCGGGCTACCGGCTGCGCCGATTAATCTGCTTGAACATGAGTGCCTACGGTTCAGCTACGGCGGAGGCCAGCAAGTCTGGACGTTCTTGCGGGACGCAGAGGAGGTGCAGGTTCCCATTCCGGGCAACTTCAAGAGCAACAACGCGGAAGTGCTGCGCGAACTCGCCCTTGCCGAGGGCGGTATCGCTCTTCTGCCCGACTGGCTGGTCAGCGAAGATATTCAGAGCGGACAACTAACGTCCATTTTCGAGGACTGGACAGTCAACCCAAACCGCGCCAGCTCGGCCATTTCCGCACTGTATCTGCCCAATCAGCGGGGCTCCCGGCGTGTCACCGCCTTCCTCGACTTTCTCGCGCAGATCCCTGGCCCAACCTATCGGGACGACCCGACATCGTAAGCCTGCCGCGCCTTGCCCAGGGGGCCATGCGTGCAATGCAGCGGAGGCCGCCCGCAGAGCCAGCGCGTAGGCTCTCCGCGCCACGTCCTCCAACTAATCCATATGCACCGGCCCACCCGGGTGTCCGTGCGAGTACCGACGGCACCTAGGCTTCTTCCGGAGGACAACGGCGTCCATGGTCGCCTGGCAATACGATCTCCGATCGTGGAGTTGGTCGTAAGAGCCGCAATTCTCTTGGGGCACTGGATGCCAATCGGACGAGATAGCACGACGGCGAACGATATAGCCAGCATCTCGCGGATCGTCCCCTTAACCCATCGGTGTTCATATTTTCACCAGAGCCTCCTCTTATCCGTTATGCGCTTTCACGAAATCTATGAACGCCTCGACTGGAAGCGCTGGGCTGACCAGATAGCCCTGGATAGAGTCGCACCCCGCCTGATCGAGCACCATTCGTTGTGCGTCGGTTTCCACTCCCTCGGCCACCGCATGCAGTCCAAGCGACTTGCACAACGCGATGACCGCTCCCACCAGCATTCGCGCGCGCCCCCGGGTCCGGGTCCAGGTCGTGCACGAACGAACGATCGATTTTGATGGTATTAACCGGGAACCGCATCACATAGGCGAGGCTGGAATAGCCGGTCCCAAAATCGTCCAGGGCGATGCTCACCCCCATTCGCTGCACCTGACGCAGCACCCGCTCCGACGCATTGAAGTCGGCCACGAGCATACCTTCTGTAACCTCTAACTCCACCGTCGACGGCAGCACCCCGTGTGCACCAATGCGCGCCGCGACCATCGCCGGAAATGTCGGGTCGGCAAGTTGGCGCGGCGAGACGTTGATCGACACGGAAAACTCATCGCCCAGTTCCGTCGACCAACGGCCGAGGTCGCTCAGTGCGCGGTCAATAACCCACTTGCCCAGCGTGAGTATCAGTGATGACTCTTCGGCGATGCTGATGAACTCGCTCGGCGGAACCAGCCCGAGCGTAGGGTGGCGCCACCTGATCAACGCCTCGGCACCAATGATATTCCTGGTCGACAGGGAAACCTTCGGCTGGTAATGCAGGACAAACTCATCGCGCTCCAGCGCTGCAGCCAGATCGAAGCGCAATTGCAGTTCGCGCTGCTTGGTTTGCGCGACTCGCGGATCGTACAGCATCGCGAACGAGCCGCCGACCGCCTTCGCCGCCATCATCGCGCTGTTCGCATGGCTCAGCAAAGCCTCGGAATCGGTCGCGTTCGCGGAACTCGCAATGCCGATGCTGGCGCCAAGCTTAATGTCCCGTCCCCTGACCTTGAACGGTTGCGCGACTTGCTCCAGTAGTGTCCGTGCAAACGCTTCAGTTGCCTGGGGATTCTCGCCCCCCAAGATGAACACGAATTCGTCCCCCCAAAGCGGCCTACGAATTCGACGGAAGCGGACAGCGCTTTGAAACGCTTGCCCAGTTTGCACAGAATACTGTCCCCTACCTCCTGTCCGAACGATTCGTTGACGTCCTTGAAGCGGTCAAGGTCCAGCATCAGCAGCGAGATCCTGCCACGATGCTGCGTCCCTCCCAGTATCTGGCGGCTCAATTCCAGTAGACAATCGAGGCGGTTCGGCAGGTCGGTCAGCGGATCCCGGTAGGCAAGATAGTCAAGTTGCGAAGAAAACTGCTTTTCCTGAGTGACGTCGCGCCCCACGCACATAATGCCGCCACCGATGATCCGCGATACAGACCATTCTATCGACACTGCTCGCCCGTCCTTAGTCAGATACTCACGCCGACTACCCCGCACGTTAAGGCCGTCCTTGATCCGCTGCAACTGCTCGCGGACGAAATCCACGCGAGCCGGCGGCACGATCGTCAGAATGCTGCGGCCCTTCAACTCTTCGGGCTTCCAGCCGAGGATGGACGTAATTGCCGCGCCGATCTCCTCGAAGGTCCCCTCGTCACTCAGCCGGCAGATGATATCCGGCGAGCCTTCCAGGATCGCCTGTTTGTCGGCTAGCGCGGATAATAACGCACCCTCCCGCTCGATCGCCTCCGTCACGTCGCGCTGAAATGCGACGAAGTGAGTCGCGCCGCCATGACCGTCCTTGATTGGCGTAATTGACACCTCTGCCCAGAACATGCTTCCGTCCTTTCGATAGCTTCGCAGGACCGTCTTGACTGCCTCCATCTTGCGAACCGCGCGTCGCAGCGTTTTCAACCCGTCTTGCTCCGCGTCCGTGCCCTGGAAAGAATCGAAACTACGCCCCAATATTTCGTCGCGCTCGTAACCGGTTAGCTGCAGGAAGGCATCGTTCGCGAAGACGATGGGGCAGTGCTCGAGTCGGGCGTCGACGATCAGAACGCCGTCGACAGTTTCTCGCAAGGCGATCGCCCACAACGGAGCCAACGTCACATGCGTCGCCCCGGCGTTACGCTCTTTTGATAGAGCGCCATGGGGCATGATCTTGCGTCTTCGATCCACGCTAGCTGATTGCAGAGGGGAGGCGCTGGTAGTCTGGCTTTACACACATAGACGCTCGAACCGGTTTGCCAAGCACCAGATAGATGACGGTAAGCCGATGGAGATTGCGGCGGGGCATTATCATCTCTAAGAAACATGTTGCCGTGACGGCGTGACTCGATACTCTGCCTCGAAGACGCCGAGACAAGGCCGAGACGATACGATTCGTCAATCGCCTACTGCTGGCTTGTTCTGAGGTGCATGGCAAGATCGTCACCGACCAGTTGTCCAATTACTGAGTTGCCAAAGCAGCCGCCGCCCTGCTGAACCTAGTCAAATTTGGCCAGCACATGCTGGTGCAGATGCATATGACCCATATCAGACAGCCGCCTCCCCGTAGCAGCTTCGCTGCGGGCCGCGGCTGCGACATCCTAGGTTATCATATGATAAACGTCGCACTATTGGAAAGCAATCTCTGTTGCTCCGGCGTAAACGCTGCAGAAGCGGTCTGGACAAGCTCTTCCGACATGATCGGGCAGGCGCACCACGCCGGGACCCGCATCGTCGAAATGATGACTGAAGACCTCACGCCGCGCAGCATTCTCAAGCACGCCAGTTTCCGCCGCTCTACGGAGGTGCCCACCTCGGCAAGGCTGCGGCCAACAAGGCGCTGTTTCGTCGACCAGATTCTGTTCAACAGCCGCATGGAGAAGCTTGCCGGGTACTTCGATGGCGATTATTGCATTCAGCACACCAGCAGATCGGCGATGGCCTCTTCAATTTTGGCGCCGCACTTGAGACCATGGCCAAGCAAGGCGTGAAGATTAAGCACGACCGTGCCGACACTCAAATTGGATTCCATGCGCCGATGCGCGCTGGATGCCTCCGGCAGTGGAAATACACTGTCAATTACCGGCGTCAGGCCAGTCGGTGTGAAGTGATGCATCCACCTTCGGCAAAACGGACATCGGGATCTGGGGTTGGCCTTCCCGGCCGAACAATCCGGCGAAGTGACCATACGAACCGCTTCCGCAACACGATAAGTTGGCAACTCGGTATCTGTGGGGTAGCCGCTAAACTCGCGGTCGACCCATAGTGCAAAGGGCTAGTGACCGAGCCGTGCGGCGAGTAGCTTGCACATACGCAGCAACCGCGGCACGTCATGCAACGCGGAGATGGCAGCCTGTAAATCGTGGATCAAGATGAAGCTGGACGCGGCCCGCGGGCGATGCGTGCGATTGTACCGGGTGCCCGCTCTGGCAATGATGTAAGTGGCTTTTGTGCCGGTAGGGCGTAAGGGGCACGTGATAATATCGCGCTCCGATCCCCTCGGTGGGCTCTTCACTGCCCTCGGGCCCCTTTCCTGGAAGCCGCGCCCCCTGGCGGCACTGGCGTCCTCCACCGAAAGCCTCATTGCCGTTCGCCGGACCGATCATGACTGCCTCCAGCAAGCTCAATAAAGTCAGCCCGCAACGCCCCGAGCGCCAGCATGTGAAAGCCGCCGCTCGGCAATTGGCGGCCTCGGACCACCCCCTCGACCGCAGCCCTCACTATCACATGTGGGGGACGGGCGCGCATACCCGTTCGCCCGGCCGGTAAAGGCGATTTGCATCGCCGCGCTGCATGAACTGGGCTACGGCTGGCGCGAGGACTGTACAAACGTCGGCCATGACAGTGCCTGGGATCGGCGGCTGAAGGACCTGGGCCTAGCCATCGTGACCAAGCTCGAGCCGGCACGCCTGACCCCGGAGGCGGTGCGCGCCGTAGCACGCGCCTGGTCGCAACAGGACGCGGCCTATCAGGCCGCGCACGCTTCCACCGTCCATGACTTCCCGATCGGCGCAGACCGCTATCCTCGAGTTGGCCGTCCGACATCTGGACTTGGCGCCCCGCCCAATGGGGACGACCAACCCGGCAAAGCCCCTGGTATCGGTGCCTCAACGCTCTCGGCTTCCCCGTGATCCCCAAACCGACGCCCGAAGAGACCGAGCAGGAGGACTTCTGGAACGGGACGACATTCTGTAAGCAAAAGTCTTCGGCAGTTCATGGTCTTTCCGAAACAGCGGGGCGGAAGGCGATGCGCACTCGTGAACGTACACCCCATAGCACTAGCTCCTGCACACGAACACTTCGCAGCACACCCATGTCCAATGAAGTTTGGCAGATACCGTAGTTGAACATAAACGTTTACTTTATAAAAACGGATAATGTGCCTTACCATACTTGTCTATTGGATTTCTACATAATTGATTTTTTAGATCTAAATTTTCGATGTGGCTGGTTGCAATATTCGAATTCATGGAATAAAAAACATGAGAATTAACTTGGAGGCGCTGGAAGCGCTTGACGCCGTTGATCGTTATGGAACGTTCGCTACCGCCGCGGAGTCTCTGCACAAGGTTCCCTCGAGTATCAGTTACCTAATCAGCCGACTCGAGGAAGAGCTCAATGTGTTGCTTTTCGATCGAAGCGGACAGCGCGCGAAATTGACCAGCACAGGTAGGGCAGTCCTAGAGGATGGCCGCCGCCTTCTGCGCTCCGCGAGCGAACTCGAGCGCCGCGCACAATCAATAGAGATCGGATGGGAAAGCGAACTGCGAATTGCAGTCGATGTTATCCTTCCCTTCCGCGCGCTAGTTCCCCACGTGACAGATTTTTACCGCGCCGGGCATCCGACCCGCTTGTCGTTCTCCCACGAAGTCTTGGGGGGGACATGGGACGCGTTGCTCAGCGGGCGTGTCAATATGGTGATCGGCGCACTGGGCGATCCGCCTAACGTGTCCGGCTTCTCGGCGTGCCCAATCGGACAAATTCAGACGGCCTTTGCCGTCGCACCTGACCATCCCTTGGCAATGGCGCCGCTCCCTTTAACGCGAAGTGCATCGCAGCGCATCGAATCGTCGAAGTACACGATACATCGCGGAGCCAACCTCCTCGAACGCTGGGCGCCCTGGAAGATCAGGAACGAATCATTGTGCCGTGTCTTCAGGCAAAATTGGAAGCACAACTTGCTGGGTTAGGATGCGGCTTTCTCCCTCGCAGCGTGGTCGCGCACTTTGAAGCCCTTGGCAGGTTGAAGGCACTTGAGGTGGAAGAGCCTAGGCAAGCCAAAAGGTACTATGCGGCATGGAATACAGGAGATGCCGGCAACGCTGTGAACTGGTGGGTAGACCGGCTGGGGAATGCCGATTTCATTACGGACGAACGGGCTAAGGAGTTCATGTCCGGCGTATAGCTGATGTAGAGAGACGCGCTTGTCTGAGGCACTATCCACATTGTCAACATGACTATCTGGGGCTACGATCATTTCACGGGCTTGGACGCGGCGCTTGGACTAGTAAGGAGGTCCCCGTTGCGCATGTCAGGATCTGGGGGTGTCAGGATTTTTGTGTGCAAGGCTAAAGGCCTGCCTGCCGGGCAGGCTGCCCGGCAGGCAGGCCTTTGATCCTATCTCAGCGATGGGGTTGTGTGAAGCGATCCTCATAGAGGATCGCGAACTGGTTCATGGCGGCTTTCCAGTCGTGCGTGGCGCTGCCCCACTTGCAGGTGATGTTGCGCAAGGCCAGCCACAGCAGTTTGGTGGCCGCTTCATCGCTCGGGAAGTGCCCGCGGGTCTTGATGATCTTACGCAGTTGCGCGTTGATACTCTCGATGGCATTCGTGGTGTAGATGATCTTGCGGATGGCCGGCGGGAACGCAAAGAATGGAATCACGCGGTCCCAGGCGCGATGCCAGGAGGCTGCAATCGGTGGGTAGCGCTTGCCCCAGTCGCTTTGCTCGAAGGCCAACAGCGCCGCCTCGGCGGCCTCAACCGTGGCAGCCGTGTAGACAGGCTTGAGCGCGGCCGCCACCACACGGCGGTCCTTCCAGTTCGCGTAGTCTAGGCTGCTGCGTATCAGATGCACGACACAAGTCTGCAGTGTCGTGCTCGGGAACACCGCGTTCAGGGCCTGCTCCATGCCCTTCAAGCCGTCGGTCACCGCGATCAGGATGTCTTGGGTGCCTCGCGTCTTCAGGTCGTTGAACACCTTCATCCAGAACTTTGCCCCTTCGGTGGTTTCGATCCACAGGCCCAGGATGTCACGCGTGCCATCGGGCAGCACGCCCAGCGCCAGATAGACCGCCTTGCTGCGCACGACGCCATCCTCGCGCATCTTGACCCGCAGCGCATCGAAGAACACGACCGGGTACATGACCTCCAATGGACGGGCCTGCCAAGTGGTGACTTCCTCCATGACCGCATCCGTGATCGAGCTGATGAACGCGGGCGACACCTCAGTGCCATACTGCTCGACCAGGAACGCCTGGATCTCGCGTACCGTCATGCCGCGCGCATACATGGCGATGATCTTGTCGTCAAAGCCAGTAAAACGCCGGTCGTGCTTGGGAATCAGGATGGGCGCGAAGCTGCCGTCGCGGTCGCGCGGGATCGCCAGGCGCAAGGGTCCCGTGTCGGTAAGCACTGTCTTGGCACTGGAGCCATTGCGCTGGTTGGTGGCATGCTCAGGGCGCTCAGCACCCTCCAGGTAGCCCAAGTGATGGCCCAGCTCCGCGCCCATCGCCCGCTCGATCAGGGCCTTCTTGAACGCCATGGCGGCGTCTTGCACCGCCTCAGCAGTCATCGGACCTTTAACAAACTGATCGATCAGCTCCTTAGGGATGGTCGGAAGGTCCCTGGGTGTGGCCTTTGGTTTGCGTGGCATTACATGCTCCTTGTCGACATGTTATGCCCTACACACAAAATCCCGTACAGGCCCCAGGATCTCGTTACACAGGCCGCGCTAATATTTTCAACCGTGGTCCACCAAGGGGCCCCGCCATGTCCGCCTCAGATAGTCCCTCCTCAGCCCGCGAGGATGAACCTTTCTCCTCAAGTATCTCCCTTGAGGATTCCCCATACTAGACCCTTCCCCCAGCTACGCGAGGTCGTTCCAGGCGCACTGATCGAATGGAATACACGGTTTGCGTTCGGTGTGATCTGTGGAAAAGAAGGCGCTAACTTTCGTAGTCCCTGACGGGACCCCTCAAGGCATGCGGTTATACACAACTATCCCCATCGTCAGCAGTTCGTAACCCGCGCAGTGTCCTCGCAGCGACATGAACCTCTTTCAGCCCGAGCCAAATCGTCTTCACGCCAGGCTCTCCATCGCCCTTGCGGCCAAGGAATCCGCCAAGGCGAGCAATCAGGCGCAGCACTTCGTTCAGTCTTGGCCTGGCCGGCTGCTTGACACTGGTCAACAGGTAGGCGCCGCGTATTTCATCGGGCTCAAAGATCAACTCAGCGTCCAGATCGGGGCAAGTGCGTCCAAGTCGCATCAGATGCGCTACGCGACAAACGACCATGAACAGCGCCAAAGCGCGCTCAAGGCGTTCGACCGCCGACAACTGGAGCGCTTCAACGCGGCAGGCGTTCTTCAAGATGTTGAACAGCATCTGTCGGGTAAGGAACTGGCGCGGTGCGCGGCGAACCCGGCCCGTTTCCAGCCCCTCCCCATAAGAACTGATCGTGAGGTTTTCCCTCAAGCAGCTCACCCAGTGAGATTCATCGCAAGGGTTATGTGTCCTGTCGGTATGGCGGCCACTTTCACGCGAACTCCTCCGCGCCCGACAGCGGGCGCATTTTCCAGTCCCAATACAGTCCCAGGACTCCGTAGAGGTACTCGTTACTCCATCGTCGCCACCCGACGCTCCTCTTCTTGCGCCGCTTGCGCCGCGTTAAACATGGCGACATAAATATTGCAGCATGTATGATTGCATGGTTACTCTTTTGGGGATGCAGCCATGCGTAAGCTCGAGATTGCAGACGCGCAGATCATGCAGTTGGCGATTCGACAGGAGATCGAGCGAAGCGAGGAATCGCGGTATGACCACCGCCTTCACGGGGTTCTGATCTGCTGAAGTCCTGGAATTGATACCTAAGAACTGGGCTGCTTGATCTCATCCTGCTCTCGGACTTCGAGCGCGCCGTATTTTTGCATCAGGTCGTGTCCATGTCGACCGGGATACCTGGAAAGCGTTGTCGGCTCGCGTGGTCCCAATCGTTCGCATTTCACGCATCATGTCCCTGGCGCGCCGTCCTCAAACACGACCAGCACCTCATTGCTGGTGAGGAAGCGCATCAAAGCAAATCGGCTCGCATGCAGCGAGCCGATTTGGATAGTGCGCTTTTGCTAGCTAACAGACTATTTGAGGGTCGGCCGGGATTCGCGAAAAATCCGCCACATCCCTGACAACCCATTGATTTATCGAGAGAATTCAGCCTTTCCAGCACCCGGATGGCATCGCCTGCCCCCAGCGAAGAACTCAATTTGCTCCAGATAGTGCCTAAAGCAGCATATTTCCCCAGAGAGAGGCCGAAGGCATGAGCGCTTAGCCCGTCAACCTGTCATCAAAGGCGGGCAAATTCCTTTCCCTGGCAAGCACGCTGTTCGAGGGCGCCCGATATCGACCTCGAGGGGCGGAGCAGTTTCTGAAGACTGGGAGTAGACCTTGGCTTCCCCGAAATGGCGACAGGACAATCTGCAACGATGACGAGGTCCGGTACATGCGGCACATCAATCTGGACTTGGTGCGGCGCTAAGGATGCAGCCGATCCACGATACCGCCTATCCAGCGCTGCCGGCCGAGCTTACCGCCGCCGAACTGGAAGCTGCGTTCACGCCAACACCGACCGAGATCCGCTTCGCGCGCAGACAGTCTCGTCGGGCCTCAACGACGGTCCTGATTCTCGTGCAGCTCAAACTGCTGCAGCGCCTTGGCTACTTCCCCATGCTGGCTGATGTGCCACCTATCGTGATCGATCACGTGCGCGCCGCACTGCGATCCCCTGCCCTGTCCCGTGCAACCGTCAAGCACTACGATGCCTCTGGCACACGCTCCCGGCATCAGAAGTTGCTACGCGGGTATCTCCACATTCGACCGGTAGACGCCAACGCGCTGAAATGGCTGGAGGCGCTCGCAACCGATGCGGCGCACACCAAGGTCGAATTACCCGACATCGTCAACGTGCTGATCGAAGAGCTGATCCGGGTACGGTGCGAACTGCCGCCCCTTGCCAGCCTGCACCGAATGGCAACCCAGGCCCGCAGCCGGTGCAATGACGCCATCTATCGTGCCATCTCGGATTCGCTCGAGGGCGCGCTGATTGCCCGGATTGAGGCGTTGTTTGACGGTCAGGTCGGCAAATCCGGGTGGGACCAGCTCAAGCGCGAGCCCAAGCGCCCTGGCGCGCGCGAAATCGCAAGCTTCCTCAAACACATCCAGGCCCTGCGGAACCTGGCCGACGGTCTGCCGCAGGCGCCGGCCTTGCTTTCCGTGAGCAAACGCACGCAACTGGTGACGGAGGCCCGGGCGCTTGACATCGCTGAGCTCAGGTCGCTCAAGCCAGCCAAACGATACACTTTGGCAGTGCTCTTCATTCGCGCGCAGTTGCAGAAGGCGCTCGATGATGTGGCGGAAATCTTCATCAAAGTTATGCGCAAGCTCGAGTCCCTCGCCAGGACCCGGCTGCAGCAATATCAGCTCGCGCATGCGGACACATTGGAAGACCTGGTCGGCCAGTTCCGTGATGTGCTGCAGGTCCTGGTGGATGACGGCATTGCCGACATCTTCCGGCTGGATAAGGTGCGTGAAGTGCTCGGCAACGATGTAGCGGGCGCGCTTGCCCGCTGCAATGAGCATATCGCGTACGCTGGCAACTTCGATCTGCCATTCATGCTGGCGCCGTACCGCCAGCAGCGCTCCCTGCTCTTTCAGTGCCTTGAGGTCCTGCCGCTCAAATCCAGTTCGCGGGACAAGACGGTCTTGGTGGCACTGGCCTGGATACAGGGCTTCCGGACCTCGCACCGCGAACATCTGCAACTCACCGACGACGATCTGCTGAACCTTCCGCTCGACTGGATCCCGGCCAAGTGGGAGAAAGCCATCTTTCCCGACGGCCGGAGTACTCGTCTGCTCCATCGCAGGTACTTTGAGCTGTGCGTGTTCGATCAGGTCATCCGTGAGCTGAGTTCGGGCGATCTTTTCGTGGAGGGCAGCGACCGTTTTGATGACTTCCGCGTCCATCAGGTATCGGAGGAGGTGTTCGAGCGGGAGCTACCGCACTACTGTGACATCGTTGGCCTGCCAACGGAAGGCAAGAGCTTCGTCAGGACGCTGTGGGACAGCCTGAACACTGCACTCGATGAGGTGGATGCAAACTTCCCTGAGAACGACAGCATCGAGTTCGGAGAACAGGGTCTGATCATCCACCGGCCCGGCAAGGCGCCTGACCCGCCTAACATGATGCTGATCGACCAGGCCATCACTGCGTCAATGCCGCAGATCAGCATCCTCGACGTGCTGACCGAGACGGAGCAATGGCTGAATCTGCATAAACTATTCGGGCCGTTGTCCGGCTTCGATGGCAAGCTAGACGACCCTCGCAAGCGCGTTATCTGCACGCTGTTCTGCTACGGTTGCAACCTGGGGCCGAGCCAGACGGCCCGGTCCGTCAAGGGGCTGAGTCGCAAGCAAATTGCATGGCTGAACCTGCGTCACGTCACCGAAGAACGGCTCGATAAAGCCATTGTGAAGGTCATCAATGCGTACAATCAGTTCGCGCTACCGAAGTACTGGGGCAGTGGCAAACGCGCGTCCGCGGATGGCACGAAGTGGAATCTCTATGAGCAGAATCTGCTGTCGGAGTATCACATCCGTTATGGCGGGTACGGCGGGATTGGCTACTACCATGTCTCCGACATGTACATCGCGCTCTTCAGCAACTTCATTCCGTGCGGCGTGCATGAGGCGGTGTACATCCTGGACGGGCTCATCAGAAATGGCTCTGAGATTCAGCCGGATACCATTCACGGTGACACCCAGGCGCAGAGCGGACCGGTGTTTGGTTTGTCCTACCTACTGGGTATCAACCTAATGCCGCGCATGCGCAATATCAAAGATCTGGTGCTGTACAAGGCGGACCGGCGACGCAGATACGACCATATCGAGCGGCTGTGCCGCCGGTCCATCGACTGGGACCTGATCCAACGACACTATCCCGACATGATGCGCGTTGCCGTCTCGATCAAGGCCGGCAAGATGACGCCGTCAACCATCCTGCGCCGACTGGGTTCAGAGAGCACGAAGAATAAGCTTTACTTTGCGTTCCGGGAACTTGGCCGCGTCGTCCGCACGCTGTTCTTGCTGAAGTACCTGAACGACCCGGAGCTCCGGCGCACCATTCATGCCGCGACGAACAAGAGCGAGCAGTTCAATGACTTCGCGCAGTGGTTGATGTTTGGTGGCGACGGCATCATCGCCGAAAATCTACGGCACGAACAGCGCAAGGTGATCAAGTACAACCAGTTGGTCGCCAACATGGTCATCCTCCACAACGTTCAGTGGATGTCGCGCAAGCTCAAGGATTTGCAGGAGCGCGGGCACCCGGTGAATGCCGAAGTGCTCAAGGCGCTGTCGCCATACCGCCGCGAGCATATCAAGCGGTTCGGAGATTACCTACTCGACTTGCAGCGGCGCGTGCCGCCACTCGATCCATCGATCGATTTTCTAGTCAAATCAGCGGCTTAGCCGAGATGTGGCGGATTTTTTCGAATCCCGGCCACCCCTCTATTTGTCCTCGTGCATCGTCTTCTGGCTCGGCTCAGTTAGCGTAACCTCTCTTTCTTAGCCTCCGCGCGCTGCCTCTCAGCTTCGGCCATCGCGATCGGCCCTTCGTCACGGAAATTCAGTGACGGCAGTTGAAGCTCACCGTACCAGCACCGACTGGTGATGTTCGACACTTGCTCTCGGATTGCACCGTATAGGAGTGAAGCTCCGTTAACAACTGCTATATCTGCCCTCAGCACAGGATCAGGCAGGCCGTGTGGGATAGAGAAGTAACCCACGCATGCCACGTCGATCTTGTATGGAATGACCTTGTCCGGGCCATCATTCACCTGGATTGACAAGCTAACCATGTAATCGCGCGCCTCTTGCCCCTCGGCATGGTCGGCTACGGCATGTGTCAACGAACAATTAATGTTGACACCATTAGTGTCAATGGCGCCAACTCGTTGCACAGGCGTCAAGATCTCAGGTTCGTCACGCGGAAAGACGCCGACATGCAAGAACTTAATCGAGTTGAGTGTCAGGGGACTAGCTTTCATACCTACGCGGCCAACCTATAGGTCATCTCGACAGGAACCTCATTGGAAGTATCATCGATCACGGACAATCCGAAGTCGTAGCCGGATGGCTTGAACCACCCAAAGACGGAAGAATCCTCAGGAGTCGCAGTCGCATTCGGGTCCGAGGTTACAAGTGTTCCTTCTTCGATGACTTCGTCCACAAACACCTTTGCGTAGCACGAAACAGGCGAATCGAGCAGCACATGACTTAGGACGGCGTGCACCACCGCCTTCGTATTCTTCCCGCAAAGCGCGACGTCTACCAAAGCAGATATCCGGTCCACTTCCTTGCAGCAAAGGTCCGTAGCAATCTCGTGCTCATCGGCATAGTGCGCGAGCCATGCCATAGCGGAAGGCACCTGTGCCGCAACCCGGATCAACTTATCCATTGCGAGGGACTGCGTCACGTCACCCGACTCATACTTTGAGAATGCGACCGGACCACCACCGAACAGCTTTGCCGCTTGGCCCTGCGTCAGGCCAGCAGCGGAGCGGATAGCAAAAATTTCGTGCCCCGTCAGCAGGCCATCTAACCCTTTGCGCAACTCAACCACGGCGCGCTTGTTTTGGCGCATGTCTGCCGCCGACGCGTAGTCGCTACCGCACTCGTCGCAGCGCGACATTACGAAGGGCACTTGATACATTCCCCCCTTGTGCTCGATCTCATTGTGTCCATGAATGGACGCGACATGGCCTTCCCCGCACACATCGCAGAGAACATGCGTAGTCATCTGGATCTCCTGTTACTGATGCATTGAGACGAGTAAGATCACTTTGCCACTACGATTGATGGCAAGCTTGACGTAGTACTCTTGAGTGATGTCTTTGTAGGCGTACTTATTCCATTCCAGGCGGATCAGTACGTAGACATCACATGCGGCCCAAGGGCCATTCGGGTTCTTTTCACACCACTCGGCACCCTTGTAGGTGCCTTTCAGAACAGCGTCTTTGACCAGGGCGGCTAGCTGTTGGTCGTCCAACTCGTACTTCTGGGCGTCTTTAGCGCACTTTTCCGTGAATGAAATGATGGTCGCATCGCTTTCGTCCTCAGCTATTACTTCATCGAGCAGTGCAATGAGAGCGGCGGGGTCGTAAAGTGGCGCATGTGTCCTCCCCTGTATTTGGCGGTCCCCTCCGGACTCTGAGGGACTTGCTCCGGCGTACTGGCTTACGTTTTTTCGATTATTTACCACCGTGGTAAGTTCCGCAAGAGTTTTCTAGCCATTCGCAGCTAGTGTTTGTTCGGTTTGCCACACAAATTAGTGATCCTTGAGTCACGCTAACTAACTCTTGGGAGGACTGTTTCTAGATGTTACCAAAGCCGCTCAGCTAAGTCGCTACCCCTCAAGTTGGCGTACCTCCGCAAGACGGTCAGCGTCTTGTGTCCGGTAATCTTCGCGATCTGCAAATCTGTAAGGTGGTCTTTAAGCTACATCAGAATGTCCTCTGGATAGACGACCGACCGAGCGGCTCCCGATGGAGCGGGAAAGGAAATCGAAGTGGTAGCTCGCCACCCGCTAGACGCGGAAATGTCCCCCATCCCCCGGCGCGGATCGCGCGCTGCAGCCAGTCCGGCATGGCGCCGCGGCCGTCGCAACCCTGCCCCTGCGCATTGTGGTAGCGCACCGCTCCTGGCGTTGGAGTCGGCGGCGGCTCGGCAAGACAGCCGGCGGCCTGCAAGTCGGCCAGGCTCAGCCCATGCTGGGCCATCTGGATGCGGATCCAGGTAATCGCTTCGGCGCGCTCGATTTCGATCGACATCATTTTAGGTGCACAGATTTGAGGAAGCTGCGGAGCAGGATCCAGCGTTGTCGTCTCAAAGACCGTTGGGCCTCAACATTGTTCCGGCGGATCGACGGTGTAAAGTAACCGGCTCCCTTGGGGATTGGGAATCATGTGGTCACCCCGCCGCTTAAAAATTAATCAGACCCGAGGAGCCCGCCGGGCATCTGTCCTCGTGCGGCTTGTCCACAGGCTTGTCCCCTCAGGCCGGCCCCGGCTTGAACTTGGTGCGCGTCACCGGCGCCCCGCGCTTGGTAGTTGCCAGGCGGCGCGACGCGGTGGCTTCGGCTTGCGCGCGCTCGGCCCGCCGCAGCGCCGCTTCCAGTTCGGCCCGCAGCCCGTCTTGGGCCGCCTGCCCTCGCCCGAGCGCCTGCGCTGTCTCCGCCAGTTGCAGGCTGAGCGTATCGCGCTCGGCCTGCAGTCGCGCCCGCGCCTCCGCGCCGGCCACGGCGGCGTCTTGCGCCCTCGCCTGCACCGCCGCCAGCTCAGCGCGCTGGTCCGCGAGCGCCTGCTCGGCCTTCTGGCGCAACGTACGCTCCTGGTCGATCTCGCGCAGCGCGCGGCGCTCCGTGGCCTCGGCGCGTTCCTGCGCGACGGCCACCTGCGCGCGGGTGCGCTCCAGATCCGTCGAGAATTGGGTACGCAGCTCCAGCAACTGCCGCTCGAGCGCCTCCGCCTGGCGTACGCCCTCCTCGTGACGCGCCCGCGCGGCCGCGTGGGCCTGGCGCTCGGCTTCCAGTTCGCCTTGTAGCGCCGCGTGCGCTTGCTGGGCGGCATCGAGCCCGGCCTGCACGGCGGCGGTCTCCTGCTCGGCCACCACCACCGCGGCCCGCGCCAAGTCGCGCTGCGCTTCCGCCTCGCTCGCCTGCCACCGCGCATCAGCCCGCAGCGCGGCCAGTTCGCCGGCGGCGGCCTCGTTGGCGGCCTGCCAGATCGGCTGCACGGCGTCGGCGGCGATCGCCTTGAGCGCATCCGGCAGTTCGGGGTGCGCGATGGTCACGTGCATCTTGTCGCGCAAGTCTTGCCAGAACCGCGCCAGCACCTCGGTGGGCGTGCCCATGCTGCCCTTGCGCACCAGGCCGTAGAGCTTGTTGGCGGTGGGCGTGATGCCGTACCGGAAGAACAGCAGGGCGCAGACCTCGCGGTAGAGCGCGCGGGTCTCGGGGAACTGCACACGCAGGGTGGCCACGTCGGCGGCGAGCGTGGCCTGCAGGGCGGCGTTGGGCACGGCCTCACTGGGCATGGGCGGCGGGGACGCGGGGCTGGCGGGCATGTTTGGGGGCCTGGCATTGTCAATTTCGTTAAATATTACTACGTAATACGTAATATTCATGACTACAAGAGCTTATCGTTAGACATAATTATTGTTCTGTCTATAATTATGGCTAATTTGAGAACGCGCCCCATGGCATCCAGCCAGCTGCCCCTCGCCGCCCTGCCCGCCACCCCGCTCGAGCGCCTGCGCCCGCCCGCCGAACTCTCCGGCGCCGCCGGCAGCAACCGGGCGCGCGGCGGCACCCCGCAGATCTCGCCCGCCGACGACCTCGCCGCGGTGACAGCCTGGCTGGCCCGCTACGCCGACACCCCCGCCACCCTGCAGACCTATCGGCGCGAGGTGGAGCGGCTGCTGCTATGGGCCGTGATGCAGCACGGCAAGCCGCTGTCGTCGCTCACCCATGAAGATTTGCTGCGCTACGAGCGCTTCCTGGCCGATCCGCAGCCGGCCTGGCGCTGGGTGATGGCGTCGCGCAAGAAGCTGGCGCGCGGCGCGCCCGCGTGGCGGCCGTTTGCGGGGCCGCTGTCCCCGGCCAGCGCGCGCCACACCCTGGTGATCCTCAATGGCCTGTTCGCCTGGCTGGTCGACGCCGGCTACCTGGCCGGCAACCCGCTCTCGCTGGCGCGCAGCCGGCGCGGCACGGCCAAGCCACGCATCACGCGCTACCTGAGCCACGAGATGTGGCAGGCGGTCAAGGACGCGATCGAGGCCATGCCGGGCACGCTCGAACGTGCGACCGAGCGCGAGCGCCTGCACGCGGCGCGCTGCCGCTGGCTCTTCACGGTGCTGTATCTGGGCGGCTTGCGGGCGGCCGAGGTGGCCGAGACCCGGATGGGCGCCTTCTTCGGCCGGCGCGACCGGGAGGGCCTGGAGCGCTGGTGGCTGGAGGTGACGGGCAAGGGCAGCAAGACGCGGCTGGTGCCCGCCACCGATGAGCTGATGGTGGAGCTGGCGCGCTATCGCGAGGCCTACGGCCTGCCGCCGATGCCATTGCCCGGCGAGGATCGCCCCATCGTGCTGCCGATCATCGGCAAGGAAAAACCCTTGTCGCGCGGCGCGCTGCACCTGGTGCTCAAGGAGATCTTCGCGCTGGCGGCCGAGCGCCTGCGCGCGCGCGGACCGGATTGGGCAAGCCGGGCCGCGGTGCTGGCCAGCGCCTCGGCGCACTGGCTGCGCCATACCGCGGGCTCGCACATGACCGACCAGCAGGTGGACCTGCGCTTCGTGCGGGACAATTTCGGGCACGCATCGATTTCTACGACCAGCGCTTACCTGCACACGGAGGACGATGCCCGCCATGAGGCCACGCAGGAACGCCACCGGATCGGGTGGACGCGCGAAAAATGACCGGCGCCCCACCCTGCCAGGATGCCTGGTTTGGCCGAGGCCCCGCCGCGGCGTGGGCTGCGAGGCGAATTGCGAGGGTCTGCTCTACAATCGCATGACGCTTTTAATGGCTGGACACGATGGGCTTCGAACAACTGGCGGCACTGAAGGAACAACTGACAAAGCAAGCCAAGGCCGAGTCAAGGGCCAAGACGCGTCGCGCACCCCCAAAGGCTTCGGCCCGCCCGACTAAGCCCGTGAATGAGCCCGCTAAGCCCGTCGATCCGGTGCTGCAGGCCATCGTGAAGTTGCAGAAACGGTTCCCGCAAACCTTTCCGAAGAATCCTGCGCCTAAGGTACCGCTCAAGATCGGCATCTTCGAGGACCTCGTCCCGCACGCGCAGGAACTTGGCCTGACGGAGTCGGTATTGCGCGACACGATCCGGACCTGGTGCCGCGGCACCCGATACTGGACCTGCCTGGTGGAAGGTGCCCCGCGCGTGGATCTGGCGGGGCAGGAGGCGGGACACGTTTCAAATGCCGATGCGAACCGCGCGCAGCAACTGCAAGCCCATCGTGCGGCGCGCGCGCAATCTCGACCCGTGACGGCGCCGAAGCCCAGCTGATCCGTGATGGGGATGTCGCGCCGGCGGCGCGGCGTCGTGCGCCGACGAAGCGCGACCTCGCATCGCATGCCTGCGTCGGCACGATGAGGAACGCTTGCGGAGCGCCGCGTTCGACGCAAGGCAGTCGCCGTTGAGCGATCACTATTTCCGCTAACGGCGCCCACTAATTGCTAATGTGAGTGCGAGAAACCTATTTCACTCGGAAATGCTCGACGCGCTGCCCGGCATTCACCGCCCTCTGCAGCCAATCTGGCAGTTCGCCTTTACCGTCCCAAACACGACCATCCGCATTCCGGTAACGCACTGCTGCGGCTTGGTAGCATCCTCAAAACACCCAGCACGCATAAGGTCGTCGAAGGAAATGCTGTTTCGGACCATCTGCATTCGGACCCACAAGATCGCGGCTTGCTTGTCGGCAGACTCTCTGCTGCCAGATACAAATAGACGGGCTGCCTCCAGCGGCTCCGAGTTTGTGCCCCGACTTGAACGCCGGAATGTCTCGTTAGGTACTGATTGGATTGCTCTCATGAAATCAAATGACAGCGAATTCTGCCCGCAAGAGAATAGCGGTAAGAGCTGCTGCCTGCAGTCCAGGGGAAGCTCAAGACAATAGGCCAAACGCAATATGAGGAAAGCCTCCAATCGAGAAGCTTCCTTTAAAACTAAAGCTCGCGCTAATGACCACCACGCCCGTACCGCTGCATAATGTCTCCTACACAAGGGCACTACGTTTGCTCTAACTTGCTCTTTTTCAGTGATGACACACACGATGCAGTTACCGGCATGCGGCACTACAGCGAAGGACTCATTTGGCGGCTATCGCGCCAGACCTGCAGGTTACCACGCCAGCCGTCTTCCGGCGATATCTTTGCTGACAGCCGATGTGATGCTACGCAACGATGTTGCCGACGCCCTGCAGCGCCGCGATGCGGTTGCTGCGCGTGGTGCGTTGCAGCTATTGCTCAGCGAACATCCTTCCGACGATCTTCTTCCTGCTCTTAGTACGCTGACTCGGGCCCTTGAGGAACCAAGGCCAGAGCGCTTTGGCGGCCACGATGCACTGCAACATGCGCGTGGCGAGATAACCCGCGAGGTCATGCCCGCTGCTGCCCGCGTGTTCGGTGACACTGCCGGCAGCGCATGGCTAGCGCCGTTTTGGCGAGCGCTTGCGCATGCGGCTGGCAGTCGCAAATCCCTCTATTCGCCTGTCAGGCGGGTACCAAAGCTTGAAATTGCGTATGTCATGGCCATTGAGAACGGCACATCTCACCTGCAGCAAGGCATTGGCTACCGGAATCGTCCAGCGCATATGTCCATTCCTCTTCATGCGCTGGCCAATGACGTAGTCGACCACGGGCCCCTGCGCTCGTCATTGCTGATAGTTGACGAGGTACCATCGCGTCCCGTCGAGCTGACGCGGCGCCTTGATGTAGCCCGCATCGATCTGCAGCGCGACCGTTGGACCGCTCAGAGGCGGTCGTCGAGAAGGCGCGGTCACCACTGCAGCCACCATCGTTGCGCACTGAGCTTCCTGCACCAGGCGCTGCCCTACGCTCCTCACATTCACTTTGACGCTGGAGCTCGGAAGTTGCCGCCCGCCGGGAAACGCATCGCGCAGAAAGATCTGCGCCAAGCGATATGACATCACGCTGGCGTATCGACACTGGAGACAGCTCCACTGGGGATGCACGCGTTGCGGCAACGCTTGTGCAAGCGGCGAAAGCGTGCCCTGGTCAGTCGAGCAGAAACCGCATGCGCTGCAGTGCGAGTAAAAGCGCGGACTTCGCGGGCTCTCCTTGCCGAAGGTCGTGCGATAGACCAATGGCTTCGTGTCCTTGATGCCAAGTTGGGTTCCGCACGCTCGACAGCGAGCAGCAGCGCCAACGAACTGGTCGACCTGCTCGTTCAAGACCACCGTCTGGAGCTGTTGCAGCAGTTCGTGCGTCTCGCGTATGAATAAGCCCAGGCCGGATGCAGGTTTGTGTCCTTGGGGAAGTCCCTGGTGTATCGATTGTGGATATGAGCTCATCGAGGTTGGCAGTATCCCCTTGGATCGCACGATGCAGCCGCCCCAGTAGGGCCAACAGGTGCCGGACTACGGTCCACATCAGACCAACTGCAACGAACAGGCCGATACTTGCCGCCAGCACGACCTTGCGACGGACGTCAGTCAGAGGCCGTAGGGCTTCCTTGGCGGGAAGGGTAGCTACGAGTTCCCGGTCGGATTTGAGCAGGTTTCAGACGCCCTGAGCTGCCCATCACCTCGGAGTTCGCCAGCTTCCCCAGCCACAACCCGATTCCCCCGGTCAGGTCGCTTCAGTCCCGAGAACTTTGCGCGCGCCTTGGCGAAGGCCGGAAAGCCCCATAACTCCAGCATCAGACTATCGACCGCATCAAAAAAACACCCATACCATTGGTGCGCTGTGTATAGACACATCTTTCGATTTAGTTCAAAATAATTAATCTTCTCCACATCAAGCAATCGAGTACAATCTCATATGCCGTTTACCGAAACACAAGGAGATTTAAAATGGCTACTTTCAGTAGAGACGAAGCAGTTAATAAAGCGGTCGAGCTGGTG
Organism: Cupriavidus sp. D39; assembly: GCF_026627925.1. NCBI lineage: Bacteria > Pseudomonadati > Pseudomonadota > Betaproteobacteria > Burkholderiales > Burkholderiaceae > Cupriavidus > Cupriavidus sp. D39. The sequence continues at coordinate 197,382 of NZ_JAPNLE010000001.1, forward strand.
AATACGGCACTGGCCGCTGGTCTCCTTAAGGACGTTGTGCCCTGCAGTTTCAACCATCCCGACAAGTCAGGGAGTGAAACGTCCCAGTATCTTGGTGGCCTTTTACGAGGATTGGCAAAAGAGCTTGCTGATATGTGAGGACAAGTCTACTCCCTTTGACGGAGTGTACATCCTTGCGGTAGCACTCCGAGCCACCTCGGCAACTGGGATACAGGCAAGTCGAGGTGGGGATGCGGTAGATCCGTGCTCGCTGATCGAGAGCGCTCATTCAACTGAGGCGATCAACGCACAGATACGGCCTCAGCATCGTGCAAATTTATGGTGGTGGATGGGGCGTTGCCCCATCCACCACCCAATGAGCGGATTAGGTTAACACTCGCAACTGCCTGCACTCCGGAGAGCTGCACGGCGGCCCGTTGTGACTGCAAAACGGTTCGTTGGGCATCTATAACATCCAGATAGTTTACTGCACCTTCTCTATATTGAGTGTTCGATAATTGTTCCGCGCGGTTAGATGCCCGGACTGCCTCCGCCTGCGCCTGGATTTGTCCCCGCAGGATTCTCAAATCTGAAAGACTGTCCTCCACTTCGCGAAAAGCGGTAAGCACCTGCTGCCGGTATAACGCGACGTCTTCTTCATATATCGCTCTAGCGTTTGCCAGATTTCCTTTACGTCGGCCGCCGTCGAAAAGCGGCATAGTTAAAGCAGTACCTACAAGTGGCCCAAGAAGAAATGTCCGACTCGACCATTTAAAAATGTCGCCAATCGTCTCCGCTTCAAATCCGGCAGCACCCGTTAAAAGAAAAGAAGGGAAATATGCCGATTTTGCCACACCGATCCGTGCGTTTGCTGCGGCCATCGCGCGCTCTGCTGCCGCGATGTCTGGCCGTCGCTCCAACAGCGACGAGGGTAAGCCGGGTGGAATGACAATCTCGACCGGCCTGAGTGGGCTCGCAGCCATCGCAAACTTTGCGGGCGATTTACCCAACAGAACAGCTAGGCTATGCTCGGAGGCAGCGCGCATTCGTCGTACGCCCATCTCAGCCGAGCGTGCTGTCGCCAGTTCAGCATTGGCCCGAGCGACATCCAATTCGCTGATGTCACCCTCTCGATAGCGATGCTGCACCAAATCTAAGGCTTGTTCTCGTAGAACGACCGTACGTCGGAACACGTCGATCTCCGAATCAAGCTCCCGAAGATTGAAGTAGCTCTGGGCGACATCGGCTTGCAGTGCCAAAAGAACTGAGCGCAACAACGCGACGCTCTGCGAAACCTGGGCTTCCGCCGCTCTTACCGAATCAGAGACCCGACCGAAGAGATCAACTTCATAAGACGCACCGACCTGCGCTCTCCACAAAGTGTGCGCAGGTATGTCGTTACCATCCGGTTGAAACTGCGAAACGGGGGACACCTTCTGTCTGGTTGGGCCGAACCCCGCTTCAATCGCGGGAACTAGGCCTGCTCTAACCGTCTCGTTAATGGCCCGCGCTTCCTTGACTCGCGCGATAGCCGCCTTCAGGTTCTGGTTTTCCGCCAGTGCCACACTCTCCAAATCATTCAAAGTTGCGTCATCGAAGATTCGCCACCACTCTCCACGTTCGATCTGCTCTGAGGGTTGCGCGATCTTCCAGGTCCCCACGATTGTCAACGAACCAGTGTCGCGCTCATCGTCTACCGATAAAGCGACAGGCGCTTCCTTGAAAGAAGTGGGCGGGTCTATGTCAGCCCTCTCATATTTGGGTGCCAACGAGCAACCGACAAGCACTAAGGCGCACCAAGCAAATAAAGCTAGGGGAAGTGGTGATCGATTCATGTCGACGATCATCATCAGGTTCCTCTCAATCATTCTGTAGCATTGATGCCACGGACAGACGGACGCTTTCCGTGCTTGTCGACCATAACCTCGCCACCGGCAAGCTTGCGAAGTGCAATATAAAATACTGGAATCAGCAGGAGTCCAAATAGCGTCATTCCAAGCATTCCGGAAAAGACAGCGATACCCATTGCATGGCGCATCTCCGAGCCTGCACCGCTCGAGGCAATCAACGGTATCACCCCCATTATGAAAGCAATTGACGTCATCAATATAGGGCGAAGACGCAACCGGCTAGCCTCGATCGCCGCCTCCACAATGGTGCGTCCCTGCATCTCCAGCTCCCGCGCGAATTCAACGATGAGAATGGCATTCTTTGCGGACAACCCAACGAGAACCATCAAACCAATCTGCGTAAAGATGTTGTTATCACCATCCGTCAACCAGACGCCTACCAGCGCAGACAAAACGCTCATTGGCACGATCATTATTACTGCGAGCGGCAAGGACAGGCTTTCATACAGCGCGGCCAGCACAAGGAATACCAGCAGAACACTGATAGGAAAAACGTAGATTGCCGAGTTTCCCGCCAAAATCTGCTGATATGTCAAATCAGTCCATTCGTAGCGGATACCATGCGGCAGCGTCTTTTCAGCGATACGGTCAATCGCCTTCTGCGCCTCACTGCTCGAGTAGCCGACCGCCGGACCACTATTGATGTCAGCCGCAGTGTATCCATTGTAACGAACGACGCCATCAGGGCCATAGGTATGAGTAACCGACACGATCGAAGAAAGGGGAACCATCTCACCCTCATCGTTGCGTGCCTTTAGAAAGCCCAAATCGCCGGTATGCGACCTAAAGGGAGCGTCTGCCTGGACGCGCACTTGGTAGACCCGCCCGAATTTGTTGAAGTCGTTGACATAGAAAGAACCGAGGTATACCTGTAGGGTCCCGAAGACATCCGATATTGAAACGCCTAATTGTTTGGCTCTCGTGCGGTCCAGGTCCACGTTCAACTGAGGAACATTGATCTGATAGCTGGAGAAAGCTGGCCCGAGCTCTGGCGTCTGCGATGCAAGCCGAAGGAACCTTTGCGTCGCTTCGTTTAGTGCGACGTATCCGAGGGCCCCGCGGTCCTCGAGTTGCAGTTTGAATCCACCCACGGTTCCCAAACCCAGCACCGGGGGTGGCGGAAAGACCCCGATGTGGGCCTCCTTTATTTCAGCGTACTTTTTGTTCAAAGCGTCGGCTATGGCCGGCCCCGACAAGTCCTTACCTTTCCGCTTCTCGAAATCTGTGAGGCAGAGGAAGATGACAGCGGCGCTCGAAGAGTGAACGAACCCATTGATCGACATACCCGGGTGCTCCACCGCGTCCTGCACGCCCGGTTGCCTCATTGCGATCTCACTCATCTTTCGAACGACCTGCTCAGTTCGGTCCAACGATGCCCCGTTCGGCAACTGAACAAATCCAACAAGATACTGTTTGTCCTGGGCCGGTACAAAGCCGCTCGGGACGATTCTCCCCATCACCACTGTTGCTCCAACTAGGACGGCATAAATTCCCATCATTACCGCCCTGTGCCCGATCACCCCGCTAACGCCCCTTCCGTAATTCTCCGACCCTTTTCGAAACATCTTATTGAAGAGCCTGAAGAACCCCCCAAACGCGCGCTCAATGCCTCGAGAGAGCCAATCTTTCGGCTCATCGTGACCTTTCAGCATGATCGCAGCGAGTGCCGGTGATAGAGTCAGCGAGTTGAACGCCGATATGACTGTGGAAATCGCGATCGTCATCGCAAACTGCTTGTAGAACTGGCCAGTAAGTCCTGACATGAAAGCGAGTGGGACAAAAACCGCGACAAGAGTTAGCGCAATTGCAATGATCGGGCCACTCACTTCCTGCATCGCGGTATACGTAGCATCCCTTGCCGACATACCGGTCTCGATGTTTCGCTCGACATTCTCGACCACAACAATTGCGTCATCCACAACGATCCCAATCGCCAGAACCATACCAAACAGCGAAAGTGCGTTAATGGAGAAGCCAAATGCAAGCATCAACGAGAACGTGCCAACGATTGAAACTGGTACCGCAATAAGCGGAATAATCGATGCACGCCATGTCTGTAGAAATATAATCACAACAATAACGACAAGGAATATAGCCTCCAATAGCGTGTGTACGACAGCGTGAATACTCGCCTTAACAAATTGCGTTGGATCGTATACGATGCTGTATTCGACTCCAGGCGGAAAATCTGATTTCAATTCCTCCATCACCTTACGGACGTTCTCCGAGATATCGAGAGAATTTGCACCTGGTTGCTGAAATACCCACATTGCTACCGCAGGTTTATTATTTAGAAGGGACCGGTCTGCGTATTCAGCAGAGGAGAGTTCGACCCGAGCAACGTCGCGCAAATGCGTCACGGCGCCGTCTTTCGAGGTCTTGAGCACAATACCTTGAAAGTCTTCTTCGCTCTGAAGCCGGCCTTTCGCGTTGACGTTTAACTGAACCGCCGCGCCGGGTGCGGCCGGCGGCGCCCCAATCTGACCAGCCGCCACTTGCACGTTCTGCTCGCGAATCGCATTCACAACATCTGTTGCCGTCATGTTTCGCTGGGCAACCTTCTGCGGGTCTAACCAGATTCGCATTGAGTAGTCCCCAGCGCCTTTAAGCTGAACCTCCCCAGCGCCAGAAATACGTTGCAACCGATCGCGTACATTGATTAGCGCGTAGTTTCGAAGATAGATAAGGTCATATCGGCTGTTCGGCGAGATTATATGAACCACCATCGTCAGCGTCGGCGACGATTTGATGGTCGTCACCCCCAAACGTTGGACGTCCTCCGGTAGTCGTGGAAGCGCTTGCGCGACTCGGGTTTCCACAAGTTGCTGAGCCAAATTCGGATTCGTACCCAGCTTAAAGGTGATTCGGATGCTCAAATTCCCGTCGCTTGTTGCCTGTGATTCCATGTACAGCATGTCTTCAACGCCGTTAATCTGCTCCTCTAGCGGCGATGCGACGCTGGCAGCAATCACCTTCGGATTCGCCCCTGGGTACGATGCTTTTACAACAACGGACGGTGGGACAACTTCAGGATATTCTGATATTGGCAACTTAAATATAGATATCACTCCACCCAGCAATATGAGGATCGACAACACGCCGGCGAAGATAGGGCGGTCAATAAAAAACCTGGAAATGTTCATGACCTCATTCCCGGTGGGGGTGGTGACGATAAACTACTGACCCTTGCTCGCCGATGTGGACAGATTGGCGGCCATCGCGACTAGCTTGATCTTGACGACGTCGGTTGGTTTCACCCGTTGAATTCCGTTTACGACGATGCGATCACCTTGGTTCAATCCGCCCTCGACGATTCTCATCCCATCGAACATATCTCCGAGCGTCACGCCGCGATACTGGATGCGATTTTCGGAATCGACGACAAGCACATACTTTTTGTCTTGGTCCGTCTGTACCGCAGCATCGTCAATCAGAAACGCTGGGCGGGGCACCCCGCCTTCCACCCGAACACGCGCATAGAGGCCCGGGACGAGCACAGCGTCAGTGTTCTCAAAACGAGCGCGCACTCGTATGGTTCCGGATCCGGTGTCTAGCCGGTTGTCGACAGAATCGATATGGCCCTCGCGCGAGTATCCCCGTTCATTTGCGAGGCCCAACGAAACCGGGACCTTCTCCGTGGACTTACGGCTTAAATACTGAAGGTAGGTGTGCTCATCCACATCGAAAGCGGCATAAATCGGAGAGACCGATACAAGAGTAGTAAGGAGCGGAGCGCTTGCCCCTGTAGAAACGATGTTTCCGAGTGTCAACTCCGCACGTGAGACACGACCGGAAACGGGGGCGACAATACCAGTGTAGGCGAGGTTGATTCTGGCGGTCTCGAGCGCCGCACGTGCCGCCTTTAGTTCGGCAGCAGCACTGCGCGCTGCATTCTGTGCCTGATCATAGTCACGCTTTGCTATGGCGTTGTCCTTCAGCAGACGCTCCGCACGTTCCGCGTCCGTGGAAGTATATCCGTTGCGCGCCACCGCGGCCGCAAGCTGACCCGCCGCTCGGTCCACCTCGGCTACGTAAAGCCGAGGGTCAATGGTGAACAGGCGATCCCCCTTCTTTACAAGCGCACCATCTCTAAAATGCACGCCAACAATCGTGCCCGACACTAGTGGCCGAATGTCGACCTTTTCGATGGCCTCAATGCGCCCGGAATAGCTCTGGTAGTCCGTGATTGTTTTTGGAGCACCAGCGCCGCATCCACTTCCGTGAGCGGCGGCTTCTCCGCAGAGGCCGCAACAGCGCCGTTGACGGGTAGATCGCCGCGGATGCGAGTATACGAGAATGCCGCAACCAGCGCGACCACCACCGCGACGACACCCAGCCCGAGGGGGTTCTGAAGTCTGAATGTCATTTTTACACGCTCCATACACTACTCTTGACTACCCTAACTGGTGCATCTCTACCGCATCGACTCCACAGAATACCGTGCCCGTGCTTTTCACTTATCCACGACGTGCTTTGTCGACGAGGTTGCTGCGCGGCTCGTCGACAAGCGTCCCAAAAAGGCCTGGCATAGCGCGACAAATTTGCCCTTTGGCCATGGGCCATCTGTCTTCATAGTCGAAGTTCCCGCTCGGAAATGCATGACAAGCTCGGACAATCTTGGCATGGATCCGCGCGCATTACCGATGATCCCCTGTACAGTCTAGAGGCATATATTCCGACGGGGTGTTAATTGTTCTTAACGGCTGCGGATCGGCTGAGAAATCTTTCGGCCATCTTCGCAAGATTAATGAAGCATAATTTCACGCTATACAAAACTAACCAATAATGTATTTAATATTTAACTTTATAATATAGACGCTAAATTATTTTAATATAATTTATATTGCCAATACAGATTGGTAGAATATAACTATATCGCACAAAGACAACTACGGCGGTGGCATTGAGAATCGCACTCGCTTCTTGCTAGAAGTGATCGAAGCCGTGACCGCTGAAGTTGGCGCGCAGAAGGTTCGGGTACGTCTTACTCCAATGGGCCGGTACATGGGCATGAGCGACGAAACCCCAGAGGCTACGTTTGGGCATGTTGCCCGCCGACTCAATGACTGGAAGCTAGCCTACCTCCATCTTGTTGAGCCGGCGATGGTCGGCATCGTCAAAGATGAGAACTTTGACCCACGCCGGGATTCTATTATCGAGCTAATGCGGGCAGATTATCGCGGCGTACTGATGTTGGCGGGCGGCTACGATGGAGAAACTGCGGAGCAAGCGTTTGCCAGCGGTCGGGCCGACATTATCGCCTTTGGTCGTCCGTTCATTGCCAATCCCGACCTGCCAGCTCGTCTGAAGGGCGGCCTCGCGTTCAACACGCCTGACGCAAACAGCTTCTTTGGTGGCGATGCTGGCGGACACATCGACCATCCGGCCGCTGCGTGAGCGAAAGGGCTTCGCTATACCATGAACACCTTCCTGGACGCGATGTAGAAGTTCATTCCGATGCCTTATTTCGTCGCAATTGAGGAGAGCATAATCTGCGCGAAAGAGTGGCTCTCATAGCGAATTAACGCAGAGGTTGGAGGGGCGCACCCGCTCTCCTTGAAGGCCTACGCACTTCATTGCGTGGGCCGCATTTCCCTAGTGGCCTTCCGCGCCCGTGCTCCTATCGACGCACCTACGCCGGTGTGCACCAGCAGCCCCAATCCACCTCAATGCGTATCTCCTGCCGATCGAATCATCTCGTGCAACCATCTACAGTTATCAGAACTACTATGTGAACGCGAGACATCATTGCTCGCTAGCTTGCTAAATGTCCATAGATCGCTTCTCTGAGAATCCGTCGATAAACTAATCTTTGACGGTCACTACTCTGTGCGCATCGCGGTCATTCTCCATCGGATTGTCGACCACTCGCAGAACCAGGGAGATCGTCAGAATTACCAGTTAGGAATATCTGCGGCCCAGCGCTGCGCACTCCAAGTCCACTCGCCCTTATCCAGCTCCATGCTCTGTGCCAGCAGGGCTGGTGGCTTTGTCCTGATGTCGTTGATTTGGCATGCTCCGTATCTTCGGCCACAGCGGCGCCGATACGAGGTAGATCCCTTCATCCGCCGGCTTCGGCACGATCTGGTGCGGCGTCAGGCTGGCGTAGCCAGGCTGATTTTCCGCCGTCAGCAACGCCTGCCGTTCCACTTCCCTGAGTTTGTTGGTGCGCGCACTGCAACGCACCTCTGGCCTCCTATCTGCCCGCCAGTGCCGCATAGCCCACCCGGCCAAACCGGGCACCTCGCGGGCCAACTCCTGGCGCGCCCCTGCGCTCACTGTTTCATCGATCAACAATCAACAGTATGGCGAAGCGACACATGGGCGATCATCCTTACTCGTCCCGTCCCCAGGTCGCTACGGCATCTTTGCAGTACCTGCAGCACTGGCGTTTCCGCCAGCGTCGCATTCTTGCCCGTCTGCGTTCCTGGCGGCTGTGGCGCCTCCCCTTTCAAGGGCCAACAGTTATCAATAGATAAGTTACTTGCAAGCCGAGCCACGACGTCATATTATTGATCGATCGATTGATAGAATCCTGCCATATCCGACTGTCGGACGATCGAGATGCACTCGCCGCGCGCCTGCGAGATCGTCGCTGCACCGAAAACAGCGGGTACGACGAAGTTGAACAATCCGGAGAACATGTTCGTATAACACCGAAAGCAAGACAACGTTACTTATCATAGGATCAACAGTTAAATTCGGACAACGCGTTGTGGAGGCGCTTGAGCCCAATCCAAGCGTGCACGTGCGGGCGACATCGCGCCGCAAAGAGCAGGTTCGCCACCTGCGAGACTTAGGCAAGGACGCAGTTTATCTTGATCTTGACGATCCGCAGTCCTTTGGAGTTGCTCTAGCCGGCATTGATCGCCTGATGATTATCAATGGGTACTCCGTCGCCATGCTTACCCAGACCAAGACTCTGGTAGATGCCGCCAGGAAAGCCGGTGTTAGCCACATTGTGCATCTGGGAATTTACGGCGAATGGGACTCTACAGATCCTCACTTCACTTGGCACAATTAGTCGAGACGTATATCGAGGCCAGCGGCATTGCGTGGACACATCTGCATCCGAACATGTTCATGGAGAACATGCTGACTCTCTTTGCACCGCGCGCTGACACGATAACCGTCTATTGGGGCACTGAGCGTACTGGCTGGGTTGCACTAGATGACCTCGCCGACGTGGCCGCGAAGGTGCTAACGGACGGACCCGCGAAGCACGGTGGACAGGATTACTGGATGAGCACGGAAGCGGCAAACGGTCCGGCGATTGCTGCAATCATCGGAAAGGTTACCGGCCGCGATATTCGTGCGGCGATCAAGAGGCCCGAGGATTTCAAGCAACTGTTCCTGTCGGGCAGCATCGAGGTCGAATCTTGGTATGCAGAAGGTGCAGTCGAGTTCGTCTGCCAGGTATATGACGGGCGCATGGGTTATATCGGTGGCGTCCGAGATGACGTTCCCTATGTTCTTGGTCGGCAGGCAAAGTCGTTCCCCGAATGGGCTGAGGAGAATCGCGAGGCGCTTGTGGCCGCCGCCAGCTCCAGTTGAGCGGTCACGATCGCGCATAACACTGGCCGTCGCGACGACCTCTCCCTCTACGAGCGTGAATAGATGCGGTACGAAACAAACGCGTTCTTCTCGGATGAACTATCGAGACACAAGCCGCTATGGGCCGATGTCGACGCTACGCTCATCAAAGTCGATCCCGGCCGGCCAGTGGAAGGTCGGCTAGCAGGCGATCGCCACCATGTCGTGGTGCACCTACGTTTGGGAAACTCGATAGCCTCATCAAATTTTTCTCAGTATATCGGCACCCTTAGGTCCGGCGATGTCACATTCTTTCCCGCCAATCTTCACGCACTCCTTGTCCTTGCGCCCCATAGCGGCGTGGACGCCGTCGTTCTATCTGTCTCCACTAGGCTTTCGTCACGGAGCGGACTCGGCGATGGGCTCGAACTTCCAGCTACACCGTTTTCGTGCGGCCGAGACAAGTTTCTCCGACATTCGGCGGAGACCCTGCTCCTCTATACGGATGGAGATGAAGGGGAAAGTCGCCGCGCGGCCGCCGAAGCGGTTGCACTGGCAGCCATGCATCATGTCGGCTACCTGTGGCGAAAAACTCCATTCGCGTTCGAAAGGAACTGCGGCGCCAACGAGCCGCCGAGCCACCATCGCTACTCGGCGGTGTTGCAGTATATTGAGGCAAACCTCGACTCCCCTATCACCATTGGCGAGCTCGCCAGCATTGTCGGGCTGAGCAGCTGCTACTTCTGCCGTGACTTCAAGGAATCCTTTGACGTCACGCCTCACAGGTTTCTATTGGAGCGCCGTATCTCGCGTGCCCGCGAACTCCTAATGGGGAGTCAACGTTCCATCACCGAGGTGGCGGTCGAGGTTGGTATTCCGAATTCGTCCTACTTTGCGTCAGTATTTAAGAGACTGGTGGGCGTCCCGCCCAGAATCTATCGACAGAACGGAAAATGATCTCCTTGGACCACCTCCATTCACATCCGCCGCGCGCAACCATTCTGCGACGTCGCGAAACCCTCGGAAACCCAGACGGCGTGCAGCACTCGTACCTAGCCACGCCTCCGGTTATGTGTTGACCCGGGCCAGGTACGTATCGCAATCTTGTCTGCGACCGACAGCAAGAATTGAAAGGTATCTCGGTAGATAAATGCCTACAATAACAATTGGCTTGACCAGAAAGTTTTGAAGGGCGCCGGCCAGCATCTTCGAGGTGACCTAGCGCAACTCCCGACGGCGATAGCAAACGCAGTAGTTAATAGTGGCATCCGGGACTTCGCATCAAGCCCTGCCGCAAGGTGCGCCGCTCTGAGTCGTAGACGGTTGAGCAAAGGTCGAACCCATGCTCTTGTCGAAAGAGACCACAGCGTTCAGAACACAGATGTTGCTAGGGTCATCCAAGCAGCCAGGGGAGAATTGCGATGATCAGAGTCGGCCGACTTGAGATTTCGCTGAATGAAAGGCACATCTACTTCGAGGGAGAGTGTCAACGCATGGGATCCAGAGCGTTCGAAATTCTTGAACTTCTGATCGCAAACCGAGGTGAATTGGTCACGAAGGAACAGATATTCCGAACTGTCTGGCCCCACACTGCAGTCGAAGAGAACAACCTGCAAGTGCATATATCGGCGCTCAGGAAGGTGCTTGGCCCTGACAGATACCTGATTCGAACCGTTCCCGGGCGAGGATATCGGCTGGTAACCTCCGATGCTTGTGGGAACGCCGATTCCTCCTCGACGGAGTGGACGCCACCGCCGTTGCCAGCTATTCTCACCGCGAGCGTGGCCAGGCCGAACGCCTTAGCGCAGATTGGTCGTGCCCTCGCTGCGAATTCGCTTGTGACACTGGTTGGTCCAGGCGGCGTCGGAAAAACCCGCCTTGCGCTTGAAATTGCACAAGCGCAGGAAGCGGCACGCGCTCGGAGCGTATGGTTCATTTCACTCGAGCGCTACGGCTCTTCCTCCGGCGTAGTAGACATGCTAAACAAAGTCTCGCGTCTATCGATGATTGAACCCGATCGAAATGAGCCCTGCGGACCGTACTGCCCGGGGTCATTGATCGTCCTCGACAACTGTGAACACGTTGCCGCTGAGTCTGCGGCGATCTACGAATCCCTCGCCAGAGCGCGCCCCACCCTTCGCTTTCTGGCAACAAGCCGCGAACCCCTCAGTGCCAGCAGCGAACATCTCATTTGGGTACCGCCGCTTGATGTGCCGGGTGCCGATGACAGCCTTGAGTTGATTGTCCGGTCGTCCGCCATTAGGCTCTTTCTAGCGCGCGTTCTCGCTCTCCAACCTGACTTCCCACAGGACGCCGATACGCTGAACATCGTGACGACGATCTGTAGGCGCTTGGACGGTGTTCCTCTTGCCATCGAACTCGCGGCAGCTCGGGCAGCGTCGCTCGGACTCGGGCAGGTTGCGGCGGAATTGGATGACCGCTTCAGCGCGTTAACAGGTGGCCCCCGCAGCGTATCAGCGCGGCACCAAACGCTCAAAGCATCGGTCGACTGGAGCTACGCCCTCTTACGCGAAACGGAGCGTAGAGTGTTGGAACGCCTAGCAGTCTTCGCGGGAAGCTTCAGTCTTGCCGCCGCGTGCGCGGTTGTCACTGGCGATGGGATTTCAGCTGACGCTGCTGCCGAAGCCGTTCTAGGGCTCCGCCTGAAATCCCTTCTCGTCTTGCAATCGATCGGAACTGTGACGACATACTACATGTTCGAAACCGTCCGAGACTACGCTATGCAACGCCTTCGCGAGCAAGACGGTGGCATGCAATACGTAGCTAGACACGCAAGATATCTCTGCACTTCTTTCGACGACATCTCTGAATACACCGATCGCAACACTTCCCCATCAAGCCTGCTGCAAAGTCACATTGACGACGTGCGACAGGCCCTTGATCGCTGCTTGTCCGGCGGAGACTGTGATGATGCCGGCCTTGCTCTAGCCTCAGCGGCTCTACCCTATTTCATTGAGTGCAGTCTGATCGCCGAATGTGGCGTTCGCGCTCAACAAGCCCTTGACGTCTATGAGCGGCGGCATCTCAACAGTCCTGTCGTCAAGGCGAGGTTGTTGCTATCCTATGCATCCGCCTGCACCTTTGCGATAGGGCCCACGGCCAAGACGCGTTTCTACTGGGTAGAGGCGCTGGTGCTTGCAGACAAGCTGGGCGATCGGGAACTTGAAGAGCGTGCGCTAAGCGGCCTCTGGAATTGCGCGTTACAGGCTGGCAAACCATACGAGGCGCTGGCTATTGCGCTTCGGCTTTTCGCCCCTCAAAGACGAACCCGAGATCAACCGTATCGGTTCGTGCGGACGCCACTGATCGGTATTGCCTTGCATTTCTCGGGTGACCAGCGAAGCGCGAAAGACGAACTGGAGCAAGGCCTTTCCGATTTCGATCCCACAGGACAAACCAGCTACACAGCGACGCGCCAATTAGACGGGATAGTCGCACTTGCCATGCTGGCGCGCGTACTCTGGTTACAGGGGGAACGACACCGTGCTGGTGAAGTCGTTGCGCATGTCAATAGTTTGCTTTCGCCCTCCATCAGTGAAGCGGTCGTTTGCGCCGTGCTTGTGGAGGCGATAGTTCCACTCGCGCTGTTCGCGAACGACCATGTGTCCGCCAACAAGGCGCTCGAGCGCGTGAGCAGACTGAGGAGCATCTCCGAATTTCCGGTTTGGCATGCGTTAGCGCGCGTATTCGCGAACCAACTGTCCAGCCAGAGAGCAGGTGGCCACGGCGCGCTCGCGACGTATCGCAAGGCTGTTGAACAACTCGATGCAACCGGTTTTCGGGCACACATGAGCATGGCGGTGGGCGGACTCTCCGCGACGCTACTGCAAGTAGGACTTCTGGAGGAAGCCGACAGTCTTCTGACTGAGGCAATAACGGAGGGCGACAAGGCGGGAAACCGGTGGTATCACAGCGAGTTGTATCGCCTTCGCGCCGAGGTCGCACTAAAGAGGATGGACGAACCTTCCGCGGAGGACTACTTCGCCGACGCCATCGCTACAGCAAGAGAGCATAGCGCCGCTTGGCTTGAGCGGCGGGCCACGGCGGGCCTGGCAGATCTCTGGACGCGGCAGGGCCGTCATCGAGACGCGCAGGGGCTCCTGTCAACTCTCCCCGTTGCGGATAGCATTCTTCCTTGCCCCTTGTCATCCGTACACGTTCAGAATGCTTGGCACCCGGTCTCGAGCATAGAGCGCCCTTCCACCTGAGATTGTCCCCTTAAGAACAATTAAGCCGTCACCAGATACCATGCGGTTTGCGGGAGCTAGCCTGCATGGCAACGCGGCGGGCGTGCCCACATATCAACTCTGTGCGATGCTGGCACACGATCGCGATGGTACGCCTGGACTCATCAGCAACGGGTGCCGTAACTGGAATTTCTACGCATGACCGATATGGCCAAAGCGTCCGTTCGGCAGTGGACCCACTAGCCTAATTGTCGCTGACTCAGCTCAGGCCGCTCTTCCGGGTACCGTTGGGGGATCTCCTTGAGAACCACAAACTGATGATCGCCACAGCACCCGCATCAATTATCAGTCTCGTGGCAGCATGTATCGCCACCCAGTTCGGAATCCTCTTGGCTCTGTATCTCCCCATCGGCTTCAGTTCTGTGGCGATAAAGCTCATCGCTCTCCTTGCGGCTCACCTTGCGGCGGTTGCATTGCGCGGCAGATTGTCGGCACAATCTTGGGTGGAGTGCTGCTCCGCAATCCGCTCTCCCGCCCGCACGCAAGCGTTACAACCGACCATATCGGATGGCATGCCGAATCTGACTCTGCGCCAGGCGTAATTTGCTGTACATGATAAGCACCGTTGATGCTAGCGTCGTTGGATCGGCAATTTTTCGTGGCCTGCTCGGGCACGGCGGATTGTCATCGGTTGCGTTGGTCGGCAGAGCTTTCCCCCACTTTGCACTTTCCCACTACGTGACTGTTGGACAACGTCTTTGAGTTTCATCCGTCCGACGAGGGATGCAGGAGATCGCCGCCGCGCACTAATAGTTCCTGGAAGGCGCGACGAGTCGTGGGCTCCCGTTTCATATCTCTTAACGTGCGCTACGGTTAGTCAACATTTAGAATATCCCGAGAAGACAGAGTGATGGGCCAAGCTCGCGAGTGCCGCCTTACTTGACACGGGCTGTATCGCGCCGTTGTTACAGTCGTTTTCGCACGCGCAAGTCACTTGCTGCAAGGAGAAAGTATGTCCTCGCTACTCTCACCCCATCAGATGTATGACCTGGCTTTGCCCAACCGCGTAGTCATGGCACCGATGACGCGTTGCCGCGCGAAAGTCTCAGGGATTCCCAATCCCCTTATGACCGAGTACTACGAGCAACGGGCAACTGCCGGTCTCATCATCACGGAGGCAACAAATGTAAGTGCAATGTCTGCGGCGTTCGAGTTAGCACCCGGGATCTATACGAGCGAACAGGCGGAAGGGTGGCACACTATCGTAAATCGAGTTCACGCTGCTGGCGGTCGCATATACATGCAACTATGGCACGGGGGTCGGGTGAGTTCCCTTACGCTACTAGATGGCCAGGCACCGCTATCGCCATCTGGCGTGAACGACGACCTGGAACATCTGCAGGTCTGGGCACAATTGCAGAACGGGCACTACACAAAGATACACGCCACGCCATCGCGCGCAATGACGGTCAATGAGATCCACGAAGCGGTTGCCTGCTTCAAGCTTGGCGCGAAGCGAGCGCGAGCCGCGGGCTTTGATGGAGTCGAGATCCACGCTGCGAACGGCTACCTCCCTCACCAGTTTCTCTCGCCGGTGATCAACACGCGCGGCGACGATTATGGTGGATCTGTCGAGAATCGGGCTCGTTTTCTACAAGAGATTCTTGCACAAGTGAGCGACGTCATGCCCATGAACAACGTCGGCGTACGCATTTCGCCCTTCGCGCTCTACAACAACGTGCGCGATCCGGACCCCACGACCACCTACCGCTTTGTCGCGCGCATGCTTCAGGATTTTGGCGTCGCCTACATCCACGCTGCCGATACCAACGGTTGGCTTGGGAAGCCAGACCTAACGCAAATCATCGAAATCGTTAGAAGCGGTTTCGAGGGTACGCTGATGGTCAACGGAGGGATTAGCACGGAGCAAGGGGAGACCCTAATCACGAATGGCATCGTCGATCTTGTCGCATTCGCGAGAGCATATATTGCGAACCCTGACCTCGTCGACCGCATTGCCCATCGTGAGCCGCAGAGTTCGGCAAGACCTTTCGGATGGTACGGCGGTGACGCGGCAGGTTACACGGACTACCCGACCTACGCGGCGGAGAAGTCCACGCCAGGTGGCCTCGAGGCAGATCAGTTCTGAGTTTCTACTGCATTCGTCCTTATCTGTAGTGTGCAGAATCAAGTGCGGTGTTTTCAGCGAGACGTTTGATGGACCGTAAGCCATACCTTTATACATAAGTCAGCCGAGCCCCTCACGTAGCGCGCGCAGTGTTTCAGCAGCGGCGAGTACCCGATCGAGTCCGCGCCAGATTGTCTTGGCGCCGGGTTCGCCGTCGCCCTTGCGAGCGAGGAAGCCGCCGATTTGCGCAATCAGCCGCACGACCTCATTCACGGTAGGCGGTGTCGCCGGCATCTTCTTTTTGGCCAGCAGATACGCACCACGAATTTCGTCTGGATCGAAGAACAAAGAGGCGTCCAGCTCGGGGCAGGTCCGGCCTTTGCGCATCAGATAAGTCACGCGCCATGCAACCACCAGGAACAAGGCCAGGGCGCGCTCAATCCGGTCAACGGCGGCCAACTGCAAGGACTCCACTTCGCAACCGTTCTTGAGCACATGGAAATAGATTTGTCGGGTAAAGGACTGGCGCGGTGCTCGGCTTGTCCGGCCCGTTTCCAGCCCCTCCCCATAAGAACTGCTCGTGAGGTTTTCCCTCAAGCAGCTCACCCAGTGAGATTCATCGCAAGGGTTATGAGTCCTATCGGTGTGGCGACCACTTTCACGCGAACCCCTCCGCGCCCGACAGCGGGCGCGTCTTCCAGTCCCAGAACAGTCCCAGGACTCCGTAGAGGTACTCGTTACTCCATCGTCGCCACCCGACGCTCGTCTTCTGGCGTCGCTTGCGCCGCGTTAGCAGAGTTCGAACCTTCATTTCCAGATAGTCGCGCACCTCACTGAAGGCGCGACTGGCGTTGCCGACCCGGAAGTAGTTGACCCATCCCGCCACCGTAGCGTTGAGTTTCGCGACCAACTTCACGGCCGGGGTCGAGCCTCCATGCCGGATGATGTCGCGGATCCTCGCCTTGATGGCTTGGCGAGCCTTCTTCTTGGGGGTCATCAGGACGAAGTACCCGTTCCCCGCTCGTTTGCGCACGCGACGCAGGTCGAACCCCAGGAACCCAAAGGCGTCCTCCTTCAATGTATCCACCACAATGGTTTTCTCCGTGTTCAACTCGACGCCTAGCGGCACGAGTTGTTCCCGCAGACGCTGCAGGGCACGTTCAGCCCAGCCGCGTTTGGTGTGGTGGCCACTGACGGTGATGACAATGTCGTCAGCAAACCGGTGATAGTTCACTGCCTCGTAAGGGCCCTGTGCCGTCTTGCGTCGAATCTCGTCGAACATCCAGTCAATCTCATTCAAGTAGATGTTCGCAGCGAGTGGGCTGAATGGGCCACCTTGCGGTACCCCAACTCTGCCCGCTGCTTTGATAACCTGCTTGACCAAGTGCATGACCTGAGGATCCTGAATGCGTTTCGCGATCTTGCCCAACAGGGTTGAATGTTGAATTGTGTCAAAGTAGCGCGACAAATCCACATCAACCACCGTCGACATGCGCCGCAGCACACTGCGTCTGACTTCCGCCAGCGCGCGGTGTGGGGACCGCTTCGGTCGAAACCCGTAGGAGTTCGGGCAGAAGTCCGCCTCGAATACCGCTTCGAGGATGAGTTTCAGCGCCCCCTGCACCACGCGGTCGCGGATGCATGGAACCTGGAGAACGCGGACCTTGCCATTGCTCTTCGGGATCTCTACCCTGCGGTTCGGCTTGGGTTCATACCTGCCTGTTTTGAGGTCTGCCTGAATCTCCGCAAGGAATACAGTACGTCCCGATGCCTCGATGTCTTCAAAACTCAGATCATCGATTCCCGGGGCACCGCCGTTCCTCTTGGCGATACGGTAGGCCTCGTCGAGGGTTTCACTCTTCGCAATATGTACGAAGAGCCCCCAGAAGCGATGAGTCTTGTCAGACTTCGCCTTGC
Source organism: Cupriavidus sp. D39 (assembly GCF_026627925.1). Classification (NCBI taxonomy): domain Bacteria; kingdom Pseudomonadati; phylum Pseudomonadota; class Betaproteobacteria; order Burkholderiales; family Burkholderiaceae; genus Cupriavidus; species Cupriavidus sp. D39. The sequence continues at coordinate 215,057 of NZ_JAPNLE010000001.1, forward strand.
GATATATCCGCCTTCTCAGTTCCTGCAGACTGCCGGATGCCTTTGTCATTTCATCCCTGCCTCACCTTGTTGGACGGAGTACTCACCGGTCCGGGCCCTTCCCTCCGGGCGCGTTTTGCTGCACGCCCATCGACAGTACTACGACCCGATCCGTCACCCTGGCACCTATGCCCGCATTTCCCACTCGCGGTTATAACGGGCATCTCCTCGACGGGCTTTCTCCGCCGGGTGCCGAGGGCTTCTCCAGTTTCCACGTTATCCTTCACACCATGTCGCCGCTGATACCCCGCCGGTGAGAGTTGCCGCATCGGACTCGTTTCGGACAACTCTTGCTGCTTTCGCGCGTTATCGACCGTCTCAGCCACCGGGTTTTCGTGTGACGAGGCTACATCTGCGTTCACTGCACGTTGCAACCTGGTGCGTTGCATACACTCCTTTCTGAGCATACTGTCGGAGGGCTCCGTCATCTTGCTTTCGCGCCATGACGCCTCCCGAGCTACGAGGCTTGAGTCTTTTGCCTCGGTCGGACTTACACCGACTGGATAACGTGTCCTTATCTGGACACACCGATTTCCCAGCGCGCCCGGTACCAATTGATCAGTTCGACAGCTTGTTCTTGCGTCTCGACCACGCGGTTGGTCAGCAAGCGCCATTCAATCGGCTTGATACCTGCCGGCGCTCCCACTTCACGCGCGATCACGCAGTGAACCTTGATCTTTCCCTGTCTGCCATCCGCGATCTCGACCTCGCGGGCCCACAGTTGCTGGCGCACGGTGCGGCTCTTCTGGCCCTCGCGCGCGCCGCTCACGAAGGTGATCTCACCCAAGGGCTCCGTGCTCGTGGTGCTGGCCCACAACCGGACGCCCTGGCTCTCGGGCAGGCAGCGGTCATGCTTGGCGCGCACCAGCCAATCCGCCGGCCTGCCCAATTCGTCGGCTCGGCGCATCATCTCCACCATGTCCGCCTCGCGGTCGGCCACGTACACCAGCCGCGTGCCCGGCATGTCGAGCGCCATTTCAGCCACGCGCTCGTACCCTTCAACCCAGCGGGTGCTTTCTTTCTGGCCGGGGCGCACACCGTCGGCACCGCGCTCTTCACGTGCCCACATCCACGCGTCGAGCACGCCCAGCGGTTCCCGTTCAGTCGTCACCGCATAAGTCGGGTGCAGATACATGCCGCGCCGCGCTTCATAGTTCAATGGCCCCAGTCCGTCGATGTCCTGGGCATTGAAATCCAGTTCGGTCGTGTCCTGGATGCACAGCACGACCGACTGGCTGCGCATGCGCTCCTGCGTGCTCGCCCAATGCGGTTCCAGTATGGCATCCCAAGCCACATCCGTATTGCGCAAAAAACGGTAGGCCGCGCACGTCTCGCTCCAGCTATCGCACGCCTCAGGGATACTGGCCTTCGGTTTGGCCGCAAGTCGTTCTATCAATTTCTTCGCCCTTCTGTTGAGGCGGGCGTCGCCAAGATTCAGCCCCGCAAACTCCTGCTCGATCCACTGCTTTGCTGCCTCTGCCACGCGCTTACCCAAAGCGCGAAAGTAAACGCGATTTCGACACTTGCGATTACCCACATCTTAGCGAGAAATTCTGTTAACCTGCCGCCGTTTAGAATAATTAAATGACGAATGGCAGGAAAAGAACAAGCAGAAGATGAGTCATGGCTGGATCAGGAGATCGCAGGAAGCAAGTTTCGGGACGTCAGGCTTCGCAAGCGGTTTGGAACGCTGCTGGAGCGATTGTGGAAGGGTATGGGGCAGACCATTCCGCTTGCCTGCCAGGACTGGGCCAATACCAAGGCAGCCTATCGGTTCATGGACAATGAACGCGTCAGTGAGCAGGACATTCTGAGTGGGCATTTCCAGGCAACTGCGCAGCGTTTTTCCACGACCGATGGCCCGATTCTTGTACTGCAGGACACCACTACGTTTGCATACGAAAGGGAACATCCCGAGCTTATCGGTTATGCAAGCAACACACTGACCGCAGCCCAGCGATACGGTCGCGACAAGGCAAGCTCACAATGCGGCATCCTGATGCATTCAAGCCTCGCGGTGACACCGCAAGGACTGCCGCTCGGGCTGACAGCCATCAAGTTCTGGAGCCGCAAGGAGTTCAAAGACACCGCGACGTTGCGGAGCAAAGTCAATTTCACACGCATACCGATCGAGAAAAAGAAAGCTTTCGTTGGATTGAGAATCTGCGGCAGTCAACGACTCGACTCGGCGATCCGGATCGCTGTGTGCATATCGGTGACCGGGAGAGCGACATCTTTGAACTATTCTGCGCTGCATATGAGCTTGGAACACATTTTCTGGTGCGCACCTGCACTAACAGGTTAGCCGGCGACGGCGAGCATACCGTTGCCGATGAAATGTCAGAGGTGCGAGTGAAAGGCTTGCATCGGATCGAATTTCACGACTCCAAAGGGCGCCCCCAGCAGGCGCTACTGGAGATCCGATATCGGCGCATTACGATCTTGCCGCCCGTCAGCAAGCAGCGGCACTACCCGGCGCTCAGACTGACCGTCATTCATGCGACGGAGCGCAGCGAGCCAGCGGGCCGACCGCGTATCGAATGGAAGCTTGTCACTGATCTGTCGGTGAACTCACGTGTCGACGCTATCGAAAAGATCGACTGGTACGCGATGCGCTGGAAAATAGAGACGTTTCACAAGAACCTGAAGTCCGGCTGCAAGGCTGAAGAGTCGCAGTTGCGTACAGCCAGCCGGTTGACCAACCTGATCGCTATCTTCTGTATCCTTGCCTGGCGAGTATTCTGGCTGACTGAGATCAATCGATCTGCACCAGAGGCCCCACCGGAGGTAGCGCTTACCGCAAGCGAGGTTACGCTTCTTGACCAGCTCGTCAAAGATACGGCACGCACCGCACAGGCGCCTGCCTTGTCACGCAGCCTCATCAAGCTCGCACAACTGGGCGGCTATCTCGCACGCGCCAACGATCCCCCGCCGGGCAATAAGGTCATCTGGCGCGGCATGCATCGTCTGATTGACATTGAACTGGGATATTGCCTGGCGCGTGAAGAATGTGGGTAATCCCAAGGATTTCGACAAAGTTTACAAGCGAAGCTCGCGAGTCATTGAAGGTAAAACGCTTCATTGGGGGCCGCCGTCGGCGCCGAGATGTGTATAACGCTATGACCGTAAGCCCGTCATACTAGGAGCGACTGCTGTCGTGGCAGTGGCCGCGGCAGGCGTTATATTCACGATGTGGGAGCCCGCTATCATCCCCGTCAAGTCACCATCGCCGTTGTCAATCGAGCCCGCGCTGCGTATGGAGGGCGCGCGCGCAGTGGCCCTCGGGGATTGCATCGTCTGTCACACCGCCACGGGCGGGCGCCCGTTTGCGGGGGCCTTCCGTTGGTCACACCTTCTGGGACGATCTATTCGACGAACATCACGCCAGACGAAGCAAGTGGCATTGGGACGTGGACACTAGAGGCGTTTGAACGTGCCATGCGCAGAGGTATATCGCGCGACGGCCATCAGCTCTATCCGGCCTTCCCCTATATCCATTACGCGAGCATTACCGAGCGAGAGATCACTGCCACATACGCCTATCTGATGAGTCGGGAGCCGGTCTACAGTGTGGTCCCGAATAACCAGTTGATGTTTCCGTTGGGGTTCAGACCACTGATTTCCTTCTGGAACACAATCTACTTGGATAAGGAGCGGACTCACAGCGACCCCACTCAAAGCGCCGAATGGAACCGCGGCCGCGCACTTGTCGACGGCCTCGGGCACTGCTCGGCCTGTCACACGCCGCTCAACTTGATCGGTGGCGAGAGGTCGGGGCGCGCCCTCGATGGCGGCGTAATAGACGGGTGGGATGCTTACCCGCTTAATAAGCTCCTGCACGGAACAAGTCCGTGGACTCAGAAAGAGTTGGTCACCTATCTTCGCACTGGCCTCTCCAGTGAACACGGCGCAGCGGCGGGCCCCATGTTCGCCGTCACGCAAGAACTATCTATGGTGCCTGAGGAAGATGTACGGGCGATTGCTAAGTACATTATGGCAATACAGAGGCCTCCTCCTAGTGCAGCTATTTTGGTCAGCAAGCCTGACGCCGGCGATATCGCGAGCGTGGCTCGGGGAGCGACCCTGTTTGCCGGAGCCTGCGCAGCCTGCCACGATGCAGCGTCGCCAATGCAAATGATTGCTCATCGCCCATCGCTCGCATCGAGTTCAGCGGTGAGCGCAAACTCGCCGCGCAACACCATTCAGATGATACTGGAGGGCATGCCGTGGCATGCGCCAAAGGCCGGGCCTTACATGCCTCGGTTTGCTGACCAGTTGACTAACACTCAAATTGCCGATCTCGCAAACTACTTGCGTGCGACACAGACGACACGGCCACCGTGGTCAGAGGTCACTGAGATCGTAGCAGAGGTCAGAAAGGAGAACGGAGCGCGATGATTCAGATAACGGTCAACGGAATCGCCCATTCGCTTGATGATGACACTTCAATGCCTTTGTTATATGCCCTACGTAATCGCCTAGGCCTCTTGGAGTGAAGTTTGGATGCGGCCTCGGACAATGCGGCGCATGCACAGTCATCATCGATGGTCGACCAGTATTCTCTTGTCTCTTGCCACTTTCCGCCATTGATGGCAGACAGGTACGCACAATCGATGGACTCGGATCGACCGCGAAGCCCAACGCGCTACAGGCGTCGTTCATCCGGCATCAAGCGGCACAATGTGGATACTGTATTGCCGGTATGGTCATGCGAGCACAGGCGCTGCTTAATACAAACCCATTCCCGACAGAGAAGGAACTGCGTGCGCATATGGAGCCAAACCTCTGTCGGTGTGGTACCCACATGCGCATACTGGCGGCAATTCGCGATGTAGCTAGTGCCGGTGGTGGCTCCGCGTCGCGCGCTCCGGCCAACAAGCCGATAGGATCAGGAAAATGAGTCGGGACGTGGATGATGTCGATAACGGCCGCCGGCAATTCCTTGCTGCAAGCGTGTTGATCGCAAGTTTTTCGATTCTCCCGTCGACGCATGCGTCAGCCCAGCACATCATTGCTGACGAGGGCGCCGCCGTCTACATCCGAAAGGAAGTGCAAGACCTTGCAGGCAGTCTGAAGACCAATCCCCTTCTCGACGCATGGATCGGGATAGATGCGAAAAACATCGTGACGGTCTACACCGGGAAAGTGGAGTTGGGAACAGGGGTGCGGACCGCCCTTTTGCAGATTGCCAGCGAAGAACTCCATATATCGCCACATCTCGTCAACTTTCTCACCGCCGACACCGATCGCTCTCCTGATGAGGGCTTGACGGCAGGTAGTCACACAATCGCGGACAGCGGGGGCGCCCTGCTCAACGCCGCCGCGCAGGTTCGCGAACTCCTCGTCGCCACGGCAGCTAGCAGGATGCGCGTGGAGCCCACCGACCTGGCGGTGAAGGACGCTAAAATCACCGCCCCGGACGGCCGCGAGATGCTGTTCAGCGAGATTGTGCCGTTCGTTGACCTCCATCGTATTGCCGCCCCGGCGTCACCACTCAGCGATCCGCGCACCTACAACGTCATAGGTGCACCGCTGCAACGTGTGGACATCCCGGGAAAGGTAACGGGCGGCCGCAGCTACATACAGGACGTTCAGTTGCCTCGCATGGCGCACGCAAGGGTCGTGTTGCCGCCAGCGTACGACGCGTTACTTATTGCCCTGGACGAACAGAAGGTAAGAACACTTCCGGGCGTTGTCAAAGTCGTGCGAGATGGGTCCATGCTAGCTGTTGTAGCCGCCGACGAATGGCAGGCAATTCTCGCGCAGCGCGCGCTGGCAGGGGCTTCCACATGGACCGCCGGGCGCAAATTGCCTGACCCTAGAACAGTTCACGACGAGCTAAAGACGCTGGCGACGGAGCGCATTGCGATTGCTGGCGGAAGCGACGCCGGGGAACACACTGGAGACGTAGTGGCAGCGAGATACACGAAGCGTTACCTGATGCACGGATCCATTGGACCATCGTGTGCGGTCGCGCTTCTGGACAACAATCGCATAACGGTATGGACTCATTCCCAGGGCGTCTACCCGCTTCGGAACGCGTTGGCGGAAATGCTTGCAATACCTCGGCAGGCGGTGCGCTGTGTTCACGTCGAAGGCTCGGGATGTTATGGCCACAACGGAGCCGACGATGTTGCTGCACACGCGGCACTGATCGCACGGGCCGTTCCGGGGCGGCCGGTTCGCGTGCAGTGGATGCGCGATCAGGAGCACCTGTGGGAGCCGTATACCCCCGCGATGGTCACTGAGGTCCGGGCTTCGCTGAGCGCTGATGGTCGCATCGCGGCGTGGGACTACGCTCTATGGAGCAGCTCCCACAACGAGCGCATTGTGAACGCTGGCCGGCTGATGCCGGCGAGGCAACTGGCGCGGCCTTTTTTCGGCGCCATCGGTTCCCATGGTGCAACCGGAAGGCGGTGGGGATCGCAATGCCATTCCTCTTTATGCGCTGCCGAATCTTCGTGTGATGAACAATTTCTCTCCAACCATGCGGTTGCGGACTTCTGCGATGCGCGGTTTGGGGGCGCACATGAACATCTTCTCGATTGAGAGCTTCATGGACGAGCTAGCCGCCGTGGCACGAGTCGATCCCGTGCAGTTCCGAGTAAATCATCTGTCTGACTCTCGTGCCATCGATGTCGTCCAGCGCGCGGCAAGGGAATTTGGCTGGCCTACCCGCCCCGCCCGTGGTCGCGGCATTGGCTTTGCATTCGCGAAATACAAGAACCTGATGGCATATGTCGCTCTGGCAGTCGAGATATCTGTTGAGTTGAGCACCGGCGAGGTACGTCTGGTGCGTGCGGTCGCCGCCGTTGATACCGGCCAGATTGTAAATCCCGACGGCGTGCGCAATCAAATAGAAGGCGGCATTCTGCAATCGGCATCGTGGACCTTGTATGAGGAACTTCTATACGATACCGAACGCCTTCGCAGCTTCGACTGGAGCAGCTACCCCATCATGCGCTTCTCCAACGTACCTGATAGTGTGGCCGTTCATCTGATCGACCGACCTGGCACAGCATTTCTCGGCGTTGCAGAGGCCGCGATGGGACCTACCGCCGGCGCCATTGCCAATGCAATATTTAACGCAACCGGTAAGCGCTTGAGGGACCTCCCTTTAAGTGGCGCTAGGCTACTGCAGCACCTAAACGCATAGAAATCGATATCGTTGGGTTGTCGAGCGCGCTGCCCCCTGGTTGCTTCGGGCATGACGCGCATAGTCGGAGCACCTCGGACAGGCGCTTCGCGGTCGCGGCGGCGGGATGGTGGCATTGAGGTCATCCTGACACCCTCGGTCGACGTCCACAATACGCTTGTCACGCGGGCCACATGGCGCCATGTCGCTGTCGAACCCTTGCTCGTGAAGCGAAAAGGACCTGCGACGCTCTTCGGGCTGGGCACGGCTGTGAAGTGGTCTGCACTCTGTTGATTTACTGCTAGAGGAACGAATTCACCGGGGCACTCAGGTTTGCACGAGCCCCCGAATCGCCGCATCGTCGAACGACACGAATTACGCGAGAAAACAGATCCCGGCAAATGCGATCATACATTCCGCCACGCAAGGTTCGCCGGCAGTACGACGGAGCTGGAACGTACACTCAGTATGGCCCAGTGTCTCTTGTATCGATACTTCCCAAGAAAGGCCATGCGTTGTAACGACCCTTTTCGCGCGGAGCAGCGTGTCGAACGTCATACTCATGTGGCGAGGGCTGCGACTGCTGGCCTGCTCCAACGACGTTTGGTAAACCTCTCATTTGGAGATGTAAGAGCCTTCCCGGCGAGTTTCGTCGCAAACCTCGCTCACGGAGTGGCCGGTGCAGATTGCGCAATGCCGCCGCGGTAGTCCTTGGGTCGCCGAGTTCCATGCTCGCGTATGCGGCAGGGTGCAGCATTCACGCCGACGCCACCGTGACTACGCCAGCGCGTACATCAACATGTTCGACGCGGCCAGTACTGCGTTGCTCGCCGTCTCAGAGCCACGTCTCAGAGCCTGACGATATGGCCATACAACGGGTGCTAGCCCTACCTGATATGGGCAGAATGACCGGAGAATGGCGATTGGGCGTAGCGGTTGCCTGCTCGCAGGCTCCTTGCGGGGAGGCCAACCGCGGTCGCCATCATGAGCCTGATCCAATCAGCCCAATGCCGCCTACGGCATAGGGCGGATTATGCCGCGCGCTGGACTATGCCGAGCAGTGGTCGAGGCAACCCGCCGCCGTCGCGTACGTGCGTCGGCATGAGCGACCGGTGCCCTGGCACCATTCGGCATAGTCTTGTGCCTCACAGCGACTCAAGAAAGGCGAGCAGCCGGTCGGGCGGTCGGAAGTGGCTTGGCTTGGTGGGCTGGTAAGGTTTGAGCTTGGCCAGGACCGCCTCCTTGAGGGAGAGATGGGCGTGCAGATAGGTCAGCGTTGTTTCGATGGATTCATGACCGAGCCACAGCGCGATCACAGAGCAATCGACGCCGGCTTGTAGTAGCTCCATTGCGGCGCTATGCCTCAGCACGTGCGGCGATACGCGCTTAGATCTCAGTGATAGACATCGCTCGCTGGCGACGCGCACGTGCTTGGCCACCAGCGCCTGAACGCTGTCGGCGCTAAGCCGACCGCCATGCACGTTGGGAAACAACACGATACTACCGTAGCGCACAGGTTCCTTGATCCAGGCCTTAAGGGCGCGTTGGGCGTACGATGTCAGCGGCGTACATCGCTCCTTCCGTCCCTTGCCGACGCATCGCACATGGGCCCCATTGCCGAAGTGGATGGCACTCTGGTCGAGGTTGATCAATTCCGAAAGACGCAAACCGGTCTGAATCGCGAGCAGCAACAACGTATGGTCGCGCCGTCCCAACCATGTCGTTCGGTCCGGTGCGGCAAGAATTGCCTCAATCTCGGGCCGAGTCAAAAACTGTACCTGTGGCTTGTCATGCCGCTTGCTTGGTATTGCGAGGACTCGCTGGGCAAAGGCACCATAGGCCGGCTCCTCGAAGGACACGAACCGAAAGAAGGAGCGAATGGCCGTCAAGCGCAGGTTGCGTGTCGTGACGCTGGCACCCCGTGCGGTCTCGAGATCAGTAAGGAATGCGCTGATGAAGTGAGCATCCAGATCATCGATAGCCAGGGTTGACGGCTGCTTGCGAAGCCGTACCTCCGCAAACCTGAACAGGAGCCGGAACGTATCCCTGTAGGAGGCAATAGTGTTGCCGCTGACATCGCGCTGTTGCATGAGCCGTACAGTAAAGTAGCGCTCGATTAGCGAAGCGACGTTGGGGCTCGACTTCATGATTTGGTCTCCCACCGCCTGTCGAGGCGTCGCGCAGCCTCTTCCATCAACTGTGGGCATGCCGAGAGGTACCAATAGGTGTCGCGCACACAGGTGTGGCCGAGGTAGGTGGAGAGAAGCGGGAGCCGCTGCTCAACATCGAGTCCTTCGCGATACCAGCCTAGGAGCGTCTGGATGGCGAATCGATGTCGCAGGTCGTGAACCCGAGGACCCGTGTGGTCGCCTGCACGTCGCAGCCCAATCTCACGGGACAATCGCCAAAAGACACGATGAACATACTGATGAAGCAAGGGGCCGCCGCGCTCGGCCACAAAGAAGTGTGGCTCGCAGCGCGATCCGAGATGCGCATCCCGACGTTGAGCGTAGTTGCGTAGAGCCGCACTGACCGTCGGATGCAATGGAACAATGCGCGATTTACCAAATTTGCTCTGTCTGACTGTCATCACGCCCTCATCCAGGTCGACGTCGCTGTTCCGAAGCCCAATCGCTTCAGAAAGACGGATTCCTGTGACCGCAAACAAACCGAATAGATGATGATAGGTCCATCGCCGCAGACCGTCTGCAGGCGGTAGCGCAAGCGCCGCCGCCAATAGCGCGCTAATCTCCGTATCGCTATAGACGTAGGGTCTGGCGCGTTTTAAGGGTGGCAGAATGCCAGCAGGCGGGATCTCTGTCTCAGGATTGAAGTTGGCAACATGGCGCGCGAACCCTCGCACGTCGGTCAGCCGCAGTGTCCAGGAAGCGTGTCGATCTGCTGGCAAGGTTGCCCAGGCTATGGCCAGCTTCGTAGTGATGGTCGTGGCTTTGTGGCTCTCCATGAAAGAGACGAAGTCGGCAAGTCGCCGTGTTTGATGCTGATACTTGTATCCGAGTCCCTGGCGCATGCTCAGATACTGCTTGAGTGCAGATCTCAGGCTAATCATTGCATGCCTCCCGGCCAGGGAAGGCTCAGTGTCCGAAGCCCCTCGATATCCACCTTCGCGTAGATGCGCGTCGTGTCGTGGCTTTGGTGTCTTAGTAGTTGGCCGATCGTCGACAAGGTCGCACCGGAGCGCAAAAGCTCGGTAGCTAGGCTGTGGCGGAAGAGGTGTGCCCCTCGATGTGCACAGCCGCTGACCCCGGCTCGCTCGAGAGCAGTTCTGGCGATCATCGTGATAGCGCTACCTGAGGCAAAGCCAACATGTGGCGCTAACGTGCGCAGAAACAGCCGGCGACAAGGTGAGATCGGACGGTCATCACGCAGATAGGTCGCGATGGCCGCACCGACGTCCGGAGGTAGCGGCATCCTTACCTGCTGCCGTCCCTTCGCTCGAACGAGCACTGTCCCCGACCGCCAGTCGAGATCATCTAAGGTTAGCGTCACAACCTCTTTGGCCCGTAATCCGAGCCTGGCCAGCATCAATAAGATCGCGTAATCGCGCCGCCCCAACGCCGTTGTTCGGTCGCAGCCATCCAGCACCTTCTGAACCTGCTCGAAAGATATGTAGGTTGGTAGACTGGCAAGCCTCCATCGCTTGATGGACGGCACACAGCTAGCAAGATCGTGCGGGTTCGACCCGCTGTAGCAGAGGTATCGGAGGAAGGACCGCAGCGCGCAGCACATCGCCCTCCCGGTTGCAGGGCTCCAGTCCCAGGCGTGTCGCTCGATGTAACGGATGACGTCTTTCTGCTTGATCTTGCCGAGGTCGCTGGCGCCGGCAGGACAGGCCTCGCGCAAGAACCTGCGAATAGCCGGTCGATGGATGATGATGGTCCTCGACGTCAGCCCGCGTTCCTGTCGCAGATAATCTGCGAACTTCTCGAGTATCCGTTCCTCGGGCAGGATCGGTGGCGGTGACACCGGTGGAATCAGGCTCGCCTCGCGCAGCACCGCAAGCAGCCGCTTCAGCGCCGCTCGGTCGCCCAGCAGGATAGCCAGTCTGCGGGCACGATACTTGAGGTACCGATCAAGAATGTGCTCGTCCAGACCGGACAGCTTCAAGTGGGCTTTGGGGAGCCAACTCAGCAGCCCGCTGACCATGTTAAGGCATCGCCACGTGCTTTGGCCAGCCAGCCCGTCCTTGACTAGACGTGCCGTGTAAAGCTCGATGAGCTCTCCTTGAGGTCCATTCTTTAGGCGCCGGAACAACCGGCTCCTGCTCAAGTACTCTTCTGTAATCATAATCCTGTCCCTCCGGTGTTGAACGCGGAGGCACAAGACTAACTATGCCGAGCCCATCGTAGAAAACTCGCGATGAATCTGGGGGAAGGCGCACTCGATCGGCATAGTTCTGCGGGCGGCATAATCGGCCAAGCTCAACGGACTCGATCCCTATGCGTATCTGAAGGACGCGCTCACGCGCTTGCCTACCCAGAAGATCGATGACATTGCCGATCTCCTGCCACATCGCTGGACACCTGTCACCTCTACCGTCTAGTCCTGTCAATACGGGTTCGCAAGGCTCTTACATGCAGCCCCCGGCAACGCCATGTCTGGGCAACGCTTGGAGGCGCCTGCACCCGAAGAGAATGTCGATTCGGGCTCCCTTTCATGGCAACTGCCTCTGCTCGTCGCCGCCGGGGCAGGACTTTTCGTCGTATCACTCTATTGCGCGCAGCCGATGCCAAGGCATCATGGGCACAGACATCGGCGCTTCCGGCTCCGCCGTGGGATTTGTCTCATCCCGACCCAACTGGGTTGTGCCCTCAGCATCTCGCTGTTGGCGCCACTGACTGCTGTCATCGGCGAAAGGTCATCCTCATTACAGCCGCCGCTCGGTGTCCCGCGCTGCCGTTGGGCGGCCTCGCACCGAGGCATCGCCCTGCTGCTCGTCGTCAACCTTGCTGTGAGCTGCAGCAAGCAAGCAAGGCGCAGGACATAGTTCCGGTAGCGGTGACACTCGCGCCGGGACTGCACGGCGGCAGGGTGGTGAAGCCGGCAGTGATGCTGGCTTATGTCGCAAGGGAATAGAATTGCCGTGCAGCGGACGCAGTGGCCTCACCGGGAGCTTGCGACGACGATACACCTTGCGCAGTTGCCGGCAGCAGCTTGAGCTGCCCAGCGGTGCACAGTCAAGTGATCGACTGAGATGCCACGCTCGGCCATCATCTGCTCTAGATGGCGCAGGCGTAGCGGATAGGGGACGTATCAGCGCACGCAGGTCGGCATCACGTCCAGCGGGTAATGCAGACGCTCCAATACGTTTGCAACTTCCGTGTTCATGACCATTGCCCACACGTGCTGAGTTCGACACCGGCACATTTTACCGGAGGCATACGTGAAAAAGCCCAAAATAGTAACCTGCGTCGGTGCCAAGTTGAACGAAGTCTCGTTCGCAGCAATGCTCGCTTCGCCGCGGGTGGATCCGGGCGCGCGGCCCCGGCTAGTCGCCCCCAGCGCAACCGGCTTCGGCCTTGGCATCGAGGTCATGCTTGAGGCGCACCAGACCACCGAGGGCGGAGCAGTTCAATGCGATGGGAAATGCGGTAACACGAACTCGGCGAGCTCTTGCAGGACTTCAGCAGCTGGGCGCCGTAACGGCTTCAGGTTCATCGCGAAATGATGGACCTCTCGTTCCTGCAGCGCATGAAGATACTGCACTAGAGCGTTCCGACCGGCTCGTATTCCAGCATGAATCGGCTCCGCGGGGTAGTTCGGACTGGGATGAAGATCGAAGAAGGCACCTTGGGCAAAGGGCTTAAACACCCCTTCGCCTAACGTCCGTCGCACCGTATCCTGCCATGATTGCGCTATCGTCTCAACGTGCTCAAGTCCCACGAAGTAATAGAACCAACCGTCCGAATTCTTTGCAATCCAGTCAACATCCTGCCGGCTCCGCCCCGTGACCAGGACAGGAATTGCCCCGTCGAACGCCTTCGGCAGCGTATCGACATGCCCAGTCAATGAGCCATAGCGAGGGGATCCCGCAACTGGAAACGACAGTTCCGTGGCCGCCCGGAAAATAGCCAACGCCTCACGAAAACGCTCCCCTCTCGGCTCGAACTCATTGGTCAAGCCAAAAACTGGGTACTCAACCGGCCTGTCGCCCGAAGCGACGCCCAGCAGGAGACGCCCCTCCGACAGATGGTCCACCGAGGCCGCCTGCTTAGCGAGTAAGATTGGGTGACGCAGCGTGATCACAGCACTTCCCGTCGCCAATGCTATGCGTTTGGTTGCGGCAGCCAAGAACGCCAAGTATGTGAAGGGGTCATAGATCTGGCCAACATCACCAAAATTGGGGTCATATGTAGGTACATCGCGCGCCCAAAGTGCCGCGAAGCCTAAGCTATCGGCCATTTTGGCCATTTCTGTGTGTCCGGTCATCGTAGGCGCTGGCCCATCGGGATAGCCCTCCAAGGGAAGAATAAATCCAAGCGTCAATCTTCCTGGTGCGAAGACACGCAAGAATGCTGCGTGCCTGCTTAGGTCTCTCAGCTTAACTGGCATGGGCGTCGACATCGCGGCCTCCATTTCCAAGCGGCACCGCTGTACAGCAGCGCCTTGCTTCCGGAGCCAATGCTGGACCGGACGTGGGACATCATTGTTGCAGAAAAGAAAGCAGATCGGTGTTGGCCTTGATCGCTTCCGCCGTGCAAATGCCGTTAGATGATCCCGGACAGACCTTCAGCGTTACGCGCGTATAGCCAGCCAGGACAGCGCTCTTTTGGTCGAGATGTTCGATGCTCAGCGAGGGCATCAGTAGAAGTGGCCACGGTACTGCGCGATGCCCACGATGGCCCTCGGAGCACGAACAGAAAAAATAATACGTGGCCCGGGAGAACTCCAGCTTATCAACACTCGTGTCTGTGCTCATGAATTGTTCTGAAACCGGTACACCAAAGAGGTGCTTCCGCCGCACAATGCCAAAAGAGTCACCGTACGGCTAATTACTCAGGCATCACTCTCTTTCTAGTCCAATAGGGAATACGATTCATCTCGACCTGCCCCGATGCCACCTCCCATTCGAACACGCGATTGTTCCACTCTCGGTGCCGAGCAAAAGCGCCCCTATCCTGATGGTGCTTGGTATCGAACGGAATCGGCATCGAGCTAGCCAAGGCCTAGGGATGGCAAGCAAAAGATCCTCATGGTGGAAAAACGGCAGGCAACGCTTGACGCCGCGCGCGCGATTGCGCGAGAGAGGCGTCCACGTAGAGACCATTTCCACGGCAAAGGCCGGCATAGCAAAGTTCGGCGAGTCACATCGTCGGGAACTGGACGGCGAAGGCATTCGGTGGTTTAACGTTTATCCTGTCGCAACTGACACTCCCATGACGGTGACGTCGTCCGCACGTTTGCCATTAGGTTACGCCGAGAATGTGGCTGAAGAAGAGTACAAAGCGATCGTCGATGGAGAACAGCAGGTGATCCGCGGTGGCGACGCTCTGACCGAGATGATCGCGATCGATAGTACGAACTCGATTACATTCAACGAGCGGCCCCATGGTCCGATGGCGACCATAGGGGGCAGTAGAAACCACCGCGCAATGTAAGCTGTCAACCGGGCAACTACATTTCCCCGCGCAACGTTTCCCGACGTGAATGATCCTTCTAACCATGCAAGTAGCGGCGCGGGAAGGCCGCTTCATCGTACTGGGTTATCGAACGCGAACCAAGGGTGTGACGAACGTGACGCCGGTTGCAAGATAGAGTCCCGCGCCTGTCTATGGCCACAAATGCAGTACCATCCGTGCGGTCCCAGCCCGAGGAGATGCCATCGGTGAAGCAACTGTGGGCCGTCAGATCGCACTGATATGAGCCAAATCGAATGAGGGTTCTACCGCACGCGGGGCACCTGTGTCCTAAAGCCAATCGATGGCAAGCACAGATTCACACTCACTTCGCTATGCATTGGGTGCAAAACCTTAATTTTTATGAGTTCGTGCCGAATCCTCAGCCTCCGAGCTATTCTAGATGACACGACGCTCGGCTTCGGCTCTGCGGGCTCAATTACCGCGTGGTAGTGAGGTGACGAGATAGCAGGGGCTCCGGCTCACGGCGCCAATTGATCAAGGAGAACAACCATGGACAAAAACTTTCTTTTTATCCTTGCGCTGTGCGCCCCAGTACTAGCATTCTCGGCTGGCCCCAAGGACGCACCGAATGCCGCTGATCGAAACGACGCCAACAACCGGGTGACGAACAAGGATGGTTACGTCGATGGGCAACGGGCTAACGACAAGTTCGATCCGTACACGCAGGGAGCTAGGAAGGATACTCGTGGATCTTTGGTTGATTCGTCGGCTGCGCCAGATAGGCCTTCATCAAAAAGACATACCAAGCCGAGGCCAGACCAAGACGCACCGTCCCGTTCGCCTCAAAAGCCCGCTAATTAGCCGAGCGCATCTGGCAACTAGGACTCGTCAAAAGCACCTGTCGCAGCGAGGGAATTGGTGATCATATGCATCATTCGGTGCCACCCAAGGTGACGTTCGACGGAGGAATAGCTGCGGCGCGTGATTTCAATCCCGCGAAATCGAATGCTTCGACGTCATTTCTTCGATGAGGAGAATGGATAAGCTCTGGCAATGGAGCCGCTCACGTTCGCTTGCGCGTTGTCCGTTGCGGAAGTCGGACTCGGAGGTGTGCCTCCAGGCTCTTCACAATTCTCGCGCCGAGGTAGTGCCAGTTCCAGCGAATCGGTGGCGCGCAAGAAGCTGTTCAACTCCACGATTCAAGCTCACTCTGGAAGGCGCCGAGTACTACGAGCGTTGCGTTCACATCCTCGCTAAAATCGCCGAGTCGGAGGTGACGCTCGCATGCTCGGGAAACGGCCCCGGGGGTAAGCTGTATGTCAATATGGTGGGATCAATAGGAAGGCTGCTCGCCACACCACAACTGCACGCCTTTCACAGCCGATATCCGGACATCGATCTGTTGATTGGCTGCGACAGGCCGGCCGACCTGAGCCGTAACGGGGTGCATTGCGCGATTCGCGTGGGTACATTTGAGGACTCAAGAGTCATCGCGCGCACGCTCGAAGACATGCGCGTCCTGACTGTCGCAAGCCCAACCTACTTGGCAAGTCTCGGTGTTCTCCGCACGTTGTCTGTCAGCAGCTGATCCCCATGATCGGCAACTTCGGCTTCAACGACGACGACGACGCTTATGTGACCTATGGTTTGAGCGGCAATGGCATACTTCAGCCACCAAGCTTCATGATTCAGGAGCACCTCCGTTCGGGTACGCTGGTCGAGATTCTGTCAAGCTGGAGGCCTCGTTCGATCCCGATCTGGGCCGCCTATCCGCGAAGCCGGCCCTTGCGCCTAACGTGCGCGCATTCCGCGATTGGGCATCGCAACTGGTCGAGCGTATCCGCTTGTGGCCATCAAGTACGAGCCACTGGCATTGTCAGGCGCCTTGCTCTCACTCGCTCCCTCGAGCACACCGCGTGAATTCGTCCTTTAGATATGACGGCGAGCGCGGCGTCGATGCGCCATGGGCATGGGCCGGCCGCTATCCCCTCCGCAGTAAACGCTTGTTCGGAGTCAGACACAGATCAGCTGGGCTGTCACCTCAAAGTGTTTACCGCACTCCGCCAGGCTAGTCCATGTTGTACGAGACGGAACTGGCGCCGCGCAATATACACCCCCTCCGTCCACACAAATCTTGAGAGGTTCTTGCCATGTCGAACGGAGTCACTGTCACCGTTTCCATTGAGTTGAAACCTAAGCACGTCGACAGCTTCTTCAATGAAATGCTTCCGCAACTTCAGAAGCGGACTACTGTGTTCCCTGGTGTGCGCGCCGCGAGGGCCGGTCCGCCAGGAAGCGCAGCCCAATAAGGTGCTGTTCATCGATATATTCGAGACCGTTGCGGCGGTCGATGCCTATTTCCGGTGGCGCGAAGAAAGAGGAGATCTGGAGATGCTCAGTGAACTTCTCTCCAGCCCGCCCCGCATCGAGGTCTGGCCACTTAGCAGCGAAGCGACCTGACGCGGGGGCGCTCGTCAGAGGAACGCCCGGCGCAGCCGGAACGAGGCGTACGCTGCAACGCGCCCATGAACAATTAGGATGATATGAACACGGCTGTGAACTGGACGTCGAGTGGGTGCGTGGCGTCGAAGTCGTTGGGATCACGGCCGGCGCTTCCGCCCCCGAGGAAATGGTCAAGGACGTGATCGCCACGGTGCGCCAGCTCGGGCCGGTGGACGTGTCGGTCATGGATGGCCGCGAGGAACACGCCGAATTCCGCTTGCCAGCCGAACTGGCCGATCCATCGCCGCGCAAGCAGGCGGCCGGAACGGCCACCGCCGGGGCCGTGCCGCAGCCGGACCCGCAAACCGCCGCTGGCTGACGCCCGGCTGCCCCAATAACAAGGAAGTACATTTTGGCCATTCCCTTTTTCAGGTTGCCCGCGTGGGCGCCTATGTCGTCAAGCAGCACCTCTCCGGCAACAAGCGCTATCCGCTCGCGCTGATGCTCGAGCCGCTGTTCCGCTGCAACCTGGCCTGTAACGGCTGCGGCAAGATCGACTATCCGGATCCCATCCTGAACCAGCGCCTGTCGATCGAGCAGTGCCTGGGCGCGGTCGACGAATGCGGCGCGCCGGTGGTGTCCATTGCCGGTGGCGAGCCGCTGCTGCACAAGGACATGCCCACCATCGTCAAGGGCATCATTGCGCGCCGCAAGTTTGTGTACCTGTGCACCAATGCGCTGCTGATGGAAAAGAAACTGGACCGGTACGAGCCGAGCCCGTACTTCGTCTGGTCGGTGCACCTGGACGGCGACCGCGAGATGCATGACCGCTCGGTGAGCCAGGAAGGCGTGTACGACCGGTGCGTCGAGGCCATCGCCGCGGCCAAGAAGCGCGGCTTCCGCGTCAACATCAACTGCACGCTGTTCAACGACGCCGAGCCGGAAAAAGTGGCCCGCTTCTTCGACTCCGTGAAGGCCATGGGCGTGGACGGCATCACCGTCTCGCCGGGCTACGCCTACGAGCGCGCGCCCGACCAGCAGCACTTCCTGAACCGCGGCAAGACCCGCCAGCTGTTCCGCGACATCCTGGCACGCGGGCGCGCCGGCAGGTACTGGGCGTTCAGCCAGTCCACGCTGTTCCTGGACTTCCTGGCCGGCAACCAGACCTACAAGTGCACGCCCTGGGGCAATCCGGCGCGCACGGTGTTCGGCTGGCAGCGTCCGTGCTACCTGCTCGGCGAAGGCTATGTCGACACCTTCAAGGAACTGATGGAAGGCACCGACTGGGACGCCTACGGCGTGGGCAACTACGAGAAGTGCGCCGACTGCATGGTCCATAGCGGCTTCGAGGCTACGGCGGTAGCTGACACCATCGCCCACCCGCTCAAGGCGCTGGGTGTGAGCCTGCGCGGCGTGCGCACCTCGGGCCCGATGGCAGCGGACATCGACCTGACCAAGCAGCGCCCGGCCGAATACGTGTTCTCGAAGCACGTCGAGATCAGGCTTGAAGAGATTGGTCACGCCAAGTCCACGCGTGCTCGCACCGCAACGACTTTCCCACTGGGGCCCTGAGCGATTGGAAGATTACTAGCGCCCGGTGGCTCGGCCGCCGATCCAGCGCGGCGACGCAGTTGCCGCATTTAACAATGTCCATCGCTTCTAGGCGTCCGGAGTCGGGCTACGGAAGGAATGACCTCTTAGATCGCTCATGGATCGCTATCCTCGGCACGACTGGTTTCTCGTTCTAATCCGAATGATCGCTGCGCTACCGCTACCCATTCTGCATTCCGCAGGTCGCTTGTTGGGGCGACTCATCTATCTATTCCCAGGAAAGTATCGCCAGCGATTGCAAGAGAATGCCGCCCAGGCTGGCTACCCAGAACCTGCCTTTTCCCGCAAGGCTGCTGGCGAAGCAGGGGCTATGATTCTGGAGACCTGTCGAGTGTGGTTCCGCAGTCAAGAGAGTATCTCGCAGGCCATCTCGGATGACTGGGGAGTCGTTGAATCGGCTCTTGCAGAGAGCCCGGGGATTCTATTCTTGACGCCACATCTGGGCTGTTTCGAGATTACCGCCCTCTATACCGCGCAGCGCCTGCCTCTCACCGTCATGTATCGGCTCCCTCGCAAGGAAATCCTTCGACCGCTGTTCGAGACCGCTCGCGAGAAGTCCGGACTAACTGCGGTGCCGGCATCTACGCAGGGGGTACGCGCATTCTTGCGAGCGCTACGCCACGAAGAGTCGGTAGGCCTGCTGCCAGACCAGGCGCCAAGCATCGGCGAAGGAGTATGGGTGCCGTTCTTTGGCCGCATGGCCTACACAATGACACTGCCGGGGAAGCTGGCAGCGCAAACCGGCGTGCCAGTAATAGTAGCTGCAGGAGAGCGTCTCCGGGGAGGCCGCGGATGGCGCATCCACTTTGTTCGACTTGCAGGGCCGCTTCCTGATGAGGCGCAGGCACAGGCGACACTCATCAATACAGCTTTGGAAGATATGATCCGCCGCATTCCCGAGCAGTATCTTTGGAGCTACAATCGCTACAAGGTGCCGCCTGGGACGACGGAAAAACCCTACGAATAATGGGGCCAAGCCTGCAAATGCAGACTATGGCAAGGGCCGTCAATACCTCAGGCAGAGATCCAAAGTCTTCGTCGGTCAATCCACAATCTGTTTGCGCGAATTTCAACTCAAAACAGTCCCTGCATGTCCTCCAAGGGGTGCCCGAGGCGGCGGTAACGGGAGGGAAACAGACGGAGTTATTTCGTCGCGCTCCTTGCGCGGTAGGGGCTCGAGCCTCTTCGCTTCTCCATCGACGGCGGTCGATGTCATCCTTCCGTTTCGAGTCTCATTTCCACGCCTCTCTGAGATCCTGTTTGATAATTCGCTGCGGAAGTATTCTAAAGCTAGGATGTGGAGATAAGAACATCGAGAGCGGCAAGGAGCATGCCGGCCAACACGAAGCGATATCAAGCGATCTGACAGACGTGGAGTGGGTAGCAATGGAAGGCCTGCTGCCCAAGCCCCTGGCTTCTCCGACTGATGCGCCGCCCCTGATTCAGAACGCTTCAGGACGTAGTGCTGATGCTCTATAGGGAGTTGGAAGGCAGGCCAGCCCTGCCCAAGCACGGGCACGGTGGCGATCAACGCTCGACGAGCGTACGCCCCATCTAGAACCGCTGTTGAAGATCGCGGTTCATGCGAGCCACGCTCACTATTCATGCGCGCGTAGCTTTTTCCGCTCATCATTCATGCGACTGTCGCTTTTCCATGCGAAACAATCTCCCGGTGGGGTGTTGCGTACGCTCTTCGAAGCAGATCATTGAAATTGCCAATCTTATAGTGACTCCAGTGCCAGGTCGTTTCGAGCCTGCCAGGATGTTGCACGCACACTGAAAAGTTCGGATCCAACCACTCGCGTTTCCAGAATGGCGAACAGACATCAGCAGGGTTCAGGATCAAACAGGGGTAGCAATACCGTAAGCAAAGTCGTTCATAGACCCAACCGGCTGGAGTCTGCATGGCTATCAGGCGATCCACGCTTACGTGGGTCAGCTCTGAGAGACGCTCCAAGGTCTCAGGCGGCACTGGAGGAAACAGTAGCCATTTCCTCCGTGTAAGGGTCGGCATCGGACCGATATCGGCGTGCATCCATAGCTGCTCGACTGTCATGGAATACTTGCCAGCGAGTCGGCCAAGCCAGCCCCCAAATGCCTCTCCGTCAAACGGTCGCGGGGCAACCGGCCACGACCTCGCTTGGTTAAAGCACGCTGTTCCGGGCGTGTTCGATGTGAGAGACATCGATCATCTCCCTTCCGTCGCGGATCGCAAGCTCGGTGGCAGAATTCAATAGCCGCGAGACCTCGCCGGTCAGACCTCCGCTCGCCGCCAAGATCGCCGTGACAACTTCTCGCCGCGACAGGTTTGACGGCCGTCTCAAAGGAAGAACGCGTTCGAATGCCGCCAGGAGTCCCCGGAAGGCTTCCGACTCCTGCCATCGAGGCATCTCGAAGCGCGCAAATCGACTGCTCATTTGCGCATCGGTTTGAAGTGCAATCTCAGCATCGTGCGTCCCCACAAGGACAATCGTCATCTGGAGATCGTTGGCCAGAAACTTGAGCAGGTTCAGTGAGGCCCCCGATGGTCGGTCAAACTCCCCCACCTGTGGTCACCTCAAACTCCCCCACCTGAAGGGGCGCTGAAAGTGATGTAGGCGCCCGGCAGGACGTTACCTTGTTCCCCTCGCATGAAGCAGAGGGGTTGCCGGAGTGAACGTCTTGAAGCCACATCTACAAACCACCATTGCTACGCTGGTCGCGGCAGGCAAAGGCCAGCGGGAGATCGCACGCATTACCGGAATCGATCGCAAGACGATTCGAGGATATCAAGAACGATTTGCCGCCGCTCAGGCAAACTCCCCCACGGTGACCACCGGCTCTGGGCCGCAAATTCCTCCACCCCGACCGCCGGCAAATAACGGAAACACGTTGTCGGCCTGCGCGCCGTACCAGGAATTTGTCCAGGTGCGTCTGCATCGTAACGCCACGGCCATCTACCAGGACCTGGTGGACCAGTTCGGCTTTGCTTCCAGCTACGAAAGCGTCAAGCGCTTCGTCAGGATCTTGCGCCATCACGCGCCGGCACAATTCGACCGGTTGGAGTTCCTGCCCGGCGAGGAGGCGCAGGTCGACTACGGTGAAGGTGCTCCGACCCGGATGCCAGGCACGGACCGTTATCGCAAGCCGCGGCTGTTCGTGATGACGTTGCGATATTCTCGCCGCAGCTTCCGGCGCGTGGTGTGGAAATCGAGTCAGCAGGTCTGGGCAGAACTCCACGAGCAGGCCTGGCGCCACTTCGGCGGCGTGAGCCAGTACGTGGTCTTGGACAATTTGAAGGAAGGTGTCCTCAAGCCCGACCTATATGAGCCCGAGCTCAACCCGGTGTATGCGGCCATGCTGGCCCACTACGGCGTGGTGGCCGATCCGGCGCGCGTGCGCGACCCCAATCGCAAGGGCACGGTCGAGAACGCGATCCAGCATACCCAGGCGACCGCCCTGAAGGGACGCCGCTTCGAGTCGATCGAAGAGCAAAACATCTTCCTTGAACAATGGGAGACGAACTGGGCCTCCAAGCGGATCCACGGCAGCACTCGGCGTCAGGTCCAGGCGATGTTCGAGGAAGAACGCCCTCATCTGCGGGCACTGCCGGTGCATAACTTCGAGTACTTCACCGACAAGGTCTACACCGTCTACGACGACACGTGCATTCGCGTCGATCACAGCAGCTACGCGGCCCGGCCGGCGGCTATTGGCAGCCGGGTGCTGGTGCGCAAGTACGCGCATCGTCTGGAAATCCGTGACCTGAAAACCCAGGCCTTGCTGCGCAGCCACGATCTGGCGGACAGGCCCGGCTCGGTGGTGCTGCCGCAGGACGAGCGCCTCTTTAATCCCTCGCGCGAGACACGGCGCATTCTTGCCCAGGCCAAAGCCATCGGGTCCTCCGCCGAACGCCTGTGCCAGCTCTTGTTCGACACCGAGGGGCGTGTGGGCCAGCGCAAGCTGTGGGGCATCGTGGGTCTTGTCCGGCGGTATCCCCGTCGGCTGATCGACGCGGCGTGCGAAACCGCCTTGCGCGAAGGTGCGCCCAGCTACCGGCAGGTCAAAGCCTTGACCGAACGCCTGCTCGAGCAAGCGCTGGCCGACCTCGATACGCCAATCCAGGGCGAACTGCCCCTGACCCAGGAAAATCCTTTGATTCGGGGCGGCGACGACTATGCCGACCTGTTCTCGCTCGGCGCCAGACAAGCGCCGCCGCCAACCCAGGAGATCACCCATGACCATGAGCTTTGCTGAAATCGATCGTGCCTTGCGCGAACTGCGCCTGTCCGGTGTTGGCGCCACACTGGAGACCCGCGTGCTGCAGGCCCAGGCGGGCCAGCAACCCTTCCTCGAGACCTTCTCCATGATCCTGCAAGATGAACTGGATCGCCGCCGTTCCCGGCTACTCGAGCGGCGC
The DNA here is from genome assembly GCF_026627925.1 of Cupriavidus sp. D39. Lineage (NCBI taxonomy): Bacteria > Pseudomonadati > Pseudomonadota > Betaproteobacteria > Burkholderiales > Burkholderiaceae > Cupriavidus > Cupriavidus sp. D39. The sequence goes on from NZ_JAPNLE010000001.1 coordinate 238,284, forward strand.
TACCAGCGGTCCGGCCTGGATGAGCGCCGAACCCTGGTCGACTTCGATTGGGCGTTCAACCCGAAGCTGCCGCGTCAGGCCTGCTTCGAGTTGCACACCTTGAAGTTCATCGCCGACGCTGACAATGCGCTGCTAATTGGCAAGCCCGGCACCGGCAAGAGCCACATTGCCAAGGCCATTGCGTACAACGCTACCCTACAGGGCATGAAGGTGCGTTACGTCGAGTCCGACACGGTGTTCGCCGGCTACGCCGTGGACACGCGTGCCGATCAGGACAGACTGCTCACGGCCTTGCTCGAGCCGGAACTGGTGGTGCTCGACGACCTGTTCCTGGCAAAACGCATCCCGGACGCCGCCGCCGAACTGCTGCAGACCTTGGTCCATCAGCGCTACAAACTGCGTCGCAGCATCATCGTCACTTCCAACCGCGTGGTGCAGGACTGGGGGCGATACCTCGGCGACAACACCATGGCCACTACCATTCTGGATCGCCTGATGCATCGATCCAAGCTTCTCGAGTTCGAAGGAAAAAGCTACCGCCTCAAAGAAGCCGCCACCAGGCTTGCTGTTTCTGAGAAGGCCGATTCATAATCTGCCCGTCCTGCCTGGGGGAATTTAGCCGACCACAAGTGGGGGAGTTTGAAGTGACCGTCCGGGGTGAGGCGCGCTGCTCGCGATAATTTCCCGACAAGAGGTGATGAACTTCATCAACAACCAGCATGCGCGGTGAAACTTTCCGAAGCAACTCGCGACTCAGATGCTCGAGCACGTTTAGCCTCGCTTTGATGCGTTGAACGGCGCTCCAAGCTCGAACAGCAGCGATGTGTAGAAGCGGTTCTGGTCGGGCGTGGGTGGCATCTGCATAGACACCACCTTCCGGCGCTCCACGCCCGCAATTTCGTCGTATTCCGGAGGATGGCGCCGTTCAAAATTCGCGATGACCTGGGTCTTTCCGATGTTCGATTCGCCGTACAGCAGAACGCACGGCATACGCTGCCGTGGAGGGATCTTCACCAACCGGTCCAAAAGCTCGAACGCCTGTGTTGCGCGGGGATAGTCGATCCATCGATCGCGAGCCAAGGCAAGAATGCGAACATTGTCATCGCTCTTTGCTAAAGAACGGACCTCCGGCAGAAGGTGTGTCAAGGAAGCACCCATCGCCAGTTCACAGTTGCTCTACGTGATAAGTTGGAGGCGGCTTGCTGTAGTCGACATCCGGCGTTGGCGATGACGCATCGGGGGATTTCGCCTGCCGACTGGACTGCCAGCTCGCCGGGAAAGGCGAGGTCTCCCCTGCTCCTCCTCGTCTGTCTGCGGATCGCCGCTTCGCCGTTGCCCCCTCTATGATGCTGCGTTGCGCGGCTATCGCGTTGAATATCGCAGACTCCGTGACGTGGGATTTTCCCTGCGACCGGAGATGCTTCAGTACCGCCTTTTGCTCCCACAGGGAGATTCGGCCACGCCGCAAGTCGGCAAAGCTTGCCTCAACGTATTCCTTGCCATCGGCACTGACGAAGATTCTCGATAGGTCCTCTGGATGGTATCGCACCACGACGCGACGGTTAGCTGCCCGCCAGGCGGTGAAGATCGGATGCCAATAGTGCAGATAGAACAGTGTCAAGCCGTCAGCCTGGATGGTGCGTCGGCTCATCGGCAGGAACTGAATGAGGAAGCGAAGTTCTTCAGCAGCTGAATCAGGAAGAAGCCGCGGCTTCGATGCCTCAGACAACGTCGACCACGCGGAGTATGGCGTCGCGCCGCTTAGGCCTCGATGGGCACTGTGATGGTAGGTCTGTCCGATTTCATACATCAGCCATTGCTCGAACTCCAGGAGGGTCAATGCGGCCTCCGCTTCTGGCTTGCGAGCCTTTCGTCCTTTCGTCGACGATCCGGTCGAGCCTGGCAGACTGTGCACCTTCTCCATCATGGTGCGGTTCAGTCTTTCTATATGGCCCCCGAAATAGGGTCGGCCAGGCGGGCGATACATCAGCTCGATTCCGTATTGATTGCAGCCCGCTCGCAGTGCCTTACTTTTGAACTCGGCAGCGTTGTCGAGATGCAATACCTTCGGCACGCCATGCATCGGCCAATCTACAGCGACGTCCCGGCTCGCCAACCATGGGGCCTTGGGCAGGACCATCCGCGTGAGAAGCAGAGCGACAGTCGCCGCGTTGGGGCGATCGAAACCGACATAGACTGCCACGACCGATCGTGTGGCGACGTCGATTGCCAAAGTAAGCCATGGTCTGCCGATCGCGCGGCGAAACACCTCTTCGACCAGCATGATGTCGGCAAGTGTGTGATCGATCTGCACAATATCCAAAGGGTGCTGTGCCACAAGGTGGCCCGGCGCTGCGCCCGAAAGCTTCATGCATTCTTTGTCACGGTAGTCGGCCCATCGGCGCGAGATTGTTGGCCGGGAAGGTGGTGTGGCGCATGCAACTGCGCACCGCATGCGGACCTCTCGGCAAATCTCATGAAGGGGATGGGCTAGATGCTTCTGCCGCGGAAGCCAATCGGATAGGACGTCCTGAACGATTGCCTCCACATCATCCGACAGCATGTATTGCCCTCGACGTGGACCTGACGGAGACGGGAGCAATGAGGTTGTCACCGGGTCTTCTAAAAAGCGTCGCCGCAACCGGTACACTGAAGAACAGTGCAAGCCCAATAGCTGTCCTGCAAGAGCTGCCTGCTTGCGGGTGAGTGGCGCCTGGCCAAGGGGGCGGAAGATTTGCGCCGCTGCCAGTTCGCGCTTGTCGGGCTCCTTTTTCATCGAAAGCCCCGGAGGATTTTTCCTCGTCTTACATTAGACGATTTTGGCCCGTTTCGACGTAGTCTCAAGAATGTTGTGCAGCCTGACGCTGACGTTGCCTTTCAGCAACTTTCGAAAAGCGTACTTAATGACGAATTTCGTTTAGAAATCAAAGAATCGTGGCGATGCGCAGAAATGTGCTCGCTCTTACACATGATGTTCCATGGCTCGCACGGAGCTTGTTCCTCAACAGTGCCTTCACGGGTGCGCGATCGGACGGCAGATCAAGCAGTCGGTGGTGGCGCAATGGAACGGGTTCATGAACGCACACGCGGCCGCGCGAGTAGTGTGGGTGGTGGAGATCCCAGTTGACTACTTCATCCCTCGCGAGGGCGAACCCAGCATCTCGCGAGGCTGATGTGAACCCATCAGCTCGCTAAGCGGGGTGATGCTCTCATAACGTTGGCCCATCCCTGCAAGCGACCAGCCTCCCTACATTATCGGCATTCGCTTTTACTATGCAGAAACGGTCGGCACCAACTCGCGATAAAGGGTTTCTGTGTAGTTTCAAAGACTTAGCGGATGAATCTGGTGTCCCGTTAGCGTCACCAAGCTGGCTTGGTATGGCAGAAGCGGCGAGGGCCCAGGGGAACGTTTTTCTCCCGCTGGGCATTTTGCTGAGGAGGTTCCGATTCCGCCACACCGATTCCAGCTGATGCCTAAATGAGCCACAGGGGCGGCGACGTTGGGTAAGAATCATGTGGGGCAGCGACGGGCAGCCCAATTCCTCTGCAGGAAAGTCATGCAGCGCCCTTTCCGCCGAGGCAACGTGTCTCCACAAGACGCACAAGGGACTCGATCGGCTTCGCGGGGACCGCAATCCGCTCGCTCTGGACCACCCAGTAGCTGGCGCTGGCCTTGGCGAACGGGGCGAGCGCAGCTTCGAGCCGGGCCAAGTCTGCTTTGAACCGTCCGGCGTCGGTAGCGGAATCCCCTCTCCTTGCCTAGCGGGACGACAGCATAGACCCGCCCCGCCTGCCGATCCTGGTCGATCATATAAGGTCCGAGCGCGCGGCGTTTGCGGCGGCATTCCTTCAGGGTCAGGTTTTACGGCTTTTCCCATTCCTGCTCGGTCAAATGCTTGCCACGCTCGCGCGCTGCTTGGAGCGAGTCGATATCGGGGACGTCACTTCGAAATTCGCCAGGGTCGACTCGGTTGGCCAGAACATGCAACGACTGCCCGAATCACCTAGTTAATTGTGCTGATGTCCAGCAGGATACCAACGGCCGCAACCGCACAACAGGCCTCACCTTTGCCTAATCACTAGGCACGCACTCCCTTCAAGTCCTCGTTCTGTTCACCGAAGGTGAGGTTGTTTGTGCGGTTGCCACGGCCGTTAGCGCGCCGAGCTCGTAAGCCTACGATTCCCTTTAGCTTCTCCAGCGATTTCTCGCTGCAGTTCGAGGAGGGCTTCGTGCTCGCAATTGTCAGCGGCGAGATAGAGCGCCAGCATGCTCGCGTTAGCTCATGACTACGACATTTGGTGCCCTTCCGGGGATGCCTGCGTAAACGTCGCAAACATGGTTAGGTAGGTTTTCTTTTCGGCCGGCGAGCAGCCGTTCCCGGACATTCAGCCGGGGCGGGAGCACTGCGCGATCTGGACTACCAGCAAGTTCGTGGGATTGACGGCGTCGACTTAGGCGGCTACTTGGTCCCCAAGCGCTTCCGTTCCAGCTGTAAGGCATAGCGCCCAAGCGCGCCAGCGGCAGTGTCACCTGGGCGCAGACAGAAACGCCACGTGGCGTTTCAAAGGTCCTATCCGCCCTTCCCAGAAGAGTCGAAGCCCCAGCTTTGCGTCGGCGGAGAACTCGGGGCCGTTAGTTGCACTCACCAAGGGGGACTGAAGGCAACCCGCGGCAAGCGCCCGCTATGCGAACAGCCGCACGGAGAACAGCGCGGCATGGTAACCCGACTCCAGGTAGACAGCGCATAGCGCGTGAGGAGGTGGCCACGCAAGCAAGTGGCCGCAAATCTAGCATCCCCCGGCGGAACGCTTCTGGAGGCTCGCCGATCCAGCCGGCTAGTGCCGCGGGGTCGATGCCGCAATGCTCCGTCATTGACGGCCGGCCGATCGGACCGACCCCTTTCTGAACGAGGCAATTTCTAGGCGGTTTAGCGCGCACACTCTCAAGACAGCGATAGCGACGCGTACGGCAGCAGGCTGCCGTCGTGCCAAGTCGGATATTGCCATCAGACACTCAGTGCCTCATTCTGGCCAGGTCGTTGGTGTGCCGCGGTTGTGGACAGAATCGCCATCTGGATGCGGTGGACGTGTTCCTCGGCGATGGCCGGCCAGGAATCGCGGGGTGACACGAGGGGATGCAACCGCCGGCAAGGCGCGGCAACACGTGGCGGCAGGCCTGGGCCACAGTTTTCATGGGAAAATCCATAGGGCCCGCGCCGGGCGGCGGCAGAGTATCGGACACAGCGCGCATCGAGGCATTGGCTTGATCGGTCATTCGGAAATCCGGTGCCCATGCCGCGGAAGTCCTGCGGTAAAGGACTAGCCAGAACTCGGGGGCCATTCGCTGCCGCGCGGTCATAGCCGGCGACCACGTAGGCGAGTTCCTGCACACTTCTGACACCGAGAAAGAGCTTGAACACCAGCGTAAAAAGCGGCAGCTATGTGGGCACCTCTGGCCAGTACCACTCCAATCGAATCTCGAAGAAAAGCAATGACGCCACCGGCACGGCGCAGAGGCGGATCCGTTGGCGACATCCATTCCCACTGGGTCATCCTTGCCTCGCCTGGGCGTAAGGCGACCAACCGATCCGGTCCCGCCCGAGTCGGTATGGGTCTACACGACGATCGACACACACCCCCAGTCGCGTCAAGCCAGCGGGCAATGTGTCCGCCATCTCCTGGCTCGAACATAAATGGCGAATGGTCGCGCGCCCCCGCGGGGTGATCGCGCAGAATGTGGGCGCACGGCGATGGCGGGAGAATGTGTCACCATTGCTGCGATCTCCACATGAGCGGCAGGACCGCCGTGGGCTCCGCTTCGGGATTCGGCGCAGGTTTGCGCCGCCTCTCCCTCAAAGCTGCTGCGTCGCTGGGTGCGCCGCGGACCGGCAGCTAGTCCAGCCACTGTGATTCCGTCCGAGCCCTGTTCACGTATGCGGAAACGTTCCCCGGCCAGAGCAGCCGGCGCGTGTCCGGCGCAAGGACGGCCTAGTACATATATGGGGAATGCAGTGTGCAGTTGCGCGGGGGAGTCGCGCGCAAGGTCCCCATAAACTGTGTTGCGTCGAGACACTGGCAAAACGGGCATAGTGCCCGTGCTCCAGGTGTGGCCATGTTTTTCCGACGAGATCGCAGCGCAGGCGGAGCCATACGGCCGAATTGCAGGCGTTGCCAAAATAGAGGTTTGGCCTTTGCCTGGTGGCGATGCCACCTAGCAGCATACGCAGCTTGCGCTCGCAGATGAGGTGCCGGGTGCGATGGCAGGCCTGCGCCATTGGACCGCTGAATCGGATGCCGAGTACATACTATGTACTCGGCGCAGGGTTGCCAGTTGCGAAAGGGAAGAGATGCCCAGCCAGTGCATGCGTGGCTAAACTCGTTGGGAGTATTCAAGGCAACGCGCTCCGACAATGCCCCGGCGCCGAGTACATAGTATGTACTCAGCGCAGATCGGAAACGGCGGTGCAAGGGCAGACATCCCTGCGGCGGGGGAGATGGCGACCTGTCGCGTAACGGATGCCTCGGCAACCTGCCGTTCAACAAACGTCGCCATTCGCGGCATTTTGGCCAACGGACAGAGGGCACAGTTCCTCAAGATCCAGTGCAGCGATCTATGGCGGTTCGGGCATTACCCCACCGCGTACATAGTATGTACACCTGCGGGATTGCAGCGCCCGCTCGGGCATCGCAAAAAAGCCCGCTCTCGGCTCACATCTGATTCCGACCGCGTTCCGCCTCTCGTTGAGGTGACGCTGCCGGATGGGAGCGTTCGACCTATCCAGGTCAACTTCTGTAAAAACCCTACCTGCGCCAATTTCGGGGTGCCCGCCGCAGGTAAGAAGTACTCTCGACGGTCCAAACAGCCGGGCGGCCCCACCGGCGGCCATGACTATGGAATGACCGGCAATACCACCAGCACTCCGCTCCTGAAGTGCTTGCTGTGTGGTGAGTTCCCGCCCATCAAGACCAATATCGGGGTTGGCGAGGAACTCGTGAGACTCGCTCGATACCTCGACGCGCCCCAAGGCCGCCTGCTGCAAAACAGAGGGGTGCGCGAACGCCGACGTCGGCTTGGCCACCCACGTGGTCGAGTTCGACGAACTGATGGGCGTCAAATGACAAAGGCCCTTCGAAACTCGAATGGCCTTTGAATCAGCACTGGCTCGGGCGAGCCATCAACAGATTAAGCGATGGCCTTGGCTCTCGGCGGGCTCTTCATCAATATGAAACAGTCAGTTTGGCTGGTGATGAAACATCTGGCTGATCATTTCCCGAATCTGGGTCTCCTGCGCCTCAGTCAGGACGCCAGCTTTGATCTTCACCGTGAAGCTGTTGACGTCCTTCGTGATGGAGCCAGCCTGTTCCTTTCCCGAGAAGAACTTGTCAATACTGCGCCCGCTCGCCGACTCCGTTGTTGCACGACGAGTAGCCAGCGCCCCAATCGCTGAGGCCACCTTCCCCTGATCCATGTTTCCTTTAACGACAAGTGGCCAGATCTCCTTCGCCGCCGCGATACCTTCTTCTCCATGCTTGCGAATGGCCCCGACGAGCGCATGTGCTGCGTTACCACCTAGCAGTCGCGGATGAAGATGGAGGTCATCCAAGATGAAGCTAGGAAGCTTGTCGAATGCGAGGAATTGGTAGAGGCCGGTTCTGGAAAGACCCACCGCTTCCGCCATCCGCTTGCGGTTGGGAAATTCTTTTTCAGACCGCCGGATGGATTGGCTGACTTCAAAGTCAGACAGGTCATCTCGGCTGATATTCTCGACCAGGGCAAGAATAGCCATATCGGAGTCGGAACACTCCACAACGACTGACTTGATGGTATCGAGCCCCAGAATTTTATGCGCTCGCCACCGACGTTCGCCCGCCACAATCTGATAGGCCGACTCAACCCTACGAACCACAATGGGTTGCATCAACCCAACTTCACGAATTGACTCGGCTAGGTCTCCCAGCTTCGCTTCGTTAAAGACCTTTCGCGGCTGCCATGGGTTCGGGACAACTTCCGCAACCGGCAGTTGGGACGAAGTGCCAGTTGATTCCAACTCTTGTACCCGGATTTGAGCCACAGCCAACGCTCCCGCTAGACCAGGCGCGGTCTGCGTGCGGTCGGTCCGCTTGACCTCATCCTCCTTGATCGCAGAAGTCTTTCGGATGCCGGCCGTCTTTGCCAGCAGCTGTTCACGCATATTGCTCATTGCGCGTTCCTCCACTTTTCTTCAAATATTTCGTCCACCCATCGGCAGTAATCGATGAGGGGTTTCCGAATCCGCTGTAGTGACTTCGCCGCACTGTGGGTGCCGCTGACGTCAAATACAGTCGAGAAAGCCAGTGCGCCTGTGCTCATGACGGAACTGGCAGGTACTTCGATTGAATGCAGCCAGTTCTCATAAGCGCTTTCGGCCCATGCCCGGACGATAGGCGCGGATGAGGTACGACCATAGTCGACTTTGGAGAGCAAAAGGGAGACGAAGTCATACTTCTTGTCCGCTTCATACTTGATGAAGCTCTTGGAAACATCCGAGAACAGGCGCCAGAAGGACAACGAACTGATGAAGTCCAAGTTCTCAGGCACCATCGGCATTACCATTGCATCTGCCGCTAGCAGTGCGTTCAGATTTAGGTACGACAAGGAAGGGGACGTGTCCATCAGGATGTAGTCGTAACGCTTCCGCAGCGGTTCAAGCCCCGATCGCAGCACCGTCCAGAACTTGAAGCCAGGTTTCGTCTTCTGCATTGCTGGCAGATGGAACTCCGCACCAATCAACTCTGTGTGCGCCGGGATGACGTCAAGACCATCCCAGTAGGTGGACTGAACCCTTTCTTCCAGTCCACCTTCGACTTCTTGATCGTAGATGTATGGCAGTACGGTGTCTTCCGGCGTCACGTCTTTCTCTGCGTATAAGCCGCACAATTCCGATAGCGACGCCTGCGGATCGAGGTCAACCACAAGCACCTTGCGCCCGCGCAACGTTAGCGCTTGTGCGAGGCACATAGTTGTTGTTGTCTTGGCAGACCCACCCTTCAGCTGGGCCGTGATGATAATCTTCCCTTTCGGTTCCCGTATGCCAGTAACGAGTGGAGTCTGATAAATATCTGAAACCCTCTGGACCCAAACACGCGCTTCCTCCAGCGTGAAGGTGCGGGTTCGGCCAGTTCCTGCAGCTGTGCCTGCGGGCAATTCACCGCTACCCTTTGTCGCAAGGTACTGAACTTGGGAGTGCGAGATGTTGCACATCTCGGCAATCTCGCCTGTCTTGAAGATTGGCGCAGTTTTTCTGGGCCTGGGCGCCAATATCGTCTCACGCAGCTCACTCGTGAAAATTGTCACTTTCTCTGCAAACTTGCTGATTTGTTCTAGAGGGACGGTCCGGTCTACAGCAGGAAGTTGGCTAATTTTCACCATTCTGAGGTTTTTCCAGAAAAATATATAAACCTCAGAATACAGGAAATGCCTGAGGAATGCTGCATAAATTGCTGTTTTCTATAGGGACTCTCCAATAAAGCAACGATTCCAGAGGTTTGGCGTACCCTAAAACTCAGTAAGCGTAGTAATGCGAAACACTGGTTCACTATGAACCTCGCACAAATGACCTCACCTTTGTCGGAGAGAAGAGGGACTTGAAGGGGTAGTGCCGAGAGATGATGCGAAGGTGAGGCCTGTTGTGTGGCGTGTGGCAACTGCTAACCCGCAGGGAATCAGCACAAACAACCTCACCTTGGATACCTGACCTTGCAGGGAAGTTTTGTGAACAATGCGAAACGTACTTTGTCCTCCACCTAAGAATGACGCACAGTCCACATTGACAAGGTCAGCGACTACACCTTCGCGCCAATTCAACTCGGGGGCCCTTACCCCATGCCGGCTCACGGCCGGTTTCGCACAAACACTCGCCTTGAGGGGCGTCGGATGGTGAGATGGTGAGGTTTCTTGTGCAAAACTAAGACCGTTAATCGCGGTTCCGCACAAGAAACCTCACCATACAAAAACAGCCTTCTCTCGTGAACAAAGAACCTCACCTATGGACTGCAGGTGGCTTTTAGTTAGTTTGTCTTTTTTTAAGTAAACAACCCAACCAACCAACAGCAGATTGCAAATTCTTTTAAAATCAATGTCTTAACATCAAAAAGGTGTGGTTCCATGTGCAAAAGGTGAGACCCCTTGTGCAGCAAGGTGCGGTTCCTTGTGCCGCCTAGGTGAGATATAGGAGACACAAACGTGAGGTTCATTGTGCACGCGGATCGATGGTGAGGGTTGATGTGCGAACACTAGGGCGTTCCTATGAAACCTCGACAAGTTAAGGCTTGGGCGGCAAAAGCGTTCTCAAAATGGTGAGGTTCGTTGTGCGGTAGGTGAGAGTGGTTGTGCACGCCGCGAAGAAACAGCGATTCGTAGCTGCTCAAGGTGAGGTCCATTGTGTTGACACCTCACCTAAGCATGCTAAAGTGCGCTGAGCCCAGAACAACGAGCAGAAAACTATGGCGTCGGACAATATCGAGGAGGTCAAATCAAGCGCAACGCCTCGACAGATGGCACTCGCATTGTTCGAGGACATGTTTGACTTGGGCTTGCCCATAACCGAGGCCAATCGGGAGATCGGCTTTCAACGCAATAACGTCTTTACTGAAATCGTCAACATGGGGCTTGCAGCGCGGCGCTTCCTTGACGCCGCGTATTTTATTGTCGGTCAAGAACCCGAGGCCCGAGCTCAGTATGACGTTGATCTCAACTACTTCAAGTGGTTGATGCGCTATGACAGCCGCAATATCAAGCACCTGCGGTCCATTGCCGACGAAGCGCAGAACGCGAAAATTCGTGTCACCAATACGCCATTGGACCGGGACCCCCATGAAGATGACTTGTGGGTACAAGTCCAACTAATAGGTCTCGTGGGTTTTCTCCGGGGGCGTGTCAGCTTCGACGTACATCCTCGCTTACTCCCACTTATCCGTGACCCGCGCAAGTCCCACTGGCTGAGCTTAAGGATTTCCACCGCCTTCACACGCAGCTTGGCGCGGGCGATCTACGATAAGGTTCTGCCATGCGTGCAGGTCGGCCGAACGGACTGGATCCAGCTAAATGAAATGCGTACGTGGCCCGGAAAAATGGGGGCCAACGCGGCAATATTCAAATACTTCAAGCGCGACTGGTTAGAACCGGCGGTCCAGGAGATCAACAAAGTCTCGGACATCGAACTCTCGTACGAGACTCGGGCCGAGTCTACCTCTTCGAAGAAGGTGGACCGAATCAGGTTCCTACTCAAGCGAAAGGATACCGCCGACGCTGTCATGGCTAGCCTGGCAGATGCAAGCCACCTCTATAAGATTCTCAAGGACGAGTTCAATCTGTCTTCCCGGCAGTTCAGCGAGATATCGGAAAACCGTGAGGTATGGACCGACGAACGGATCATGCAGGCCGTTGAATACACCCGCTTCAAGCTTCATCGAGGGCAGGTGAAGAAGAGTCCAGCAGGCTATCTGATGAGCGCCCTGCGGGACAACTGGAAGATATCGGAAGCTGAACGAACGATGGTCCAGGTACAAACGAAGCTTCTTGCAGTTGATGCGCAACAAGAGGTCGCAAAGGCTGAGACCACGAATGCCGTTGCACGTAGTGTCGCATCGCACGACGATCAGGTCCGTGTGCGCATGAACGAAGACTCGCGCAAAGGTCTGGAACACTTCAAAGCGGCAGAAGCAAGAACGAGACAAGAGCTGATCCGCGCTTGGTTCGCATCGAGAGAGGGCAAGCTCTTGCTGCGACGTATGAAGCTCGAGCCGTCCTCAGTTACAGAGCAGGACATCCTCGCGCAGTCAGAGTTGGGCTGGTACCTCGGTCAATATGTGTTTGGCCGCATCAAATCTGCGCTCGGGTAATGAGCCGCGGATAGATGGCTTGCCACGGGGGTATGTCAGCAACAGGGTCGCTCGCTCCCATCAATGGTCTTTGACCGCTACATCAAGCGAGATTGGCCTGCGTGTTCCGCAGGCTTGCCCCTGCTGGGCCCTTCCTTGTCAGCCGGAGGCGCGACCAAGACATTGGACCCGAGCCTTACCCTGCGATCTGGTGGTTCGGAGCTCAATGGCGCAGGCTGTTTCCGAAGGTGCCGTCCACACGGGGTAAAGCGCATCAAAGTGCGTTGGAGCGCCTGGGAACGCGCTGGAGCGCTTCCACGCCTGGAAGCGCGTAAACGCAGATGGGTTTTCAACGAGTTCCTTGGTTGGCCGGATTGCTTGACAGGGGCTGCAGCTGCCACCGCCATTAGCCCGCCGAGCTCGTAAGCCTAGGACTTTTTCGTCGTCAGGCAACCACTACGTGAGTGTGCCCCAGCGTTCGGCGACCGGCCTTCCTCACCACGATGTCCACGTCGCGCCCCAATCGGTTCAGGCACTCGATCATCTTGGCCTGGCTAATGCCGCGGAATTTGCCGCGCAATAGCTCGGAGAGCTTGGGTTGCGGCATGCCCAGCAGTTCGGCCGCCCGTTGCTGGGTCAAGTGCCGGCTCTTGATGATCTGCGCGATCTCATGTGCCAGTCCGGCCTTGACCAGCATTTCGTCGGCGTCCGGATAGCCCAGGTCCGCATAGGGATTGTCGCTGCCTTGCTCAATGGTAAGGTCGTCGATGGTTGCTATCGTGTTCATGTTCATTGCTCCTTCTCCAAGGCCGTCACAGCTTTCAGGCGAGCCTCTATCAAGTCCATGTCCGGTTTGGGTGTGGCAATGCCGCTGGTCGATTTCTTCTGGAAGCAATGCAGCACGTACACCGCTCCCGCGTAGCGCACCGTGTACACGGCGCGGTAGGTGCCGCCCTGGTGGTCTTCCACCACTTCCAGCACACCCGCCCCGCCGAAGCCCTTCAGCGGTTTGGCCTGGCTGTGCTTACTACCCACCTGGGCCAAGTGCAGCGCATAGCCAAAGGTGTCTTGCACGTCTTTCGGCATCGCGCCCAGGTCTTTTTTCGCTGACCCCACCCAGCGCAGCATTTTTATCATCGTCGGCATCACAGGATTATACCTAAATGTAGATAAATGCGCATCGCACCGTGCTGCCGGACCCTGTCGGTCAACGGTTCTGCAATGGATGACCGTTACGAATTATCCTCCCACGCCACCTCGCGCCCGCCAGAAATGTGACGCATCGTACGCCAACCAGTGCGCCTCGGCTCATTACACACGATTGGTGCGATGCGCTCGTATGCATGGAGTGCGGCCCGCTCGATCCAGATGGACAAGACGAGGATTCCTAACAGCGCGAGAAGCACGTCTGCGCGTCCGACACGCCATGCGCCGGCTCACGGAGATAGGCCAGGCTGCCTCAGGGTGCAAATCCGGACAACCGAAATGCGGCCCTCAGCGAAGGTTACGCCGGTACCGAGGCCGCGCTATCCCTCGCCGTTCTGAAGGGCGGGGCGTGCCGCGCACCTGGTCAAGTGCGCCGGCGACGAGCGCCCACGAAGTATTCCCCGGGCGGCGGCTAACTGCGCCTCCATCACCGCCAAGGACTGGCCGCGTTCGAACGGGTCCACGCAGGGTCGAGCAAAAGCCGACTTTCCGTCGTTCGCCTGGCAGGCCGCCATCTCCCGCAGGAGATCGAACGCGAGCGCATGGGGTGCCGCGGCCCTACGGCCAGCCTTCTCGATCACCACCGATGCCTCATCAACGCTGAGCACGGCACCGTCGGCGCGCGTTACCTGGACCCCACGGAGCCTTGAGACCAGGTCTGAAATTTCCGCGGTTACAGCAGCTGCGGCTTCCGCCTTTGCCCGCTCGGCCTGCGCTTGCGTTGCCTGCTGTTCTGCGACAAATGCGTAGTCGACTGTCTTGGACAGCAGGGCCTGGATGTAGGCGAAGAGTTCCCTGCCCTTGAGCGGTATCAGGGCATCGCGGACCACTGCAATTACGTTCGAAAGCCGGTGGCCGACGGCCTTAGCGCGTTTCATGAGGGCGAACAGGCCGGTCAGCGCCAGTCCGTTTTGCGTGACCAGCCAGGCCAGCTCCGAAGGCACGGCTTTGCCCAGCACGCGAATGAATGGGCTCGTCCCCGGCGACTGTTTCTTCGAAGAAGATTGTTGAGGGTGTACGTTAACGTCTCTCACCGGTGCGAGGTCGGGCATCCGGCGGGTGGCTCCCTGGTTCTGTATGTCGGGGGTCCTCGCCGTGGCACCCATCTCAGGCGACGGTTGAGTCGACGCTAGGCCAAGATTCCGAATGGCTTGCACCGAAAGCCGAATCCGACCAAGGGCCTTCAGATTGTATGTGGACTGTCTTTGCTCCTCCCGCTCGATCAGGCCGGCACCCTCCAGGGCGGCGAGGCAACGATAGACGGTCGCCTCGCTAAGACCAAGCCGTCGTGCGATCGTGACCTTCTTCATGAAGATCCAGTCCACTGGATCTTGCTGTTTCACGCCGTTACGAACCAGGCAGGCGAGAACCTGACGCTGTGTCTGCGTCAACGCAAACTCATGCAACGCCTCATAGACGCGCACGAGCGCGTTGGCAATCTTGCTTGGTAGGTAGTGTGGCCCAGACTCGCTTGCGCCGTGGGCGATAGGATGTGCGCTGCCCACGGCGCAAGGACGCGTCGTCGCGCTGCCGATGGGCGAGCGCCGCCCACCGGCTTCCATGGTTCGAATCATGTTCCGCCGTTCTATACAAAAAAACTTGTGAAGGCGTTGACAGGACCCGAAGGCTTTTCTAGACTTTGCACTCAGTGGGAGGAGCAGTCTGGTACGCCTTTTTCGGGACCCGGCAACTTCCGCAGAAGCCAGGACTGCCATCCTGGCTTTTGTTTTTTAGGGGGCTTTGTCATGCCAGTCCTGCCTCGATCACGAATCGTGACGTAGGGTTCTTCTTCGCAGTGCTTACAAAGAGCCAGTCTACAAGTGTCAGCCCAGTAAGCGCCTTTCCCGTCCCGCATGCCATCACAAGCTGGCCACGGTCCGAGTGCTGAAGCCCGAGATGACGTCCGCGAAAGCGCGGGTCTGATGGGGAGGGCGAGATTTCATTGAAAGTAAAATAGAGGCAGAGGAGTGGATAACGGTACAACGACGCCGTAGTTAAGCAAGGCCGCTTCCGGCTCGCTCAACCAAATCCGGCTTCCAGCACGAACCGGGATGTCGGGTACTTGCGCGAGACACTCATAGTCAAATGGTCCCGGGCTCGCGTCATCGCGACGTAGAACAGCCTCCGCTCCTCCACCTCTGTGGACTTCTCGTTTGGAAACACTGTCTCGCCGGCCCCCGCTATCCAAACCGAATCCCACTCCAACCCTTTGGACGAGTGGGCGGTCGTCAAGATCAAGGCATCCGGCGCCGGCTCATTGTTCTTGCGCCTAAGAAACTCAAGGCGTTCCGAGAACGGGCCGTTGAGGCGCGAAAGAACGCCGTAGGTTGTTGTGATCGCTCTTTTGGCCGAGTCCGTCTTTGCGTGCTCCTGCATCCATTCATGCACGCCATCCAGCACGAGGACGAAGAATTGGCGGCCATACAGAGCCCTCCATTCTCCAAGTCTCTTCAACAGGGTCCGATACAGGTCCGTGGTGCGCTCAGACAGACCGAGGTCAAGTAGGCTCTTCTTCTGAGGTCGATCCATAGAGGAGCCGTGGGTGGCATGCAACGCCCGTAGTTCTTCGCCCCTGCGCCGGCAAACGCGAGCGCAGCGTCAAGGCCGCCAGTCCTGCTTTGTTGAACCAACTCCAAGAGCGTTCCCATCAATGCGCCTTCCGGCCGATCAAGGATCGACTTCCCCGCCGCTCTATAATATTTCAGGCCATGAGATCGGCAGATGGCTTCAACGGCATCAAGTTGCCGATTTGAACGCGTCAGCACAGCAGCCGATCCTCCGTTGCGTAGCACAGGTCCGAGCGCTTCAATTGCAGCTGTACCCTCTGCGTATTCATCATCGAAGCGGAGGAACGACACCGAGCCACCAGGACCTCTGCTAGCGACCAGGGTCTTTGGGATCCGGTCACGGTTCTTCTGGATCAACCGGTCGGCAGCCTCCAGAACTTCAGCACGACTGCGATAGTTGCTTCCGAGCACAACAGGCGTCGCGTCAAACTCCCGGATGAACGATTCCATTCCGCGAAAGCCGAGCGCAGATCTGAAACCGTAGATGCTTTGATCGTCATCTCCAACTGCGGTGACGAGCGAGCCCGTGGATTTTGCGATCAGTGTAAGCAGCGAAAGCTGGATAGGGTCGCTATCCTGGTACTCGTCCACCAATAGGTGGGTGAAGGGGAAGGCGCGAATCGATCCACGCTGGAGTCCTGATACCGCCTGGAGCATCATGTCCTGGAAGTCGAGCATTCCGTTGCGCTCAAGGGCGTGCTGGTAAGCGTGGTAGACCCGGGCCTCTGGCGTCTCCTCTACCACTTCACCAACACGCGACTTGAACGTGTCAATGGACTTGATGGCATCTTCCGGCTTCAGGTCGGAGCCGGTTTCGTTGATTGCGATGCGAACCATGGCAAGGCGGTCACCCTCGCTTGCGACCGCAGGGCGTTTAGAGCCCTTGCTGCCAAGTAGCTTGAACGCGAGCGAGTGGAAAGTTGTTGCCAGAAGGCGGTCCTTGGCACCTTCGGTTGCGAGCGCCAAGATCCGCTCCCTCAGCTCGACCGCGGCGTCCTTGCTGAACGTGACAGCACCAACCAGATTGGCCGGGTCGGCCAACAGCAGCGCTGCGCGTGTCGCTATCGTCTTGGTCTTTCCGCTGCCGGGGACGGCGACGGCGAGACAATGCCGCCGGATCTCGGCGACCTCGCGCTGGGCAGGATTGAGTTGGTCGAGTAAGGAAGCCATAGCGCAAGCAGCCTTCAGATGCCGCGAATCGTTGTCATCAACTTCAAGTGGGTGGTATAGCTTCGCAATGCTAGCGGCTGGAACTTGCGCAGGAAGCTGTTCACCTGGTCATTGACGTCGGACTGGTCACGGATGCCATTCCAGACCATGAAATCGAACTCGTCCATCGTCTTGTCGAAGTTGACAAGGACCTGCAGCGCGCGCAGCGAGAAGCGTGAGAACGCTTGGATCTCCATCTCCAGCGACGGCCTGGTGACAGTGGGCCGGAAGATGATGTCGTTCTTGGCCTTCATTTCCGTCTCGCGCATCTCGCAGTAGGCCTTCGCCACCCGCAATTGCTCATCGACGTAGTCCTCAAGTTTGGCCAGCTCACGTTCGAGGAAGTCGTTGACGGTGGCCAGCTCGCTTCGGCTGAACGTCTCAGCGCCGAAGCGCTGCAGGTTCAAGCTCATCCGGTTCAGGTAGGGCCACGACTGGAGAAACAGCGGGCGGAGCCGGGTATGGTTCAGCTTCAGGTCGACTGCCACCACCGCGGCGCCGGCGAGCTCACGGTTCAGGATCTGCAGACCCAGGTCGCGTCGGCGCTTGACGATGGCCGCGCGTTGCTCCGGCGGCAGCTCCCGGAACAGCTTGCGTGTCTTCTCGACTTCAGCCTTCTTCTTCTCGGCGTCGGCAGCGGTGATCACCCCGTCCTTGCGCAGCGAATCCGCCGCCTCGACCATCTCCTGGAGCTCATGCTCGACCGAACCCGGCTCAAGCGCGCTCCCTCCGGGGAACTCGGTGATTCCAGCGGTGCTGGCATGGTCCCCGGAGAGGGCGGCCTCGGCCGGCAGGGACGTTGCATCGTCGATCACGTCGAATTGTTCTGCGGTGCTCATGTAGGGTTCTCCGTTGGTGCGGTATCGGTTCCGCGGAATGAATGCAAAAAGGGCGAAGCTGACTAGCGATTGACGTGGAATGAGGCTGCAAGACGCCAGCCAAGCACCCCGACGAGAAGTGCCGCAGCCGACCAGCAGTAAGCCAGCAGCGGCACGGGGACCAGAAGCGCCGACGCGCCGATGCCGAACGTAACCAGCAAGCCGTGCGCGGCGAGGTGGAACGAGAGTGGACTGGCAAAGCCGGCGGCAGAGGCCTTGATGCGCCTGGCAACGGCGCCATCGTTGAGCATCGCGATCAGGAAGACGATGGCGCCGAATACCCAGGTGTGTGCGACGGCGGCACGAT
The DNA here is from genome assembly GCF_026627925.1 of Cupriavidus sp. D39. NCBI lineage: Bacteria > Pseudomonadati > Pseudomonadota > Betaproteobacteria > Burkholderiales > Burkholderiaceae > Cupriavidus > Cupriavidus sp. D39. The sequence goes on from NZ_JAPNLE010000001.1 coordinate 256,310, forward strand.
ACAGCGCGCGATAGATGGTCATCCAGAGATGCCGCACCCACCGCCTGCCGATGTCTGACGCCCCAGCGTCCGAGAGGGCGGAGTCGGTTGCAGAGCCAGACAGCGACGAGCGTAACAACCCAGAGTCGACGAACCAAGCGCGAAATCGGCTGTTTGCGGTACCTGTGGCCTCAAAGGCGCGCGCTTCTCCCAGGACCGCCTCGACCGAATCCTGCTCATCGGCGCTGATCTCGAACCGCTCGCTCTCCGGCAGCATGGGGGCGATCACGCAGAGCATCAGCGGTGCGGCGAGCAACCAGACGCGGATGTGACCGGCAAATCGGCTTCCTGCCATCACAGCACCCACTGGCGAAGAAGGAGAAAGGGCAGTGCGGCCAGCGAGCCAACGGCACCCCAGAAATGCCTGGGCTTCACGAGCGATAGGCGTATGAGCGAAAAGCAGAACGCCGCACGACCGTATCGGAACTCATCCGGAATGGCGGCACGCTCCTCCGCCTCGATATCTTGGCGAATCCACGCTTGCATGCCGGCCGCCTGGTCCCAGTCCAGACCGGACAGGCGTGTGCGCAAGCCGGACGGGGAACAAGCGGACGCTCTCAACGCCGTAGCGGATCGACATGCCGATACTACCGAGCATAGAACTTTGCGACATCGTATTCCTCGAAGTAGCGACGAAAGGTGTGACCGGTGAGCACCCGGGCAGCCAGTTGGAAGGCGGCGCTGCGCTGCGTGACGACGCCGGGGCACGGCTCGTCGACTACACGGCATACATAACCTGCCTCTTGTCTCGCCTCGAACACCGGTATCGGCTCGTTGTATGGATACCAGACGTTGTACTTCTCGCCCTTGAAGGCGGCATAACGCTTGTCGTACAGCTCGTGCGCGCGCGAGAAAAGGCCCCGCATAAAGGCGATGTTCGCATCGCCCGCCTTGCGTGCGGCGCGGTAGGACTGGATGGCATCGACCAGCATTTCCTTGACCAACGGCTCTTCCCGAATGCAAAAATTGACGCCGATGTAGTCGACAACACGGCTGCACGCATCGATCAGCTCGGGGGACACCGTGAACGCCGGCGAGAGCTTTGGCGACAGCTTGTACTGCTTGACCACTGCGCGGAACAGACTTGATTGCATGTCGGCGTACTATCCTTCGATGATGGGAATCCGGCCTTGGTAGATGGAGCCACCAGAGATGCGCAGAAAGTATTGCAGGTTGGGCAGCATAGTGATCAGCTCAGTCGGGATAAGCGGGGCCTTTTCCAGTTGCGTTGACCGCGAGACCGACCCGTTGAACTCGCCGATATGGGCCTCGGATCCAGTGCTCGTGCTACTGGTGGTGGTGATGTTCTGAATCGCCGTTTCCCCGACCTTGTCCGAGAACCACTGGGCGGTGTCCGTGTCTTCCAATCGTAAGATGATCTGGTTGTTGAGATTCCCCAAGACCTGCATCATTTTTGCTGCGTTTCCGAGTTTAGCCTCCAAATCGGAGCGGCTTTGGAAGGCGACCAGGGCATTGAAGCCGGCGCCGCGGCCTTTATTGAGGATCTGGATCACCTGCTCGTTGATCGCCTCCGCCACCTCGTCGATGACCAGGACGACCTTGGGCGGCTTGGCGTAGAAGTTGTAGATGGCCCCGGCCACCGACGCGACGTCGGACAGGATCATCGATGCGATGGCCTTCGCGACGATGCTGCTGGAGAGCGAGTCCAGGCCGACGAACAGAACTGCCTTTTGCTTGATTACCTTGTCGATATCCCAAATTTCGCGATCATCGGTGAAGTCGTCCGCCTTGGGAGCGAGCATGAGCCCCGTCTCGCCAGTGGCAAGCATCTGCAGGAGCGGAAGGACCGAGGCGATGATCCGCATGTAATGGTCACGGTCATGGACGAAGGTGCCGACCAAGCCGTCGATGGATTCGTGGCCGCGGCCGACGTTGAAGTACCGCTCGGTGTACAGACGGACCATTGCCTCGATGAGCGTCCCGCCGGGGCGCTGCCCGACCTGCTGCATGTAGGATCCCGCCTCGTCCTCCCAGGCGGTGAATCCCATTTCCGCGTAGAAGCGGCGCAGAGCACGGTCCAGCAGATTGTTGATCCCGCTCTGCGCATAGTTTAGGATCGAACGCAGGTTCGGCTTGTCACCGACGTAAAGCTCGCCCTTGACGGCACGATCAATGAAGAGGAATGCGAAGTCCCGGAAAGGACCTTCCTCTAGCAGTTGGGCAATCCGGCTCGCGATCTCCGACGGTTGCGACCAGTTCTCCAGCGGATTGAGGCGGATCGACTCGGATGGCGCCGCCTGCTTCCAGTACAGGAATTTCCGGCCGGCGCGCGCGCATTCGCGTTCCACGCGCTCCTTCCACTCGCGATCATTTTTGGGGTCGACAATAATCAAAATGTCGTCTGGATTGTGAATAACCTGGGTGCAAATTACCTCATAGGTGCGGGTCTTGCCGCTGCCGGTCGTTCCTGCCACAGCCGTGTGGCCGGGCATCGCCTTGTAATGGAGAGGGACGTGCACCTGCTTCGGCTCCATCCCGTGGATCCACGACTTGCCCTGCGGAGACCTGTCCCGTAATGCGTGCCCCGGGGCGAATTGCTTTTCCACGAAGCCGGTCGACCTCTTTGGGTAGCCACTTCGGCAAGCCGGGAATATCGTTGGTTGGCATCCGCAGGATGTCGTGAGCGATCTGGCAATGTCTCTGCGTCCATTCGAACCCGGTGCCAAGGTACATGGCGTCTTCATCGCGCCGCATCTGTGCCGTGGTGTGTAGAAGGTTATCGATGCGGATCTTCGTCAGCCACTTCGTGGAAATGGCCATGCGGAACTTCAGGGCCTTCCAGATTTGCGCCGCCCGCAGTGAGAATGCAGCCAGGCAGAGTAGGGCGAAGTATCCCCAGTGCGGCATGCCAGACCATGGCAGCAGGATGAGTGCACCGAGCCAGCCGGTCGCGGCTCGCATCTCGAAGATCGGCCGAAAGTGATTCACGTAGTGGCGCATGTTCAAGACTCCTGACCAGCCGGGCGCGGTGCCAGAACGACGCTGATCTTTTCGGTCAGCACGATGTCGGTGCCCTGGGCTTGCGCCAGAAAGGACAACTTCTTCAGATTTTCGATCAGTGTGTCGCCGGTGAGCCCATAGTTGCCCAGCGCCCGCTTTTGCAGGACAAGCCGGTTGTCCTGCCCAGGTCACCGGAACCTTCCCCGCTGTCATGTCCTGCGCCAACGCGAGGAAGAACTCGCGCATCAGGTTGGAGGCATTCCCGAGGACCTCTGCGAGACCTTCGGGCGCGGCGGATTCATGCTGAGCCGCGACGGAGGCTGCGCCCTCTATCCAGCTGCATTGGCTGAGCACTACGTGGTACTTCTTGCGGGCCAGGGCGATCTTGCTGAGGTGTCGCGCCCCGGGCTTCAGATGCCGGAGTCCCCTTTGTGCTCGCCGCGGCAAAGAGGCTTACGACGGAGGCTGCGGCGCTCTCGGTCGGAAGCACCACGGCATGGGGCTGGGTATCTGCTGTCCCTGATTTCACCGGTTCTTGGGGCAAGGAGCCCACGGCGAGCAAGTCCGGCGGCGGTGCTGGCGTTCCCACCGGGGAAAAGTCCGCCCGACGCGCCTTCATCTCGAAGCTCGTGGTGGCGTCTACGGCAAGTCGCACGACCTTGTGAAGCAACGATTCGAGCGTGACTGAGCGGGGTTCCGGATTGATGGCAGCGAACAGTTCCGATAGCACCTCGCTGTCCAGGCTGGCCAGGATATCTTGGCCGAGAATCTCGCGGGCGAGAAGCGCTGTCCGCATGCGTTCGATTGGCAGCGCCGCCGCGCGGCGTGTCACACGGTAACCGCCGTCGCCCAGCCATGGGCCAAAGGCGCCGTGCAGTGCCGGCAGCCATTCGGCGTCGTCCACCGTCGCGGTGAAATTGGAAATGCCTGCATGGCTCGTCCAATCTGGAGCAGCAGGCGGCGAGGAAGAGGGCGTACAGGTACTGCGGCTCAAGGCGCCGACGTTGCTCCGAGGGCTTGTCCGCAGCGAACTTCTGGCCGCCAGACAAGCGCATGGCGAAGTAGGCGACCTCGACCGTAGCGCGGAATGCCCCACCCGGTTCCGCGTGCTCATCAGGGCGCAACGGCATCGAGGAGAACCAGGTGGCGCATCGTTCAACCACAGATGTCCACTTTCGCGCGAACACCGCCGGCTCGGCCTCATTGGCGTACTGGCGGATCAGGTCGGTGCGTGCCTGGTGCGCCGGCCAGAAGCTCGCCAGTGTTTGTCAATGGAGTATGCATAGCTCACATCACCATCTTTGAGCCGAGCTTCCAGGCACCGCGGCCGGCGGCGCGCAGCGCACCGCCGCCCGAGACGCCCCGGCGCCCGTTCCGAACAGCTTGCCGGCGATAGCAGGAATCTCGAGCGAGATCAGGACTAGCATGACGGAAATGGCCAGCGCGTAGATGGCGGCCGCCGCCGGTGTCAGTCCCGGCCGTTACTGACGCCACCGAGGGTCGCGTCCAATGTGCCGCTGTGACGAGCCGGGAGATGATGGCCGCGACCACGATGTACAGCGAGCCGCTGAACATGTAGTCGAGCCATGCCGTGAAGTAGCGCCGCGTAAAGGACGAGAAGGCGAGCGCGACTGCGATCGGGCCGACCACGACGCCTACAGCGACCTGCAACTCGCCGAGCATCGACGAAGAAGCTGAAGATGATTGCGGCGAACGCGCACGCAATAGAAGGCCAAGGAACAGAATGATCGCGGCGACGAATGACTTCAGAACAGGTTCAACAGGCTTGAACGCACTCGTGGCGATCTTCAGGAATGAATCCCAGAACTTGCCAGCCGTAATCACAATACTTGCGCGCAGGATGTGACCGCTCCGCCGTTGATCTTCTGGTGGCCAGGCTGTTGAACCACTCGAAAATGCCGGGTCCGAACTGGTCATAGCCGACGTAGATCGCCGGCAAAGATCCCGATGAGCGTCAGCTCCTCCAACAGATCGGTCCAGGCAGCAGTGGCGTCCCCAGTGCCGGCAAAGCGGATGCCGGCGAGCACTAGCGTGATGACACCGAGGCCAAATGCCAGCTTGTCCGCTTCGGATCGAACCGACTCCGCTGAGACTTAGGGCGCCCGCAGCGAGACCAGTTGCGCAAAGCCTGGATCTTCGCTGCTGCCTTGCCGAGCGCTTCGCCAACTGTCCCCGGGGCCGAGATGTGTAGATCGGCCCGCCGTTGCCGGATCGTGGTGTTTCCCGGGCGTAGCCTCCGCCCGTCGACGTGCCGACGATCCGGAATATCGACGGTCTCGCTCTGCGCATAATACGGCTCCAGCGATACAGAGGATGAAGAGGCACGGTCAGCGACGGCTGGAAGTAGCGATACGCACGAGGCGTTTTAACATGGCCTTAGCCCTGAAGGATAGGCATTAGTTCTTGAACACCGTCTGGCGAAGCTTGTTGAGCTGAGCCTCCTGATCCCGTCTGGATCTGCTGCGCCGCATTGGTGGCCTCTGGGTCCGCCGCCACTGTCTTCTGATCCTTGGTGGCATCCGATTGGGCCTTCGCGCTCATCAGCTGCAACACGTCGCTGTTCTGGCTGGCCAAGCACATCGAGCATGTGATTCGTCTGCCTCCGCAGTCGCCTGTGCGGTGGGGGACAGTTGCATGTCCTCCTGAATCTTTGCCCTGCCGCTTCGCCAGCGTCTGGTTGCTCTGGGCGATGCTATTGCCGAGATTGAACAGCTGCTTGGCGGCCTTGTCCCCGCTTGTTAGCAGCGTACGTTGATCTTGGAACCATTGGTCAGGTGACTTTCCAGACTGAACCACAAGGCTTTGGACGCGTCCGAGAAAGTCGGCATTGTCGGAAACACCGCCATAGAGCGACTGCAGCACCTGGCCGTACTGCTCATGTTTGGTGATGTCAGTCCTTGATGGCATTGGTCTGTGCCGTCAAGGCGGCGGGATCGAGCCCTGTGGCCTGCAGCAGTTGATTCAGCATCATCTTGTACTGGTAGGCAATGTTGGTGTTCTCGTACACCTCGGTCTTCAGGGCCTGAGCAGCCGTCAGTGTGTTCTTCAGGAAGTTGGCTGCGTCGAACACGGGCCAGCCACTTGCGAATGCCGGAGTAGAGGCGGACCCGATAGCCAGTGCCAGGAGGCCTGCAGCAGTCATGCGTTTGATCATGGTGAGAATCTCCTTTACTTGCCGGCGCGGGCGAGGATCTCGCGCACATAGCGTTGTTGCCAGCCTGGTTCGCCCGAGGCCATGTGCCGGTCCAGAACGGCTTGGGCATATCCGTCCGAGCGCAGCATGGCGATCATCTCGTCGGAGAAATTGGTTTGCAGCATGCGGGTCTGCGACCGCGTCACCAACAGGTAGTCGCGGTTCGGGACGGCATCATTGATCATCTTGACTTGATCGAGGGTCAGGCCAAAGGTGTCGCAATACAGATCGGTGTCCGTCAGGGCCTGGTTGTTTGGCAGGTAGATCAGCGAGCCGATGTTGTCCTTGAGAATTTCGAAGTCGGCAACACGGATGATTTGCCGAAGCGATTGAGTCGCCATGCGGATTGCACCATTTAGCTTGCGGATCGTCGTGACCCAGTTCTCCAGCCGGCTATAGACATTCTTGTTCTTGAAGAAGAAGCCGGCTTCCTCGACTTCGATGACCACGTGCGCGATGCCGTCCATCGTCTGCTTGATGCGATAGAAGGCATAGTCGACAAACAGCACGGCTGCGGCAGGGAACTTCTCCATGAGCGAACCCATCTCGATGGCGAGATCGTCGCTCACATCGAACGCATCCTCGACGTTGTCGAAGAAGTGCCCATACTGGCCGCCGGTGGTCCACATCTGCAGGCGCTCGCGCAGGTCTGAATGCAGCAGGGTGCACAGATGGGTCAGAGTCCATTTCTCGCGCGGATAGCGAGACAGGATCTGAACGGCCTCGAATATGTCGGTGCGCTGTTGGGGGAGAGCCGAAACCCGTCGTCCTCCATCGCTAGACCGAGCCACTCGACCAGGTACGAGAAATTGGCTGGATCAGACACCAGCACAAGCGGATTGACCTTCGTCGCGGCTTGGGTCTCGCCGGTGATATCAATGAACTTGCCGCCGCCGAGCAAGGTTGTGATGCGGGTGGATCGGTCCTTGTCGAAGCGGATGCGACGCGCCTTTTGCCGGCCGGCCTGAGACATCAGGAAGTTCAGCATCACCGATTTGCCAGCGCCGATGGGGCCGAGCATGAGCAGGTGGCCGTTGCCGCCTGGCTGATGAAGGTCCAGGTTCTGTGCGGTGCGGTACCGCGTAGGCAGGCAGGTTAGCGGCGGGATCTCGATGCCGGCCTTGTCGGTGAGCCAACCGTTGATGCTCGGACCATCGTGGACGGCTCGAACTGGGGCGATGTCGGAGAGAGCGGGCGTCTCGACGAACTGCAAGCCGGCGCTGCTTGTCCCAGCGCCCGGGCAGGGTGCTGTTCCAGGCTGGCATCAGGTTCGCCTTCTCGCGGATCGAACCGAATCCAGCGTTCGTCAGCGCGCCCACTACTTCGCTGACGGAATCCTCAAGCTCGCTCTCGGTGTCGCCGTACACGATGATGGAGATGTTGGCGAAACCATGCTGCTGGCCTTCCGCGGTCAGACGCCTCAGTGCAGCGCCTGCTTCGGTGGCGAGCTGCTCGCGGCCCTCGTCGTTTTCCGGCTCTTCTTTCGACGCATACTGTTTGATGATCGACCAAACGTTGAAGGCGGCCATCTTGTAGAAGCGACGGACGGCCTCGATGTGCTTCGTCGCCTTGGCGGTGTCGAGGAACCGAAACATCAAGCAGATATCGAGTTCGGCATCGATCTGTGTGAGCACATCAAGGGCGGCTTCCTGAAAGCCGAGCCATTCCTTGACGGCGACGATCGCGCCATAGCGCTTGCCATGCGCGGACTCGAAGATCAGACGCTCTGCACCGGCTGTGATTTCGGACTCGGTCAGGTGCGTGTCGAGCATCGTCATCGGATAGCGGATACGACGCGGCGGCACGGTTGGGTTGGCGGTTTGGTGGAGTTCGGCCAGCGCGTCCTGCAGGACCAGGCGCTTCAATCCCAGTCGGACGGCGCCGCCCTTGAAGGCGTCCAGCATCGACTCGAAGCGCTTCCCATCCGCGGTCATCCTCTCGACGTCGAAGGCGAACGCATTGCGAGCTAGCAGGATGTCCTTCGTTGTTTCGACCGCAGCGGGAACAAACTTTCGACCCCCAACGGTCATGTGGTAGCTCATCTTGTCAAACACCTTGTCCATCCCATTCTCCGGTGTGTAGGCCAGATGCAGGCTGTGGGTGTTCGAGAAGTACTTGCCGGTCGTCATGTGCTGCCGGTTCAGCTCGTCAATACGGGCATCGGACGGAGACGCGAAATCACCGCCGACGTATCGCTTTGTGCGACGGTGGCGCAGCCGCCACCAGGCGGTTACCCGGCTGTCGAATGAACGGCAGGCCTGGTCCAGTTGATCTCGTGCCGAGCTGATATCGCTGGCGTTCGGCGCGTCCGCGTCGATACCCGTGAACTCATAGCTTGCCAGCAGGGAGCCGTCCTTGTTCAAGACCAGCTCCGGCGTGAAAGGGGTGAGCCAGGGGGCTATCTCCTGGAGGGGGCGGCGCTTCAGCATGGGAGGTCGCTATCGAAGCCGTAGGGGCGGCGGAACCGGGCGTGCATGCGACCGTGCCAAGGCATCGATTCGTAAATGTCGCCGTAGTGATTGAAGACGTTCAGGACCTGGTTCCACCACGGATCCCGCGAGGTGATCCAGCGCAGCAGGCCATGTACCACGATGCCGAAGATCAATGCAGCAACGGGCAACTGCCATCCGGCTCTAAATGTGACGTAGACCAGCAATGCAGTGAGCGTGCCATTGGCAATAGCAAGGCCTCGGACCGCGCCACCGAGCATGCGCGGAAGCGATAGCGAGCGGCTAACATGGTGGCTGCGCATGTCAGAATCCGGGGCAAACGGCGCCGATGCCGAAGTTCTTCAGGATGGACACGGAGGCAGCGGCGATGCCGATGCCAACGCCTGCGAACGAGACGAACTTCATGATGGTCGATTCGGCGTTGGCGATGCCAACGGCGGCCAGCACGATGATGATGACGCCTGCGACGAAAAGGAAGGTAGTGTTGAAGAAGGTTGCAATGCCGCAGATGGTGGCGCTGAGATTGCCCAAGAAGCTGGCGTCCGCTGCAGCTGCAGGGGTGGCGATCGCCATGAGCAGCAACAAGGCAACACCAGGCGGTGTTGCCAACTGCTTCTGTGCTGCCATGAGGGAGTTGCGGAAGGACATAGGTCAATAGCTCCTGGTTAAAAGACCCGTTTGAGAACGTAGTTGCTGTCGTCGAAGCCCTGGATCTCCAGAACTTCGGATAGGTGACGCAGCTCGCCGGTACGGCGCATGTGGACCACGTAGTGGAAGCACTCGGCGATGAGCTTGCGCATATCGTTCAGTTCCCAGCGGGACCCTGGCGGAATGCCTAGCATTGCCATGCCCTCCAGACGGGAGAGCGCCGAGCGGGCCGTGCTCGCGTGCAGGGAGCCCATGCCACCATCGTGGCCGGTGTTCAGTGCCTGGATGAAGTCGAACGCCTCGCCGCCTCGAACTTCGCCGACAAGGATGCGGTCTGGCCGGAACCGCAGGCTAAGCGCGACCAGCATTTGAGTCGTGACCTGCTTGTCGGTATTGCTGAGAAGACGTACCACGTTGGGAACGCTCGGCTTGAGCTCTTGCGTATCCTCAATGGTGATGACGCGTTCGGTGTCAGGAATCTCCCCGACCAGGGCGTTGAGAAGCGTGGTCTTGCCTGAGGACGTGCCGCCGGCGACGAGGATGCTCTTTCGCTGTCGCACCAAGCCTGCCAGTGCATGCATGACTTCGTCGTCCACCGCGTTTGGCGGGAAGATCGGGGCTTCGGCTTCGCGGCTCTTTGCGACCGCAGCGGAGAAGGCGCCCATCTTGACGTAGTCGGCCAGGGTCAGATTTGTGTCGCGGTGCCTACGGATGCTCAGTGCGTGGCCGTCGATCGCCGTCGGTCGCATCACGGCTGCGATGCGCAAGCCTTGATGACCGGCATTGATGATCCCTTGGTGCGTTCCTCTGACTGCGGACTTTTGCACGGACGACGCAAGCGATCGAACCGCGCCTTCGACCATGGCAGGATCGAGCCTGATGTCTAGTTTGAGCAGCTGGCCCTTGCGCTCAATCCATATGCTGTCGTGGCGGTTGATCATCACCTCCGCCACCTCGGATGACTCCATGTAGGGCCGAACGGGGGAGAGCGACTCGAAGAACATGCCGACGGCACTGTCTTCCAGTTGGCTGAGTTGTAGCGCGGGGTGGTCGAAGGCATGTGTAGACATGCCCGCTATTGTTGATTCGGTACCGTGTTGGCTGATCGTCGAAAGCTCTACGATTTTCGCGAGTTTTCTCAGAATATCGAACAGGACGGCTGAGCCGCGTCCGGTTGCGTGAGAGGCCACGGCTCCGGCCGCACGGCTTCACAACGTCTGACGGGACCGCGAACCCCGGCGTCCCGGTTGCGTTTCAGGATTGCCGTTAATCATGATTCACAGTATTCCCCAGAAAGCTCACACAAACAGGTCGCCTTTCTGGTCTTTCCTGATTGGTTGTGCCGGGAGTATCCGGATTGGCGAAGGCGAAGGACAGCGCGACGCAGGCACGGAAATGGAATTACCCCGAAAGCTGTTGAATATCACATAGCTTTTGACGGTCGGAGGGGTGGCAATTGCTGGTTCAATTAGCGGCATCCAATAGGACGCCTCATGCGACTGCTTTCCCGAAAGATCCGATTCCAAAACCGCACTGTCCCCGGCCCCCGGCATGTACGCCGGAGAGAGCGGCGATCAGGTGATCTTCGACCGTACGACGCGACTTTCTGTCGAGCGCAATCATTGGAAGCTTGCCACGTTGGGACTGGTGGTGGTCGCTTTGGCCGCGATCCTGACCCGCCAGCCGCCCGATCCGCAGGTGCGCGCATTCGGTGTCTCCGCGGACGCCGGTGGAAAGCCGGTCGTGCGTGAGCTGGAGGCATACCAGCCCAGCAACGTTGCGATCCAAGCTGCATTCAAGGACTCTGGTGGTGCGGTGGTTCACGATTGAGCCGATTCTGACGGAGAAGATAGAGGACTCGCGGATGTCGAAGAACCTCCGTTCGGTCAAAGAGCAAATGATCGGTGCAGCGCGGGGCCAATTCGATGACTGGGTCGTCGACGATGAGCCCGCTAAGGCTGTAAGTGCATCCCCTGGCCTGACGCGTGAGCCAAAGGTGACGAACGTCTCGGTACTGCCAGACAGCACGGTAGTGGTCGACTTTGTTGCGACCACGGTGGAAGAGGGACGCAAGCCCAAGCCCACCCGTTATGCACTGACCGTGCGTTACCAGATCAAGCCTCCCACGGGCGAAGCCGTTCTCGGCCCGAATCCTTTCGGCGTGCACCCGGTCTTCTTTACGCTTCAGAAGTCCGGCGCCTGAACATCATGGACTACTTAATGCGTAACCGTCTCTCGTCGCTGGCCATCGCCGGCAGCATTGCTCTTGTTCTCTCGTCACCGTTGGGCTTCGCAGCCGACAAGGTGGCTCGCAAAGGCCCTGGTGGCGTGCCGCCGATCGGCGTTGGCGACATCGGCGATGCGATGAATCCGTTCAATCCATTGAACGGCGGTGCCGATCCGGTCGCCCTGCCGGCGGACTCGCGTCTCGTGGTCTTCACCTACAGCCAGGACCAGATCTTCCGCGTACTGTCGGCGCCGCTCAAGACGACGACAATCGAGTTTCCCTCGGGGGAGACGATCGCCTCTGAGCCGGCCTGGGGTGAGAACGTCCGGTGGAGCTACGACACCGATGGCATTAACCATATCTATCTGCGGCCGCACGCGCCGGGCCTGGTCAATACGCTCTCGGTGAACACGAACAAGCGTAGCTACGAGTTCACTCTGGTGTCGTCGCCACTGGGCGGCATGTTCTATCAGAAGGTCAGATTCAACGTGCCCGAGCCAATGATGCCGAAGGTGAAGGCGCGGGGCGGAGATGCGGCAGCGATCGGCGGCGCCGAGCCGGATCAGGCTGCGCAGCCTGCGGTGGGTGTATCGCCCGACAAACTGAATTTCGAGTACTCGGTGGGCGGCAGCGCCGACTTTCGTCCGGACCAGGTCTTCGACGACGGCAAGGCGATATGGATGCGCATACCTAAGGGCGCTGACTGGCCCGTCGCGCTAGTGAAGGACGGAAGCGACTTTGTTGTGGCGAACTTTATCCGCCGTGGTGAGTTCCTGGTGCTGCAGCGTCTCGCCGAGAACGTGGTACTGCGCTCCGGCAATGCTGAGGTCACCGTGCAACGCGGCCGCCGTCGGCTGCTCGGTCTGTTCTGAAGGGGGCAAAGGTGAAGAAGACGCAGGTCGAGGACGTGACTGACGCGCAAGCTCGCGCCACCAAGGGGAAGCTTCCTCGCAATATCGTCTATTCCCTCGCAACTGTTGCCGCGGTTGATCGTTGGCGCGCTGGGGTACTACTATCAGAGCCGCAGCCATGCGGAAATGAAAGAGAAGGCGGAAGAGCAGAAAGCCGCTCGGTTGCGAGACCGCACCTCTGCGTCCAAGAACAAGGCAACAGCCTTGACCAGGAAATCCGCAAACAGCAGGAAGAGGCTCGCGCCGAGGCTGCGCGCCAGAAGGCGCTTGCCGGCAAACAGACACGAATCGGCAGGCAAGGCGCCTGTGCTGACGGCACAGGACTTTCGGTGGCAGTGCCCAGAGTCAGGGCGGAGAGGATCTTGTCCAGGAAGAACAAGGAAGACACGCTCTTCACCGCGCCGATCTTCAAAAGCGCTGGCCAGCTGAAGACTGCGCGCGCATCGAGGCAGCATGAATCCATCGGGCTTGCCTGATCCCGCGCAGATGCGCGCAATGCAACAGGCAGCTGCGGCGGGCGCTGGCGGCCTTGGCGTGCCGGCGGGTCAGGAAGCGCCGCGTCGGTGTCTAGCGATCGTCAGTTCCTGAACGAGACGTCGGCGACCCGAACCCTGCGCACCAGCTTCTCAGGCGTGCTGCCGAAGTGCACGCTGAGCCGTGGGTTCGTGATCCCGGCTACCTTCGTTGGCGGGAATAACTCGGACAAGCCAGGTGAGTTCCGCGCGACAGTGGATCAGGACGTGTACGACACGGTGGACGGGACTTGCAAGGTGATCCCGGCTGGCACGACAATGGTCGGTGCGTATAGCCCCGACATTTCCATCGGGCAGGAACGCTTGCTTGCGGCATTCATCCGGATGCAGATGCCCAGCGGAAAAGTGGTGCCGCTCCTGGGCATGCAGGGGGCCGATACCAACGGCTACGCGGGCATCAGCGGCGACGTCGACAACCACTTCTTCAAGATCTTCTCGGGTGCCGTGATCATCGGCTTCCTGGAGCAGCGATTCAACAACACGGCGACAGCGACCACGGCAACGCCGGGCGGGCTGACCACCTACGGCAACACCGCGGGCCAGGTCGCGGCGCAGACGGCACAGACCATTCTCAACCGCAATCAGAACATCCGGCCGACCATCACCACCAAGCCGGGCCAGAAGATGCTGGTGCAGGTCAAGCACGACATGGTTTTGGAGGCCTACCGTGATTGAACGCGCATGCGTCCTCGCGGCGGCGCTTGCGATGGCGCCTGCCATCGCCGCACGCGGCGACAATCGAGGCGGTTCTCAGCCCGACCGCAGTGATCGTGCGTGCTGATGGTGCTGCGCGGCTGCTTAGTCTCGGTGGTAAGCCCGTTCTGTACTGCGGGCTGGAGCGTTTCCAAGGCTGGTCGGCCCAGCTGATCGGTGCGCAGATCGAGGCGGGCGGCGCGCAGGGCCCGGAGATTGTCTGGGCAGGGCAGACGACGCCTCTTGCAAGCGTGTTTGCCGGTGAGGGTTGGCTGCGATCGACAGAGCTGACCGATGCCGCGCAAGAGGCGATGGTCGAGCGTCGTGGCGGCTGGGCTTGCGCACCGAAGGCTGCGCCCTTTGCGGCCATGAGCCGTCGCGTGGACCCGCTGATTCTGGCGGGCATCGCCATGAACGAGTCTGCCTATCGCGGCCGGCCCTGGCCCTGGACGCTCAACGTTGCCGGGCGCGGCATGTTCTTCGCCACGCGCGAGGATGCGCACGCTGACGGTCAACCGGTTGCTCGCCGCCCGGCGATGCGACTTCGACGTAGGGATTATGCAAATCAACTGGTGCTATCACGGCCAACGCTTCGCGTCGCCCTGGGAGGCGCTGGCGCCAGCGACCAACATCCGCGTGGCGGAGACGATCCTGATGGAGAACCTGCAACGGAGCGGCTCCGCGATGAAGGCCGTCGCCTGGTACCACAGCGCCGATCCGAGCCGCGGTGGCGCCTACTTTGCTCGCTTCATGACTCACTTCAAGCAACTCGATCCGGCGACCCTTACCCAATGACCAAGTCCCTTATTTTCGCCGCCGCGCTGCTGCTTTGCGGAACCGTTGCCGCAGCGCCCACCGATCCGTTCGATTTCGATTATCAGGTAGTGGCGGCTTCGGCCGCCCGGCCGGCCATGATCTTCAACGACGGCAGCAGCACCTACATCCAACCGCGCCCTGGGCAACAGGTCGTCGCGGAAGGGGGCCAGTCTTCCGGTCCGTATGTGGTACTCGATGGGGTGCCCGAGGTGGTGCGCTACACGGTGAACGGGAGCGCGGTGACGGCGCGTTGGACGCGGGCCCACGGATTCACCGGCGAACCGGCGAATCCGACTGGCGACCTGCCGCGCGCCTTCACCGGATTCAGTGGCCGGCTGGCGATGATCGGCGGCCACAACGGCCTCGCGCTTGGTGCGCCAGAGCGATGCCACCCTGGCGCTGGCGCCGATGATCAAGACCATTGCGCCGACCGGCTGGACCGGGACCGCGCAGAAGGACATCGCGCTCAGCGAGGAACTTCGCTTTGCGACCCGTGCCGGCGAGAACTGGATGCAGGCGCTCGAGCGCCTGTTGGCACAGCGCGGCCTGTATGCGGAAGTGGATTTCGACCGCAAGAACATCGCGCTGCGGGCCACGCCGCCCAAGTCTCTGGAGATCGCCGGTTCCGGTGCAATAGCGGCGGCAGCGCCAGCGGCTAGCGGCCGGCACCGGCGCCCGAGCTCGCCCTAGCGGCCTCCGACGCCAGCGAGGCCGATGGCTCTGCGCTTAACGCCGCCTTTAACGCGGAGGCCATTCGCGACAACAGGGCCGGTCGCATTGAGATGCGCTTCCCGGCGAAGCCGACGAACCTGCTGGTGCAGGGTGAGGGCGGGCGCGAGATCGATACCGATTGGAATGAAGCCGAGAAGGTGTTGTCCTTCCGCACCGCCGACCGGTTCACTGTGCGTGGTGGGGGCAAGGCTGTTGAGGTCGCAAGGGTGCCCGGCATTGCCTATCAATTCCCCCGCGATAACGCGGTTGGCTTGGAACGCGTCTTCGAGAAGGACGGGGCCACCTACCTGAGTTTCCGCCAATCGTTGATCGCGGTGTCGGTGCGGGATGAGGCCAACCAGTCGAATGGTGAGCACAAGGACCGGTACTACAAATACAACGGCATCAGCGCTCGTCTGATGGTGACGGCTGACGGCAAGACGGTCAACGTGACCCGCCAGCCAGAAGTCCGTTTCTATGAGCGGGCGGCGTCATGACGCGTCTGCTCAAGCGGGTGTCGCCGCTGGTGGCTCTGGTGCTCTCCCTCTGTGGACCGAGCTTCGGCTGGGCGGACTGCCTGGACGATGCCGCTGCGTTCCACCATGTGAGTCCGGTGTTACTGCGCGGCATCGCGCAGCACGAGTCTGGGATGCGGGCCGATGCCATCAATCGCAACACCAACGGCAGCGAGGATATCGGTCTGATGCAAATCAACACGGTGCATCTGCCAAGGCTCGCCCGATTCGGCATCACCCGCCAGTCGCTGTTCGAGCCTTGCACGAATGCCTATATCGGCGCGTGGATTCTGCGAGAGAACCTGGATCGATACGGGCCAACTTGGGATGCGGTGGGAGCCTACAACGCGGCCTCACCGGATAAGCGTCTCAAGTACATCAACCGTATCTACAGCACGCTCCAGCGCGCAGCACCGGCCAACCAAGCCACTAGATAACCGAAGGTAACAAGTCATGCTTCCTATTGATCAGATGCGCCGGTTGAGCCGGACTGTTCTTGCCGTGAGCGCGTTGTACGTGTGTCTCGGTGCCCATGCGGCCGTGCCGTCCGCGACGCCGTTCGGCATTGAACCGACAGGCAACTTCGAGCCCGCGGCGCCGCTCAAGGGCGATGGCTGGCAGCGTCTCGCTGCAAACACGAAGGCGAAGTCCTCCAAGGCGGCGGGGCCGGCGGTGCCCGCCGCTAGCGATATCGCCCCCGCGTCGGGTCCGCCTGTTTTGGCCACGTCGCAAGTCGGTGCGGCGTCGGCAGGGGCTGCAACTGTCGTGGCGAGCAACGCTGCGGCGCCTGCCGCCTGGACCGTGTCGGCGACGGACGGGAACTACCGGCAGCTGATCGAGGCGTGGGCTACCCGTGCAGGGTGGACGGCCGCACCGTGGGAACTCGATAAGGATCTTCCGATTGTGGGGAACGACTCGTTCCAAGGTGACTTTAAGGCAGCGGTGCGTCACGTCTTGGAGGCGACCGAACTCACCGACTACAAAGTGAAGCCGTGCTTCCACTCCAACAACATGGTGCGCGTAGTGAAGCTGACCACCAAGTGCGACCTGACTCAGTAAGGCCAGAATGCAAATGAACCGAATCTTTCGACCCACCGCCGTCGCCTTGCTCGTATGTTCGACACTGGCCGGTTGCGTCTCGCCGCGCCTGCTCGAGGATACCAGGCAGGCTGCCGAGGACACCCGGGCCCAAGGCGATGCAATGACTAGTCGCGCTCTATGCCCGGATGCGCCGCGACCGCGCCGCCGTTGAGGCTGAACAGGAAGTGTCCAAGCCTTTCCTCGTGGGCAGGGCGGTTCCCACAGCGCGAAACGTCACCCTCCCGCTCGCGTTGCGCAACAACGTCGACACATGGGTGATCTTTCCCGAGCGCGTCACGCCGCTGGCGGTAGCCGGGCAGCGCATCACGATGGCGACCGGGATCCCGGTGAAGGTCGAATCGGATGTCTATCTCCCGGCAAGCATGTTGCTGCCGCGCAGCATGATGTCGCAGGCCGGGCAGCTTGTCGCGCAATCAGCAGGCCGGGGGCGCGATGCCGCAGGCGATGCCCGTGCTGGGCCAGGCACCTGCCCTTGGTGCTCCGCTTCCGACCGGCCTGTTGGGCGGCACTCCCAGCATGGCTCAAGTGACACCGCTGGTGGAAAGCGCGTTGAACGTTGAATTCAAGAACAGCGAGAAAATGCCGCTCGCCAACATGCTCGATCTGATTGCGACGCGCCTGGGCATCAATTGGGAATACAGCGCCTCCAAGGGCGTGATCCGCTTCTACCGCCTTACTACCAAGACCTGGCAGTTGCCGATGAAGTCGGGCACCAGTTCATTTACCACGGAGTTCAAGGAAAGCGCCCGCGGCGCGAGCGGTAGTTCTGGGGGTAGCGCCGGGCAGACAGCGAAGATTGACGGTGCGGTGAAGTCGGAGAGCAAGGACATTGATGACCTGGACGGTATCAAGAAGAGCATCGTGCCAGCCATGTCGATGGTGGGCAGCGCCGAGATCAACCCAGCCACCGGCATTCTGACGCTGCGTGATACGAAAGAAGCCGTCGACGCGGCCGACGAAATCGTGCGTCGCCAGATCGCTATCTATTCGCGGATGGTCTACCTGAAGTTCCAGACGGTCGATTTCACGATCACCGACAACGGCGAGGCTGGGATGGACTGGAATGCCGTGCTCACCAAGGCGCTGGACCGTGTGCCGGGCTTCACCTTCAGTGCGCTTTCGCCAGCGTCGCTGGTTTCGTCCAGTGCCGGCAGCTTTGGCCTTGGGATCACCTCGGGCGGATGGAATGGCACGCAGGCGATCGTGACTGCGCTGAAGCAGTACGGCACTGTTACGACGTCCGTTGCTGTTCCGCTGGCGATGCGTAACCGCCACGCAGCGCAGTACAACAACCGTCGCGAGTTTGCCTATGTGTCGGCCACCACGCCGGCGGCATCGACAGTTGGCGGGACCGGCGGTACACCGGGCATCACCACGTCCACGGGTACCGTCGGCTTCAAGCTCACGGTGTTTCCGGATGCGACTTCACGCGACGACGTCAACCTGACGTTGGCATTCGACCAGTCGGCCCTCGACGGCCCGATCCAGACGTTCACCTCGGGCAGCGGCGTGAATCAGCAGTCCGTGCAAGTGCCAAAGACGATTGCCAAGGGCATTCCGGCGCAGGACTTGATTGTGCGCAACGGGCAGACGGTGATCGTGACCGCGTTCGATCAGACGGATACGCAGATGACGCACCGCACACTCGCGGACTTGCTCCCGACGATCGCCGGCGGCTCGCTCACCGCGACGAAGTCCCGCACCCTGACGTTGGTCTTGGCCACCGTGATGATTGAAGATCAGGGCGAGGCCCCAGCGCAATGATTCTCGACATCCACGGCAAAAAGCTGGTTTTCGGCATGCAGTGGCGCACGCTGACCGGCAGCGGTGCGCCCGCGACGCTGGCGGCCAATATTGCGCGGGAGGTTAAGGCCACGCGTATCTGGCACGAGGATCAGTCGCTTCACATGGGCTATCTGGACGCCGCTGACGGCCAGGCCAAGATCAAGGACAAGCTGTACTCAGGGGCTGCCACGCTGGCCCGCATCCCTGACGTCGTGCCCAATGCGTTCTTTGTGTTCCGCCTGGACGCGCCTGGCCAGCCACCGATCTATCTGGTCTGCGGCATCGTCAAAGGCCGCCCGCGCGTGGGCTTCGATCAGGTGGTGCACGACGAGAAGACGCTCGCCCAGCTTGCGGCCGAGTTCCCGACGAAGTGCGATGGTGACTTCAAGCTGGTGGGCAACGCGCCGGAACTGATGGCCCTGCTGCCGAACGATCGCCGGATTACCCACATTCCGTTCGCGCTGGAAGCCCTGGCCTCGCAAGCCGGCCCGGGGGCGCTGCTGAAGAAGCCGGGCGCCACCTCGCAGCGTAAGCGGCTGCTGCTGCTCGCGGTGCTCGCGCTGGTGGGCGCCGCCGGGTGGA
This sequence comes from Cupriavidus sp. D39, assembly GCF_026627925.1. NCBI lineage: Bacteria > Pseudomonadati > Pseudomonadota > Betaproteobacteria > Burkholderiales > Burkholderiaceae > Cupriavidus > Cupriavidus sp. D39. The sequence continues at coordinate 275,496 of NZ_JAPNLE010000001.1, forward strand.
AATATGGCAAGGGCGGAGTATGACGCTTACCAGCGCCGGTTGCATCCGCCGCCGCCCCAGAAGTCGCCCGCGGAGCGCTATGCCGAGGACCTGGCCCAACGGGCGGCGATGCCGGTCGCCCCGGCCGGCGCCGCGATGGCCGCATGGTATCGCTGGTTTGCCGATTCGGCGCCGTTGCAGATCGGGGGCTGGACGCTTACGACCATCGTTTGCCATGACGTGACCACGCCGGAGACACCGTGCGTGCTGACTTATGAGATTCAGCAGGGCGCCAAGGGCCTGACGAATCGGACGTTCCTGGACGCGCTGCCGGATCACTTTGGTGCACCGACTTTCCTGGCTGGCGACACCAAGGCCTCGGTGCCGGCGCAATTCCCCTGGGCGCCAGGACACCCCTTGCGACGGTGCTGGAGACGCTCCCCACGGCCATGGACCTGAGGGTTCACTTCGGGTCCCAGCTGCAGGCGCTATGGCCGGTCTCGGCCAAGGCGGAACTCAAGGAGGTGGCCATTTTTGGCACGGTGCCCGCGGAAGGGGCCACTTCCCTGGCGCATCCGGTTGTATCCGGTGCCTGGGAAATCACCGGTCCGCTACGCAACCTGAGTGAGTTCAAGGGGTTCGGCCCGCAGGTCGTGGTGAAGACCATTGAGCTGGCCGTGAACCTGAACGCGGTTCCTGACATTAAGCAATCGAAATTCATGTTGACGGTCAAGGGCGATGCCTTTGCGCGCAACTGAGAAGGAAGACTGAAATGCGTGCTTATCCGATGACATACCGCCGCGCGAGCGCGGCGCTGGTCGCTCTCCTTGCCTGCGGCGCGGCCGTTGCCGATGATGACCGGTCGCTCACCCAGAAGCTGATCGAGGCCGACGGCAAGGTTGCGCTGCAGAAACTCGAGCAGGACCTTGCCAAGACGGCGCCGCCCCCGGCCCTGTCTGCGGCCCCTGCTGGCGCCGCGACCGGCAAGGTACACGAGCGCTCCCCGCAGACGATCGCCCTTTATGGCGTCGATGGGCGCGCTGCCGGCGGCGCCGTGACCCTGCGCAGCTACGTGCGTTGGGGCGATCAGGTCTACCCTGCGCGGGTTGGCGCGAATTGGCGGGGCTTTACCGTTGCCGACATCACCGAGGCCGGCACGACGTTCGCGCGAGGCAAAACCAAGGTGTTTGCCCCGTTGGTGCAGGACGACGCGGCTGTACTGCTGGATTCCCGGCGGGACGGGGGTGCCGAGGCGGGGCAAGCCAGGCAAACCGCGCCGCTGCCGGCACCCGTTCCCGCCATGATGCCGGGGTTCCCGCCGCCCCAGACGCCTCTGCCGGCGCCGCAACTGCAGCCGACGATCTCGACGCCGCCGATGGCAGCGCCTGCGTCCGTGGCCCAACGGTGAGGGGCGCCGTGATGGGACTGTTCAGCAGGCGCGACCGCGCAGATGCCAACGTGGCCGGCGTAGGCGGTGTGACCGTCCTTACCGGCGCCGCGCCGGGCTTTGCCGCGCAGTCGCCTTCGAGGGAGCCGAGCTTAGGGGGCGCAGGTGCCCCCGTGGCCGCCACACCCCATGGGGCGGTGGAAGAAATTGGTACGGTGGACGACCTTCCCGTGTTTGTCAGGACGCTCTACGACGAACTCGACATGGCGCCCTCGCTGCGGCACGCCATTTGTCCAGTGCTGGTCGAGCCCGCCGCCGGGCCCGGCTCGCGTGGACAATTCGCGCTGGTGGTGTCCCGCGACATGGCCACGTCGGACGAGGCCGAGGAGATCATGCGGCAGGCGCGCCTGCTGTATGACCAGGCATCGCCCGCCACCCACGTCGCGGCCACGCAAGTCATGGTTGCCCTGTCCCGGGGCAGCGTTGATCCCCGAGGTGGCGTCGAGATCGATCACGCGCTCGGCCGCCGGCGCCCGGCAAGCGCCCTCTGGCACAACTTTGAGGCCGCGGCCCGCTTTGCGCTGCGCGAAAAGGCGTCCGACATCCATTGGGAGGTGGAGGACCAGGGCACGCATTCGCAGATCCGGTTCGCCATCGACGGCTATCTCGTTGCGCCCGCAGAGTTCCGGATGGAGACGGGGGTGATGCTCGATACCCTGTCCCATATCTGGCAGAAGGGCAAGGGCGGCTCGCAAGGGGTGTTCAGCCGGAGCCTGCCGCAACAGACCAGTATCCGCACCCGCATTGACGGTGAGGCTCTCGTGTTTCGCTGGGCCTCGATGCAGAGCGCAACGGGCCATGTGACCGTGATGCGGATGCACCGGGAAGAAGCGCAATCGCTGGAGGTGGATTTCGTCAAGGACCTGGGGTACTTCGAACAGCAGGCCCATCTGCTGGACCGAAACACGATGCACCTCGGTGGCGGCACTGTTCTCGTTGGCGTCGTTGGCTCGGGCAAGACCACCACGGCCCACGCGATCATGCAGCGACAGCCGGGGTGGATGAACAAGATGGCCATCGAGGATCCGGTGGAGCTGCTTGCCAAGGGCACGCACCACTTCTCCGTGTCGCGCACGCTCGACGGTGCGAACCGGGATGAAGATCCCTTTATCGCGGCCAAGCGCCAGATCAAGCGGATGAACCCGCATTTTGTGATGGTGGGGGAACTCCGTGACCACGAATCGGCGGGCCTGTTTCGGGACGTGGCGGGCGCGGGGCTGCGCGCGCTGACGACAGTCCACGCGCCGAGTGCGCTGACGGCGGCGGACCGGCTGTCGGACGGTGAACTGCGCATTCCACGCAGCGTCCTCGCCACGCCCGGTTTCATCAATCTGTACGTCTATCAGGCATTGATGCCGAAGACCTGCAGTTGTGGCCTCCGGCACACGGCGATGAAGGAGGCGATCGGCGCGAGAAAGCTGCAGCAGATTGAGCGCCTCTTCCGCTTCGATATCGAAGGCATCCGGCTGCGGAACCCGCAAGGGTGCGAGCTTTGCCAGCGTCCGAATCTGCCGGAGCTGAACGGCGCCCGCGGCAGGACCGTGGTGGCCGAGATGTTCGAGCCCGACGAGCAGGACCTGGCCTATATCCGCGACGCCAAGAACATCGAGTTGGCGGCTTACCAGCGCAGCAAGCGCCAGGTCGGCTTCGACGTGCCAGACAGCACCGGGAAAACCGTGTTCGAGGTCGCCATGTACAAGGTCTTTGCCGGCGTGGTGGACCCGCGTGAGGCGGAGCGTCTGTGCTCGCTCGACGCCTACGAAGCCAGACTTGCCCGCCAGCGTGCGCGCGGCGAAAAGCACTGAGGGGATCGGCATGTTCAACAAACTTGCACAGTGGCTGGTTGGGGTGGCCCAACGCAAGCTCGGTGGCCCGATGCTGAAGGCAGGCGATCAGGTCTTCATGGATCGCCTGTTCTGGGCCAAGTATCGCTTCCGCAGCATGCGAGCGACGTACTACGGCGATCTGGCGAAACGGATTCTTCATATGCCGGGGGAGCCGGTCTCCAACCATTTCGCCAAGGATGCGGCGCGACGCGTCGGCGAGCCGGTAGGGGTGCTCGCGGCACACTGGCTTGCGCGGTCCGAAGGGATCGACGGCCAGATGCAGCGCTCGCGTCTGACCGAGATCTTCCGGGGCACCGTGCCTGACGAGGACATTCCCATTCTTGCCGTCGCGGAAGAGGGTGGCGACATTCGGGAGGGCCTGGAGACGCTCTCGCGCAACCTTAGTGCCTTGGGCGAGGCGCGCGCTGGCATTGCCATGACGCTAGCCGGCGTGGTCATGACGGTGTTGATCCTGCACGCCTATCTCGGTGCCCTGGCCCTCCTGATCGGCCCGGCCATCGACAAGTCGTTCAGCGCGATGCTGGATGTGAGCCAGTACGGTCCCATTGCATCCACCTTCCATCACGCCTCGACCTTCTTGCGGCATTGGGGGTGGTTGCTCGTGTTGGCCGAAGTTGCCGCCGGCGTCTGGATTGTTCGGGCACTGACCCGCTATGTGGGGCGCTATCGCGGGTGGCTGGATCGACGGATGCTCGCGTTCGATTTCTTCCGCCGCTTTCAGAGCGCGCAGTTCCTGGCGGGGCTTTCCGCAGTGACCAAGAAGTTCGGTGGGGATGCACGCAACCTGTTGGACGGGCTGGTGCTGATGCGTGCCAATGCCTACCCGTACCTAGCGTATCACATCGAGCGCATCGAGCTCAACCTGGAGTATGCGCCCAACGAAGGCGGCAAGGTCTTCGACACCGGCCTATTCGACCGGGATACCAGCTACCGGATTCAGGACATCGCAGAGTACGAGAGCGACCTGTCGAAGATGCTGCATACCGTTTCGGAGGACTTGCTGAAGACCACTCCGCAGTTGATGCAGCAACGCGCGTCTCGTTTCAATCGGCGCGCAACGATCATCCTGATCGTGATCATCACCGCGCTGGCCTTTATGCCTGCCTTCATGGCGCAGGGGACTTTTAGTCATGAGCCGCCGGGCACGCTGGACCTGTTCCGCCTCATCGGGGCACGGTATCCGGTCTATGTCGCGGATCGCATCCACCAGGTGGCGCTGCGTGCGGGCGTCTTCATCCCGTCGGAGGGACCGCTGTTCAGCCGGCTCGAACTGGACCGGCTGGTGGCCGGCGGACTGCCGGACGTGGTCTTTACCTGCGTCCCGACGGTCAACAAGGCCATGCTGGCGTCGGTGGTCGGTGTTGCCGCGGCCGCTACGGCCCTGGGGGACCATTTATCTACGTTCCTGGTTGCCATCGGCGCCGTGAATCAACAGCTGCGTGGCTTCGGCATCCGGACGGTCGGTGTGTCCCATGGCACGGTGAATGGCTGTCTCACCGAGCACGGCGTGCCGATGGCAGGCTTCGATCACGAGTTCACGCTCGGATCCCTGTTCGCGGCGGAATGCGATGCCTTCCTACTGGGCCACATCCACCGCTGCCAGCAATGGGAGCGGGAGGGGCGAGTCGTCGCGTATCCGGGATCGATCGGACGCTTTCATTACGGAGAGGAAGGTGAGAAGTCCTACCTCCAATGGTCGGTGGCACCAGGCAATGCGGTGGCCACGCCGGTCGTGACGCCAGCTCGGGAAACGGTCTGCATCGACTTCAATGGTCCGCCTGACATGGACCAGCTTGCCTTGGCGGCCGCAACTGCCGACGACAAGTTCATCCGCATCCGGTGGACGATCGATGAAGAGCACCGTCAACTGGTGGATCGTGACGCAATCTGCGCGCTGTTCGGCGCAGCCGCCGAGCTGAAGCTGGAAGGCCGGGTCTTGCCAGCGGTACGAAGCCGTGCCGAGGGCATCAGCCGGGCTGCGACGCTGGCCGAGAAGGTGGAACGCTGGGGCGAGCTCGCCGCGGTTGATACCTCCCGTCTGTTGGACTATCTGCCCGTGCTGGAGAGCCTGGACGCTCAGGCCATCGTGGATCTGGAGCTTGCCGAACTGGCGGACGCGGTTGTGCCGGTGGTGAGCGCTGCTCCTGCCCCGGCGGGGCCGGCATTCGCACCGCCAGCGCCAGCACCTACGCTTGCTACCGCGCCAGCGCTCGATTGGCTGTCCGACGATCTGTTTGCCGGCGAGCCGGCCTAACCTTTGAGCATGCAAGCCATGTTCCGATAGCCCTACGGGGTTATCGAAACCCGGTTTTCCCCGCGTCTTTGACGCATCGACCCGCTGTATCCATCTTCTTCCCTTGACCCTGACGGGTGCTTCCCGTCAGGGGCGCACTCCGTCCCATTTGGAGTGCATCATGATTCTCTATCCTGCCGGCCCGGAATGGACCCATACGTTTGACGCTGCCATCGCCGCGTCGGAAATGGCCGCGCGTGTCACAAACGGCCACGGCTTCACACGCAGCACGCTGTTCCAGCCTTTCGGCGCGGGACGGGGTGCCGTGATTGCGCAGCGGGACCACATCCTGCTTATGGCATTGCATACCGACGGTGGCCACGGCTGGTTCTCTGTGGCACCGTCACTGGCGCTGCAGCAGCTGCTCTGGTCCCTGTCCAACGGGCTGACCAGCCAGTGGAGCGAGCGTGAGCTGAAGATCCTGACCGGCTGCCGCACTTGGCCGGAAGTAGCCAACCTGGTTGGCAAGCAGTACGCCGCCGCGGTAGGTTCGGTTGAGCGTGCGTTGCAGGGACTGCCGGAAGCGGAAACGCCACCGGTGTCCGCTCTGTTACCGGAAATGCCCGTGGATGAGTCCGGGTTGCTGGAATTGCCTGGCAACTACATGGCCTACATGCAGACCGATGAGGAGCTGTCATGCGCCCGCTGAAGCTGACCCTTTCGGGATTCCATGGAGTGCGCGACGGCATGCGCCGCGATAGCGTTACCCTGGACCTGAGCGACCTGCCAACCGGCTTGATCGCGTTGGTGGGCCCGAACGGGGCCGGCAAGACGACGCTGATGGACAACCTCCATCCGTACCCGATCATGCCCAGCCATGCCTCTAAGATGTCTGCGGACGCGTTTTCTTACTGGGACCATCTCTGCGCCCCGCGCGCTGAGAAGGAACTGGTCTGGGAGCACGGCGGCAAGACTTACCGGTCGGCATTCTCTTTCCGTAACTCTGGCAAGACGCGCAAGGCAGAGTACTACCTGTTCGAGCGCGACGCTGCTGGCAATGATGTGCCGCTCCGCTTGCCGGACGGGACTGTCTCCGATGGGAAGGCCGATACCTACAACCGTTGTCTGGAAGGGGTCATGGGTTCGCCCGAAGCGTTCTTCACGAGCGTGTTTTCTGCGCAGAACCGGCGTCCGCTGGCCAGCTACCAGACCGGCGAGATCAAGAAGCTGCTGGCCGAGCTGCTGGGCATCGAGCACCTTCGGGAGCTGTCGGCGAAGGCCGGCGAAGTGGCCAAGCTGCTTGGCCGCCATCTGGATGCCCTCCAAGGCGATGTGGTTGCCCTCATGGGCAAGCGCGATCGCGGTTCCGTGCTGGCCGGGGAGATTAGGCAGATCGGCGAACGCCTGGGTGCTGAGCGGGAAGCGCGGGAGCGCGAGACTGCCAACGGCGCCAGTTGCTGCAGGAACGGGCCACGCTGGCGGCCAAGCAGTCCGCCGGCGCCGCTGTCGAAGCCCGCTTGCGGGAGCTTGACGCAGCGCCAAAGCGAATTGACGTCGCGCGACCGCCAGCTGGTGGCCGATGACAAGGCTGCCGGCAGTCGCGCAGCCTCGCGCCGGCGCGAGCTGGATAGCCAGGTCATCGCCCGCACGGCGACGCTTGCCGATGGTGATGCGATCACTGCCGCGGTGGGTCGGCGCGATGCCGTGCAGATGGAGATCGGCCGCAGTCAGGCCGAGCTCACAAAGCTGCAGAAGTCGGTCACGGAGCTGGAAGCCGTACGACTGGCGCATGCATCCCTTTCCACTGAGCTGGCAGGCCTGGAAGCCCGCGGCGCCACCGAGGCGCAGCTGGCGAAGGGTCTCAAGGGGCAAGCGGTTGTCATTGGGACCGTGCCGTGTGCGGACCATCCCATGCATGCTGCGTGCCCGTTGCTGGGCCAGGCCCGCGACGCGAAAGCGAAGCTGGACCGCCAGGTGGTGCTGGTGACAGACCTTCGGAGCAGCTACCGCGCCAAGCTGGAGGCCAAGAAGCCAATGGATCTTGCCTTGGCCACCCTGGCTAGCGCCCGTGCCGCCCACACCACGCTGCAGGCCGGCATGGTGCAACAGGAGCGAGAGCTGCAGCGCCTGACGGCGCTGGCCGTCAAGCTGCCATTGCTGGAGGCCGCCCGGGAGGGCTTGGCCCAGGCAACACGTGATATTGCGACGCTGGCTGAAGAGGAAGCGGCGCGTCAGACCCGGCATGCCCGGGATCTGGCCGACGTGGAATCGCAGTCCGCTGCGGTGCAGCGGGAGTTGGCGACGCTGGCCACGGAAGACGTGACCGGCAAGCTGGCCCAGCTGGATCGCCAAGTGACTGCCAGCCGGGAGGCTGTTGCGGCCCTGGATGCCCGTGTCGAGGCGCTCATCCGCCAGCAAAGCACGCTGGCGGCGGAAGTGGAGCGGCTTGAGGCGGAGTTGGCAGGTCTGCCGGCGGCGCAGGGCAGGGCGCAAGCGCTGTCCGATCGCATTGCCGTATGGAAGCTGTTGGCGAAAGCCCTCGGCAATGATGGCGTCATCGCGCTATCCATCGATGACGCGGGTCCCGAGCTGACGCGGACCGTGAATGACCTGTTGCTGGCTTGTTACGGACCGCGATTCACTATCGCGATCCAGACGCAGACTGCGCTGGCCAATGGCGAGAAGCGCGAGGGGTTCGAAATCGCTGTGCAGGATGGCGATAGCGGCGAATCGAAAAGCTTCACTGTCATGTCTGGCGGCCAAAAGATCTGGATCAACGAGTGCCTGACCCGCGGCATTGCGCTCTACCGAGCGCGGGACACGGGGCAGGTCTTCCAGACCCTTTTACCGACGAGGCAGACGGGCCGTTGGACCCGGGTCGCAAACGCGCCTTCATGCAGATGAAGCGCGAAGTGCTTCGCCAGGGCGGGTATCAGCGTGAGTTCTTCATCTCGCACACCCCCGACTCAGTCGACGAGGCCGATGCAGTGATCGACGTGGCGGCCCTCGCGGCCTAAGCGCTTGTTTAACCCGATGGGGCATGCCCCATAGGGGCTGCTCCGTCCTCCCCATTGATCCCATGAAATTCCCGGTCCTTCTTCTTGTGCTTTTGATTGCCTTGCGAGCAGCAGCTGCAGTGTTTCCGCAGGCGCAGGCGAGACCGGCCAAGCCACCCAAGGCCTCGCCCGCACGCCTGGTTGTTGAGTACCACACGAAACAGCCAGCAGCACCCAGCCCGCTCTAGGCCCTATTTTGTTCCACCGCATGGCGCTCCTTCCGGGGCGCCATTTTTTTCGCCGAATTTCCGATATGAATGACTGATCTGGACGCCGCCCTGCGGCCGCAGATGGCTGCGGCCGGCGTCCCCGATGGCGACGTTGCGGGACGGTTCATCGACGGCGAAGCCGGTGATCAATGGCCTGTCGCGTGCTCCACCAAGAGGATCGGGTGCCCAGTTGGCGTGGAAGCACGCTGCCGCCTACGCCTACCAAGAGGATCTGCTGTTCGCCGCCTGAGGCGCATCGAGCCTTAAGAAGTGGTGCTCTGCCACCAGGCTTTGGGCCGTCGGCGCCAATTTCCAACCCTGAGAGGCTAAATTCGCATCTCCGCGTCGAATACAAAAGGGAGCCGCGCGGGCTCCCTTCGTGCTACATGCCGGTTCCGGCTTACAGCGCGGCGGCGTCCTTCAGCTTCTTCAGCGGGCGCACCTTCACCTTAACGGTGGCCGGCTTGGCCGCGAACCACTGGTCCTCACCGGTGAACGGGTTCTTGCCGAAGCGCTTCTTGGTCGCCGCCACTTGCAGGGCAGTGACCTTGAGCAGGCCAGGGAGCGTGAACTCGCCCGCACCCTTCTTGTGCACCGCGCTCAGGACCGTGTTTTCCAGATGTGCCAGCACGGTCTTGACGGTCTTGGCGTCCAGCTCGGTCTGGGCGACCAGGTGGGCCAGCAAGCTCGCCTTGGTGAAGGTTTCCTTCAGCGGCTTCGCCACCGGTGCAGCCGCAGCGGCCTTCTTTGCCGGTGCTACTGCCTTCTTGGCCGGCGCTGCCTTCTTGGCGGCAGGCTTGGCCGGGGTCTTTACGACAGCTTTCGCTTTGGTTGCCATGGATTTCTTTGTCTGGTTACTCGTTGATATGTCGCCGTAGAGGCGTTCGCGAGAATAGCAAACTCTATGCGGTATGTGGGACTTGGGGATACCAACACTTACAACTGAGCATCAATGGTGGCCCTGATCCGGTCGCAGGTTCGCGTGCTGGCCAGCCCAAGCAGCTTGCCGACTTCATCGCGGTTGCGCCCGGCAAGTAGCAGCCGCCGGCAGTAGGTGTTGCGCAGCACCCGCGGGCTCATGTCCTGAGCTTCGAAGTCGATCGCGAGGAGCGCCGCTCGCACGATCTTGCCAAGGCTCATATCAGTGATCGCCTCGCCGCTGGCCTGGAGTGAGAACACGAGGTCGCCAACGACCGGAAGGGTCTTCCGGCGAACGCACCACTCGGTCAGGATCGGCACCGCGAACGCGGTGAGGGGATCGTGCGGGTATCACGCGCGCCGTGGGCTGGCACGCGCAGGTAGGGCGGGCCAGCATCGGGCTGCAGGTCCTCCCGGCGAGCCGTGCGGCCTTCCAATGCCGTGACGCCGGTACCGAGGAAGAGCGCCACGATGGCGCGGTTGCGCAAGGCCGCCGGATCATCCCCTGCGTGCGGCTGCACCCAAGCCTGCAGGCGGGCATCCGCATCCTCTGGCAGGTAGATGGGGTCCGGCTCGGCCTTCGGCCAATGACCGTCGCGGACCAATTGACCGGCTGGATTGCTCTTGCGCACGCCGATGGCAACCAAGTGGCGACACAACCGGTCCAGCAGTTTCAGATAGCGCATGCGCGTGGCGGTACTGTAGCCGCGCGCGTCGGGCGCCTGCCAGAAGGTATCGATATGGTCTGGGCCGAACGTGGCCACGGTGGTGTCGGCGTCGAGCAGATGACGCCGGAAATGCTCGAACATGGCCTGATGCTGGATGATCGAGCGGGCCGCGAAAGGGCGCTGGTCCGCGCCGGCTGCCTCGCGGCGCTGCCAATCGGCGTAGGCGAGAGTGGGATTGGTGAACCAGAGGCTGTCGACGGGTGTCATGACCGCATTTATATACTGAGTGCGCCGGGAGACCGGCAAGGAGTTGGTGGTGCAAGTCCACTACGATGAAGGAATAGCGAGCCACATCGGCCCCGAGCCGTGCGCAGGCGACCGTGAGGTCGTCGGCGAAGCGTCGGTAGGGGAGCGTATGGGCCAGCCATCGAGCCGCGATAGATATATCCCGGGTGCCAACGCGGTTCAGTACGCGGAAGGCAACACGGCGGGGCGCGCTTTCGCGAGCGCTCCGACGACCCGGCGTGGTCTGAGACCCTGGCACGTGCGGACGCTCCTTGTGCGGGAACCGGGAGATCTCCCGTCTGGCCAGTCGCAGTACGGACGGGTCCGCATCGGGAAGGCGAGGAGCCAAAGCCGATGATGCACGGACGGGAGAAGTCAGACTCCGCCATAGTAGCGACGAAGCCCGCGAACAAGGCCTGGAAACGGGCTGCGGAGTGGGTGGAGCCAAGGGCGGGGACCAAGGGGAACACGGGTCAGCCACACACGCGCCGGGCACAGAACCGGGCAAGCGTGTCACAGGGGTTGGAACGTGTACGGCAAGCGGCAAAGCAGCGGAAGAAGGAACGGTTTACCGCGCTTATGCACCATATCACGATCGACAGGCTTCGGGATTCGTTCTTTGCGCTTAAACGCAATGCGGCCCCCGGAGTGGACGGCGTGACGTGGCGGTACTACGAGGCGGGACTGGAAGAACATCTCCAGCGCTTGCACGCGCAAGTACAGAGCGGAGCGTATCGGGCGCTGCCCGTTCGGCGGCAGTACATACCGAAGCCGGATGGCAAGCAGCGTCCGTTGGGGATTGCGGCGCTGGAGGATAAGATTGTCCAGCGCGCGGTGGTTGACGTGCTCAACGGGATATACGAGACAGATTTCCTCGGTTTCTCGTACGGGTTCCGGCCCGGGCGTAGCCAGCACGATGCGCTGGACGCGCTGGCAACGGCGATCACCAGCACCCCGGTGAACTGGATTTTAGACGCCGACATTCGGAGCTTCTTCGACTCGGTCAGCCAGGATTGGCTGATCCGATTCATGGAGCACCGGATTGGCGATCCACGCATCATCCGCCTTGTGCGCAAGTGGCTCAAGGCGGGCGTCCTGGAGGACGGAGAATGGAGCGTCAGTGAAGAAGGCACGCCACAGGGGGCTGTGATTTCGCCCCTGCTCGCGAACGTCTATCTGCACTACGTCTTCGATCTCTGGGCTAACCGGTGGCGACGGCGCGAAGCCAAGGGCAACGTCATCATCTCGCGGTACGCGGATGATGTGGTGGTCGGCTTTGAGCACGAAGCTGACGCGCGGCACTTCTGGGATGCGATGCGACTGAGGTTGGAGGAGTTCTCGCTGGTGCTTCACCCGGACAAGACGCGGCTGCTTGAGTTTGGCCGCAATGCAGCGGGCAGGCGCAAGCGGCATGGTCTTGGCCGACCGGAGACCTTCTCGTTCCTGGGCCTCGTCTATATCTGTGGCAAATCCCGTCGCGGTGCCTTCCAGCTTCAGCGGAAGACCCGTGGCGACCGCATGCAGGCGAAACTCAGGCAAATTAAGGAGGAGTTACGGCGGCGCATGCATGAACCAATACCCATCCAAGGGCACTGGCTCAGGCAAGTGGTACGCGGCTATTTTGCGTACCACGCGGTTCCTACGAACTCGCGGGCGCTCGTGGCATTTCGTTATCACGTTACCAATCTCTGGCGGCGCTCGCTGCGGCGGCGCAGCCAGAAAGATGCCATGACGTGGGCGCGGATGACCCGGCTCGCCGATGACTGGCTCCCGAGACCTCGAATTCTTCATCCGTGGCCCAGCGACAGATTCGCCGTCAAACACCCAAGGTGGGAGCCCGGTGCCTGAATTGGGCACGCCGGGATCTGTGCGGGGGTGCCCAGCAATGAGCATTCCTACCGCGATATTCCGCTTTCCCCGCACCCCTACCGCCTCTTCGAGGCGGACATAGCCTTCAGGTTAGCGGGGTGAAACCAGGTGGACAGATGCTCGCCGCCGCCGTGTGGCTCTGGAAAGAAGGTCGCCACCATGCTCATGCTCGATGCGGCTTGCGCTTGAGGCGGGCATAGCGCGGATAGCGGGCGTCGAGCATCTCTTCTATCACCTGCTGGCGGTCTCCGTCCTCAGGGTCGGGGGGCACTCCAGTAGGTTTGTGTCTGCACAGAAGCGCATGATCTCCAGCAGCAACTCTTCGCGCCGCAGCGGTGGGAAATGCAGGCGCCTGGCTTTGGTCCAGTAGCGGTAGCCGCAATGGGTTCGACGGTGCTATCTTCACCGACCCTTCGCGCCAGGTGGGTGGAAGAGCTCGGCGCCATGCGCGTTCGCATCAGGACGATGCGGAATGCGCTGGTTGACAAACTCAAGGAAGCCGGGTTCACGCGAGATATTGAATTCGTTTTGCGGCAGAACGGCATGTTCAGCTATACCGGCCTGACGCCTGTGCAGATGCAACGGCTGCGCAACGAGTTCAGCATCTACGGCGTCGATACGGGCCGGATTTGCGTTGCGGCATTGAACACCGGCAATCTCGATCGCGTCGTCGACGCCATGGTGAAGGTGTGCCAGTCGGGCGCGTAGTCGCGGTCGATATTGCTATGAGTAACGGAGGCCGAACCGCTCCGTCTTCAGGCGACTTGCCGCATGGTCATGGTATTGGCTCCTGCTGGCATAACCGGCTCCGTGGCGCTGGAAGCCGTCAAGCTTAATCTGAGGTTAGCCAAAAGGAGACATTTCCGCTTAGCCGCTACATCTAAAATGCCCACAATCTTATGTCAAATTATTGGAAATGGACTCATCCATTCCCATCGACACCTGCCCGGCATTCCGCCGAAGTGGGCCACTATCAAGTAGCCCAGCCCCCAAGTGTAAACGTTCACCGACAACCGGCCGGCGCGGCGAAAGCAGGGCCGGCCGTTGGGATGTCGCCCGACTTTCTCCGACAACTGGACGGCTAGGCCATCCACATACTGGCCCAGCTGCGAGCGCTGCATGCCGATGCCGCCGCTGGTTTCCATGATCGTCGGCGAACGGTGGCTACCCGACGAGCATGCCGAGCGCTCGACCGCCGCGCGCATCAGCCGACGGTAGTGCATCCCGTCCACGAGGAAGAGGCGGCCTGTTCAGGCCAAGTGGCGCCGGTCGACAGATCGCAGAGCATGGCTGCCGAGCCCTCCGCGGTCATGCGGACATCGTAAGGGGCGAGCTCCGCATCGGGCCGAATGAAGCCGTGTTGCGTTGAGAGAATGATCACCAGGGCTGCGCATCGGTCTGCACGTGAGCCCGGAAGGTCTCGCACATGACACCGCGATATAGTCCATGGCCGGAGCAGGGCGATCGAATTTCGTGGCAGAGCACGCGATGAGAACTAGCGGGCGAGCCGGCAACCGAGCGACGGCTGGATGGGCAATTTCGTCAACGAAGTTGAGTTGGGAGGGGTGCGTTGAGATCGATGTGACCTGCGCGGTGAACGTAGACCCCGATCTGTAGAGGCCTGCCGGAAGTCAACGCAGCGCTGCTGCACTTCCACATCGCACCGGATGCCTCGTCGGAGCCTGCTACAAGCCAACGCCCGAGTGGGTCGAGGCCTATTTCTCCCTGCTTACACACCTTGGAAGGAAATAGCGCTTGAAAAGCGCTTCAAGGCCGCCATCAGCGTAGCGCCGTACTGTGGTCTGCATATTCTGCCACCGCCCGCGCCGTGCTCATTCGCGCGCGCGCGGTTTGGTGAATCATCTCGCGAAAGCCGCTGAGCAAAGGATCCTCGATGGCCATGCGGTTAAAGGCGAGCATCACCGGGTTCGCCGGAAGTGGCCGCCGCAGCTTGACGATGCGCAGCAGTCCGAACGCCACATGGCTGCGGGCGACGGATTCCGGCGCGATCGAGACCAGGCTGGTGCCTGCGACCAGGGCCAGGTTGGACTCGAAGGAGCGTGTCTCGATCACCGGCCGGATCCTGGGCAGGCCATGCTCGTTCCAGAACGTTTCGAAGGTCACGCGCGAGCTGGTCTCGGCGTCGGGTAGCGCCCAACCCTGGCCGACCAAGCGGGACAGGTGAATGGGGCCTGCCGGGATGGTAGGGTGACCGGCCGCGCAGACGATCACCGTGCGCTCCTCGTACAGGCGCTCCACTACCAGGTCGTCGCCGTCGTCGCGCGTGGTGCTGCGCAGGATGGCGAAATCCAGGCTCCCGGCGGCGATCTGGTCGAACAGCATCTTTGAACTGCCTTCGACCACGCGGAACTGGTAGGGCGTGTCGGCGGCCTGCGCCGACGTCGTATCCATCGGCACCGCCGGATAGAGCCGGGCGAGCAGGCCGGGCATCAAGGTGTGCATGGCGCGCGGAATGCAACCGAGTTGGATCGGCCGGCGCTGCGGATCGGCGATGGCGTCGTTCAGCCGCTCGATCGCGCGCAGTACGAATCGCGCCTGGGAAAGCACCGCCTTGCCTTGGGCGGTTGGCATGCTGCCGTGACTGGAGCGTTCGAACAGGCGGGCGCCCAGCAGGTTCTCCGCCTCGGCAAGCAGACGTGACAGAACGGGCTGCGGCACGCCGAGCTCGCGTGCTGCGCGATGCACGGAGTGGCTATCGCCCACGGCGACGAGGGCTTCGATATGGCGCCGCTGCAGCGGCCTGTTCGGCAGAGATGGCATAGCACGGGGAGGGGATACGAAATCAGCATTGCTGGATGCGTAATCTATATCATTTACGCTATCGGGGGCGAGGTCTATATTGGGACCATTCCAACTCACCATGGATAGACAGCCACCATGACACGCATCTCCGTGACGCCGCTCCAATCCAGTCTCGGCGCTGAAGTTAGCGGTATCGACCTGCGCCAGCCGGTCGAAGACGCAGTCCTGGCTGCGCTTCGCGACGCCTGGGCCAGGCACCTCGTGCTGCGCTTTCGTGGTCAGGCGCTGTCGGATCCGGAGCTGCTGGCCTTCAGCCGGCTGTTCGGCGAACTCGATCCGCCAGGGCCGAACCCCTACGGCAAGCCCTTCCTGAGCGAATTTCCCGAGATCAATGTGATTTCCAATGTCAAAGTCGATGGCGTGCCGATCGGAAATCTGGGCGACGGCGAGGCGGTGTGGCATTGCGACATGACCTATGTCGAGCGGCCGCCCCGCGCCGCGTTGCTGCACGCGCTTGAAATTCCGCCCGGCGGTGGCGATACCTTCTGGTCGAATATGTACCTCGCCTATGAAACCCTGCCAGACCATACCAAGGCGTTGATTTTGGGACGCCGCGCCATTCACGACGCCACCTACAACAGCGCCGGCATGATGCGCAAGGGCATGAAGGAAGTGACCGACCCGCGCGAAGCGCCGGGCGCGCATCATCCGCTGGTCATCGCGCATCCCGATATCCGCCGCCCCGCGCTGTTCCTCGGCCGCCGCCGCAACAGCTATGTGCTGGGCATGGACCTTGCCGAAAGCAATGCGTTGCTGGACACGCTATGGGAGCATGCCACCCGGCCCGAGTTCACCTTCCGCCAGGAGTGGCAATTGCACGATCTGATCCTCTGGGACAACCGATGCACGCTGCACCGCCGCGACGCATTTGATCCGAATGCCTCCCGCATCATGCATCGCACCCAGATCAAGGGTCCCGCCATCGAAGCCTTCGACCCGGCCTCGGCCGGCATGGCGCTGGAGTCGTGAACATGGATGGCTTGCACCTTCCCATTCGCCGCGTCGAGGTATTCGGCGTGGCCGTGCCCCTGGTCGGCCCCGGCTTTCGCAATGCTTATGTCACCAAGACCGTGCAGAAGAGCGCGCTAGTACGCCTTACTGCGGAAGACGGTTCGATCGGGCTGGGCAATATCGATCCCTCTCCCGGCTATTCAGTGGAAACCATCGAGCAGTCGCTGCTGGCCATCCGCGACGAACTCGCGCCGCTGGTGCAGAACTGCGACGCCGGCAATCCGCATCAGGTGATGCAGCGCATGAACCAGGGTCGCTCGGGTTTCCTGGACGCCAAGGCGGCGATTGAGATGGCCTGCGTCGACATGTTGGCGCGCCGGCTCAATATCCCCGTGCACCAGTATCTGGGCGGCGCTGTGGTCGATACAGTGCGCTTCAATGCATGGATTGGCATTGTTCCGCCCGACGAGGCGGCCGCGGAGGCCCGCAAATGGTTTGACCGCGGCTTCCGCTCGGCCAAGATCAAAGTCGGCGGGGGCATCGAGGCCGACCGCGATCGCCTTGCGGCGGTGCGCGACGCGGTCGGGCCGACCATGACCCTGCGCGCCGATGCGAATGCCGGGTACAGCGTCGAGGAGGCGATCGCGCTGGGCCGCTTGCTGGAACCGATCGGCCTGCAACTGCTGGAACAGCCGGTGGCTGAGGACGACCTTGCCGGCATGGCAAAGGTGCGGCAGGCCATCGGCATCCCGGTGATGGCCGACGAATCGATCACCGATCATGCCAGCCTGATCGCGGTGATCCGCGCCAACTGCGCCGATATCGTCAAGCTCAAGGTGATGAAGCAGGGCGGCTTCCTGACCTGCAGGCGCATGCTGGAAACCGCCAGTGCGGCTGGCATGAAGGTTGTTATCGGACACGGGTTCGGGCTGGGCGTGAACACGGCGGCGGAAATCATGCTGGCATGCACCAGCACCGATGTGCTGGAAGGGCTGGAATGCGTTGGGCCGCTGAAGACTGCGGACGACATCGTGACCCACAAGCTCGATATGAGCAGCGGCGCGGCCGCCGTTCCCACCGGCTGCGGGCTTGGGGTTGAACTTGACGAGGAGAAGGTGGAGCGCTACCGGTTTGCGTTCTAGCGCTTCTAGCGCATGTGCCATTGCAGCACGGCAGAAATATAACCACGGCAAAAGTGGTACCAGGAGACAAGCATGTCCTTACGGAAGCTCTCTGTTTTTTGCACGGGCTTGTCGCTGCTCGCCGCAATCGCCACGCCGCCGGCCCGCGCGGCCGACTGGCCTGCCAAGCCGGTCACTATCCTGGCGCCATTCGCCGCGGGCGGCACCGTCGACCTGGTGGCGCGCGTGATGGCGGTGAAACTGGGCCACGAGCTTGGCCAGCCCTTTGTCGTTGATAACCGTGGCGGCGCTGGTGGCACCATCGCCACGGCCATGCTGGCGCGTGCCGCCCCCGATGGCTACACGCTGATGATCCACCACATGGGCCTGGTCTTCAGCGATTCACTCTATAGCCATCTTCCCTACGACACCAAGCGCGACATCTTGCCGGTCGCCTATATTGGCGCCACGCCAAACGTCCTGGTGGTGACTAAGACCTTGCCGGTCAAGACCATGGACGATTTCCTGGCGCTGGCCAAGGCCAAGCCGGGCTCGATCAACTATGGCTCCGGCGGCATCGGCAGCGCCGGCCACTTGCCCATGGCAGTGCTCGGCATGATGACCGGGACCCAGCTCCAGCACGTGCCGTACAAGGGTTCCGGCCCGGCGCTGACCGAGCTCGTGTCCGGCCAGATCCAGTCCATGCTGTTGACGATTCCCGCTGTGATGCCCTTTATCAATTCCGACATGGTCCGTCCGATCGCCACTTCGGGCAAGAAGCGTTCGCCGGCATTGCCCAACCTGCCGACCATGGAGGAAGCGGGCATCAAGGGTTTCGCATACGCGCCCTGGTATGGCTTTTTCGCGCCCGCCGGCACGCCGCCGGCAGTGGTGCAGAAGCTGCATGATGCTGTCGACAAGATCCTGCACGATCCTGAAGTCGTGGCGAGACTCAGCGGCGAGGGGATTGAAGTGGAAGCGATGCCGCGCGAGCGGTTTGCCAGCATCGTCGAGGCCGACATGGCGCGCTGGGGCAAGACCATCAAGCAACTTGGCATCAAGACGCAGTAGGGCGTATCCGCGATGTGTGCAAATCAGCCGGAAGGCGGCGCCGGCCGCCGCGAGCCCCGCTCCCCGCCGACCTGTTCGTGACCTTCACCCTGCTGGGTCTGCAAGGATTCGGCGGCGTCCTGGCTGTGGTGCAACAGGAACTGGTGGAGCGCAAGCGCTGGCTGACGCGCGAGGAGTTCGTTGAGGACTGGGCGGTGGCGCAGATCATGCCGGGTCCCAACGTGGTCAACATGGCGCTGATGATCGGCGGCCGTTCGTTCGGCCTGGCCGGTGCGATGGCTGCGCTGGCGGGCATCCTTGCACTGCCGCTGGTGGTGGTGGTTTTGCTAGAGCTGCTGCACGCGCGCTTTGCCGATCATCCCGGCGTGGCGGGCGCGCTGCGCGGCACTGGGGCAGTGGCCGCAGGGCTGTTCGCGGCCACCGGGCTCAAACTGCTGAGCGCGCTGCGTGCCAATCCGCTGGGCCGCCCGCTTGCCATCGCACTGGGCGCCGGTTGCTTCGGCGCGGTTGCGCTGCTGCGCTGGCCGCTCGTCTACGTGCTGCTGGGCCTGGGCACCATCGCCTGCCTGCTCAGCTACCGGAAGCTCAAACCGTGAGCGGGGCACCGATGCTGACGCTGGGGTGGGGCGACTGGCTGAGCCTGTTCTCCCATTACCTGTCGCTGTCCTTGCTGTCGATCGGCGGCGCCATCACTACCGCGCCCGATATGCACCGCTACCTGGTGGATCAGCAGCACTGGCTCAACGACGGTCAATTCAATGCATCGGTGACGATCGCCCAGGCAGCGCCGGGTCCCAATGTGCTGTTTATCGCGCTGCTTGGATGGAACATCGGCATGAACGCGGGCGGCATCCCCACGGCGCTGCTAGGCGTGGTGCTAACCATGTCCGGCATCCTGCTGCCCAGTTCCACGCTGGCCTACGTCGCTGCCCGGTGGGGCCACCGCAACCGCGGCTTGCGCGGCGTGCAGGCGTTCCGGCAGGGTATGGCACCGATCGTGATCGCGCTGCTGATCGCGACGGCCTGGACGCTGTCCAGCGTTCACGACAACGCGGCGCGGGACTGGCGGCTATGGCTGTTGACGGTGTTCACCGCCCTGATCATCTGGCGTTTCCGGGTGCACCTGCTGTGGCTGCTTGCCGCGGGTGCCGTGCTGGGGTGGTTCGGACTGGTTTGAACGCCGGCACCATGACGTGCGGAATGCCCATCGCATCGGGCTTCGGGCCATCTGTCCATCTGCCCATACGTTGATAGCGCCACCGCGAGTCAGCGCCGAGCGCTGCGGTCGTTTCCGGCGTTGTTCTTCCGCATCCAGGTGACCAGCGCTGTCCCTGCTGAACGGCAGGGGAGCAGCTGCATCTGTTGGAGTCTGGGTACCTTGGTGAGCCCGAGTCGCACCTCGAACAAGAAGAAATATCTTTGTATATCAGTTACTTATAGAGTGTTCGCGCGAACGCATCTTGCGACCCATCTAGTCATCAAAACAGAATACAAAATTGTTTACTATTTTGCTAACAGCTCCTATATTGGGTTCATACAACACGAGGTACGCGAACATGGCCGCATCGGTAAGAGCGATCAGGAAGGGGTAGGACCCAAGGGGAAAAGTCAGCCCGAGGGCGTCAAGACGGAAGCGGCAACGGATATCGCGGGCGAGCTGCGGGCCAGAATTGCCAGCCACGACTTGCTTCCCGGCACGAAGCTCGTCGAGCTCGAACTTGCCCAGGAATTCGGCACGACGCGTCCCAAGGTGAGGGAGGCTCTGGCCGCCCTTGAGCAACGGGGGCTGGTGGAGCGCATACCGAATCGCGGGGCAGTCGTCACGCGGATCAGCTTTGAGCAGATCCTGCAGATCTACACGGCGCGCGAAGCGCTGGAAGGCATGAGCGTGCGGCTGGCGGCCGAACATGCCCCCCGGGCGAGTGGGACGACCTCATCGAACTGTTCGACGCACCGATGGAGCAGGCCTTGGAGAGAGGCGACTTTGACTTCTTCCTGGAGGGCTACGAGAACTTCCGCCAGCGTGTCTTCAAGAACGCCAATAACCCGGTGATCCAGGAAATGCTGGACTCCATCCTTGAGCGTACGCAGGCGGTGATCCGCCGGGCCATCGTCTTGCCGGGGAGGGCGCGCCTGGGCCTTGAACATCACCGCGCCGCGCTGCAGGCATTGCGCCGGCGCGACGGCGAAGCCGCAGAGACCATTCGGCGGCAGAGCCTGAGGGAAGCGGCAGACTATATCAGCCGCTATCGCAAATACATCGTTTGACCGCTGTCGCAGATCAGCAGATAAAAAAATGGAAGGAGACCAGTCAGATGCTGTCGCTTGTACGTCATGCCGTTCGCGCGGCCGCGTTGCTTGCCGTTGCCGGCCTTGCTTCCGTTTCATCCCCGCTTCACGCACAAGAGAAATACCCTAACCGCCCCATCCGCATGTACGTCGGTTTCTCGGCTGGCAGCGCTACCGACATTGTGGCGCGCGTGGTCGCCCAGCACTTGTCGGAGCGGCTGGGGCAGTCCATCATTGTCGAGAACAAGACTGGCGTCGGCGGCAGCCTGGCGGCCGAGGCAACCGCGAAGTCGCCCCCGGACGGCTATACGCTGTTGATGGTCTCCAGCGCGATTGCCGTAAATCCCGCGGTCTACCCAAAGCTCAACTTTGACGTAGAGAAGGACCTGACGCCAATTGCACTGGTTGGTCGGCTGCCGACCGTGCTGCTGGTCAACAACAAGTTTCCGGCAAAGTCCTTGTCCGAGTTGCTCAGCTATGCCCGTAGCTATCCCAGGAAGATCAACTACGGCTCTTCGGGCGTTGGCGGCTCGACCCATCTGTCGACCGAATACCTGGCCACGTTGTCCGGGACCAGCTTTACCCACGTTCCCTATCGCGGCAATGCCCAGGCGATTGCCGCCCTGCTCGGCGGTGAGGTGGACATGGTCACCGACACCATTTTGCTTGCAGCGCCGAATATCCAGACCAAGCGCGTCAGGGCCCTGGCCATATCCAGCCAGACTCGATCCGCGCTCGCACCGGATGTTCCCACCTTCGCGGAAGCAGGTTTGCGCAACTACGACGGCAGCCTCTTCTTCGGCCTAATGGGCCCTGCCGGCATGCCGGCCGAGATCGTCACGCGTCTGAATCGGCAAGTCAACGAACTGTTCCAGTCCGCTGACTTGCGGCAGCGTTTGCAGACCGCCGGTGGCCTGGATCTCGTGGGCGGCAGCCCGGAGGTGTTTCGCGACACGCTGCATAAGGAGATCGGCCAGTGGAAACAGGTGGTGAAGAACGCCAACGTCAAGGTCGACGATTAACGCACGGGACAGGAGACAGGACTATGGAATCGAGCAATCGCGCCGGGCCCCTTGCCGGCTACACGGTCATCGAACTGGGCTCAACCGTGGCGGGCCCGTTTTGCGGCAGGCTGCTGGCCGACTTTGGCGCGAGCGTGATCAAGGTAGAGGTTGCCGAAGGGGATGCCCTGCGTTCCATGGGCAGTCACAAGGAGGGCATCTCGCTCTACGCGCTGTCCATATTTCGCAACAAGGAAGTGATTGCGGTAGACCTGCGCGAGCCGGAGGGCCAGGGCCTGCTGCGACGGCTGATCGACCAGGCCGATTTCCTGGTGGAGAACTTCAGGCCGGGTACGCTGGAACGCTGGGGCCTGGGCTACGAAACACTCTCGGCAAGCAATCCCGGCCTGATCATGGTGAGGATCAGCGGCTACGGCCAGAGCGGGCCATATAGCAAGCAGCCCGGCTATGGCGTGATCGGGGAGGCCATGAGCGGACTTCGCTCGATCACCGGCGATCCCGATCGTCCGCCGGCTCGGGTGGCGACTTCGCTGTCGGACTACGTGACGGGCCTCTATGGGGCGTTTGGCGCCATGCTGGCGCTGGAGGCCCGCCACAAGACAGGCAAAGGGCAAATTGTCGATACGGCGCTTGCCGAGTGCGCCTTCAGCTTCATGGAGCCGCATGTCATGGCCTACGACCAGCTCGGCCTGATCGCCGAACGCGCCGGGTCAAAGCTGCCAGGTTCGAGTCCCAACAACCTGTACCTGTCCGCGGATGGCTGCTACATCCATGTTGCGGCGCTGGCCGACCCCATCTTTCGCCGCCTGTGCGCGGCCATGGACAGGCCGGCGCTGGCGGACGAGGCGCGCTTTGCCACTAATCGCCAACGCAGCCTGCATGGCGAGGCTGTCGATGCCTTGATGCAGGACTGGATCGCCTCGCTGCCTTTCGAGACGGTGCATCAGCGTCTTACCGAATTCGATATTCCGCACGCGAAGATCTACAACATCGACGACGTCTTCCGCGACCCGCATTTCAGCGAGCGAGAGGTCATCGCAAGGCTGCCGCATCCCAAGCTGGGTATGGTCGCAGTTCCCAACGTCACCCCGCGGCTGTCCGCCACGCCTGGCCATGTCAATGAACTGGGGAGGAAACCGGCGCGGACACGGTCGAGGTCCTGGAACGCCTGCTCGGCCTGGATGCCGACACCATCGCAACACTCCAGGCGCGCGGCGTGATCAGTGGTTGCGCCACCGCCGCGGCCTGAGCCATCGGCCGCTTTTCAGGTTCCTGCAGTTTCTTGCAGTCTCTCTGCATCAGTCACGGGAAAGGATGATTCCATGAGCGTCAAGGTGATTTCGGAAGTAGTGGGTTCCATGTGGAAATGCGAATGCGTGCCGGGACAGGCCGTGGACGAGGGCGATGTGCTGTTCATCATCGAGTCGATGAAAATGGAGATCCCGGTCGAATCGACGCACGCCGGTAAGGTGTCGGAAGTGCTGATCAACGAAGGCGAGCCGGTGTCCGAGGGACAGGTGCTCGCCATCGTCAACCCCGCTTGAAATGAGAGAACCCATGGACATGAGCCAAGAGATTCTCTCTGAAGGGCTGCTGGAACTGGAGCAGCGCAGGGCGTTCAGCCGCGCGCTGGGCGGGCCGGAGGCAGTCGAGCGCCACCATGCCGCCGGCAAGCTGACCATCCGCGAGCGCATCGACGGCTTGTGCGATGCGCAGTCTTTTCATGAGGTCGGCCGCTTGACCGGGCAGGGCCAGTATGACGAGCACGGCGTCCTGGTCAAGGTGACGCCCGCACCGTATGTCATGGGCCTGGCCACCATTGGCGGCCGCCCGGTGGCAATCGGAGGCGAAGACTATACGGTAAGGGGGGCGCCAGTTGGAGCGGAGATCGCAAGAAGGGCGGGCAGGGCGGCTTCGTGGAGGAACTGGCCATCAACTACAAGATCCCGCTGATTAACCTGATCGATGGCGTGGGCGGTAGCGTGACATCGGCGCAGAAGCGCGGTCACACCGTATTCCCGGGAGTGCACGGTTTCGAGACCTCCACTGCCTTGCTTGGCCAGGTGCCGGTAGTCTGCGCCGTCACGGGGACGGCGGCGGGGGGCCGGCGGGACGGGCAATCCTGTCCCACTGGTCGGTCATGGTCAACGACACCAGCCAGATTTTCGCGGCCGGCCCACCCGTGGTGAAGCGCTCGCTTGGGCAGGATATCTCCAAGGAGGATCTGGGCGGCGCCAGGATCGCCGTGGATATCGCGGGCTCGGTTGACAATGCGGCGAGCGACGAGAAGCAGTGCTTCGAGATGATCCAGCGCTTCCTGTCCTATATGCCGCAAAACGTCTGGGAGTTGCCGCCCGTGGTTGCTACCGATGATCCGGTGGACCGGCGTGAGGACGCCCTGGCAACCATCGTGCCGACCGAGCGCCGCAAAGCCTATGACATGCGGAAGATCATCCGCTGGGTGTTTGATCGCGACTCCACTTTCGAGATCCAGCCGACTTTTGGCAAGGCGGTCATCACCACCATGGCCAGGCTCAATGGCAAGGTGGTGGGGGTGGTGGCGAGCAACCCGATGGCGTACGGGGGGCGATCGACGCCAAGGCCGCGCGCAAGCAGACCCATTTCGTCGAACTGTGCGACACCTTTCACATCCCGCTGGTGTTCCTGGTGGACGTGCCGGGCTTTATGGTGGGCAGGGATGCCGAAGCACAGGGCACCCTACGGGAGGGCATGCGCAGCGTCTTCGTGAGCTTGCAGGCCACCGTGCCGATCGCCACGGTGGTGATTCGCAAATGCTATGGCATGGCCGGCATGGCGGCCACCGACAAGAACGGGTTGGGCCTGAAGCTAGCCTGGCCGACGGCCGAGTGGGGTTCGCTGCCGATCGAAGGCGGAGTGGCGGCGGCGTTCCGGCGTGAAATCGCCGCGGCCGGCGATCCCGCCGCCAAGGAGCGCGAGATCGAGGCGCGTCTGCGGCAGGTTGCCTCTCCCTTCCGCACCGCGGAAGCCTTCGGCGTGGAGGACATCATCGATCCGCGCGAAACGCGCTATTACCTGAGCCGCTTTATCGACACCGCCCAGATCTCGCTGAAGACCAGCCTCGGGCCCAAGTTGAAGATGGGGGTGCGGCCTTGACCCGTTGCTTGTCGCGAAACAGGACGAGCCGTCAATCGGCTTGCGGGGTGCACGCTATTTACGCCTTCCTGGACCAAAGAAGCCGTAAGCCTGGGAGGAGACAACATGTTGATGAGGATGTGGTTCCGGTGCTCTGCAGGGGTCCTGCTATCTTGCCTGGCGGCAATTTCCGCGCAAGCGCAAACCTGGCCGGCCAAGCCGATCAAATTGATAGTGCCGTATGCTCCCGGCGGCACCACGGACCGCCTCGCGCGGGAATACGCCGAATACCTGCGCAAAAAGCTGAACCAGTCCATCGTGGTCGACAATCGTCCGGGTGCTTCGACCAACATCGGCAGCGAACTGGTCGCCAAGGCTGAGCCGGACGGCTATACCTTCCTGCTTGGGATAGATGGGCTGGCGACCAACCAGGCTACGGGTCCGGTGCCATCCTTCGATCCACACAAGGACCTGGCCCCCGTGAGCCTCTTGACACGGGTTCCCTGCCTGATTGCCGCTAATGTCAATTTCCCGGCCCAGTCGGCTGCCGAAATGATCCAGATCGCCAGGAAGAACCCAGACAAATATTCGATCTCCAGCGCCTCGCTCACCCTCCAGGTGGGCCTGCTGAACTCAGGTTCGGCGATTCGCCTCAACCACGTTCCCTACAAGGGTGGCTCCCAGGCAGCCACGGATGCCATGGGCGGCCAGGTCGACATGGTGATCGCCAACGTGCCCGTGCTCGCGCCGCTGGTGAAGGGGGAAAGCTGCGGGCGATCGCGGTGAGTTCGGAAATGCGCAGCGAAGCATTTCCGGAGGTCCCCACATTGCGCGAGAGCGGCCTGTCGAGTGCGGTTTTCTCGAACTGGTATGGCCTGTTTGCCCCGGCCAAGGTGCCCGAACCGATCATCGCCAGAATGGCAGCGCTGTCGAAGCAGTTCGTAGACGACCCGCAGATAAACCACCGTCTTGCCCTCGAAGGCTATCAGTTGGAGGCCTCCACACCAGCCGAACTGTCTGCGTTGCTGGTCAAGGACGCGCTTTCAGCCACGAAGTTCGTCGAGGCGAACGCCGGTATCTTCAAACGATAGAGCGGAGACACTCCACATGGCTTTTGAGACATTGATCGCGGAACTAGCTGAGCGGGAACATCGCGCCCGCCAGATGGGGGCTGGAGAAGCTGGCCGGGCGCAGGGCGGAAGGCGTGCTGAATGCGCGCGAGCGCATCGACTACCTGGTCGATGCCGGCAGCTTCCTGGAATCCGGCCTGCTGGCAACGTCATATCGCCCGGAGGATCGCGAGCGGTCGCCGGCGGACGGCAAAATCGTCGGTTATGCGAAAGTGGACGGCCGCGAAGTCGCGGTGGTCTCCAACGACTTCACGGTGATGGGGGCGTCGAGCAGCAATGTGAACGCCAGCAAGGTTGGGCATATGAAGACGGTCGCTACCAAGCGCGGCTTGCCGATGGTATTCCTGGGCGAATCCACCGGCGCACGTATGCCGGACACCATGGGAGCGCGCGGCATCGGCAGCGGCGACAAGCCTACCCAGTATATGCGTACCCGCGAGACGCCCTGGGTGTCGGCGGTGCTAGGCCATTGCTACGGTTCCTCGAGTTGGTACGCGGCGCTGGCGGATTTCTCCGTAATGCGCAAGAGCGCGATCATGGCGGTCTCCAGTGTGAAGCTCACCTCGATGGCGATCGGGGAAGCCGTGGATCCGGAGGCGCTGGGCGGCTGGGAAGTGCTCACCGGCGTGTCCGGGCTGGTCGATATGGCTGTCGATTCGGACGAAGAGGCGCTGGATGCGATCAAGCGCTTCCTCTCCTATCTGCCCAGCCATCACAACGAGGCGCCGCCGGTCCATCCGGTGCCGGCCGGATCGGGCCAGCAGGCCCATCGCATCCTGGAGATCGTTCCGGAGTCACGCACCAAGGTCTATGAC
This sequence comes from Cupriavidus sp. D39, assembly GCF_026627925.1. Taxonomy (NCBI): domain Bacteria; kingdom Pseudomonadati; phylum Pseudomonadota; class Betaproteobacteria; order Burkholderiales; family Burkholderiaceae; genus Cupriavidus; species Cupriavidus sp. D39. The sequence continues at coordinate 302,343 of NZ_JAPNLE010000001.1, forward strand.
GTGCGCAAGGTGATCCCATTGATCGTGGACGCGGACAGCATGTTCGAGTTGAAGGCTCGCTTCGGCAAATCCATCGTCACCGCGCTGGCCCGAATCGATGGCCACACGGTCGGCATCATTGCTAACAACCCGATGTCCAAAGGCGGTGCGATCGATGTCGACGCGTGCAATAAGGCCACCAGCTTCATGGTGCTGTGCGATTCCTTCAATATCCCGCTCGTCCTCATGACCGACCAGCCCGGCTTCCTGATCGGCGTCGAAGGCGAGCGTCGGGGTGCGGTAGGAAGAGTCATGAATTGGATGAACGCACTCTCGCTGGTCACGGTGCCCAAGATCTCCATCATCATGCGCAAGACTTATGGCCAGGCGGTGCTGAATATGGGCGGCGCAGGCAATGCCGATGAGGTCATCGCCTGGGTATCGGCCGAAGTCAACTTCATGGATCCGCGTTCCGGCGTTACCATCGTCCATGGCGTCAAGCAACAGGACGATCCCGGACGCTATGCCGAACTGCTCAGGGGCATGGAGCGCGACACCTCGGCATGGGACATGGCCGGCGCCTACTCGGCCCACCTGGTGATCAACCCCTTGGACACGCGGCAGACGCTTAGGCGTCTGCTGGAGGTGCACCGACTTCGGCTCAGCAACGGTGTTAGCCAGCATCTGATGCGCACCTGGCCTACCAGCTACTGAGGGCACGGGATCATGCGAAAAGTTCTCATAGCAAATCGAGGCGCCATCTCAGCACGAATCATCCGTACGCTGCGAAAGATGGGGCTGCGCGCCGTGGCGGTCTATTCCGAGGCCGACCGCGAGTTGCCGTATGTGGCCGAGGCAGACGAGGCCTATTGCATCGGTCCGGCTCCGGCCGTGCAAAGCTACCTGAATCAGGCTGCGCTGTTCGAGGCCATCGACCGCAGCGGTGCGGATGCGGTTCACCCCGGCTACGGCTTTCTTTCGGAAAATGCGCAGTTCGCCGCCAGCGTGCAGGCAAGGGGACTCACCTTCATCGGCCCGAGCCCGCGCTGGATCGACGCGATGGGGCACAAGACGCGGGCGCGCGAGTTGATGGCCGCGCAGGGCATGCCAATGTGCCGCTCGTCCGGGATCCTGCCAGACTCGGAAGCGGCCATCCGCGCGGCGGCCCAGGCCGTGGGCTTTCCCGTGCTGGTCAAGCCCGCCGGCGGCGGGGGCGGCATCGGGATGGTGGCGGCCACCGATATGGATTCGGTCGTGAAAGCCGTGGAGCGCGCACGTTCGCTTTCGGCGCGCAGCTTCGGTAGTAGCGAGGTGTATCTGGAGCAGCTGTTCGAGCGGCCCCGGCATATCGAATTCCAGATCCTGGCGGACCGCCACGGCAAGGTGCGTCACCTGTTCGAGCGCGATTGCTCGGTACAGCGCCGTCACCAGAAGGTCATCGAAGAGGCCTGCGCGCCCCGCCTGTATCCAGGCGAGGCTGACGAAATGGGCGAGCGGATCGCGCGGCTGCTGGCAAAGCTGGGCTACGACGTGATTGGCACTGTGGAGATGCTGCGCGGCGAAGATGGCAGCTACAACTTCCTGGAGATGAACACGCGTTTGCAGGTGGAGCACGCGGTGACCGAGGCCATTACCGGCCTTGACCTGGTGGAGGCACAGGTCAGGCTCGCCGCTGGTGAGAGCCTGGACGCCGTTGTACCGCGCGATGTCTCAGCCTGTGGCCACGCGATCGAGTTGCGCGTCTACGCGGAGGACCCGGTGCGTTTCATGCCATCGCCGGGCAGGCTCGAGGTATTCCAGCTACCGGCCGGACCCGGCATCCGGGTCGAGACGGGCTATTGCCAAGCCAATACGGTCAGCCCGTATTACGATCCGATGATCGCCAAGATCATCGTCCATGCTGCAGATCGCCCCGGCGCGATCGCACTGGCGCAAGAGGCCGTGCAAGCCACACAGATTGCCGGTGTGAAAACCAATCTTCCCTTCCTGGCAAAGACGTTGGCTCACCAGCCATGGCGCGACGGGCGTCTGCACACCGGGCTGGTTGCGGACATCCTGGCGGCAGGCACTTGAGCAATGGCCCCTATCCCTATGTCTTGGTGCTGCTGCTGCCTGTCTCTCGCCGATTGTCCAGGACGTTCTGAAATGTCGCACGGCCAGCCAAATTCAAATGTCGGCACGGGCGTTCGCTTTGTCTCGCGGGGTGCACCTGGGGCGTTGGCACTGGCCTGACGCGACAGAGATCCGCTCAGGGCGGGGCGCCTGCACCTAGGACTGGCTACGGTGTCGCTCGCCGTCAAGCAGCAGCGGCTGAATAACCGGCTCGATCTGGAGCGGGAGATGGCTTCCTCAGAAAACTGGAGCGTCTGCCCGCCGGGCGTAAGAGAGCCCCTTCTGCGACCAGCGACAATGTCGCTACCAGCTGATGCGGTGGTATGGCACGAGGCAAGCTGGCGTCCTATATACCTTCATCTTCGTGAAATAACGATGGGGCCGCTCTGCTCATGGCTCTCATTTTCTTTGTATTGCACATGCCACGACTTTTGCCGAATTCGACGTTGCCATCCCGCGCCACGATCAAGATATGCTCACATCTCGGGGATAGAGTACGCGCGACTCGCGCCGCGCAAGGGCTACCAATCGATCAGGGCGCCCGAAAGTGCCGGGTGTCTGTGGGAATGTTGTCGAAATTGGAAAACCGGAAGGGCGTTCACCTTGACTATGCTCTCCGCGCTCTGGACGGCTTGGGTTTGACAATGCTGGTCGTCCCAAAGGAACACGTGCCTCTCCTCTAGAAGGCCGCAGGGCGGGGCAGGGATCGGGAATGGGATTAGTTGCCGTCCAGGCATGCTGGACTGCCCTGACGAGAAACGCGAATTAGCTGGACTGCTCCTCATCGGGTGCAAACTGGCTCTTCCCGACCCCTTGCGGTCGCTCGGCGATGCAAATCGTGAATGGCGCCTTCCCTGCGTACTTCGGTCGTCCGAGTCGTTGGCCCACAGGACTAGTGGCTGCTGTTGCCGACATTGCGAAGAGGGAAGAACGTTTGTTCGCTGGCCCAGTATTCGCTGTTCGTCCACGGGCTTTAGAGATCTCAATGCATCTAAGTGAGCGCCCCAGCTTTTCGGACTCTATGCGGGGCAGAACTGTACGCACTGAACCAAGGTGGGTACGACGGCAATGTCCGACGCACAAGCATTCGTGCTTCACGATCGGATCGCAGGCCTAACCGGCGACGACGGGGGCGCGTGCAGGTCCGATCGCCGCCCCGCCGCTATCGAGCTGACTTCATCACGTAATTTTCACGTTCCTGCTCGCGCCGCTCGAACTCCGCATTGTGTTGTCTTAAGTAAGCTGCCCGCCGGTCGCATGGCTTGCTTTGAAGATCCTGGATGGGGCCGAGCCTTTCCAGATCACGTTGCATCACCGACTTGGACACTTCAAGCTTGCCGTTCGGCCGGAAGGTGATCATATAACGGTCGAATAGCGCGTCCAGGTTGGCCGACAGTAGCAACCCGTTTTTTGGGTCGAGCTTTTGCGCGCTATCTGACTCCTTCCACGGCACGATATGCGAAGCTCGCAGCGCCGGCAGCACGGCCAGCCGCGTGGCCGCACACGCGTTTCCGAATTCCTGCTGCAAATCGGCTCGAAACTTCCCCTGTCCCAGGCGAATTGCCACCTCGGCTAAGCGCTCTGTCTCAGGTTTGGACGTGTCTTCCAGAATGTCGCGCACGTCATTCAGGATCTGATCTGGTTCCTCGCTGCCCGTTGCCCCGAAGAGGACTTCGTCGATCCTCCTTGCCCAGCCTTGCATCAAAAGCAGAGTCGTCGCCACGTCTTTGACATAGAGATACGACTCGCCGGAGTCACTATGGACATGCAGCAGGTCGGGGTTACAACCATGTTCCCTGGCGAACGCGTCCTTGTCGAAGCCGTCGGGAGCCTTGGAGATCGAGTAAGGCGGCCTGTCCTTTGGGAATCGGTACAAACAGGCATATGGGACCTTCGCCCCCAGATGGCCTTGCTTGTCAGGCCAATGTAGATGCCGCGCCACGTGATGCGCAACGTTTTTCGTTGATCCGGCTGAGGGCCCTGCGACGTGGTAGCGACGGCAAAGCCTTCGGCTTCCAGCGCACCGATGACGCTCGCAGCAAAATCATTGGGCGGTTTGCCCGTATAGGCTGAAAGATCAGGCATTGAACAAATAAATCTGAGTGGATTGCCCACATTATAAGCACTCTGGTACAGCGGTCCTTCATCAACCACCACCGTGCAAGCCGAAGAACGGCGGCAATATAGACGTTATGCTAGGCATGAGGGCGTTGCTGGAACATCGAACTTTCGCTATGAAAAAATCAGGCGACGGCGAAGACCGCTGGACGAATTCAAGACCAACCCAGAACAGAGTGAATCAATCCCATGAGCTTGATCGAACGGAAGATTCTTGACCACGACGAATCCGGGTACCTCCGCTGGATTGACGGGCACCGACACGGCCTTGTTTTGACGACTACTCTCGTTTCACGCCTGCAATGCAGCGGCCCGGTGCGAGCAGGACGCGATGCCCGAATGTCACTTTTTCGGTCTTGACGAACGATGGCCTTTGGTCGAGCTCTGCCTGACTCGGTGGGCTAGGTTCGACCCTCTGCTGCCGGTCGCCATCGTGCGACCCTTGTGTCGCGTTTCGGGTGCCGGCGCGTACGAGGCCAATCCCGACATCCATTGCTTTGCCCCCGCAAGACTACTACGGGTGAGTTCGCTGACATCCTAGTCGCGACCCCGATCATTCGCAGCGTCCGATTGATGTACGCGGCGACCGATGACGTGTCCCCCTAGTCCAGCGTGCAGAACGGGTTCTGTAAGCAACTTCTAGGGCTGTTGGGCCGAGGGCAGGATTTGGCTGTCCTTAAGAAGCTGAACGATGGCAGAGGCATCAAGGTCCTTGCGCCGAAAGTCGTTCACCTTTGCGAAGGCGCCAAGCGATAGCTGCTCAAGCCGGGCTGCAACCTCATAGTTCTCTTTGGCAAGATCCAATTGCGGTGGTGCCGCCATGTAAGTGATGAAATCCGATGCTGTGGGCTTTGTACCCGACCAAAGTTTTCGTAGTTCTGTCCGGAACTGTGGCCCCGCTCCATCGACTAAGGCGCGACTCGCGCCGCCAATGGCGTCCGCCGCAGCGTGGCGAGCGATTAGATTAGAACGTAGGGCCTTCCCTCGTGCCAGTCGCCGCAGCGGCGATGCGTTCCTGTTCACGCGCGATCTCGAGAGTGTCGCGCAGGTTGAGGCGTAGCATCTCGATTCCGCCAACGTAACCCCCAAGGGCGCTTGTCGCACGTTCCTCGATCTCGTCTGCCGACGTCAGTCCAGCTGCAACGAGCGCGCAAATGTCTTCGCGATCGTTATCGGCGAGCCGCGCGATTTTGCTGACAGCGAGATCCACGGGGAGAGCACGCGCACCTGTATCTGATCCAGGCCCAGGTCCACCGGTATAGAGTCTTCCTGGTAGTCCTCGTGCATCAGCGCGAACGTTGGATTGTAGTTGGTGTCCAGGTAGATGACCTGAGGCGTCCCGTCCTCCAAAACCACGTCCACAAGCACATCCTGAGGCAGCAGTACCCGCCCAGCGAACTCGGCATCAACGTCCGTCGTGACTCGGCTTGCCGTATAGAGGTGCACGGCCATCCCGCCAGCCAGGTAGACCGTCAGTGGCTGCCGAAGGAAAGGCGCTGCTCAAGCTGTTTGAACAGCTCGCGAAGGCCCTCGGCAAGTGCCGTGCGGGTGTGAAAGGAAATGTTGCGGACCATTTTAGTGAGGCCGCAGCTGCATCGTCAGCATATCGCGCAGCCGAGGCAAGCCCAATACCCAGCCTTTCCGAACTACCTCAGCGCTGGACACCTTGTCGGTCGGATGCAGACGGAAGTATTGGTCGCTTGCATGCATCAAGCGCCCTGATTCCACTGGCAAACGCGACTGCAGCACCATCGCGGCAAGACGAAAGACGTTGGCTTCTCGCTGATCGAATGCTGCCGTGACGTCACCGCGCGCCGCGGCCGCGCACCGGCCCAAGACGTTGCGCTCGTCGTCCCTCGATGTCATGCTTCTGCTCCGAACGTTCTGTTGCTGGCCAATTGCTAGCCAGTAGTCCAACTGTACCGTTCCCAGTGGCCCCAAGGCAATCTCGACTGGCGGCACTTGGTCGCGCCCCGCTAAATGCGATGCATAAAGCACATAATCGTTAAAAAGTTAAGTCAAGCTTGAAGCTGGTGTCACCACGCGGAAACCCAATGCCCGCGCGGCTCGACAAGTGACACCAGCCACTTAAAACCCTTGGAAATTTTTTCCAAAAGCCCCTTTCTTTTAGCGTCTTCTTCGACCAGCGCCAGGAACATGTCGCGCGGGTCGATTCCGGCCTCTTTCGCAAGCAAAAACGCTGTTGCGTAGTCGGGCAGGCTCTGTCCGCGTGCGTACCGATCCATGCTGGATTGCGATAGGCCCATATCTTGCGCTGCCCTATTTACAGTCCTGCCGTGAAGCGCTTTGGCTATCAACTCTTGGTAGCTCATAGAAACCCTCTTGTTGCCTGGTTACCCGCCGATGGGTAAGTTCCGCATTACCCACACGCGGGTAACTCGCTGGTGGGTAAGTCAAGCGAAATATAACGGGTAAACCGGGCAGGGGTTAACAGATGGGTCAAACCGTGCGTAGGGGCGTTGCAAAACCGAAGGTAGGGGTGGACCCCTTCCAGAGCGCTCAGGCGCCCCAATGGCTCGTAGAGGTTCGCGCCGAACGCCTTGAAGAGAAGGCCGTCGCCCGCCAGCGAGCTGCAGCTCGTCAGTACGCCGCTGTCTCGCAAGCGGCTTCCCTGCCGTTCCCGAACTGGGACCTTTTCTGATGGCCACGATGCGTTGTGCTTCCTGCGGCTGGACGCTTTGCCAGCCTGATTCCGGGGTCTGTGGTTGCGGTGGCCGCATGTTCCCGGTCGAGGTTGAGGGTTCGGGCGTTCTTGAGTCCGATTTTGACGAGGTGGCCTTCTGATGGCGATGCGCGTGCAACTTGACACCGGTGAGGCCCTCGTGGCGGGAGGCGCTCGGGCCGGGGACGGAGCGTCAGCGACGGCACCGGCGCGCAGCGCCGCTTCCCCCGTCCGGTAAAACGGGGGAAAGTGGTCAACGCGAGGCACAGCAGACGATCTGCGACTGGTTGACCTTTACCTTCCTGCCTTGCGGCAGCGTTGGCGATGCCTTCGAGCAGCTGCGCCGCTACTTCCATCTGTGGTTCTCCATGCCGGTCACGCTCAATGCCAACGGCTACGGCTTTCGGCGCTATGAGTCCAGCTCGGACGTGATGGCTTACGTGAATGGCGAGACGGTGCGCCTGGGCATCATCGGCGCCGGTGGCGAGCATGTGGGCGGCACGGTGTGCCTGGACCTGTCGGGCGTGGGTTGCGCTGCCGTGGTGGACTGGGATGCGGTGTACGCGACCTTGCAGGACCTGGATGCTCGCATCACGCGGTGCGACTTGGCGCGGGATTTCTGCGATGGCGAAGTATCGGTTGACCAGGTCGAAAGCCTGTATTTCGCGGGCGACTTCAATGCCGGTGGGCGCATCCCGGTGTATCGCAAGATCGAGAGCGGGGTGGCAGGGGCTGGGGCCTGTGGCGGGCGCACATTGGAGATCGGGCGTCGCAAGAACGGCAAGATGCTGCGGGCCTATGAGAAGGGGCGGCAGCTTGGCAAGCAGGACAGCGAGTGGTTGCGCATCGAGATCGAGTTTCGCTCGAAGGACCGCAAGGTCGAGCACGATATTTTGATCAACCGCGATAGCTATTTCGTGGGCGCATACAAGGCCCTGGAAGCCTTTTTGGATGCCGATCCGAAGCGGCTGGCCACGGACCAGAAAACGGCGCTGGAAGTGCAGGACGAAATCGTCATGGAACGCACGCTTGACCATGTACTGCATCAGTACGGGCCGGCGTTTAACTACGCCCAGGTCAATCCCAAGTATCACAACGCTGCTGCGCTTGTGACCCGTGTCACCCGCAAAGGGTGCCGGCGCAAGCGCATAAATCTGCTGTGGCGCGGCACGTGTATGGCGGGCACGCACCTCCGCCGTCTCAGGAGTAAATGATGGAAATGATCGCACGCGTCACGATTCGTGGCGCCAAGTACTGGGTGGGCACGATGGAAGGCAAGCAGCTGGACACGGGCACGGTTTTCACCGATGTGGAGTTGCGGGGCGAGGACTCGAAAGGCGTTTGCACGCAGGCGGTGAAGTGCGAGAACTCGGAAGTGGTCAAGTCCATCATCAACAACCCGTTTCCGTTCCTGGCGGAGATCACCATGATCGAGACCAGCAACGGCAAGGACAAGGGCGATGTGAAGATCATCACCGGTATCAAGCCGCTGCAGCGTGTGGTTGAGGGTAAGGATAAGGCTGCTGCCTGATGGATGCGCAAGACCGGCAGAGCGCGCTGTGGGATCTGCGGGGCCTGCGCAACAGCTTGCTTTGTCATCTCGACATTGCGGAGCTGTTGCAGCGCTATCCGGCTTGCGCGCCGACGTTTCCGAAGCTCGTGGCGCTTAGCCTGGTGCTGTCGCTGGATGAGCTGGGCGGTTTGATGGGGGAGTGGTGATGAATATCTCGCCTATGGCGTGGGATCAGGTGGCGAACTTGGTCACGGTGTCTGTGTTCTCGGTGATCGCGGGGGCGATGCTCGGGGGCTTTATCTACAGCCTCACCAAGAATGTGTGGGAGCACGTTGGGGAAGTGCTCGCGCAAAAGATCAACGCTGCAAATCAACGCAAGGTGCGTGAGTTGTCAGCGCGGGTGTGGCGGGAAAAGAGGGGTCTGTAATGGCTTTGTGCGTTCAGTTCGTCTCCGGCCAGCTGCAGCAGATCCAGGGCGATGCCTTGGCCTGCGATGGCTATTTGCTGGTCACCAAGGACGAATGGGCGTTGTCGCATTCGCTGCCGCCACTTTCGATGTCGGACGGCGCGATGATTGGCGCGGCGATCATGTTGGTGTGGGCCGCCGCGTGGATATTCCGGCCGATGGGTCGGCTTTTTGAACCTCAGGGAGATTGAAAAATGAAGAAGAACTTCAGCGCAGTAAAGGCTCTGGCCGCTCGTGCAGCTCAAAAAGCGGCGGTCGCTGGTGTGGCGGCGGGTGGTGCGGTGGCCGCTCATGCCGATGGCATCACGCCCCCGGACACGTCCTCGATCGTGACGTTTATCGTCGGCTGCGTGGCGGCGGTTGCTGCGATCGGCGTGGCGACCCTGGGTGTCAAAGCCACGGTGGCCTGTTACACCTGGGTGCGTTCCGCGATCAAGTAAGGCGGGGGCTTTTCGGGGGTCAGCCCCTGCTGTTCGACGGGGGCTTCGGCCTCCGTTTTTCGTTTACGTCAAGGGGTTGTGATGGCGGGTTACTACGTGCTGGTCGCGTTGTTGGGGGCGGGATGGATTCTTTTTTCCGGGGGTTGATCTGTGCGGCGCTTCTTCTTTCTCTTTCCGGTTGCGCTGGGCTGCTTCGGCATCCGCGCGATTCGTGCGATGTCTCTTACCTTGGCTCTATGTGCCTTTGGCCTGAGTACGGCTTCTGATTGCTTTGCAGCGGCGCCGCAGACGATGTATCGGGTCACTAGTTACGATACTTGGCAGACTAGCAAGGATGCGGCTTGCCATGCGTATATCACGCGTGCGGACCAGGGGCAGGGCAATTATCATTTCCTCAGTTCTGACCCGACGTGTGATTATTACTATGGGGCAACGCAAAACGGCGGGAACACGTATAGCAACACCTATAACGCTTCCACGCTTTGCGCGAACGGTTCAAGTCCTGATACGTCGAAGCCGCTTGCACAGCAGTGTGCGGCAGTGTGTCCAACTGCCGGGACCGTTCTTCCTGGCGATCACTACACGGTGACGTCTGCGTCGCCATTGGCGGCTGGTCTCAACTTCTGTGTGCTGGAGTGTGGGATGACGGCTAGTGGGCGCGCTGGCGGCAAGGATTTGACTACCGGCAAGTGGACATATCAGTTTATGGGACCGCTGCAAACGACTGGTCAGAACTGCTCGGGCAATGGGACTGGCGCGACTGACCCTGTGCAGGATGCGCCGATCAAGTGCAGCGCTGGCATGTGCACGGGGACGGTCAACGGGGTCGATATCTGCGTGAAGTGCGTGCAGGTCGATAACGCTACGGCGGGTACGGTGACGACGACCAATCCCGATGGCTCTACGACGAAGGTGAGCACTACGACAGAAACGACGGTCAACAACAACAACGTCACGACGACTACCACCACGACAACTACGAATACTCCGGCCGGTGGGGGTACTCCGACCACGCAGACCAAGACGGATGCAAACACGGAAAGCAAGGACTCGTTCTGTACGAAGAACCCGAGCGATCCGGTATGCAAGAAGTCGCTCGACAACACGGCCAGCGGCGGGGATGACTGCAATACGCCGCCTAGCTGCAGCGGCGATGCCATCCAATGCATGATGGTGCAGCAGCAGTGGAAGTCGCGGTGCGACCTGCAGAAGACGGATGATGCGACCGCGTATGGGGTGCAGTTGACGACCGGGCAGGATCCGCAGGCTAGTACGTTGCCGACGCCAAGCGGGGCGACTGCGATCAGCATGAAGGACCAGTACGCGGCGGTGGACAGTATGGGCGTCGTCGCCAAGTGCATCCCGGACGTGGACATCTCGTTGCCGGGCATCGTCTGGATTGCGCCGACTCACATCACGATCAGTACCGCGCCGCTGTGCGACATGGGCAAGCTGTTCGGCGCGCTCAATATCATCGGCACGCTCGCGCTGTGTGCGTACATGCTGAAAGGAGCCTTCTGATGCCGTTTATCACTGCGTTTGCCGCCGCCATCGTCGCCATGCTGGCGCGGGCCGTGGTGCCTCTGGTGGGCAGGGTTCTGGTGGCGCTTGGCCTGGGGTTCGCCAGCTTCACGGGCATTGATTTGATGCTCGGGGCCTTGACCAAGCTGTTCAAGGACAAGCTGCTTGCGATGGGGGATCTGCCCTGGAACATCGTGGGCGTCCTGGGCGTGCTGCAGGTGCCGTACTGCTTCAATTTGATCGTCACCACGCTACTGATCCGGGCCACGCTCAATGGCCTGACCGGTGGCTCTCTGCGGAAAATTATCTCCAAATGATCCATCGCCCCGTCCTGTCCTGGCTGCGCCACTCCGGCTTTTTCGGCTTTTCCCTGCTGACCCTGATCACGGGCCAGCCGGGCAATGGCAAGAGCCTGTACACGCTGTTTTTTGTGGAGGAAATGCGGAAGCAGGAGAACCGTCCGGTCTTTTATCACGGCATTCCGGAGCTGACGCTTGATTGGCAGCTGCTTGAGGATCCGACCAAATGGCATGAGTGCCCGCCCAAGTCGATCATCGTCATCGACGAGGTGCAGAAGGTCATGAAGCCGCGTCCGTCATCGTCGGCGCCCCCGGTCCATGTGCAGGAGCTGGAAACGCATCGGCACAAGGGCTTCGACCTGTTCTTCATGACGCAAGACCCGTCGCTGGTCGACAACCACATCAAGAAGCTGGCCGGCGAGCATGTCCACCTGATCCGCCAGTTCGGGCGGCAGGCTGCTGATGTGTTCAAGATGCAGAAGGTCCAGGACCCGACCAATGCCAACCTGAAGCGTGCGCAACGGTCCTCGTTCCCGTATCCCAAGCATGTCTTCGAGTGGTACAAGTCGGCCGAGGCTCACACCCACAAAAAGAAGCTGCCGCTCAAGTACAAGCTGATGTTCGTGCTGCCGTTCGTGGTGCTGGCTGCGCTCGGTGCGGGCGGGAAGCTGTTGTGGAACCTTGCTCATCCGGCGGCAGAGAAATCCGCCGCGGCTGAACCTGAGGGGAAGAAGGGCGCGAGTCCAGCCGCGGTGCTCAGTGGCCCTGGTGCTCCTGGCACGCAACAGCAGGGCGGCCCGCTGACGCCGGAGCAGTATGTGCAGCAGTACGCGCCGCGTGTGGCCGGTCTGGACTACACCGCGCCTGTCTACGACGAGCTCACCAAGCCGAAGCGGGTGCCGGTGCCTGTGGCCTGTGTCAAGGTCAAGCACGGCTGCGCCTGCTACAGCCAGCAGGGGACGCGGTTGACGGTCGCGGATGGCCAGTGCCTGCAGATCGTCAAGGACGGTTTTTTCATGGCCTTTGACGCTGACGGTGTCGCGCCTGCCTCGGGGGTGCAGCAGTCCGCTGTGGCGGCGCCTGTGGCTTCGCCAGTTGCAGAGCCTGTGAGGCGTGTAGAGGCGCCTCCACAGTACGCTGTGGTGCCGGTGGCCGCTGCGGGTCGTCTGGGTTCTCGGAGGCTGACTGCGCTCGATCTGGAGGGTTTTGGCGAGGATGAGCGCGTTGCCCAGGATCCGCGCAACTCGAAGCGTTGATTCGGATCTGCGCGGATAGCTAATTTTCGTTACGGCTAAAGTGTAACGGATATTGAATATCCGTTACGCGTAACGTAAAATAAAGTCTCAGTCAGGGGGTGAATATGCGTGACGTAACGGATAATCGTACTGCGGAGCTGCCGGTGGGTGAGACGAAGCGTGGCCGGGGTCGTCCGCCGAAGGCCAATGCCTTGAGCAATGCAGAGCGCCAGGCAGCCTATCGCGCTAGGCGCAAGTCTTCCGTTACGGTAACGGAAAATGCCGGCGTGTTCCGTGGCGAGGTCATGCACCAGGGTTTCGACGGCCTGGAGGATGCGATGGCTGAGTTGCGGGCTGAGCTGGAGGCGACCAAGGCCGAGCTGGCCGAAGCGCATGAGGCTATCGATGAGATGACTGGCCAAGTGAAGTCGTTGCGGGCTGAGCTCGACGGCTCACGGCGCCAGGTCAAGCTTTCCGAGGCTGAGCGCAATAAAGCGTTTGAGGCATATAGGAAGTTCGAGAAGGAGCATGTTGAGCGCCAGGCGTACCAGGGGCTGACCGACGCACACCATGAGCTGGTGGCGAAGCATCGGAAGGTCCTCGAGCAGCTCGATGTAGTCAAGGAGCGCGCCGCAAAATCCGTTACGCGTAACGGAAATCCGGTGGACTTCGATTTTATGGTCCAGGTGGTGAGGTGTGTTCGTTCCGCTCGGGACTGGCGTAAGCGCTATGAGCTTTTTGACCTGGTTGGGTGGAAGCGCTTCAATTGCAGCGTAGCGACGACCGACGAGATGCGCGAAGCGTTGCGGGACGCTATCACCGGCGATTCCACGTCAAGGATGATTCGCAACGCGGAGAAGCGTGAGGCGCAGTCGCGTAACGAAAAGGCGTAACGAAAAAGGGCGCCTAGCGTTAGGAGTGTCTGGGGGCTGGGCCAGGGTGGGGAGCGCGACCGGCCTTGATCTGTGCAGCGGGCTTGTCCGGCCCGAAGGGCACTCCCCAGGCCGAGTAGCGGGCTGTGCGATGTCGCTCCCTGCGAAGCTGCCGCGCCTGGTCCTCCTCCCTCCGCTTTGAAAGCTGCTTTTCTCCCGCCGAGCTGGTGCACCTGGTGCGTTGCTCTGAGAGCCAGGGCGTTCTTGCGATCAGATCGGTTTCATCGGGCAGGCCCTTTTCTCCGGGCATGTCTCGTGGAACGGGCCGGGCGCGCGGGCGAATGTTGCGAAGCAATCCCCGCAGGGGACAAGCTCGTAAGGCAAAGCCTGGAGAGCGCAGCACAGCCCTTCGCGCGCGTCGCGCCCGGCCCGCTGGTTTTGACTTTCGGCTGGCCCGCCCAATACCTAGCACCGGCGCAGAATTATTTCCTCTTGAACCTGCGCTAGCTGCGCTCGCGCCAGGTCCTGTTCCAGCTTCCATCCGGTTCGCCTGAGCTGGTCGATCAGCATGTTTTGGTCGACCATCAGTTGCGCGCATCGTCCTGCAGAGTAGGGGGCGCTTTGGGTTGTCTCCACGCTTACGGTTCCGTCAGCGTTTTTCGTTGTGGTCGTCGTCGTGGTGACGGTGTAGGCCTGCGCCATCGGCGTGGCTGCGATCAGCAAGATCATGGCAACTGCGGTACGCATGTGACCTCCCTTTTTTTGTAAGGGGGATTTTACGTTACGTCGTGCCGTTACGCTTATTTCTCGCCTTGTGAGAGTGAAACCACGTTGACGCTTCTGCGACGGCCGGTCCGATCTCGAACATTTCTTGCCAGGCGCGCTGCCGTTCGAACTCATAGACCTTGAGGGTGTCGATGGTCCAGGCCGGGATGGGCCGGCGTCCGGTTTGCCAGTCTCGGATGGTTCTGTCGCAACGTCGCAACACCCTGCAGAGGGATTGACGCGGCAGGCCACTTGTGTGTTTGTCGAATTCGACGGCGCTGGCCCAGTGGCGTGATGGATTGTTCATTGATCGCATTGGCAACAAAAAAGCCAGCACGGTATGGGCTGGCTTCTTCGTTATCCACCCCCGACGCCGGGGGCTTGACTGATGGTTTTGGTGCTTCTGCTGCTTCTGAAACTTGACTCACTTCCGTCGCATAATGCGCATTATGTCAAATTGTTAACGTGTGAACGATTGGGAGAGGCTCATGGACGCCGACGCGCCAGCACGGGAGGCCGCGGTGATCTCGAGCGCGGCGGTGCCTGCAGGCTTAATCCCCCTCATTACGCCGGGTGTCAGGCTCCAGTTCCTGAGTCAACGCCTCGACGCTCGGCAGACTTTCCTGCAGTTCGGCCGGCAGCTCCGCCACCAGCTGGTACTGGGCCACGCCAATCGGATTGCCCATGCCGCGCAGTGCGTATTCGACCACCAGCCGGTTGTGCTCCTGGCATAGCAGCAGCCCGATAGTAGGATTGTCGGCCGCTGTCTTCATCTCGGCATCGACCGCCGACAGGTAGAAGCTGATCTGTCCCGCATACTCCGGCTTGAAGGCACCTGTCTTCAGTTCGATTACGATGTAACAACGCAGCTTTAGGTGGTAGAAGAGCAGATCGAGATAGAAGTCCTCGCCCCCACTTCGAGATGGACCTGGCGGCCAACATAGGCAAAACCGGCCCCAAGTTCGAGCAGGAAACGGGTAATGTGGTCGACCAGCGCTGTCTCCAAATCTCGCTCCGTCGCATCGACACGCAGGCTCAGGAAGTCGAAGACGTAGGGATCCTTGAGTGTGGCCCGCGCCAAATCCGACTGCGGCGACGGCAGCTGGGCGGCGAAGTTGTTTGGCGCCTGTGCCGCCCGGTCGACTAGGCGAGTTTCGATCTGCGCCACCAGTACGGCGCGGGACCAGCCGTGCGCGACCGCCTGCTGTGCGTACCACTGGCGCTGCTCGACCGATTTGAGCTTCTGCAGCAGCACCTGGTTGTGTCCCCAAGGCAATTGTCCAACAAGCTGTTGGACAATTGCTGTATCGGGCCACGCTTCGGCGAACGCGCGCATCGCCATTAGGTTGGAGCGCGAGAGCCCGCCCATGTCGGGAAACGCCTGCCGCAAATCCTGCGCTAAGCGCTCGATCACTTTGGCGCCCCACCCCTGCTTAGCCTGCCGTTCAAGGATCTCCTTGCCGATATCCCAGTACAGCGTGACCAAGGTCTGGTTGACGGCAGTCGCAGCGCGTTGCTGCGCGCGCCCGATGCGGGATTTGAGTGAGGCAAGCCAATCAGCATAGTCGGGAGGCAGCGGCAAGGAAGCCATGGCAGGGAGGCAGAGAAGATGCAGTACGAGCAGTATAAAGTACGCAGGCTTCGCCTTGCCTTAGTCCATGCGGCGCCCAATCAAGTGGGCGGACTTGAGGACCACGCTGGGCGGCTACGAGCGACCATCGCGGCCACACAAGGTGGACTGCCGGTAGGTCCGCCAACTACGCGAGGTCAGCCTGAGGGATGGTGGGGACCGATCGGATGCAGACGATCCACGATACCGCCTACCCGACGCTACGACCGAGCTCGGTGTCGCCGAACTGAAGGAGGCATTCACGCCGACTGCAGCCGAGATCCGCTTCGTCAGAATAGGGAGATGGGTTAAGGAGCCTAAACGATTGGTGCCATCGGGTCGCCGTGGCAAATCGTCCAAGTTAAAAATAGTCGGATAGCATATTCAACACAGCATGCTGTGCCGCGCCTGCACGCGTCAGAAGGACGTCCTGTCCAATATCGCGTTGCCGGAAAACCGTTCGAGTGGTCCCCTGGCTCGGCTGCCTGAGCATGACCCTGGCGGCTCCCGGCGCCATTCCTTGGCGTGATTCCCCGGCAGGCGGAAGCGCTTGCGCGTTGATGGCGCGGCTGGCGGACTTGGGCGGGCGCAGCTACCTCGGGACCCAGAAGCCGGCATCGATCATGATCCGCCGCACGGTCTCCTTGGCCAGGTCGATGCCGTGGAGCTCGCGCAGCTCCTCGCAGGCCAGAGTCGGCCCGAAGTCGACGTAGGTGTCGCGGATCCGGCCGCGGGCACGGGCTTTGCCGGTTGCTCTCGTGGCCGCGCTTGCGGGAGCCTAGACCGCTTGGACCGTCTTCGCGATATCGGAGTACCAGGCGTTCCACCCGGCGCTGGGACAGTCCCAGCTTCTCGGCCGCGCGCCAAACCATCAGACCATGCTCACGACAGTCTGAATCACCCTGAGCCGGTCCAGTTCACGCATCGACATGGTCACCATCTTGGGCTTCGGCATGGCCGGCCCTTCAATCCAAGGGGATAGAGCGCCAGCATTCTCTCGTTAGCCTACAGGTATGACATTTCTATTTGGCTCAAGAGCCGTTGCTGATCTGATTGCAAACGAAATGGCTGTTAGCGAAAGCATTTGGCAGAACTTATTTCCCTGCCTTCGATTCACCGCCTGACGCGTAGTTGGTTCGCCCTTATGCCTCCAGGGCCTCACGAATTTAGCCTTGCGGCCGGCGGGCAAACGCGCGTACCCATAGATGAGAGCGCGAATGCGCGGGTAGACCTCAGTGCGCCATCTGGTGCCGGAGAAGATGCCGTAGTGGCCGCAGCCGCGAGCCGTCAGGTGATGCTTGTGGGAGGCTTCGATACCTGTACAGAGATCGTGCGCGGCTCGGGTCTGGCCCGGGCCGCAGATCTCGTCGTGCTCACCTTCCACCGTGATCAGCGCACCGTCCCGGATATCGCCCGGACGCACACGCCCGCCACGCACGCGCCAAGTGCCGCGTGCCAGCCGACATTCCTGAAAGACCACCCGCACCGTCTCCAGGTAGTATTCAGCAGCCATGTCGAGCACGGCGTTGTATTCGTCATAGAAATATCGATGCATCTGAGCCGCCTCGGCGTTGCCTGCGGCCACGTCGAAGTAATAGTTCAGATGCGATCTCAGGTGGTGATCCGTGTCGATCATTTCTCGCTCAAACCAGTCGAGCGACTTGTTGACGGCTAGCTCGTCGACCGTCGTGGGCTCGCCACGGCTCGCCATCAGGGAAACCGCGGCGAGCACCGGCACGGTCGATTGGCATACCGAGACGATATGGAGGTCCGGTCCCAGGTAATCGATGAACTCGTGCACGTAGGCGACATAGTCGTCGAGATGAAAGGCGCCCTCGGCGAGCGGGACTTGGCGGCCATCGCGCCAGTCGGTGAGATAGACGTCGAAGTCTGGCAGCGTGGCCCGCACCGTGTCGCGTAGCAGCGTGGCGTGGTGGCCGGAGAGCGGCGCGACGAGCAGGATGACCGGATGGCTATGACGCGTCGCGCGCTCAAAGTGGAGCAGGCGGCAAAACGCCTTGTCCAACACCACCGTTTCGGAGGCCGAAACGCGGTTGCCATCGATCAACGTTTGCGTCAGACCGAATTGCGGTTTGGGATAGCGCTTCCATAGCCGCACCAGCAGTTGACACCCGGCAGCGAGATGGCGGGTAGGGATGGCTGACGGCGATTTCTCGAAGGCTCCCAAGAAGCTGGCACTTGCCTGCAGCCAGGGAAGGAACGGCACCCACGCAGCTCTATGCAGTTCATATAATTGATACAAAGTTGTACTTCTCTTCAACCGCCATGATTCCAGTGCTCGGCATCGCTCTTGACGGGAAGCCTCGACATCTCTTCCGTTGAGGTCGTCACCGGTCCACAGCAGTCATGGCATCCAGGGGGGCACTCGAATGAGGGAATCCGTGAGCGAAAGAATCTAATTTTTTGACTAGTCATTTGTGCGTCTAACCCCATTGACCTGTCCGCGTACCTCTGGTCGACCTGACGGCCTGCTAACGCATCGCGTGCGAAGCACTCACGACTCGCCGCGATAGGCATTCAGGCGTTCGGTGCTCTCGGGCTTCCGTAGCTTTCGCAGGGCTTGGCTTTCCAGTTGCCGAATACGTTCGCGGGTCACGCCGAATTGCAGGCCAATCTCATCCAGCGTGTACTCGGTCGCCGTGCCGATCCCGAAGCGCATCCGCAAAATCTTCGCCTCCCGCGCACCCAGCGTCGACAAGACGGCTTTCAGGTCCCGCTTGAGCCCCGCTTGAACTGCCGCATCAAGAGGAGAGGCGGTGATCTCGTCCGCCAACGTGTCTCCCAGCAACGCATCCCCGCTCTCCCCAACCAGCATATCAAGCGATACCGGCTGCTTGACAACGTTCAAAATGGACTTGATCTTCTTCTCGCTCATCCCCACCTTGGCCGCCAAGACATCCGGCGTCGGCATTGCTCCGGTTTCACTGAAGCACTCGCGCGAGGCCCGATTGATCTTTCCAACGACCTCCACGAGGTGCATCGGGATGCGGATGGTGGGTGCCTTGTCAGCAATAGAGCGAGTCACCGCCTGGCGAATCCACCAGGTCGCGTAGGTCGAAAATCGATAACCACGGCGGTAGTCGAATTTATCCGCCGCCCGCATCAGCCCGATGTTGCCCTCTTGAATGAGATCCAACAGTGGCAAGCCACGATTGATGTATTTCTTGGCGATTGAGACGACCAGGCGAAGGTTAGCCTCGATCATCTCGGCTCTTGCTTGGCGAGCCTTGACCTGCGCTCTTGTCACCAGCCGGCCGACTTCCCTCAGATCCTCAAGGGGAATAGCGGCGCGAGATTCTATGGCAAGCAGTTGTTGCTGCAGCGCCTGGATTTCCAGAATCTGCCGCGGCGGCAAACCGTTGGGGGTAGGACAGTCCGCCCCAAGCGCTTCCGGCCAGTCGAACTGGATTTCACGACCCTTTAAGCGCCGCGCGAACTCATCGCGTGTCATGCCGCATTGATCGATCAAGATCCCAGCGAGTCGCCGTTCGGTTTGACGAACGTCCTCAAGATGCACGTTGAGGACTCGGCTGAGCCGCTCAATCGCGATGGGGCTGAAGCGCAGCTTGGCGAGCACACATCGAAACGCTGCCAGCGCCTGCATATCGCGGAGCGTGCCACCTTCATGAGGCCCGTGGGATGCGGTCGATTCGATAAACCGTGTTCGTACGATGGCGAGCCACTCAAGTACATCACGCTTCAAAACGGCAGTCGACGTCGCCTCCGAGGCGGTGTTCGGACTCTGGGCGCGATCATCGAGCTCGGTATCCTCCTCACCTACGCTGGCGTCGAGATGTAACCCTGTATCCGTGCCCGGATTGTCAGCGGGCACGGTTTGGGCATCGACGACGTGATCAACGAGCTCATCTACGGACAACTCGTCGCGCTCGACTTGCTCGGCCATGGCTAAGAGCTCGGAGACGACGGTTGGACACCTCGCCATTGCGTCAACCATTTCCATGATTGCCTCTTCATGGCGGGTTGCGATCTCTACCTCGTTCTCGCGCGTTAGCAACTGGACGGCGCCAATTTCCCGCAGATACATCTGCACGGGATCGGTGGTACGACCGAATCGGTTATCGCTCTGCGTGATGGCTGCGGTAGCTTCCTCCAATGTGGCCTCATCGGAGCTTGAGACTGGCGCGTCCTCGACTAACAGCATCGTGTCGGCAGGCGCTCTATCCACGACCTCAATGCCAAGTTCCGCCAACATCGCCAGAATTCTGTCGGTAATGCTGGCTTGGTCCTTGCCGTCAGGAAGATGGTCGCTGATTTCACCGTGGGTCAGGAATCCGCGCTCCTTGCCGAGCGCGATCAGCGTAATCAGGTTCGTTTGTTGGTTATCGTTCATCTGACACACAAAAGTCGGGCACGGGAGGCGCACCCATTCACAGCACTCCCCAAGCACGTTATCGATGGCTCCAGGCCATCACGCCGTTCCCAATTTGGCACCAAGTTGGCCGACCGTGGGTACGTCACTCCTACTTCGAGCGTTCGAGTCAAACACGCAGGCGAGCCAACCAGGCCACCACCATCGCGGCCGCGCCAAGCCAGAGCGCAACAATCACGACGACCGCAACGCGACTGACGGGGCGCTCCGCAGCGAGCGCTGCGGCGGCGCGATGCTGTTCCATCACCTCAGCTGGGATCAACCGGACCACCAGCAACACACCGAGGGGCACCAGCACCACATCATCCAGATAGCCCAGGATCGGGATGAAATCCGGAATCAGGTCAATGGGAGATAAGGCATACGCGGCCACCAGCAAGGCTAGCGCTTTCGCATACCAAGGCGTGCGAGGATCGCGCGCTGCCAACCACACCGCGTGGACGTCTCGCTTGACCTCGCGTGCCCATGCGCGCGCGCGTGCGGCTAGCCGCGGGAGGAAATCCGAGCGCAACATGTGGATTCGCACATCATCCATGACGGGTACCGCGCCAAGGGCGAGCAGCAAGGTGGCCAATGGGAGGGTGACGCTGAACCCAACATGCCGAAACCCCACAGCCCCAACGACTCCGCCGGTGAAGAACAGTGCGACCAGCGTCACGAGCACACGCAGTTTCCTCCGGTCGGCCAGCACAATGGGCTTGGCGGCATCGGCTTTGGCCAGGTTCCAGTAGAGCAGCTTACCCAGTTCAATGCCGATGTCGGTGACCATCCCCGTGATATGCGTGGTCCGGATCTCGGCCTTCGAGAGCTTGGTGATCATTGCATTCTGCAACCCCATGATGAAGCAAAGCACCATGACCGTCGCCGGCACGAACAGCCATTCGTGATGCTCGAGATTGCTGCCTAGCAGACCAAAACATACCAGCAACGCCGCCTCCAGCATCAACGGCAGCGCATATTCGCTGTGCAGGCGCTCGCGCCGCCCCCAGTTGATCAAAATCGCAGAGCAGGCCGCGCCCGCCAGAAACGATAACAAGGCACCGAGGCCGTCCAGAATGAGCCCGACACTGCCGAGCGCCAGATTGTCGGCCATGGCGGACACGATGCCCGACATATGGGAGGTGTACTGCTGCACCGCCAAGAATCCGCCTGCATTGGTGGCGCCCGCCACAAAGGCAAGATAACGCGCCAGTTGCCGGTTGGCTTCTGGACTGCGCTCCCTTCCAGTCAGTCTGCGCAAGTATCGGATCGGCATGGTCGCATCGGTGGGCGTTACCTTCGGTTCAGACCGTGTCTATCCAACATCGGCCCGCAAGCTCATCAGCCCGTGAGCTTTTGCCAGAATGTGTGATCTGACGCGAGCCGTTTGCCCTGTTTCAGACGACGCGCGGCCGCGCGCAGATTCAGGGGATGCGTGGTTTCCAGTATGCGCGCGCGCATCAGCAGTTCGTCCAGCGAGGGAAGTGCCCGCGCGCTCTTCCAAGCGAGCAGCGTGTAGTTGCAACTGTCCTCAGACAGGGAAATGGAAAATGAGTCGCCGAACACCGAACGAACTTCGCCCAGATAGGAAGGGATATCGGAATCGCTGTCGAGGAAGTTCGCGACCAATACCCCATTGTCGGCGAGCCGGGCATGGCACGCCGCGTAGAAGTCCGCGCTGCCCAATTGTGTCGGCATGCCATGTGCGAGAAAACCATCCACCAATATGACTTCCGGCCGCGCTTCCTGATTCTTGACATACTCGGCGCCATCCGCGCAAACCACCTCGAGCCGTTCGTCGTCGGGCGGAATGTGAAACGTATCGCGCAGTGCAATCACCGCCGGATCGATTTCGATGGCGACAACCTTCGCATTCGGAAGATGCCGATAGCAATACTTGAGTAATGATCCCCGCCGAGGCCGATCATCGAGATCCTGGTCGGTGCCGGCTGCAGCAATAAAAACGCCATCATCGTCCGCGTGTAGCCAAGAACAAGCTTGTCGGGGTCGCGTCGCGACATGATGCTTTGGGTAGCCAGCGCATCGAAATGCAGTGAAATTGCAAGTGGGGTTTCCAGTACCGTCGGCGCGCCGTCGTCGGGGGCTTCGGAGAGAAACTTTAAGTAGGCTTCAAAGGACGTGCGATTGGGGTCCATGTGGGGAGCTCGATCAGGCGTGGTGGTATTCAATTCCTCACTCCGTCAGCAGCGCGGCGATGACTTTCACGGCAGCGACTTCATCCGGGCCGGTGGCCTGAATACGCACCCGGGTCCCCGCCCGCGCCGAGAGCCGCATCACGTCCATCACATTCTTGGCGTTCGCCGAGCAATCATTGCTGACAAGCAGGATCTCGGACTCGAACTGGGCGGCGGTAAAGCTTAGCCGCGCTGAGCCGCGTCCTTGCAAGCCCATGCGATTGGTCATTTCAATTGTCGCGTCTACCACGTCGCCCTCAAATAAAAAAGCGGCCTCTAAGCAACTTGCCTACATTAGGCCTTCTGGCTTGCCACCGTTGGCCAAACAGCCAAACAAGCTCGCCTGGGTATGCACGAACAATGCCGGCGAGCGCACCATAGATCACATCACTAGGCTTTCCATGCCTTCCGGGCTTCTGTCAGGGGCCAATACCTGCGACCACATCTTGGGGACACGAAGCCATGTAACCACAGGCTGCACCGGGCCGCACAGTTGTATATAATGATAACGCTATTATCATACAACACTATTCTAGAGCGCATGGAATCCAAGACCGCCCGTTTCACCGTGTTGATCGACCCCGTGAAGAAGAAAGCCTTTGAAACCCTGTGCGCGGCGCAGGATCAGACGCCGTCGCAGGTGGTGCGCCAGTTGATCCGCGACTATTTGGAGCAGCATGGGGTGGTCTATGCCACCCGGCCCCAGGTTGGCGCTACGGTTCTTGCGAAGAAAGACCGCGAGTGACCGATGTCCGCATAGCGGACTACCAGCCTCACCCTGCAGGTCGGCCTCGGCATCGCACTGAGAATGACCACTGCGAGCATCCCGAGATGCCTACCACCCCCCAATCGGGGCCTTCCATGCGTGGTGCTGGCCTCAAGCTCATCCTTGGCTTTACGGCATGCCGAGACCGGAGTCAGGGTCTGGGGGGACATTCATGTACAAGCCGGCGGTCACCTATCGCGTCACGCCGCGCGCAAAAGCGCTCGATGACGGTAGCTACCAACCAAAGGTGCTGGTGGCAATCTATCGGGGTGACGCCTTGCTTAGAGATGTCGCGCTTTACGCGAGATGCGACGCTTGTCCGCTGCGCGTCACTGCGGCAAGGCTTGCTGAAGCGCTGGCCTTGCGGATTCAGGCGGTACTCAAGGATGTACAAGAGACGGATGACGTCGCCACGGCCGCTATTCAGACACTATTGCGACGCATTGGGCTCAGGACGAGCCTACGATCAGCCACCATGCGTGGTACTGGCGTCAACTAGCCGGGTTCGGCAACAGGCAGGGTGGCGCAGGACCGCAGATCCATGCCCTTCAAGCGGGCCATGTGAATACGTCTCCTCGGCGCTCCGGCGCCCCACTACTACTCTCCTTGATGCATGAGCGCTGGACCTCAGGCAGCCTGGAGAACCTCAACTACCTTATTGGCTTCGGCTTGCGAGTCGACTGCCACATAGGCGACAAACTGCGTACCGATCACCGAAGCGGAGAACCCGCGGAGGTTCAAATTCGCTTCGGCAAGCTTCTCCGTCAGCGCCGATGCGATGCCCGGTTGGTTGATCCCCATCACACGAACGCAGTGCAGCGTTTGTGTCACGTTGAAGCCAACCAGAGCCGCGGCCACAATCTCTCTATCACCCTGTAGTGGGGTGACAAATACGACGCCCTCACCAGGTTTGTCCGGATTGCGGCGCGCGATGATGAGTTGCAGATCGGCTCCCACATCGCATAGGGTGGCCAACGTTCCGGCCAGTCCACCTGGCTTGTCCGGAATCCCTGCCACCCAAACCTCCACCTGTTCCACAAGCAGTTCCATGGCCGCCTCTCCGTCCTCCATACGGCCAGTGGAGATGGTCACTCCCCCGGTCGGTTCGTAGTCCTGTCGCCGCTTGCTTCCAGGCGAATGGACGTCCATGGCATTGCCAGCCCATTGTCGCCAATGCCTCACGCGCTTCGATGCCATGGCACCTAGCGATACACCAGTACAGGGATCTTGCTGTGAGTCAGGACCTTCTGCGTCTCACTGCCGATCACCAGTCCCTGCACGCCGCGCCGCCCATGCGACGCCATCACGATGAGGTCACAGCCCTTATCCTCGGCCGTCTTGATGATGGCTTCGTACGGGTGATCGTTGACCAGATACGTCGTATCACAGGGCACCCCTGCGGCGGCGGCTTCGCTCGCCACGCCTTGTAGATATTTCGTGGCCTCCTCCCAGGATTCCTTTATGAAGCGCTCTCGGGTGTCCGTCAGCATTTCAGTGTGATAGGTAAGAACATGGTAATTCGGGCCAACCCGAAGTGCTGTGACCCGGGCGTTCATTTGCTGCGCAAGGGCAAGCGCCTTATGAGAGGCAGCATTGGATAGAGAGGAGCCATCCACCGCAAGCAGAAGGTGCGTGAACATATCTTTCTCCTTGTCTGCCAGGGTTCGAGGCCATCGATAACGTCGATCACCGTTCCTTATCGCTCACACCTTGTCCCCCTCCGGCAGGCGAGGGTTCTCGCAAAATGCCACGTGAGCAAAGGTTCCAAAGACCAACTAGGGCGCGCCTGCGCACAAGGTCATTCTGGGACGGAACATGTTAATTAGATTAACATGTTGATTACACTGCTACTGCATTACATTAGGTTCTATAGCATATGCAATCTTCATTCCGTATGCTAGGTTGTCGCAGGCGATTAGCGACCTTTGCCGCCGCTTCATTGACGGTGAGCCGCGGCGGCGGCAAGCACTTTTGGGTCGCACGGCGTTCATGTATGATGTGACGCATCTGACCATCGTATTGGCATGTTGAGGCGCCATGGAGATCAAGACTGCTCGGCTAACGCTGCTCATCGATCCGAACAAGAAGGCCGCTTTCGAGCGCCTTTGCGCACAACAGGATCTGACGGCATCGCAGGTGGTGCGTCAGCTCATCCGCGAATACCTGGCTCAACATGGGGTCCAGTACGTGCCCAGCGGGTTGCACGTGGGCCATAGCGAGCCTGCTGACGACGGAACACCGCCGCAAGCTCAGGCGCCGGCGCAGCCCGAAGCGCCTCCCCCACCAGACGGCGCGCCACACGTCGCAAGGCCTAGGCCATGAGCAGCGTGCCCCCGTCGCACAATGGCTCCATATCGACTGGGTGCTTGTTGTTGTGGGGGCTTGGTTGTTCGTCGGGGCCGCAGGCGTTGCCGCGCTGCAGCGGCTGACCCTGGTGTCTCGCGTTCTTTTCCCGCTCGGCGGATTGCTTGGGCTGGCGCTTTTCGGCCTGGCACTTGCCGCTGTGCTTGGCACGCCCGAGGTCGCCGTACTAGCCATTGGACTGCCAGCACTGCCCTTCCACATCCGGCTCGACAGCCTCTCCGCCTATTTCCTAATGGTGATCGGTGGTGCGGCGGCGGGCATCTCTATATTTGCAGCCGGATATTTCCGCAAGGGCGAGGGCACACCGCCAGGCTTGCTGTGCCTGGAGTATCACCTGTTCCTGGCCAGCATGGCCGGTGTCATCCTGGCCGACGATGCCTACTCGTTCATGGTCATGTGGGAGACCATGGCGCTGTCGTCGTTCTTCCTGGTGACAGCAAACCACCGCATTCCAGAGGTGCGCAGCGCCGGCTACCTTTACATCACGATGGCGCGTATCGGCGCGATCGCGATTCTGCTCTGCTTCGGTGTGCTGCAGGCCAACACCGGTGACTACACCTTCGCGAACATGCGTGACCAGGCTCTGACGCCCTTCTGGGCCTCGGTCGGCTTCCTGCTTGCCGTGTTCGGTTTCGGCGCCAAGGCCGGCGTCCTGCCCTTGCATGTCTGGCTGCCGGAGGCACACCCGGCCGCGCCCTCGCCGGTCTCCGCGATGATGAGTGGCGTTATGCTCAATACAGCCATCTATGGGCTGTTGCGCGTGTCCTTCGACCTGCTGTGCATGCGTCTATGGTGGTGGGGCGCGCTGCTTCTGGCCGTCGGCCTGGCCACTGCCCTGTTCGGCGTCGTCTTCGCCGCGGTGCAGAGCGACATGAAGCGCTTGCTGGCCTATTCGTCCATCGAGAATATGGGCCTGCTGTTCGTCGCCACGGGCCTGACCCTGATCTTCTCGGCCTACGACATGAGGCCGATGGCGGCACTGGCCCTGACGGCGACGCTCTATCACGTCGCAAGCCATGCCTTATTCAAGAGCCTGCTCTTCCTCGGCACGGGCAGCGTATTGCACGCCACCGCCGAGCGAAGTCTCGGCAAGCTGGGCGGCCTGATTCGGTATATGCCTTGGGTTGGCTGGCTCACGCTACTGGGCGCGCTGGCCAGCGCCGGGCTGCCTCCGCTCGGCGGTTTCGTGTCGGAGTGGCTGCTGCTGCAGGGCTTCCTGTTCACGCCAGGCCTGCCCGTGCCGCTGCTGACGATGTTGATCCCGGTGGTCGCTGCGCTAATCGCGCTGGTGGCGGCCCTAGCCGGCTACACGATGGTCAAGTTCTTCGGCGTGATCTTCCTCGGCCAGCCGCGCGAGCACAAACTCGCCCACGCACATGACGCCGGTCCCTGGGAGCGCGCAGGCATGATATGGCTCGCCCTCGGCTGTGTGATGCTTGGCCTGCTGCCGACGCAGTTCATCCAGCTGATCGACCCGGTAACGAAGCAGCTGGTTGCCGCCGGTTTGGGCGCCCGAGCGGCTACCAGCAGCTGGCTGCTGGCGCCGAGCAGCCTGGGTCAAGCCAGTTACGGGCCGGTGATCTTCCTCCTCGGCATCCTGACTAGCTTTGCGCTCGCCTACCTGCTCGTGCGCTGGCTTTACCATGGCCGGCTGCGCCGCGGCCCACCATGGGCCTGCGGATTTCCCTGGGGCACCGCACGCATGCAGGATACCGCCGAGGGTTTCGGCCAGCCAATCCGTCAGATCTTCGAACCCTTCTTTTTGATGCAGCGCGACCTGCCAACGCCATTCGATGAACAGCCGCGCTACCGGGTGACCGTCGAGGACCGCTTCTGGCGCTGGCTGTACCTACCCACTGTCGAATTGGCTTCATACCTGGCGAGACTGGCCGGCCTGATGCAGCAGGGGCGCATCTCAGTGTATCTGCTATATAGTTTCCTGACACTGATTGCCACGCTGCTGGCGGTGATGCGATGAGGTTGCCATGACGGTCTCCGGCTTGCTGTCGCAGTCGCTAGAAATCGCGATTTCGATTGCCCTTGCGCCGCTACTGATGGGTTGGGTCAATCAATGGCGTGCCTGGCTGCAAAACAAATCCGCGCCCGGCCTCTGGCAGCCATATCGCATGTTGCACAAACTGTTCAACAAGGAATCGGTGGTGGCCGACAACGCGTCGCCGCTGTTCCGCGCCACACCCTATGTGGTGTTCGGCTGTATGGCCCTGGCGTGCGCGATCATCCCAACACTCTCGACCGACCTCCCGCTGGCACCCGCGGCCGATGCGATCGCGCTGGTCGGCCTGTTCGCGCTAGCGCGGGTTTTCATTTCGCTGGCCGCGATGGACATCGGCACGGCCTTCG
This sequence comes from Cupriavidus sp. D39, assembly GCF_026627925.1. NCBI lineage: Bacteria > Pseudomonadati > Pseudomonadota > Betaproteobacteria > Burkholderiales > Burkholderiaceae > Cupriavidus > Cupriavidus sp. D39. The sequence goes on from NZ_JAPNLE010000001.1 coordinate 330,031, forward strand.
GCACCCTGGGGGCGCGGCGCGAGATGCTGATCGGGTTTCTGGCCGAACCCGCATTGCTGATGGTGCTGTTCTCGGCCTCGCTAGTTTCCAAGTCCACATCGCTCACCACCATTGTCGAGACACTCGCCCATCGTGACCTCGCGATCTACCCTGGGCTGGCCTTTTCCGGCGTTGCCTTCACCATGGTGTCGCTGGCGGAGAACGCCCGCGTGCCGGTCGACAACCCCGCCACGCATCTGGAGCTGACGATGATCCATGAGGCACTCCTCCTGGAGTACTCGGGTCGCCACCTGGCACTCATCGAGTGGGCGTCAAGCCTGAAGCTGTTCGCCTACTCCTGTATCGGACTGGCGTTGTTCTTCCCCTGGGGCATCGCAGAGGCCCAGGCGCCGATGTCCATGCTGCTGGCGCTGCCGGCGTTGCTGTTCAAACTCACCGCGGGAGGCATCCTGCTTGCCACGCTCGAGACGGTGAGTGCCAAGATGCGCATCTTCCGCGTCCCCGAGTTCCTGGCCACCGCCTTCTTGCTGGCGGTGATCGGCATGCTGGTGCATTTGCTGCTTGCCCGCTGACATGAGCACCTTGCTGACCCAGTTCGTCAACCTGCTTGGTGCGGTGCTGCTCATCCTAGCCTTCGGGATGATCTCGCAGCGCCGCGTCCTATCGCTAATCCACCTGTTCACGCTGCAGGGCGCCACCCTGGCATTGGCGACGGCCGTGGTTGGCTATGTGACCCGGCAGCCGGACCTGTACCTGTCGGCCGGCGTGACCTTCGTGCTCAAGGTGCTGCTGATCCCCTATCTCCTGCACCGCGTCATCGACCGGCTTGATATCCGTTGGGACGTGGAGACGCTGATCAATATTCCGACCATCATGCTGATCGGCATCCTGGTGGTGATCTTCGCGTTCAACCTGGCCATGCCGATCTCGCGGCTGTCGGTGAAGCTGGCCAGCGGCACGCTCGGCATCGCACTGGCCTGCGTACTGCTGTCGTTCCTGATGATGATTACCCGCTCGAAGGCAATACCGCAGGTCATCGGCTTCCTGGCAATGGAGAACGGCTTGTTCTTCGCCGCTACCTCGGCGACCTACGGCATGCCGATGGTGGTCGAGCTTGGCATCGCCCTGGACGTCCTGATTGGCGTGCTGATCCTGGGCGTCTTCATGTTCCAGATCCGCGAGCAGTTCGACAGCCTGGACATTCGCCATCTCGAGAAGCTGAAGGAGGACTGAGTTGATTGCGCTAGCCTTCCTGCTTGCAACCCCGCTCGCCGGCGGGCTGGTGCTGGCGCTGGTCGGTCATCGCGATCATGCGCGCGACGTCAATGTCGCGTTCAGCCTGGGCACCTTCATCGCGGCCTGCTTGCTCACCGGACGGATCATCGACGACGGTCCCACGCTCGTGTGGGACCGTGCGTTCTACATAGATGCCCTGAATGTGTTTCTCATCACGCTGACCGCGTTCGTGGGCCTGACCACGTCGATCTTCTCGCGGCCCTACATGCGCGTGGAGCGCGACCACGGCAAGATGACGCCGCCGCGACTGCGCCTGTACCACAGCATGTACCAGCTATTCACGTTCACGATGCTGCTGGCACTGACGACCAACAATATGGGCATCGTGTGGGTCGCGATGGAGGCCGCCACGCTGACCACGGTACTGTTGGTCAGTGTCTATCGGACCGCAGCCAGCCTCGAGGCGGCCTGGAAGTACTTCATCCTGTGCGGCGTGGGTATCGCCCAAGCGCTCTTCGGCACGGTGCTGCTCTACATGGCGGCCGAGCAGGTCATTGGCCCCGAGGGCGGCGCGCTGCTGTGGACCAACCTCGATGCGGTCAAGGGCCGGCTGGACCCGAATATCATCACCCTGGCGTTCGCCTTCCTGTTCATCGGCTATGGCACCAAGGTCGGCCTGGTGCCGGTGCACAACTGGCTGCCGGACGCGCATGCGGAGGGGCCGACCCCGGTGTCCGCCGTGCTGTCCGGCCTGCTGCTCAATGTGGCCCTCTACGCTATCCTGCGCTGCAAGGTGTTGACGGACGGCGCGCTGAACAACCATCTCACCGGCCACCTGATGATGGGCTTCGGCCTGGTTTCCGTCGTGGCGGCGGTCTTCCTCCTCATCCGCCAGCGGGACGTCAAGCGCATGTTCGCCTATTCGTCCATCGAACATATGGGCATGATGACCTTTGCTTTCGGCATGGGCGGGCCGATCGCCAGCTTCGCCGGACTTCTGCACATGACGGTGCATTCGCTGGTCAAGTCCGCGATCTTCTTCGCCGTCGGCCATGCGGCGCAGAAAGCGGGCACGCAGGTGATGGACGAGATCTGCGGGCTGATCCGGGTCAGCCCCACGGTCGGCTGGGGCCTGATGCTAGGCGTACTGGCCATCCTGGGCATGCCGCCCTTCGGCGTGTTCGCCAGCGAGTTCCTGATCGTCACCACCGCGATGCGTGAGCAACCCTGGGCCACGCCCTTCCTGCTGGTCGCGCTCGGCTTGGCCTTTGCGTCGGTGTTCAGTCGCGTGCAGCCGATGGTCTTCGGCGAGACCACCCTGAAGCCCCTGGCGCACCCACCGGCGCTGGTCCCGGTGTTCCTGCACCTCGCACTCGGTTTGATGCTGGGTCTCTATATCCCGCCGTATCTGGATGCGTGGTACCGCCAGGCGGCCGCCATGCTGGGGAGTTGAACGTATGGCCCGGCCTGAACTTGGACTCGACCTGCATCGTCTGCCGGCAACGCTGCCGGTATGGCACGGGCTAGCCAATCCCGCTGCATGGAGCGCGGCAGCGCGTACCGTCGCCGACACGGGAGGGCGCCTCATTTCCGTGTGGGGCGTCGACCGCAGCGCAGTGGGAGGGACGTTGGCGGCATGTGCCGCGTATGCCGTACCGGAGGGACTGGTCTGGCTCGAACTGCGGCTCGGCGACCCGGCGCAGGGGGTTCCGGATCTGGGCCGCATCTTCCCGTGTGCCGGGCGAATGCAGCGCGCCATGGCTGACCTCTCGGGCATCAATGTGCAAGGCAGCCGCGACCAGCGCCCTTGGCTGGACCATAGCCTGTGGCCGCAAGGGTCATTCCCCCTGCAACACGGGACGCAACCGCTGCCGGCCACGGGCAGACTGCCGGCGGACTACCCCTTCGTACGTGTCGATGGCGATGGCGTGCATGAGATCGCCGTCGGCCCGGTGCACGCGGGCATCATCGAACCCGGCCACTTCCGCTTCTCCGTCGTCGGTGAGAAGGTGCTGCGGCTTGAAGCACATCTCGGCTACACGCACAAGGGCATCGAGCGCCGGTTCACCGAATTTGCGCCGATCGAAGCTTACCGGCTCGCAGGCCGCATCTCGGGCGACTCCACGGTGGCCTATGCCTGGGCCTACTGCATGGCGCTCGAGTCCGCGACGGGCAGCGAGATACCGGCAAGGGCAGCCTGGCTGCGTGCCATGATGCTGGAGCGCGAACGCGTGGCCAACCACCTGGGCGACCTCGGTGCCTTGGGCAATGATGCCGGATTGGCCTTTGGGTTGGCCCAGTTCTCGCGGCTGCGCGAGGACTGGCAGCGGCTATCTGGGGAAGTCTTCGGCCACCGGCTCATGATGGATGCCGTGGTACCCGGTGGCGTCGCCATCGATATGACGCCGTCAATGCTGGGCCGTCTGCACAAGCAGTGCGACGGCATCGAGCGCGAGGTCCGCGTACTGCGGATCGTATATGACGAGCACGCCGGCCTGCAGGACCGTTTTCTCAACACGGGGCGGGTGGCGCCACAACTCGCCGCCCAGCTTGGCCTCACGGGGCTCGCCGGGCGCGCCAGCGCGCAGGAGGCAGACCTGCGCTGCGATCATAAATGGCCGGCCTACGACTGTTTAGACGTCAAGATGGCCACGCACTGCAACGGCGATGTCGCCGCACGTGTGGCGATGCGCTTCGACGAGACGCTTGAATCCCTGCGGCTCGTTCGCGCCATCTGCTCGGAGCTGCCGGGTGGCGCGATATGTGGCGACCTCCGGATGCTGGACAAAATCTCCATCGGAGCAGGCTGGGTAGAGGGCTGGCGTGGTGAAGTCCTTGTCGCCCTCGAGATCGGCGGCGACGGCCGGATCTTGCGTTGCCACTGCCATGATCCTTCTTGGCAGAACTGGCCAGTGCTTGAACACGCCGTCATCGGCAATATCGTTCCGGATTTTCCGCTGATCAACAAGTCCTTCAATCTCTCCTATTCGGGGCACGACCTCTGATGTGGCTCCTCCTCAAGCAAATTGCCCGTACCGGCATCGTGACCGAGCCTGCGCCCCAGGCCGTCGATGCCGATGGCGGCGCCGCGATTCAACGCATCCACAAGGACATCCTCGATATTCTCGGTCAGGCGCTGGCGATTAGGGAGGTCGACGCAGGCTCGTGCAACGGCTGTGAGCTGGAAATCCACGCGCTCAACAACGCCTACTACAACATCGAAGGGCTTGGCATCAAATTCGTTGCCAGCCCGCGGCATGCTGACATGCTGCTGGTGACCGGACCGGTCTCGCGTCACATGGAAGAGGCTTTGCGGCGTACCTATGACGCGACGCCGGACCCAAAGCTCGTGGTCGCTGTGGGCGACTGCGGCTGTACGGGCGGCATCTTCGGCGAGAGCTACGCGAGTTGCGGCCGCGTCGCCAACGTGATCCCCGTCGACTTCGCTGTGCCTGGCTGCCCGCCTACCCCTATCGAGATCCTGCGGGGGATACTAACCGCCGTGCAGCGGCGCAAAAGCTAAGTCATCTAAACGATAATCCTGGAGGATGACGATAAAGGAAGCGATGTGCCCCGAATCCGCGTCATTATGGTCGCCTGCAGTCTTTAGTTTTACGTAGCTTCTGTGGATAGTTTTCCCTTCTGGACGCAGAGACCAGATCATCCGCGATGCGATTCATCATCTGCGCGGATCGCGCTGGACGACAACTTCGGCACCATGCGCGCAATGGCCGCCGCCGACATTGAGGTGCCGTGGCCAGTACAGCCGCGTAGGCCATCAGCAGCTCACTGTGCGATTTGGGTCGCGTCCCAGCGAAAGCCAACTGCAGTGGGTGCTGCTGTCAGTTTCCAGAAGAATTTCCGGCAACTATCCGCCTGAGTGCCGCTCGAAAAGCGCGCGTCGCAGGGCTTCGACGGAAGATTGCGGTACCATTGGCGCGAACGCAGCGACGAGTGTGGCCTCGATAAAGTAGCTATCTGCAGTTTCCGCCTGATCGTGCACCGGGGCAGTCATTTCAGAACCATCTTGTCTGGGGTAGCCGCTTCGCCCGGGCCATCCCTTTCCCTGCCACGAGAGGCGCCTTCGAGTCGCCTCTCGTCATTTCTCAGCTCGATTCACGAGTACCCGTTTTCGACGGCAAGAAACAACTGCGCACTCGCGGCCTGCCCCCGGTACGCCACCCGGCCAGCACAACTTCTTCTGCGCATGCATTGCTATCTCCAGGCTCTTGCCGCTCTACGTCACTCTGACGGGCTATCAACCCGAGACCGCGACGCACCCGTGACCCGGTTGGCACCCGAGTCGGCCGGATGGCCGCAAGCAGCCAGGTACGCTCCCCAGCCGCAAGCGTAGATGCACCCATGGCACGATCACCCCGCAATCGACGACGGCGATCGGGGCGTGAGCGCGCTCGGCAAGCCGCGGGTGTTGGGCGAAAAGGCCTTCGATCTGCCGGGCGCTCGCCGGGCCCAGGCCCGGCACGATCGCCCACCAGCGGCGCCCGCGCGGCATGCGCACCGTCAGGTCTGCCAGCGTTTCGATGCCGTGCGCGCGTAGCTCGCTTGCACGGCTCGCGGCGGTAGCCACTGGCCAATCTGGTCGCTGATCTGTGGCTGGGGGGGCGCACGAAATCGCGCCACTCTGGAGACATCATCTTCGCCTCCTTTCCGGCCAACATGCCGCCGCTATGCGGCACCACATCGGGGCCATGGATCTCGGCGGCTACCGACACCGGCGGCGCCAGCCCATAGCACCATCCACAAAAGGGGTCATGAACGTAGTGAAGCGTTGCTCGCTTCTCCATTGAGTTCGCGCGGAATCTGCCGCATGCCGAGATAAGCCAGTTGCCAGTGGTCCATCGCGCTTTCTCCCAAGCGTGAGACGGACTGCCGAGATTAACGACAATGAGACTGGGACGCAACGTACAGGCCAGGAAAGTGCCGTATTGAGCAACCAGCCGGACAAAAAATGGCAGACAGCAACCGATTGATTTAATGAATACTTCCCTAACACATCCCCGTGGATCCGCATGAATGCTAGGGATCGCTATCCCGGTAACCTGCAGCAAAATCAAGGTGCCCCCATCCAGGGGACCCCTGGATGAAATCGAAGTGCTGAGGGCAAAGCTGCGGCGCTCGGGCGCGCTGTGAGCCGGGAAGGCGAGCCCGCGCGTTCAGCTGGCCTCCAGGGCGTTTTCAACGCCGGCGGCACGGCTCACCTGGACTGCAGGTACGCAGCCACAGCCCTGGCGTCGTCGTAGCTCAGATCGTGTGCCACGGTGCTCATCACGGGCGAGTTGCCGCGCGAACGGTTCTTGAATACCTCGATTTGCCGCAGCAGATAAGCCTGGTGCTGCCCCGCCAGCCGCGGGAATGCGCCTGCCCCCTGGGCCTGTGCACCATGGCATGAAGCACAAGCGGGTACCCCGCCGCCGGGGATGCCCTTCTCGAAGATGGCTTGCCCCTTGTCCATCAACTCGGGGGCGCCGGCCGCGCCCGGCGTTGGGGCCTGCCTCGCGTAATAGGCGGCCAGCGCCTGGATCGTCGCGTCGTCAAGCCGCGAGGCGATTCCCCACATATGCGTGCGCGCGTCGGCTTCCGCGCGGCCCTGCTCGCGAAACGCCTTGAGCTGCGCCTGCAGGTATTCAGGCGTCTGCCCATCCAGCCGTGGGTACATCGGCGATTCGCTGCGGCCATGCGGCCCATGACAGGTGGCGCATAGCTGCGCGAGTCTGGCGCGATCCTCGGCAAGCACGGGCGGTATCGTGAGCGCCATGCCCGCGGCAAGAAGCAGGACATGTGTTCGCATACTGGTGAGGCAGGACGGTTTCATGGTCGTTTCAAGCCAGTAAGGTGTTTTTCGCCTTCCAAGGGTAAGACGTGCGATTCCAGCGCTTAACAAACTTCGGGGTGAACCGCTTTACCCAGCGCATGACCGTCGTGTGCGCAAGCGACAGGCCGCGCTCGGCCATCATTTCAATGAAGTCTCGTAAGCTGAGCTTGTATCGCAGGTACCAGCACGCGCACAGGACCGTGACCTTCCCGGTCAAAGTACCACCCCGTGAACAAGCAGTCGATATCTCCCTGCTTACTCTTTGTGGGCTCGCGCTCGTCAAACATTCCCGCCGCCCCCGATTTGCACCAGAGCCGCACGCCGATGAGGTTGATTGCCATGACAAAGATCATGGCGTCGATCCTTTTCGGCGTAATGGCCGCCGGAGCCAATCGCTGTGGGCCCATCTATTGACCTATATCAGTCCCTGCCTACTCAACTTTAGACATTCAGGCCCGCTCAACGAGCGGGTTGGAAACGGATTCAAGAAATCGAAAAATGCTTGACATGGGGCAATGATCGTGTGGCCGCCGCGCTGCTTGCGCGGGTTTTAGCGCAAGCAGCGCGGCGGCCAATGAGGATCGTTTTCGGTCCTCTTGCGATTGCCCATGTCTTTGTCCAACCGTGTACGACTGTGTCTGTCCGAATGGATCAACCTTCTGCTTCTGGCCGTGCCAATTCGCTCTCGCGGGAGCTTTGTCGAGCTGCTGTGCGGCTGTATGGTTTCGCCAGAAGGCTGGGTGACGCGCGCTATCAGCGCCATCGCGCGACGCAGGCACTGGACGACCTACTACAAGCTTCTCGGGCGCGGCAGCTTGCGCACCGTGCGTTTGGCCCGCCAATTGTTCTTGCTGGTGCTCACAGTGCTGCCATGCGATGTGCTGACACTGGTCATCGACGATACACTGGTGCCGCGCTCCTCGGAGCAGGCGCCCGGTTGCGCGTATCGCCACGACCACAGCCGCAAGATCAATCGGCCGCAATTCATACGGGCCCAGTGCTGGGTTACGCTGGGCGTGAGCGCGCTGGGCAACGGCGGGGTCAACCTGGTGCTGCCAATTCTCTCGCGGCTGGTGCCAAACACCGGCAACCGCAACAAGCTGAAAATCGCGCTGGTGCTGGTCCGCTCTCTGGCGGGCGTGGCCAACAAGCCGGTGCGCGTACTGTTCGATTCGTGGTTCATGCGCGCCCGCCTGGTATTGCCTTTGCTGCGCAGACAAATGCACGTGATTGGACAGGCGCGCATCGACACCGCGCTGTTTCTCGTGCCGCCACCGCCAACCACACCCAGACGTGGTCGCAAGCGCATCTATGGCGAGCGCCTGAACGCCGAGGCCATCGAAGCACTGCCCGCGATCGAACTGCGCATGCCGCTCTATGGCAAAGACCAGCAGGTTCGCCTGCGCTCTGCCGAGGCCCGCGCGCGCTTCCTCAAGGGCGCGTTGGTGCGTGCCGTCTGGTGCCAGTTCTTCGATGCGAAGAAACAGGCCTGGACCAAGCCCCGTCTGCTGCTCGCGAGCGAAACGGACTTGAGCGCCCAGGAGATCGTGCAGTTGTACGCGCGCCGCTGGGGCATAGAACCGCTGTTTCACAATCTCAAGCGCTGGTTCGGCGTGAGCAATCTCTGGCAGCAATCGCGCACCGTGCTGGAGTTGTGGATGCAAATTCGCTCGATGGCCTGGACTTTGAACCAACTGCTGAGTCTGGTGCTTGTCGAGACCTTCCCGATGAACGCGGTCGCACCATGGCGCATGAATCAGCCCGTCACGGCCGGTCTGGTCACGCAGTGGCTGCGCATGGAATTTACCGGACTTGCGTTTCGCGACGGCCTGAATCGCAAGTCCCAGAAATTCCAGTGGCCAACGCCACGCAACGACACGCGACCGACCTCGTAGGATTGCCCGCGCGCGCTTCTGACGGCGTCTCATCGCTGTTTCCATTGCCAAATCGCCTCGTTGACGACCACCGTCGCAGCCGGTGAGGCAGCCATTCGCATGTCTAATGTTGAGTCCCTGCCTAGATACGCAGGACTAGTATTAATCGCATAGATCCCCTTGAGCGTTGTCGCGACCAGGCGTGCGCAGTTGCGCATCTTCGTTTTGGATCTAACGGTTTATCGCTTACTTGCCCCGTTTGATGGAGCGCGTCATGACCGAACCACTCGCCGTATGGCATGCTGAGCACGTTAATTTTGCTCGCCTACTCGACCTTTTGGAAGAACACGTAGCTGCTTTCCACCGAGGGGAGCGCCCGAATTACGACCTGATGAGCACGATCCTCTACTACATGCGGAATTTTGGCGATCGCGTTCACCATCCCCGCGAGGATGTTGCGTATGCACGGCTTGTTGAGCAAGATCCAGGTATGCAATTGGTGGTTAACCGCCTTTTGCAAGAGCACCGCGTGATTGCCACAGCCGGCGAAGAGCTCTTGAATCGGCTGAATGAGGCCGAGGGAGATATTATGATCCCGCGAGCGGCTCTAGAGGCGGCCACCGCCACTTACCTTGTGTATTATCGCAGCCACATTTCGGCTGAGGAGCGAGACGTAATGCCTCGCGCTGCGCAGCTGCTGACACAAGATGACTGGGCGGAAGTTGCTGCAACCGTTCCAGCTAGCCCCGATCCGCTCTTTGGGGACAATGTACAAGAGCGCTTCAAGGCACTACGCATGCAGATCGCGCATGAGGCGCGAGTGTCCAGACAGGATTCGACGTATTGATCTACCGACGCCGCTATCCGGGCTGTTCCCGAGCACGAGATTAGTGTTCTGACTGCCTTCGATGGCAACCACGCTCCCCCAACTCTTCTGGGGGAAATCAATGCGCAGGATCCTAAGTGGAATGGAATACCGCTCTTCTCACCCTTCAATGATGTATGTGGCTCCGTATGCTGGGATTGTGGCTGGAGCAATGGCGCATATTACTTCGATTGGAGATGGGGCGCATCCGCCCTAGCCTGGTCGTCGCTCAAGTCATGCGCCTCCGCGCTTCTTACCGGAACATTGATGCGCGCGCCGTCTTGAACAGTTTCCACTGGCACAAAAGCTACACTTCGTGCTGCCCCGCGAAGAGCAACCCCTGCACCTGAGCGCCATGACATGAAGCGCAGGCACGCGGCTCATTTCATGCGGTACCAGGCAACGCCATCGGTGTCGAGTTCCATCTCGACTTCGTCCCGATGCAGCAAATAATTGAGGTGCGCAACGCTCTCGCCGGTGGCCACATCCAGCAGATTGGGTTCGGATCCGATGGGGCGCGAGAACAACTGCGCAAATACATCGACCGCGCGCCGGGGTCGACCCAGGGCGTGTCGCAGGCGATCGAGTGCGTTGTGCTGACTGCGTTTTAGATAGTCGAGCCGCCGGCAGAGTCCGTGGAATGGCGCATTGTGACCCGGGAGTACCAGAACGTCGTCTGGTATCTCCTGCTGCAGTTTGTCGAGTGACGCCAACCAGTCGCTCGTCGGATCGGCATTAGGCTCAGTGAAGTTGACAGAGACATTGGATGAGATATTAGGTAGTACCTGATCGCCAGAAATCAGCAACTTCAATTCTGGGCAATGGAAGCAGGCATGCTCCGGCGAGTGTCCGGCGCCAACGACGATGCGCCACACATGGCCTCCGATGCGCAACTCTTCGCCGTCGCGCACGCGCCGGTAACTGTCGGGTAATGCGTACACGTATTTGCCGAATCCGCCAAAGTAGGTGCGGTAGACCTCGATCGCATCATCATCCCAGCCAGCCCTTCGATAGAAAATCACAGCGTCGTCGGGCATCTCGCGGCCGATATAAGCCACCACGATCCTGCACGTGAGGTATTCTGTCCGGGTCATCCAGAGCTGGCAGCCGAACCTTCGCGTCAGCCACCCTGCCAAACCGATGTGATCCGGATGCGCGTGCGTGACGAACAGCCGTGTCAGCTCTCCTTGGGCCATAGCCCCGTAGGCTGCAAACAACTTGCGCCATGCCTCTGTCGTGTCGCCAGTCTGCAGCCCGGCGTCGAAGACCGCCCAACCGTTATCGTCGCGCACAGCCCACAAGTTAACATGATCCATCAGGATGAGCGGCATCGGCATTCGTATCCAAAGAACCCCTGCCGCAATCTCGCGCGCCGCCCCCGGCACGGGCGCCTCGCCGCATGGGTAGTCCAGAACCGGTTTGCTCTTGAAAGGAGTGACTAGGGTATCGTCGCTCATTTTATCTCCCGCGCTTCTGATGCCCCAGGCGAGACGAATTTCCCAGCCTAAGAGAATCCTCACAATGCCCGGCTGCTGATCGATCTCGTTTTGCGCTACCGTCAGGCACCGCAAGGAGGCCGCCTTGTTCTTGGCTCATGACATCACGCGATGATGGATGCCATTTCCATTGCATCGCTGCTTCTGGGCCTCTCTTCTCGTCCTATTGATGCCGGAAACGTTTTGGGGGAGAGCACGGGCATTGGCCTAATTAAACGACGGTCTCTGCTCATCGATTTGTACTAACTGACGATGATGCAGGCGTATTTCGGCGGCCGAACTTGCCGCAGCGGCCCTCCGTGTTGACGTCGCGCCTCTGCCCTACCCCGCATCAGTCGTCACGCCGCCGCCCTACGCTTTAAAAAGATGGTTAGCGCAGAGCATCGGACGGGCTTCATTCTGTGGAAGGCTCGCGCACCAGTAGCACAGGCGCGCTGCACTCGCGCACCAGGGCTTCAGCGACGCTACCAAGCAGGACGCGCCGCATGGCGCGGCGTCCGTGCGTTCCGACCACGATGAGTTCGGCCCCGCATTCTTGCGCGGCTTGTTCGATTGCAATAGAGACATCGCCTAAAGCCAGGAGATTGTCGACCAGGCGCGTCTTGTTACGCACGCCCTGGGCGTGGGCAGTGGCCTGGGCTTCGGCGAGCAGTTTCTGGCCGCTCTCGATCAAGCTCTTGCGCAGATCTCCCACATCGAAAGAGCCCACGTCGTATTTCAGGTAACTGTTGTCGACGACGTGAATGATCTCCAGATCGGCGTCGCAAGCCCGGGCCATGCGAACGGCTTCGTCCAGTGCGAGCGTCGAGCACTTGCTGCCGTCGACCGCGACCATGATCACTTTGTACATCTTGAGTCTCCTGCGGGAATATGTTCTTTAACCCTTGCACAAGTGCACGTCCGGCACGCGTGAGGACCGCTGGGCCGATGATGTGCCCTGCGCGGTGGAACTCAGCACTACGGGATCCAGGCTGGCGCCGGGATCGAGATCATGGCTGTGTTCCGCCGGCCTGCGCGGCGTTTAACTTCAATTTAGTCGGCGCCCCGAATGAGCACTTGATACAAGTCAAGCGCTCGTGCCCGATCAGAGGCTGTCGGCCAAACACTCTGCCGACCGGGCAGCGTTCCTGCAAAACGGTCACCCCCGGGAGTTCGCGGTCGCAGCCTCCCACATAGACAACAGCGCCTGGAGGCTTATGCCACATGCACGCCGTTGTCCTGCCGCAGCACGTACGGTTGCATGCCCGACAGTTCCCGCACCACCACCGGCGAGTGGTCGTCAGGAGCATGCAGGGGCGGCGCTGGCTCCTTGGCACCCAGCGTGACCAACAACCGGGTCGATCTCCCGCAGCGCGCGGCGCTCGGTGGCCTCGGCTCGTTCCTGCGCCACGGCCACCTGCTCGCGGGTGCGCTCCAGGTCCGTCGAGAATTAAGGCAATGCTGATCAAGTCCTCCGATTCGTGAGAAGGCGCGTTATTTGAAGAATCACGAGCGCAAAGAGATGAACATGAAGCAGATGACGTTGGCAGCGGGTGCAGATCAATGTGCAGGTTTCGAGCAACACCGCAAGCCAACGCGACGTGAAGAGTTTCTGGCGACGATGGATCAGATCGTGCCGTGGGCGGCATTGTGCGCCGTGATTGAGCCCTACTATCCGAAGGCAGGCAATGGCCGGCGGCCCATTGGTCTGGAGCGGATGCTGCGCATCCACTTTCTGCAGCACTGGTTCAACCTGGCAGATCTGGCTTGCGAGGAAGCGCTATATGACAGCGCCAGCCTGCGCCGCTTCGTAGGAATTGACCTGGGTCGTGAGCCGGTGCCGGACGCCACCACGGTATTGAAGTTTCGGCGGCTGCTGGAGAAACATCAATGCATACCGTGGTGGCGTCGGCACCACGACCCAGGTCAATTCCTACGAAGCGGCGCAGGCTGGCGCTGTCATGCGCTGGCGCTTCTCGCAAGCCAGTGCTGCAAGGAATGGATGCGCAGCATCGCCGAACCAATGGGCCGCCGGCCAGCGATGTAGAGCACAATGCCGCCCACGTCGCCGAAGCTCGCGTCGCGTTGATTGCTCCGAATTCTCCGCATTGTCTGCACCCGCTGCCAACGCGACGTGAAGGTTTCTGGCGACGATGGATCAGATCGTGCCGTGGGCGGCATTGTGCGCCGTGATTGAGCCCTACTATCCGAAGGCAGGCAATGGCCGGCGGCCCATTGGTCTGGAGCGGATGCTGCGCATCCACTTTCTGCAGCACTGGTTCAACCTGGCAGATCTGGCTTGCGAGGAAGCGCTATATGACAGCGCCAGCCTGCGCCGCTTCGTAGGAATTGACCTGGGTCGTGAGCCGGTGCCGGACGCCACCACGGTATTGAAGTTTCGGCGGCTGCTGGAGAAACATCAGCTTGCCGAACGGCTGTTCGCGGAGGTTGGCCGACTCCTGCAAGCCAATGGCGTGAAGCTGAAGACCGGCACAATTGTCGATGCCACAATTATTGGTGCGCCCAGCTCGACGAAAAATGAAGAGAAGTCGCGCGACCCCGAGATGCATCAGACCCGCAAAGGCCAGCAGTGGTGTGTGTCACGAACGCAGGCTGAGCCTGCGATGCTGTACTGAAGATGGGAGAAGGCCTCCCGGAGTCGGCTTGCAGGAGCAGGCTCCAAACCACCCGGTGCTGCTGCGTTCAAAAGGCGTGGTGGTGAGCGACCGGAGAAGTCATCCGCAGAGGATGGCAGGTACGTGCTGAGAAGATGAGCGAAAGCATTGTGCCAAGAACGCGTTCGCATGTGCGAAAGCGATGCTGTACCTGAGATGGAGGAAGGCCCTCCGAAGCCGGCGTGCAGGCGCAGGCTTCAAACAGCCGTAAGCTGCTTCAGTCGGAAACGCTGCGGTGGTGAACGTTACGGTTAAAAGGCGTGGTCGAACACGTCATGTATGGATTAGAGAGACGAACGAAAGTGAACCACTGATCACGCATCGAAACTCATCTTCAAACGACATCAAAACTGGGGACGTGCTTTCTTCCCAGGAGCAGCATGGCGGGAACCTGCTTATTGGCCATGCGGTGTCCGGTGTATAGGTGGCGTGAATCTAATCCGGGCTTAGGTACGGAACTTGGGAACTCTTCATGTGATGCCAAGGGAAAACCTTATAAGTGGGAACCACGAAGGGGAAAGTACCGATGCACATGAAGGGGGCGGATCATCCCGTAGTAGTGATGAAGCTTCTGTAATGGGAGTGGAGCGAAGGGGATGACTCAGCTCAAAGAAGGTCGCCGCCAACCGGGAAACCGGGATGAGCCTTGATCTTCCGCGTCGATCTGCCGCCGCAAGGTAGCAGGAGAACGGCTGGGACGAGCCGTGTAAATCGAGAGGTTTACGCACGGTTCTGTGGGCGGCTGGTGGTGAAATTCCACCGGCCGACCCGGCAACCGTCCGATGACGCATCGTTATGGCCAGGACGCTGTCGAAACTGAGGCTGGCCACTTGCTTCAGGACAAACCGGGACGACACCTGTTTACGGGCCCGGTGGCAGCCGGTGTATAGGCGGCATGATCTCAGCGCAGGCTTTGGTACGGAACGGGAGAACCTTGCTCCAGATGTGAAGGGAAATGACAAATGGCAGACACCATGAGGAAGAATACCGATGCTGGAGTGAGGGGCGGAGCCGTCCGTAGTAGTGTTGAAGTTCCTGTAATGGGAATGGAGCGAAGGGGCGGCGTTATCCTGCCGATGAACGCGGTCAACCTGCGGGGATGAGCGGCGTGAAATCGGCGAAGCCGTACAACATTGCGAAGCGCACGGTATGGGAGGCATACCGGCAGGTCAAGGCCAACCGTGGAGCTGCCGGGATCGACGATGAAACCATCGCCGAGTTCGAGCAGAACCTGTCGAAGAATCTGTACAAGCTGTGGAACCGGATGTCATCGGGGTCGTATTTCCCGCCACCGGTTAAGCAGGTGGAGATTCCCAAGGCGTCGGGAGGCACGAGAAAGCTGGGGGTGCCCACGGTCGCAGACCGTGTAGCGCAAACCGTAGTCAAACTGGTCATTGAGCCGGGTCTCGACGCGATCTTCCATCCGGACTCCTACGGGTACCGGCCGGGGCGGTCGGCGAAGCAGGCGGTGGCGATCACTCGTGAACGCTGCTGGCGATATGACTGGGTGGTTGAATTTGACATCAAGGCAGCCTTTGATCAGATCGATCATGGACTGCTGATGAAAGCGGTGCGCACCCACATCAGGGAAGACTGGATACTGTTATACATCGAACGGTGGCTGGTTGCACCGTTCGAGACAACGGACGAGGTACGTGTGCCCCGCACGCGGAGGACACCCCAGGGCGGTGTCGTCAGTCCGATCCTGATGAACCTGTTCATGCATTACACATTCGACCGATGGATGCACCGCACCAGCCCCAACTGTCCGTTTGCCCGCTACGCGGATGACGCGTTTGTTCACTGTCATAGCCGCAAGCAGGCGGAATACGTGATGCGGTCCATTGCAACACGGCTGGCAGCTTGTGGGCTGACGATGCATCCGGAGAAATCGAAGATCGTGTACTGCAGAGACAGCAACCGCAGCGAACGCCATCCGCATGCGAGCTTTACGTTTCTCGGTTTTACGTTCAGGCCGAGGAAGGCGCGCAGCCCGCAAGGGGGCCTTTTACCAGCTTCCTGCCGGGCGCCAGCGAGAGTGCCTTGAAGCGGATGCGGCAGGCAGTGCGGGGTTGGCGACTCAATCGCCAGACTCATGTAACGCTTGCCGATGTGGCGAGACTGTACAACCCAGTGATACAGGGATGGTGGAATTACTATGGCGCGTTCTACAAGACTGCGATGCTTCGCATCTTCCAGCACATCGACTGCGCTCTTGAGCGTTGGGCCCGACGGAAGTACAAGGGTCTGCACCGACGCAAGCGACGAAGTGCTGACTGGCTGGACAGGATGCGCCGTACCAACCCGATGCTGTTCGCTCACTGGCGTGTGGTTACGCAACCGGCTGGATAGCGGGAGCCGTATGACGCGAGAGTGTCACGTACGGTTCTGCGAGAGGCTCGGGGGGCGGTTCCCCGGGTCTACTTACCACTTTGGCATGAAGTTGCACATTGGCGTGGATAGTCAGAGCGGGTTGGCCCATTCCGCGGTGGTGACGCCGGCCAACGTTCACGACAAGCATGCGCTGCCCCAGCTTCTGCATGGGGAGGAGCGGCGTGTGTACGGTGACAGCGCATACGCCAGTCAGCAGGAGCTGATCGCATCGAAGGCGCCGCACGCCAAGGACTTCACCAATCAGCGGACCCGCAGAAACGGGGTGATTGACGAAGTGCAACGCGGGAAGAACCGTAACAAATCGAAGATCCGGGCCCGGGTTGATCATGTCTTCGCCGTGGTTAAGCGCCTGTGGGGCTTCACGAAAGTCCGCTACCGCGGCCTGAAGAAGAATGCCGGCCGAGCCTTCACGGCGCTGGCGCTGGCCAATCTCTATTTGAGTCGAGGGCATCTGATGGGAGCAGTCCGCCCGTAAAGGGCGAATGCGGGGCGGGCGCCCCGCCAACACACCCCAATTGGGGCGCGCGAGGGCAAATTCTCGTCGCCACAGCTATTTTTCCGGCCGAACGGGCTCCTGATCAACCTGCGTAACTCAATTTGCCCAGCTTGTTCAGCGTAGCCTTAAGTACGCAACTCACCCAGCTGCCGCTCGAGCGCCTCTGCTCCAGCAGACGCCGGCGGGCACGCTATTGAGCGCTCTACCTCAATGCGTTCCCGCCTGCGCAGACTCGGCGCGATCGGTTGGAGAACTTCATTGAGAGACTGGCGACGGAGATTGCCGAAGGGAGATCGATCGCAACGGCGGAAAGGGAAGGCGCCTATCTGCGATGGTTGAGGCTTGTGCAGGGAGAGGGCGAGGTGGGGACTGGCGGGCTACTTCTTGTCGCAAACGCGGATGGCACACTGCACTACGCTCAATTGCTGGATCTGTTGGAACTGCGCTTGGAACATGGACTTTGGATTGAGTTGCACGAGCAGAGTCTTCGCGATAGTCAGGAATCGAGGCATCCGAAGTAAGTTTGCATCGCCTCAGATGCTCAAGATGCTGCCCCTCGGCCCGCCTCATGCACACCTCGTACGGTGTGGACGCGCTCGGCGGCGTGCTCGCCCTGCTTGCGGCATTCCAGGTCTGAACCTGAGCGGCCGGAAATTACAGAAAACTACCTTCACTCTCGATCTCGACGCATCGATATCAACGCATCAAAATCAGCTTCAGCATCAACAAATCGTTACAAAGCACTCCCTGCCCCTCGTCATCGCCGCCCGATTCCGCGGCGTTACTGGGTCATGCGCGGCCAATCCTGCCGGGCATCAACAAGCAAGGGAGCTCACGGTGTTTACTCGCAAACTGATCGGAAGTGTGGCAATCGCTGTTCTGGCGGCAGGCATGGCTGGTGGCGCAATGGCAAACGATACCCAGTGGCAGAAGAATCACCCGCGTCGCGAGCAGGTCAACGGGCGTCTGGCCAACCAGAACGCTCGTATCCACCAAGAGGTCAAGGAAGGTGAAATGTCCCGCGGCCAGGCAGCTAAGCTGCACAGAGAAGATCACCAGATCCGCGCCGAAGAACGCACCATGGCAAGCCATGACGGCGGCCACATTACCCGTGCCGACCAGCGCGCCCTTAACCAGCAGGAAAACGCAGTGAGCAAGCAGATCGGCCGTTGATCGATCGCTAACGATTCGCGTTCTGGTATCACTGCTTGCCAGGCAAGAATCAAGAAGCAAGCCGACGACCCAGTCGTCGTAGCCCGCCGCCCGGCGGGTTTTTTTAGGTTTCGTCGCAGTAAGAGACCATTTGATAGCGGCGATGCCTACCCCCGCCTGACAAGTCAATGGAATTCTATGCTCGAAGCCGTGCGCCGCATTCGTTAAGAGTCAGTCAGCTCGTGCCGAAGACCAAACGGAGCGCTCTCGGCACAGCGGCCGTAATTTCTGGAGCTAGTTGTCTATCAAGCGCCCGACCCCGAAGGATGGAATGGCGGGGGGCGTGACTTTGTAGCGTTCCACAGCGCGTGCCCCAAGCCATACCCCTGTCGACCCACGCCGGAACCCGCTGCGAACCACGGTTTTGTAGCGTTATGCATCAAGCGCACCGAACGATACGTGTCCTGACAGATATGGCTTTCACACACTATAGGAAAGCTACACTAGCAGGCTCAGGCTCTATCTAACTCACGTCTGGAGAAACCACGATGGCAAAGCTAGTGGTGCTATTCAAGAAGCCTGCGGACACGGCGGCGTTCGATTCATATTACTTCTCGACCCATGTTCCGATCGCCAAGAAGATCGCCGGCCTGCGACGCTGTCAGCAGCGGCCCGGTTGCAAGCCCGGCCGGCGATTCGCCATTTCACCTGGTTGCGGTGCTGAGCTTCGATTCGCTGGCGGCGCTCCAGCAGGCTATGGCTTCGCCTGAGGGCGCCGCGGCAGCAACTGACGTGGCCAATTTCGCCCAGGCCGGCGTTGACATGCTCATATTCGACACGAAGGAAGTTTAGGCCGGCAGTTCACGGCCCATTTTCTTTGAGAAGGGGATGTGCCGCTATCACAAGGGCCATGGCAGGCGCCCGGGAGTTGTCGCCATACCGCGAGGGACGCGCGCATGTGATAGCGGTTTGGGCGAATCTTGGCATGCCCCCAACTTCACGCCATCGGACATGGACCCCACCTCGGCGTACCCAATTCTCGACGCCGTCGCAGGCCTCGAAACTAGCGGGGTCGTTTTCTTGTGCTACCCGACGCGGAAAAACTCTACCGTCTGCCCCGCATTGACCGCCCGCCGCAGCCAGTCCGGCATCTCGCCCGTCCCGTCCCAGCTCAGCCCCTCGGCATTGCGGTAACAGACCGAGCGCGGGCTCGGCGGCAGCGCAAAGCACCCGGCCGCCTCCAACTCTTCCATCGTCAGCCCGCACTCGAGCATCTGCGCCCGGATCCAGCGGATCGCGTCCGCCCGCTCAATTTCCGTTGCCATCGTTGCCGTCATGTGGGTTGAGGGGGAGCGCCGTCGCACCCGGTTCTTCATTCGCGATCGGCCCTTGGCCACCGGCCTTCCGCCGCGCGCCCGTCCGCTCGCGCGGCGCCACGCGCAATTCTGCCAGTAGCTGGCGCGCCAGCGCCGCTTCGGCTCCGGCCCGCTCGGCCCGGCGCTGCGCCCGCTCGGCCGCCGCGAGCCGACCGGCCAGCGTCGCTGTCTGCGCCAGTTCCGTGTGCAGGTCTTCGGCCGCGCGCTCGCTCTTCTGCCGTGCGGTGGGCTCCTGATGGAGCGCAGCGCGCGCCGCTCGCTGGCTTCGGCGCGTTCCTGGTCGATGCTCACCTGCTCGCGCCCGTTCCAGTTCGGTCGAGAATTGGGTACGCAGCTCCACCAGCTGCCTCCAGCTCCGCCCGCCCAGCCTCCAGTCGCGCCTAGGTTGCGGCATGCGCTTGCCGCTCGGCATGACGCGCCTCTGATGTTCACCTAGTAACCCCACTGCGGTAAGCGCCCTTGGCGAGGATATTCGCCAAGGCTGGGCGCGTGCGAGGGGCGCTTGCGGAGACGTCCCGGCCCAGCCGCATGTCGGCCATATACGCGCTCAGACACGGAGCGTGAACTGCAGACTGCTTAGGTTTTCTGCGAGTTCAGGACTCCATACACCGGGCACGCGGCGCCTCGTCAGCATCCGCAGCGTCTTCGGAAACAGGCCGATTCTGCAGCCGGCTGTGCATCGCCTCGCATCGAATCAACATTATTGTCGCAGGATCCTCTTCACCGCCGGCAATGCCAGCCTCAGCAGCGACCCGCAGATATACTTGCCGGGAGCCAACGGCGACGATCACAAGGATGGCGCCAACGCCGAAGGCTCGGACTGCAATTTGGAGGTATTGCGCCATAGCGAACTTGCACCGTATAGCAGGAGGGAATTGGCAGTGAGGCTACACGAGGATGTCCCGGGACGGTGCCACGCCGTTGCAGGATTGACACAATCCGGTTCGCCGCGGCGGGTGGGATCGCGCGTTGCGTGACTGCGCATGGCGGTGCTGAAGAGAATGTCCCGAAAATCGATCACGGCCTTACCGAACGGCCACTACTGGGCCACGCCACACGCGCCCTTCCCGCTGGACGGTGCAAACGGCCATGAGGAGGTTTTTCCCGGCGCCCAATGCATCAGCGACGGCAATTGGGTCACCTTCTATAAGGACGGGGAAGAAGTATGGGCGTGCAATGCCGTGTATGCCGCCGCCCATTTCGACTTTGCACCGGTTCCCACCAACCGTTCGCCGACGGACAACTGAGGGTCGTACAGTTCCCCAGGCCGGGGGGCGTTTCGCCCCTCCAAACAGTCGAGTCCACAAGCGAAACACCGCATAAACCTTATGTTAAACGATGATCTGTGAACGATTGGAGACGCCCATGGAGGACACCGACGACGCAAGCGCGGGAGGCCGCGGTGATCTCGAGCGCGGCGGTGCCTACAGGCTTAATCGCCCTATTACGTCGGGCGTCATGCTCCAGTTCCTGAGTCGACGCCTCGACGCTCGGCAGACTTGCTTGCAGTTCGGCCGGCAGCTCCGCAACCAGCTGGTACTGCGCCACGCCAATCGGATTGCCCATGCCGCGCAGTGCGTATTCGACCACCAGCCGGTTGTGCTCCTGGCATAGCAGCAGCCCGACGGTAGGATTGTCGGCCGCTGTCTTCATTTCGGCATCGACCGCCGACAGGTAGAAGCTGATCTGTCCCGCATACTCCGGCTTGAAAGCACCCGTCTTCAGCTCGATTACGATGTAGAGCAGATTGAGATAGAAGTCCTCGCCCCCTACTTCGAGATGGGATGGCGGCTTATCGGCCAGCCTGGCCGTTTGAGCCACTACTGTCACCCGACCGGGTTGGCCCCGATGGATATCGCGCCAGCCGTGGTAGCGCCATAAAGTTGCGCTGGCGACACCTGCGGCCGGTGCGCTAAGCCGGTGCAAGGCGCGCCGGGTGGCGCGCTTTTCTTTCTGGTCCGGACGGACTAAGGTTGGACTATGCTGCGACCAGACAAGGGAGGCAGCCATGTCGATGGTCTCAATGGAGCCGGGAAGTTATCGCGTCGAGCGGCCGAATGACCCGGGCGAGGTGATCGACCTGATCAGGAAGCAAGACCTCCAGGTGGTCGACCTCAGATTCACGGATCTGCCTGGTCTGTGGCAACACTTCTCAATTACCCTGCCCGAAGTCAACGACGATCTGTTCACGTCCGGCATCGGCTTCGACGGGTCCTCAATTCGCGGTTTCCAGGAGATTCACGAGTCCGACATGCTGGTGAGGCCGGACCCGGCGACCGCCTTTGTCGATCCGTTCTGCGAAACGCCGACGCTATCGATCATCTGCGACGTGATAGACCCGATTCTGCGGCAGCCTTATTCCCGCGACCCGCGTCATATCGCCAGGAAGGCAGAGTTGTACCTGCAGCAGACCGGCCTCGCCACGACTTGCTACTTCGGCCCCGAGCTGGAGTTCTTCATCTTCGACTCCATTCGCTTTGGACAGGACCAGCACTCAGGCTACTACCATGTGGAGTCGGCCGAAGGAGAATGGACCTCAGGTCGCGACGAGGGGGCCTATGGTGGGGGCAACCTCGGCTACAAGCAGCGCTACAAGGAAGGCTACTTTCCCGTCCCGCCACACGACACGCTACAGGACATCCGCTCCGAGATCGTCCTGGCGCTGATGAAGGCCGGCATCCAGGTCGAGG
The DNA here is from genome assembly GCF_026627925.1 of Cupriavidus sp. D39. Classification (NCBI taxonomy): domain Bacteria; kingdom Pseudomonadati; phylum Pseudomonadota; class Betaproteobacteria; order Burkholderiales; family Burkholderiaceae; genus Cupriavidus; species Cupriavidus sp. D39. The sequence continues at coordinate 352,097 of NZ_JAPNLE010000001.1, forward strand.
TCCATCACCATGAGGTGGCGACCGCGGGCCAGAATGAGATCGACATGCGCTTTGCGCCGCTGACCCGGATGGCGGACAACGTAATGATGTACAAGTACATCTGCAAGAACGTGGCGCGCCGGCATGGCAAGGTCGCGACGTTCATGCCAAAGCCCCTTTTCGCGGACAACGCAAGCGGCATGCATTGCCACCAGAGCCTGTGGAAGGGCGGTGAGAACCTTTTCTATGACGCGAGCGGCTGGGCGCTGACATCTGAAATGTGCCGCTGGTACATCGGCGGCTTGCTCAGGCATGCTCCGGCCCTGATGGCCTTCTGCGCCCCGAGCACGAATTCCTACAAGCGCCTGGTGCCGGGCTACGAGGCACCTGTCAACCTGGCCATGTCACAGCGCAATCGTTCCGCCGCCGCCAGGATCCCGATGTATTCCGATTCGCCGAGCGCGAGGCGCGTAGAATTCCGCTGTCCCGATCCTTCGGCCAATGCCTACCTTGCTTTTTCGGCAATGCTGTTGGCCGGGCTGGACGGCATTGAAAACCACATCGATCCGGGCGATCCGCTCGACAAGAACATCTATGAGCTTTCCCGTGAGGAGGCCGCAAACATCCGCCAGGTGCCCGGGTCGCTCGAGGAATCCCTGTCGGCGCTGGAAGTCGATTCGGCCTTCCTGCTAAAAGGGGACGTCTTTACAGAAGAGGTGATCAAGACCTGGATCGACTACAAGCGCAGGCGCGAGATCGATACGCTGAAGCTGCGGCCGCACCCGTGGGAGTTTTATCTCTATTTCGATATTTGAGGTGTCAGTCTGAACTCGACCGACGGGTGGGCCAGTCCCTGGCATCGCCGGGTAAACGCATTGTTCGCGTCGTCGCGCGAACCGTTTGGCGGATCTTACCGGCAATCTGGCCGTAGTTAGCTCAGGGGGCTCGCGGAGCAATGGAATCACTGGGCCTGCTGCGGACTGTGGGCAGATGCCCGTTTTTCGACCTGATCGGCCGCTGGCCAAACTCGGACATTTGAGCTTAGCCAAAAGCAGACATTATCGCTTAGCCGCTACAGGAAAATTTCGCCGCATAAAGCTTATGCCAAATTAGCGAAGCTGCTGGCGGCTGTTCGATTTTTGCCATGTTGGCATTGTTGCCGAATCGCAAAGGCCTGGCTCAGCTCTTTGACCCTCTAAAGTGGGCCCCCGAGCATGAGAGCAGCTAAACCGCCGATGGCAGCCTTGCACTAGGCCTGTACATCGCGTGCGAGATTGCCCGACCTCATGGTGGCGAGATAACAGCACGGTCCGACCAAGAAGAGCAGCAGGAGTGTTACTCGCAGCGAGGCAAGCGGACAGCAAACACCGTTTCTTACATGGCAAAAAAGTGCCGCGCCGAGCACGTTGAGCAATCAATCCATCAATCCTTGTTGGGCAGCCTTGCCACAAGCAGCCGCAATTTCTGCTGACGCGCCCCCGTGCGGTGCGGTACACGTAGCTTCAGTAGGCTCATGAGAAACAATCAGACGGCTTTCAAAGCTAGCGGAACGGTTAGGGTGATCTGGAAACCGAGGGCAGTTGCGCTCCGGCGCCGCGCGACTGCCCTCGGCTTCCAGATCACCCCAGCCGCGTAAATCCCTTGAAACACGGGGCTCTCCTGATTGTTTTTCATGAGCGACCGCGGCGGCGCCAGCGACAAGGCGCTGGCGGCCACCTGACCGGTGCCGCCCGGCAAGTCATCGCGCCGGCGTCCTCACACTGTCGAGTAACGCTTGTTGGGTAGGCCGGCTCCAGGGCCTATCATTAATAGCTGACCTAGCAAACAAGCGTTTGGCGCTTATGAACTATATGACCACACCTACGGCCCGGACGCGGCATCCGCCAGCACCGGCAAGACGTCGGCCCGAACAACCCGACGAGGCTCGCAAGACCGCACAACCCGGTCAATTTGATCCGCAGAGCAAGCAGATAGCGGATCTTCGCGAGGGTACCTGCACGCAGTAGTTCCAGACTGCACCATCACCAAGGCGCTATAGCGTGTGCAAGCGGCTGACAAGCGGATCGGGGTTTCGCCACGATCGTGGCGTCTCCTCTCGGGCCCTACCATTCCTTGCGGCATCTTGGGCGAACTTTCCGGGTACCACGGTGCCCGGTCAACCGAGGTGCAACATCGCATTGAATTTTCCCAACCCGAGCCGAAGCTTCGATGCAGCCAAGCACTGCGTATGGTTCTGGGGTTACGACAATGCGCGCGAAGTCACATTCCTGGTCAATGACGCCGTGCTCGCGAATCTCGAACTGGCAATGGGCTCGGCTGAGCCCGAAGTGCTGGCGGCCTTCGACCGCACCGCGACCAGATCCTCGAACTCGCCAGGAACCGCTATGCCAACGAGCGCCAGAACCATGCTCTGCTGAAAGCGGTGCATTGCGCAGACGATGGTGCCTGACATGGAAACCACCACCAAAGCTCCAGCCGATGATTCCGCCAATGACTCAGCCGGATTCTGGCTCGGCTAGCTCGGCCCGGGACTGATTACCGGCGCCGCCGACGATGATCCCAGCGGTATCGCCACCTATTCACAGGCGGGCGCGCAGTTCGGCTTCAACATGCTGTGGACGGTGCTCTTCACCTATCCGCTGATGATCGGCATCGAGGTAGTCAGCCCGAGGATCGGGCGGGTGAGCGGACACGGGCTGGCCACCAACATCCGGCGGCACTATCCGGCATGGCTGCTATACGCCGTGGTCGGTCTGGTACTGCCGCTCATCAAATCGGCATAGGGGCAGCCCACTGGCTGCGCCCCTGCCACACCACCCGGCATGCGGGTCCGCACCGGGCGGTTCGAGAGGTTGAGGTTAAGTGAGACGGGGCATGCCCAACTGATCGAAGTAGGCGATGGTCAGGACCCGGTTCAGCGTGTCGCCGCTGTTGCGCCACCAGCACCGGCTACTCGCCGCTGCTTGCCTGGCGGCATCCGCTGTAGCACCCAGCGCACGCAACTCTCGGTAAATGACCCGACCACGGCGCCAGTGCTTGAGCTGGATGGCCCTCAGCCGGTGGCGCATCCACTTGTCCAGCTCGCGCCAGACCTGGGGCGTTTGCGCCAGCCGGAAGTAGGCCTTCCATCCCAGAACATATGGCCTCACCCGATCCACGACTGCCTGCAGACTCCGCCCGCCTGAGCGGCGAGTCAGTTCGCGGATGCGTTGCTTGAACGTCAGCAGCGGCTTAACTGCCACTTTGCGCTTGACCACTCCCCCTGCGGCCACCCAGAAGCTGTAGCCGAGGAACTTGCGGCCAAACGCGCTCGCCACCGCGCTCTTTGCCTCGTTGACCTTCAGGCGCAGGCTGCCGTACAAGCGCCGCAATAGCGCCATCACTCGCTCGCCCGCCCGCCGACTGCGCACGTACACGTTCGCATCATCGGCATAGCGCACGAAGCAATGACCTCGACGCTCCAACGCCTTGTCCACCTCATCGAGCAGTACGTTAGCCAGCAGCGGTGACAGCGGCCCGCCTTGCGGCGTGCCCTCGTACCGCTGCAGCACTACCCCGCCATCCATCAGCCCGCTGTTCAGATACGCCCGGATCAGCCGGATGACCCCGGCGTCCCCGATGCGCTTCTGTAGACGGTCAATCAGGATGTCGTGGTTGACCCGGTCAAAGAACTTCTCCAGATCCACGTCCACCACCACTCGCCGCCCCGACTGCACGTACGACTGCGCGGCTAACACCGCATCGTGCGCACGCCGCCCAGGCCGGAAGCCGTAGCTGTGCTCGCTGAAGGTGGGGTCCAGCATCGGCTGCAGCACCTGCAACAGCGCCTGCTGGATCAGCCGGTCCGTCACCGTCGGAATACCGAGCTCGCGCTCGCCTCCTCCGTCCGGCTTCGGAATCGTTACCCGCCGTACCGGACTGGGCCGGTACGTCCCCTTGAGCAGTTGCTGGCGGATCTCCGGCCACGCCGACACCAGATAGCGGGCGGTCTGATCAATATCCAGACCATCCACGCCAGCGGCGCCTTTGTTGCGGCGGACCCGCCTGAACGCCTGCTTCAGGTTCTCTCGCGTCAGCGCCGCTGCCAGCAGCGCCGACCCCGTGTCCTCCGGTCCCCGCCGCGGACCGCCGGCTTCGTCGCAGGCGGGTTCACGGCCGGCTTCACCGCCCGCTACTCCCTCCCGCCCCGCTCGCGCGGGCTTCTGACGCAATGCCTTCGGTATCGACATGGCTTCGAACACTCCCTCTCGTTCGGTCCTTCGTCGGCGGATTCGAGCCTTGCCGGCGCTACCCCCAACTACTTCGACCTCTGCTGACTTCTCGCTCCGGCTCGACGCCGTCGCCCTTTCAGGCATGAGGCGAGATCTCCCCAGGTAAGAACGCACTCCTTCGCTGCACAACCGCCGGATTTACGCCGCCTCCCCTTGATCACGAGAACTTCGCGGTTTCATGCCCGCTCGTCCTGGTCGGCACCGCCTTCTATCCGGTTCGTGTTCCTCGGCTCGCAGCTTCGCTCCACGCTTCCTCCCCACGATCGGTCGCCCTTTCGCAGTTGCGCTTCGCTTCGATCGCTGTGATCAACTTACGGTGGGACTTGCACCCACAGGAGTGCGCCCATGCTGGGCGCACACAAAAAGCCGCCTCCACGCGTGTACGCGGAGGCGGCGCCTAGCGGCGGCAATCCATACCGCCGCGAGCTTTTAGCCTTTATGCCAGCCGGTAATTAGCGCTGGCCTTGCTGGCCACCCTTCTGGCCTTGCTGGTTCTGCTGCCCAGCCTGGTCGGTCCGTTGGCCTTGTTGCCCTTGCTTGTCGTGCTGGCCGCCTTGTTGGCCTTGGCCACGATCCTGTTGCTGTTGTTGGCCGCCCTTCTGGTCTTGGCTGCCGGACTGGCCACCTTGCTGACCGGATTGCTGCTGTTGCTTGCTTTGGTCTTGCTGGCCTTGGCCGGGTTGCTGTTGCTGTCCCATCGTGCTCTCCATGGCGCGGCGGAATGCCGCATTTATGAAAGGGGGCAAGCTGCGTGCCCCGCTTCGGGCCGCATGCCACCTCTCGATCACTCGAAATCTAGCGCCAATAATTATGGCTCGTCAGTAAAAACTGTGGGTGAGTTTTGGCTCCGGGAGCTTCCCGAGCCCGTGATATAGCGCGATTTCGGTCATGCGGAAGGTCCGGAATCCGTATGCTTTTCTCATGGTGACTTTGGCTTTGTTGTTGAGCCCTTCGATCACCCCGCTGGAGAACTGCTTTCGCGCCCGGAAGTAGTTGAGGATGAGTTCGCGGTGAGTGCGGACAGTGCGGGCGAACTTCTTCATGGGTTCGATGCGCGAGCGCATGACCTGCGTGCACCATCGGTCGAGGAACTTGCCGGCCCAGACCGGCGATTCGTATTCCCAGAGCGACTGGAATTCCTCCTTGAGCAAATAGGCCCGTACGCTCTGCAAGTTGTAGCGCAGCAGATCGCGCAACCGTATCCGCTGGGTATCGGTGAGGTTCTCCCGACGCTTGAGCAGGCACCAGCGGGATTTCTTCAGCACGGGCTGGTAGCCATCGTTTGCCATGCGTCGGGCTTCGGCGGCGCGCACGTCATCCAGGGCGAGGTTCATCTTGGCGACGATGTGGAAGCGATCGAGGATATTCAAAGCATTGGGGCAATGTTTGGCGATCAGCTTCAGATAGGGCTTCCACATGTCCGAGCAGACGAACTCGACTTTGGCGGCGATCTCGGCGCCGATCAAGGCAAAGAATTTCTCGAAGCTCTCTGTCGTGCGCTCCTTGCCGACCCACAGCAAGCGGATGCAACCAGCCTCGATCTGGTAGACCAGGGTCAGATATTGATGCCCCCGACCATACTGAATCTCATCGACCCCGAAGGCGCGGATCGGCCCCAGCGTGCGGTGGGCCAACCCCCATTCCACTACCCATTCCACTGCCTGACTGACCTTCTCCCAACTGGTATGGAAGCTGCGCGCCGTTTCCTGCCAAGACAGCTTGCGTGCCCAGTTGGCCAGATACAGCATGTACGCTTTCGTCAGCGTGTGCTTGCCAATACCCCAGGGTACCTGTTCAACCTTGACGCCGCAGCCGCGCTTACACTCTACACGCCGCATCGCGTACAGTAAGACCACGGCAAAGCCCCAGATCGGGATGAACTCGAAGCGGCGCGTTGCCAGCGTGTCGTAGCCGCGGGCCTGTTGGCCGCAGCCCGAGCAGTGCGGTCGGGAACCTCGTCGCGGACGCACGTCGATCTCGATGGTGTTAGAGGCCTGACACAAGCGAGCGCTTTCGTACACAAAACCGGGGAAGTGATGGCAGGCATTGAGCAGGCGGGTCAGCAGCATGGCAGGTAAGCGCAAGACAGTTTCTTTGACGCCCATTGTCCCATCGGATGCGGGGGCGGACCTCAATGCGTTCGTGCCGGACCTGGCGAACTGGCCCACCACCTGGCAGATTGAAGCGCCCGATATCGCTGCCGGCCAGCGCATCATTGAACTCCTGACACCCTTCCTGATGGACCTGTTGACACAGTCAATCACCGACAAGACCCGGCGCCGTCATCGCGACCATCTCTGGATGCTCGGCGGCGAAATCATCCGTCGTCGCCATGAAGATTCCGACTTGGCGAGCCTTGCCACCGAAACTCTGCTATTGCAAATGATTGACGACGAGGGCGGACCGCTCATCTGGCCACGCATCACGGAGACCGAGCAGAAGGCCTTCGATACCACTTCGCGCAAGCTCTATCGCTACCTCATGCGGGTTCAAGAACCGTAGTCAGGCCAAGAAAACCACCCACAGATTTCCCCGACGAGCCATAATTATTGCTACGCAATAATTCACACTAATTCCTGGCCAGCCAACGCGCTACCAGCCGCCCTCCGTGCAGGCCCCATCGGAGAACACGTCGCGCCGGTCAGTCACCCGGGCACCGTCCCCATAGCATAGGCCCGTAAGCGCCACGCCGGCGCATCGCAGCAGACAGTTTTCTTATCGGGCTTATGACGCGCGGCTATATGAGATCGCGGGACCGCTAAGGTCGACGTGGACGACGTTGGCTTCGTCAGCCCCTATCTCACCAGCAACATTAAGCGCTTTGGCGACGACAAGCTAAACCTTGAGCGGGTACTGGAGAAGGGATGTAAAGGCTAAATCAGAATGTCCGCCTGATCGTAGAAATCAGGCTCGCATTGCATTGATCGGGTCCAAAATGCGCAGGATCAAAACAGTCCTGCAGGCTACGCAAGGCATCGGTGTCAACCGGACCGTAAGCGGTCTGGATGGAAAAATACCGGAAATCCCGAAATAGCTGGATTGCTCCAATGGACATGACGAGCGCGTTCCAGGAACGTTGAGGTGCCTCGGCCTGGCGCCGCGATACCCGGGCTCCGGTACGGAAAGGTCCATGCCGAGATGGTGTTGAAGACGTCCTGAACGGTGGGGTTGGGTGTAACCCGCAAGCTTGAACTTCCGTCCGAATGGTGCCAGCTCCGGATAGACCGTATGGCAGCCGGAGCAGTTCAAGCCGGTTTGTCTGGCAAACAGCGGATTGGCTTCCGTACGCTGAACAAGGCCAAGACTGGCAATCGCCCATAGTATGGCGATGGCGGCTCTGATGCATGCGCGATGGGTATGCATTCCGCTACTCCAGCTCTGGGCTTGGCTCCAGCATGCAGGCAAATCTTAGGTCGTCCGGTCCCGATCTTTTAGGGGAGATCTACTCCCGTGCCGCGGGGTGTATCACTACGGATCTCGCAACACATTCCGCCCCTTCGGGGTGCGCCGCCGCCGCTGGAGCCGAACGCGGACTTGTCCTACCGCGACGATAGGGAACCACCCCATGCTGCGTCCCGTTACTTGCCTGCCCAACTCGAAGAACGAGCGGATTTCCTCGCGCGACCGGCCACGTTTCACCCATAACACGCGCTTGCACGAAGGTTCGACGATCACCGTGGCATAGCGACGACCGGCATGGCGGCGTCTGCGCAAAGAGACCACGTCGACCTCCTACGCGCCACGTACGCGGGACAGAACTAACGACCCGCTTCCGCATCCGTGTGTGCGCAGGCAAACATACCCCACCCGCGGGCAGCACAATCATGGTCCCCATCGCAAGCCACGTTGGCTGGTGGAGGAGGTTCATGTCGACGGTCCACGCTTTCGTTTCGGAGTGGCAGGCCACGGCAGTCTACTGCATCCCGTACCGCGGTCACGTCATCTGCACGATTTCCGGTCGGCGCCGCCAATGTTCTGCAACGAGCGGATCTAACCAATAACGTCAGGCTTCTGCCGGCGTGAGCGTTTCAACGAAGGGACATGACATGGATACCAAAGTCAGTGCGCTCGATGGCGCGAATTCCGCGTCGGTGGTCGATGGCGACTTCCCGGCTGCCACCGCTCCGCAATCTTTGCAGGCAGGACAGCATCATTTCCAACAGGCGCTGATCGAGGCCGGACTGCTGATCCCGGGCGGGGTTGATGGCGTTTACGGTCGCAGCGCCGAGTTCGAGGCCATTGTGGACGGACTGAATATTACCTTCACCGCGCTTGGCGTTGACCAGCACGCTGAGGTGATGCGCTTTCCGCCGGGGATGTCCCGCAATGACTTCGAGAAAAGCGAATACTTGAAGAGTTTCCCGCAGTTGGCCGGCACTGTGCATAGCTTCTACGGCAACGATCGCGATCATCATCGCCTGCTGGCGCGCTTGGAGGACAGCGAGGAATGGGCCGACGAACAACGGCCAACGCGCACGGTACTGACGCCGGCGGCATGCTATCCGATCTACCCGGTGATCGCGCGGCGCGGCGCCATGCCGCCAGAAGGGTGCGTGGTTGACTCGATGTCCTATTGCTTTCGCCACGAACCTTCGCTAGACCCGATGCGCATGCAGATGTTCCGCCAGCGCGAGTACGTCCGTCTGGGCAATGCCGAGCAGGTCATCGCGTTTCGTCAGCTCTGGATAGAACGCGGCCAGCAGTTCGCGGCACTGCTCGAGTTGCCGCACGAGGTGCGATTGGCCAACGATCCCTTCTTCGGCCGCTGCGGCAAGATCGTGGCCGACAGCCAGCGCGAGCTCAAGCTGAAGTTCGAGCTACTTGTGCCTATCTACGACGGCGCGCCGCCCAGTGCGTGCATGAGCTTCAACTATCACATGAACCACTTTGCCCAGGTGTGGGCGCTGCGCACTGCCGACGGCTCGCCGGCCCATACCGGCTGCGCTGGGTTCGGCATCGAACGCATGGCGCTAGCGCTGCTGCGTCACCACGGCTTCGATCTGACGCGCTGGCCGAAGGGGGTACGAGCCACGCTCGGCGGATTGTGAAGTCGGCCGAGCCCCGCCCCTTAGCCACGAGCGGCATTGAAGGACTTGCATCTCGTCAACGCGTTTTGCCTGCGTGGGCGCGACTCGGTTTGTGTAGGAACGCAGTGCGCAGCAGCTTGCCTAATGCGCTGACGGCCGCCGCGAGGCGAGGCGCATAGCGTCTGCCACGGCTGCCGGACCGACGATGGGCATGAGCGCCTGCGCCAGCAAAGGTATATCTCTCCCCCACACGGTGCTCCTCCCAGGTGGTGCTCGCTAATGCGAATTGCCGGGGGAAGGTGACGCGAGGTCTGAATTCTTGGTGCTGAATTGCTAGGTCGCAAAGCTGGCAGGCGGCGTCCGAGTATTCGATCGGATCTTAAAAGCTGCGTAGAGTCGGGCGAAGTTGCTCTTACACTCATCTCGTGATTTGACCCCGACGGGATTTTTGCCAGACCGCCCTCATGTTGGCGGTCCTCTTTTAACTAGGACTCCGGGGCCGCCTAGCCGCAGGCGCCACTGCGCCCCTGGCGCTGGCCGTCCAGCTTGAGCATTGCCATTGCCTTTCCGGCTTTGGAACCCGATGGGGGACCAAATCCGGCAAATTGGACTCGCCCCAGGCGCTTAGCTAGCGAAGGCAGCCGCGCGTGGGCGACAACGCGTCTGATATCTTGGCGATGGAGAATTCGTCCTTCGCGACAGACGCTGCCTCTCTGGTCCACTGCGGCGCATGGATCCGCCCGGCGAGCTGCTTACGCGGGTGGGCAGGCGCTCCTGAAGCGCGTCCAGAGCCGCCTCAGCGCTTTCTGGTCGGCTGCTACGCGGGCAATCAGGTAACCCCGCGCGAAGCCGGCGCCGATGGCGGTTCTTGGGCGCTCCGCCTGCAGGGCGCCCAACAGGCCATCCGCCACTGCCACGTCATTGCGCCAGCCCAGGTCGTCCTGCAAGCTGGAGAGCACAGCGCGATATCGTCGCAAGCGTTGCCGCGGATAGAGGGACGCGAAGAACTCGGTGGCATAGCGAAGCTTCTTGGCGGCGATCCGCGCCCGGTGGCGCCGTTGCGCATCGAGCTTTGGCAGGCGGCGGCCGCGCTTCAATAGCTTGCGATGCCGCGCCCGCAATGTCTTGCGCGCGAACTTTAGCGCGGACGCCTAGAGCGCCTCGCGCATCTCTGGCTCAAGGCCGGCCCCCTTGCCAACGTTGTAAAGCCAGTGGTTGAGTTCGATGACGAGCCGCGTGTAGCGCACCGAATCCACCGCTTTCGCTGCACGGCGCCGATTCTCGCCAGCCCTTTCGCTGGCAGTTTCCCGCAATGCGTCTGCGTGGATATTTTCCGGCGCATCGGACAGCGCTTCAGGCAACGTGGCATGCGCCAGCACTTTCCAGTCGCGCGCCGCGCCCAGTTCGCCGGCGACCCATTTGATCTCGTGTTGCAGCGCGTCCGGGCATACGATGTTGGGCTCGAACATATCCAACGCCGAGCGCAGACGGCGTAGACCCACGCGCATCTGGTGCACACACGCGGCCGCATTAGGCCCGTTCGCCACCACGCCGCGTTCATTTCCGAATACCTGAGCAAGGCAGTTTTGCGCAATGCAGTGGAAGGCGTCTCCTACGGAATCGCGCTTACCAAGCTTCAAGGGTTGCGCATGCACCGCTCCTGGCTCCTCGCCCCCGATCAACGCATAGCCGCGCTCCCCCTTGCTCAGACGGCTGATCCGCAGCGGTACCGCTGCCAACATCTCGATGGCGACCCCATAGAGCCGGTCCGACTCACCGTTCTTGATCTCCATCTCGACTTCGTGGAGCGGCGCCCTCAAATGACCCGCCAGGAGCTCTCCCCGGTCCAGCGCAAGTTCCACTTCCTCGCCATGCGGCAGCCGCAACTGTGAAACTGTACGCCGCACATGGGTCGCAAAGACGGGTTTGAGACGCGACGCCAGCCCAGCGTCGCCAATCAGCCTGGCGCTCTCGGATTGTTTCGGCACCATGCCGAGCAGCGCATCGAGTGCCGGCGTCTCGCCGGCAATCTCCGACTCGTACTCTTCGCGTTCGAAGAGCCCTGCCCGCCGGCGCCCCTGCGTCTTCAGCGTTTGAACGAGGCGATCGCCGTTCCGGCTGACGCGCAAGGATAACTGGTGGCGATGCAACTCGAAATCAGCCGTATCGAAGTAGGTGTTGACGTGCAGTTCATCGTGCGGCCGGCCTATGCGCAGTGACGACAGTGCGCGTAAGTCGCGCAAGCGGTCGATCTGGTCTTCCCGCAGTTCCAGCTTGAGTTCACGTTCCATGGCATGGTCTCGGTTTGGTGGCGTGCATCGGGATCGAATCGCCATCTTAGTGTTTCCTACGTCTATCTCTATCTCTATCTCTATCTCTATCTCTATCTCTATCTCTATCTCTATCTCTATCGAAATTCTAAAATTAACCATCGCACTGCCCCGCAGCGGGTTCCGCGCTTGGACCTATGCGGGCGGTTCAGCGAAACATGCCGGTACTGCGACCGCCGCTCGCCCGCCGGATCTATCGCGGTACATTTCACCGGCAATCGGCTACCGCGAATAAGGCGTCCTACTTCCGCGGTGCGCGCGCAACTGCTGGATCGCACATTGATGTCGCCCGTGCCACAGTACTTCGGCCACATCGGGAATTCGGACAGGGGCAGGTGCGGCCGGGAACATCGAAGAAATCGGTCACCACCTAAGCGGGTGGCGGGGTGCCCTTGTTGCCCCCTTCTCCATGGCGCGCAGCGAATCCCAGGCTGCATTGAAGACGTGCTGCCGGCGTGGCCCTAGCGGGAATCTCGTAGTCACAGACGAAGCTTGGGGTGGCCTCCGCAAAAGGATTGGCGCTGTCGCACAGCGGCGCCACACTAGCGTCGGACGCAAGACCCATACCACTGCCCGGCCACCCGGCCTTGCGGAACGAACCGGTTCCCCGCAGCTTCTGGCAACCATCGCAAATGGCTCGGCACGCCGAGGTATTTCTACACCGTCGGCATAAATTCCCTGTCAATTCGAGAAGGTTGGCAGGGGTGGCCGCGTGGCGCCGCACCTCGTGCTGGCGGGAATGCCTCTTGCACGGGACCCGGACACGAAGGAGACCATTATGACATCATCGAAATCGACGCAAAATGCCAGGACATGGAAGCGTGCCTCCCGGCAGCGTGAACGACCCTTTCGCGCCGGTGGGGACGGAGGTCGGCACTGGCGGGGGGCCGGGCATCGGTACCAGTTCCGTCCGCTAACAACGTTAGCTATCTGCCCAACGACAACGTCACGGCGCGGGCTCACGCAGGTCGTTGGGGGCTGCCTTCGCAATTCCGAATGTTTCTGACCTTGTATTTTGAAGACAAGAGGCCAAAATGAAAGACGGTTTTCTCCTTTCCCGTACGCATTGATGGTCGGATTTCCGCGGGCGGCGCTGGCAACAGTGCAGCCTTCAGGAGGCGTACTGGGGTTGGGCGCATTTTGCGGCGCTTGTTGAGCCATTGCCGGCATCGCCAGAACGCTCCTGCTGCTAGAGCGACATGGGCACTCCAGGCCGTATGAAGGGAAGTAGCTCGGACGCGATTTCTCCGAAGCTGTCACAGCCGAAGCAGACGAGGCACTCACCCGCTAAGAAGCCCCGACAGCAGCACGCCGCGCCGGCCCAACACCGAAGTAATAACCATCGGTTTGCGGCAGCATTGCAGCAAAGCTTCTGGCGCGTAAATTGCTGGTCGCTCGTTCAAGCTCCAGCCCCCTGAAGTTCAAGTGCGATGGACAGCCATCTCGAGGACTCACACGACGCAATCGAGCCGCCGACCTCGGGCTATGGCGCTATGCGGATCGCAGACGCGCTGACGCTCACCGGGCTAGTCGCAGTTGGCGCAGTGGGAACGTCCCTACTGCTGGCGCGGGCACCGATGCTTGTGTGGTTGGACTCTCTGCCGAAACCAGTTATCCAGGCCCTGCTGTCCCGATCACCGTCTTAGTGGTCACGGGAATCTGGCTTGGCATTCCCATGTAGCGCCGCGTGGGCTGAGGACGCAGTCGGTCGGGGGCAATCATGGTCATGAAGTGCTGCTGCAAGACGCAAGCTGAATGTACGGTCCGACCGAAGGAGGAAAATATGCGACACATATTGTTATTGGCCATCATCCCCGCTTTGCTCGGTGCGTCTGGCCTGGCCATGGCCCAGTCATCGGAAGTGCGCACCGACCAGGGCCCGAAAGGAAGCAACTTCACTCCCGAACCCGGCAGGCCGCCCGGTAGCACACCTGGCGGCGCCACCCCACTAACCCGGGCGGCCTTGCCAAGAATCCCCACGACTGTGCCGGCCGTGCCATACACGGAGGGTGGGCTGCCGCGCGCACTGGGCGGTAAGCCTATCATAAGCCGGCGTCGGAGAGCGCCGGGAAGGCCGACACGGATGGGCTGCATGGGAGGGCGCGGTAAGGCACCGGCGGGGGTACTATTGACCAGACCAGAGTCCAGGACGCCAAAGGCCGCCGCTAATATCAAACCTGCTTTGATCAGCCCCTTTGGCATGTGACCGCTCTTCGAGCGGCCGCCGCCGGAGCCGAATAGCGATTCATAGACTGGTCGCGTCCGCTGGCGGATGGCGGGGTATGTACGGATTTCTCATCGGAGGTTTCCGAATTGCAGTTGGAGACATTTTCACCAATTGAGCGCGGCGCATTCTCTAGCGCATGCCGGCGTCACGGCTTTATTGCGGCCGACTTTCACGTATGCGACGCCTCTGATGAAGGCACGTTGGGCGTTCGGCTGGTCAGCGTACTTCGCCCTGAAACTGGCGCATCCATGCTGTATGCCGCCGGACCCCGCGACTTCTGGCCTGCGGAGTTCGAGCACGACTTGATCACGGAAATATTTGGGACCGCACCAGACTGAAGGCTGCCACTCCGGACGCGGCACAGCCCCGCCAAGATGCCGGTTCCCTGGCCCGTTCGGGTCTAAGACACCCCCGGTTGGATGAACTGTTGCGGCTGGCGGCATCGATCAGATCTGGACGTGTCTCTGCTTCGCTGGCGCTGCAGCGCTTCGGCGCAGCCGCCCAGGGCGATCCGCTGCACCGGGCGGCGGAACGCCTCGGCAGGCTGCTGCGCACGGCTTTCCTGTGTGACTACATCGCGATTTAAGAGTTCAGGCGCGAGATCCACACGTTGTTGAATCGCGGCGAATCTATTCATCATCTTCAGCGCGCGATTTACCATGGAAAAGTCTCACACGAGCGTGGCCGGCGCCGCGACGAGATGAAAGTAATCTCGGGATCGCATGCGCTGCTGACCAACATTGTTCTGGCGTGGAACACCGCCCAGATGCAGAGCGTGGTCGACCCGCTGCATAAGGAAGGCCAGGTCATCGAAGATGGCTGGCTGCGTCGCATGGGCCCGGTCCATTTCAGCCACATCAATTTCCGGGGCACTTTCCGCTTTCCTGTGGAGCGCTACGCGGACGCGCTCCTACAACAATCCCGGACGGCGACGCGTCGGTCTGCGTGAGTCCAAGGGTACGAGGAGTCCTTGCACTCAGGTTGCGGGCCGAGCTAAGGTTGAATCAGCGGCGGACTTTCAAATCTCTTCTTTGGACGTACGGCGCCTATCTTGACTCAGCGCGCACCTACGCTGCTCAGGTCGAGCAAAGGGTCGATAGCCCTCGAAATGCCAGTCTTCGCCCACCTGGGATCGTTTTCAACAACATGTTGTAGGTAGAAAATGTTGGATCCCAGGTTGCGTTTGACAACTCACGAGGCGGGCCCCGCGATGGCACCCAATTCCGGTGGCAAGGCCGAACAGGCTGGCGACAGCGCGTCGTTGAAGGTGCTCGCCCGCGTCGGGTTGATCGCTTACGGCGTTGTGCACCTCTTGATCGGCTGGCTGGCGCTGCAGATCGCATGGGGCGCGCCGGCCGGCAAGAGCGCCGACATCTCCGGGGCGCTGAGAACATTGGCTGATCAGCCCTTTGGCAGGATCCTGCTATGGCTGGTTGCGGTCGGCATGGTGGCGCTCGCGCTCTGGCAGGCCAGTGAAGCCATCTGGGGCTATCGCAACCGCGTAGGTGCCGAACGGGTCCGCAATCAAGTCACCAGCGGGGCCAAGGCCGTGATCTACGCCGCCCTGGGGGTCAGCGCAGCTTCGGTCGTGCTCGGCTGGGGATCGTGGGACGCGCAGTCCCAGCAGCAAACAACCTCAGGTGTGCTGGCGTGGCCCGCCGGGCGGGTGATCGTCGTGGTCACGGGGCTGATCATCATTGGCGTCGGCGTGGCCGGGATGGTCAAGGGCGTGAAGAAATCCTTCAACGAGGAGATTGACACTTCGTCGATGTCCCCAGTTGCCCGGAAAGGCGTGGCGCGACTGGGCCAAGTCGGATACATCGCCAAGGGGTGGCACTGGGCGTGGTGGGGGGCCTGCTCAGCTATGCGGCGCTGACCTTCCACCGGCAGAAGGCGCCGGGGCTGGACGGCGCGCTGCATGCGATCCTGGCACAGCCGTTGGGGCGGTTTCTGCTTACGGCCGTGGCGCTTGGATTCGTGGCCTTCGGCCTGTTCGCGATGCTCGAGTCACGCTACCGCCGGATGTAGCCCTTCTAGACCGAGTGAACGTACGCTGGTTCAGCAGTCGGGAGCGGGCGCGTCCCGACCGTCACCTCCAAGAGTCCGCTGCGCGAGGTGCGGAGAAGCTCGGAGATTGTCTGCGGCAGAGGGGCTCGCACATCAAGGACCTCAGGCTCGAGGCGAATGGCGTCGACCGCGTTCAAGTTCCAGCGCTGTGTGCAGTTGGTCAAGTGCTTCCACGCACTCCAGCACGATGGCCTGGACGCGATTCGCTCTCTCGTCATGCACCTGCGACCCGGGCGTTGCGGCGAGCCGCTTGCCAACCGCCAGCCTGAGCCTTGCCTGCCTTGACGGCGCGGAAGGAGATCCCAATCATCTCAGTTCGAGCAGATGGATCCGAGTGTTCGGGCGCTGCTGGCGCAAGCGCGTGCGCTGGTGCCGGTCGGCGCTCAGCATGACGTGGTGCCTTGGGAAAGGCTCTATGTTCCGCAGGATGTCGACGGCTCGCGCGGGACGTTTCGGGCGCCCACGGCGACCTGCACGCTGAGTTCTTTGCGATACGCCCTCTGTGTCGCGGCGGACTCGTGCAGCGCGAGCCAGGCCTGCACCGCCCCTCGTAGTCGTTGTTGGCAGCGGTCGGAGCCATTGGCCGCCACTCGGGTTTTCAGCGAGGGCGAATGGTCGCTACCAGACGGTGGCCGAAGGGTTGGAATTGGGCCACCAGTGGGAAGTGCCGGCTGCACAGCGGCTGCGGTTCGTGCTCAATTTTGCATACGCGACGGGCCTGCGCATCAGCGAATTGGTGAGCGCCACGCAGGGCCAGATCGAGGTCGACGGGCATGGCGATCATTGGCTGCACCTGGTTGGAAAAGGCAGCAAAGCCACCAAAGTGGCGCTGCCGCCGCTGGCTCGCGCGGCGCTCGACCGGTATCTGATGCAACGCGAACTGCCGATCACGCCGGCGAGGTGGGATCCGCGAACGCCATTGATCGGCAGGCATCGAACCCGACAGCAGCCCGGCAAGCATCACCACGACCAGGCAGTGGAGTATCTTGCGGCGGCCAACTGGCTGCTCCAGGAACGATGGAAAAAAGGGTAGGCCCAATGCAATGAACGGTTTACAGCACTAGTTACGGATGAGCCGGCGAGGGCAATTGGCATTGCACTCGGCCTTGGCATAATACTTGGAGCCCGGTGCTTCCTCGGCCTTCACCCTACTGACGACTACGCGGCTGCTTGTGTGAGGGGATGGTCTCGCGAAGGTCGCATAGCCATTGGGGCGCAGCGATCATCATCGCAGGAATCGCTCCCCGGCGTGTGGTAGCACGCGGAACGAGATGCAGCCGGACGACCGGGGACCAAACCAACGTCGCCTCATACCAGCCCTCTTCTGACTCGATCACAAAATCGATATTGTGTGTATCGAACGCAGCCACTGTCTGCCAGAAATCGGCGCTCTGCCAGCTAAGGACCGCTGTGATAGTGTCAGACTTCATGGTCAAGCCCCCCCGATAAGAAGGGAGACTGCCTTCGAAAGGTTCCCTCTGCAATTAGCCACTCGGACTAGGGATAAGGAGCGAGGCCACCAAGGGGAAACTTCTTGCTGGCTATCCTACACTCTAAGGTGCGACCGTTTTGCGCCTTGGACCGGATTTATTTTGCAATGAAATGGGAACGCAACGAAGAAACCAATACGAGCCTCGCGCAATTGAGTCGACATGCAGACAACTGTTCGCGTTTCCTCGCAGCAGCCGCGAGAACTGCGGCCGCCCCCAATTCCGAGCTCTGTTCTCATCTTCGGGCGATCGGGATCCGAACGAATCGTCCCTCCTTTGAATCTCGCCGTGGCGGCTCAGCGCAGAATTTGGCGGACTCGGGGAAGGACGGAACGATCGGCTTGGATTGGCATTCCACGATAGCCTCGTCGCAAAAAATGCGATTGATCATCTAAGAGCCTTGCCCGCGCAATGATGTCCTCGCATTCGGCGCAGACCGAATCGCCGCTCTCCAGCACCCAGCCGGTAGCGACATGAAAACCACAACAAGCTACGGAAAATCAAGGAAGAGTTGAGGCGCGGATGACACCGGTCCGTCTCGGGACAGGGCGGATGGATGCGACGTGTGGTGCCAAGGGTACTTCAACGACTACGCAGTACCGACCAACACCCCACTAAATAGGCTTGCTGCAAATTCGGCTGCAGGAGCTTGACGATCGCCTGGGCAATCTCGTCTAGTGTACCGTCGCCTGGTAGACGTTCCCAACGTCCCTTTGGCCGCGGAAGTCGGCGCCATAACGATCACGGCCGAGCTCGGTCAACCGAGCCACCACCGTCGGCTCCTCGTCGTCCGGACCTTTTATCAGCAGGTGACGCCGTAGGCTTGCGTGACGATCTGCTCATGGCCGACCAGGCTGCGCAGTTGCCGCTGCAATTCGGCAGCGTAATGTTTGGCTGGGAAAGCTGGCATGTCGCCTTGTTGAGGGTGTTCTCTTGATGGTTCTCGGCGGGGCAACCGGTGGCTAGTGCACTGGCCGAACGGCCAAGTCTGCGACAAGACAGTATCAGGAATGCAACCAATTCGATCGTATGCGGTTGGGGTTGTAAGAAGTTCCCAACTCATCCAAGAGGGCGAGCAGTGTGCTGTGCCAATGTGAGGTGGCCAACATTCATACCCCATCCGGCTACGTCTTTTGTCGCCGCCGCGCTCCTCTAGCGCATGTCCCATCCTGTATGCCAACCCTAGCGGCAGTTGTCGTGCATTAAGGCGCACAACGAAATGACGCCGGGTCGTATCGCGACTGCAACAGTTCGTACGCTCGTGCGGCCACTGCTCCACCACCCGAATCCCTCTGTGCAGTTGCCTAAATTCACTGCAGCCGCGGGATCGCGAAAAGCAACTATGTGCCCTATTGCACACTAACACTGACTGGTAAGTATACAAAGCATTACTTTAGTCACCAAGCGGATCCAGGTTAAGGCGCACGCAAGCCATGCGTCTTTCGTACCAACATGGAAACATCTGGTTACAAATGTATCTCTGCGTTACAAATTGCAAAATGACATTATCAATTAAATCAACCACTTAACGCCACTGGCACGTTCGTCGCTCATATCCTCGTTACAAAGATCAGAGCGACCGGAAAAGACGAACACGGTACGCCAGGGATGCCAGAGCCAAGGGGGTTCAAACCACCAGCAAAGACATCACGACAAAAGATTGACGGGGGGTGAGGCGGCGTCCGTGGCAGGGCGCTTCGCGGGGAGGTTTGGCGCCGGGCCAGCGCAAATTTTGAAAATCCATGGCCCACGCCGCGCACGGTGCCAGGTAACTCACTGGAGTGGCGATCACAGGCAGTCTTGTAGCACTTTCAGGCGCGGGAACGATTCCTGAGGGAGGCACCCGAAAGCCAAACAAAGCCCTTGTTTTTCAAGGGCTTTTTTATTTTTTGGCGTAATCTTGTCGTACTGCTGACGCTGGTTAGCACGCGTTGTGGTACTGAGCCGCGAGCGGTGCGAGAGAGGATGCTGGCCGCCGTCGCGGAGACGGGCCTGCTGCCCCAGTCCGCGCTGGGGATGGTGCAGGCCCGGCGATCCTCGGTTATCCGTAAGACGACAGTCCGCCGATTTCACTCGGCGCGATGCCCAGCCGATCACTTTCAGCGCGATCATGGATGCTTGCCAACAAGTCTACTAGCGGGCACATGGACATGCCCGCCACGAACTACCAGACTGAATCCATTCTCCTCAAATCCCATTTCCTGCCCGGTGACGTGGCCGAACTGCGCCTGCTGTGCGACAGCGTGACCCTCACCGATCGCGGCTTGGGCGTGGAAGGCGTCGAGACGCGCCACATCGAGAGGATGGTGCGGACGGCCGATGACCTGTCGTTCGAGCAGGACGGCCAGCACCACCGGATTTTGCGTCGAGCCTCTGCTCGCAGATTACCCCCAAAGGATGATTGCGCCCTCCATAGCTCGGCCTATCATGAACCGGCAATCTTCCCTGGTTGCACCTTTGCCCTCGCTCATCACTGACCGAGGGTTTTTTCTTGTCCACCGACAAGCGTACCCTCCCGATCGGCGATACGCGCCCTGCTTCCGCTGCGCAAAACTACCGCAGCGCGGTCGACCATTGACCAAGGGTGGGTCTCCTGGGCTGCGGCCGACACTGCAGCCCGATTTTTTGCCCGTGCCGCGGTGAACAGAGACGACTGACCTGCCGGGATCCGGAGCGGGCGCGCAGTTTCATGCGGCACTATCTGCCCGAGCTAATGGATGCCGCGGCGGCGCCGCGTGCGGCGCTCGCAAAAGCTAGCGCCGCAGTAGCAGAGGAGCGCCTACTCACCCGGCGTGACGGGCTCAAACCAGTGGGGTAGGACAGTCCCTTCAATGGGGTAGGAAAGCCCCTTCAACTCCAAGGCCAATTAACAACCCTACGGTACCTCTCCTATGCTTTAGTTGCGTGTGGCGAAGGGCCCTCATCCTCGATCACCCGCAGTGCCGCGACTCTCCTCCCCTCGGGTCGCGGCACTTTTTTTATCGATGAAACGCAAAGCGGCCCTGCAGAAACTGCTGGCTGACCCGCCGGCCGGCCTGATGTATGTGCAGGACGTCGACGATGGGGAATGGCTCTACGACAACGCGCTGGCGTTGAAACTGGAGGAGGTCGTCGCGAAGCGGGCCTTTGCGATAGAGCTTCGCATCGGGATCGGTCCTGGACTGATGCGTATCGTTGCTGCGCTTGTGCCCCCTGAAGTCGCCGCTATCGTTGTCGCCGTCGCTGCCATCCTTTCGAACAAAGCTCTTGTGGCCTGCCCACGCCTGAATCAGCGTGCCGTCCACGCTGAAGTGCTCGGCCGACAGCCAGTTTTTCTTCTGCGCAAGGGCAAGCACCTCGTTGAAGAATTCAATCACCGCATCGTGCTGGATCAGGCGCGCCCGATTCTTGGTGAAGACCGTGGGCACCCAGACTGCGTCGTCCATCGACAACCCGATGAACCAGCGAAACAGCAGGTTGTACTGCGTCTGCTCCATCAATTGACGCTCGGACCGGATGCTGTAGAGCACCTGCAGCAACATCGCTCGCAGCAGCTTCTCCAGCGCGATGCTCGGGCGACCACCCTTGATGTCGGCCTCATACATCCCCGCGAACAGCCGATCCATCTTCGCCAAGGCTTGATTGACCATGGTGGCGAATCGGGCACAGTGGATGGGACTTGGGCACAAAATCGTCCAGCCGCCGCATGGTGAACAAGCTTTCGGTGAAGGTATCTGCGCCGCGCATGCGATGTCGGAGAGTGAGTCGTGTCGAGTTCTCAGATCAACGTTTCGACATGGCGATGCGCTGACTCGGGGCCGAGGTACTTCAGCAGCCTGTTAGACCGTGGAATCTGTCGAAGCATGTGGCATTTGCATCGCTGCCGGGGGGCGCTGAAACTCCAGAGCGAAGACTGGGCTCCTCGCTCTGCACAGCGGATTCGACGAGGTTGAATCGATCGAGCCTTCGCTCAGCCGGTTGGATTGGCTCGTGATCTCGTATCGACTCATTGTCGGATCCCTGCCAAAAGCAACCGAGTCCGAGCAACCGAGTCCGAGACAAGATAACCGTGGCAGCGCTACGGAGGCACCGCTCACCGGTGTTGGTGCACAATACGGTTGGCACGATGGAGACAAGCTATATGGGCACGGAAGCCACCAGAAGCGAAATTGAAGCGGCCATCAGCCGCATCCTCCAAGGCACGCCAAAGCGCGTTGCCAGCGAGCGCCGTCTTTGCATTTCCGCAGTTGCGGAGGAAGCTGCTGTGTCAAACGCTACGATCCACAATCGCTATCCAGACCTAGCGGTGCGGATTCGTACAATCATGAAGCAGGGTATCGAGGCTGAGGCATTGGCCCAAAGCGAGGAAATTGCCAATTTGAGGCGCGCTTTGGCGCAGTCACGACAAGCTCTGAGAGGAAGAGACGACGAAATTCGCCACCTAAAAGCCGTAAATCTGCTCTTGGCAAGAGAGATCCAAGCGCTTAGGGAGGACTTGGAATCGCTCCGCTCCAGTTGCACCGGCTAGTGATCGTCTGATAAAGGGAGTCGTGCGCCCCTTTCAACATATTTAATCTCGGGCGTGACCGTCGGGGTAGATCCTATGAAGCATCTAGGCCTCGCCACGCCGAGGCCTAGAATCAGCGTGCCGAGCTTGGCTCATAGGAGACCATCATGCGTACAGATCAGGCATACACGGGTACAGAGGAGCGGGTGTTGGCGGTCTCGCTTGAACTGGCAACCGCGAAGTGGAAGGTCGCGTTACACGACGGGCAGCGCGAGCAACCGGCGATACACACCGTCGCCCAACCGCAGGCGGCAACCCGCTTGCAGGCCGTGCTGGACCTGATCGAATACCAGAAACGCAAGTGGTCGCTGCCGGCAGGCGTGAGGCTCGCCGTGAGCTACGAAGCCGGCCAGGACGCGTTCTGGATCTATCGCGCGCTGCAGGCACGAGGGATCGACTGTTATGTCGTCGATCCGGCCAGCATTCCGGTCGAGCGCCATCAGCGACGGGCCAAGACCGATCGGCTCGATGCGATTAAGCTCGTCATCAACCTACGCGCGTGGCTGCGAGGCGAGCGCGACCGCATGCATGTGGTTCACGTGCCGTCTTCGCAGGACGAGGCGTCACGCCAAATGATGCGCGATCGCGGGGCACTGCAGAAGGAGGTCCTGCAGCATCGCGACCGGATGCGCAAACTGCTGGCCACGCTCGGTTGCTGGGATGACGTCGACAGCAAGGCCTTCGCCAACCGCCTCGCCCGTGACGAGGTGCTGTGCCACGACGGCGAACCGCTGCCGCCCGAGTTGCGTGAACGGCTGCTGCGCGAGTGCGAACGGTTGGCGCTGGCGGAGAAGCAACTCGCCGTGCTCGAGAAGACGAGACAAGCAATCCTGCCGGCACCCGCGCGCAAGCGGATTGATGCCCTGGCACGCCTAAAGGGGATTGGCGAAGTGGGTGCGTCGCGCCTCGCCCTCGAACTGTTCTGGAGAGAGTTCAGCAACCGATGCCAGGTGGGTGCCTGCGTAGGCCTGGTGCCGCAGCCCTACGATAGCGGCGAGAGCCAGGTAGACCAGGGCATCAGCAAACAGGGCAACCGACGGGTCCGCGCTCTACTGGTCGAGATGGCGTGGTGCTGGCTGCGCTACCAGCCCGACAGCGCGCTGACACAGTGGTTCATCCAGCGCACGCAGGGCACGGGACCGAATCGCCGGGCGCGGCGCATCGCCATCGTCGCGGTCGCCCGACGCCTCGCGATTGCGCTGTGGCGCTATCTGAAGGACGGCGTCATCCCTGAAGGCGCACACCTGAAGTCGGCCTAAGCCCTCAGGCTTAGCAGGAAGGAGGTAAGGTTTAGCCAGACAGTACGTAGCAGACACGGTTTGAAGTGGACATGCCCGTGGCATTCCTGGGTTGCTGATGCAACCGATTCATGTAGATGGGGCATGTTCCCGGCGACGTTTCCGGCGTAACGCGCATGCAGGATGAGGCCGGCCAGGCGCCGGCGGATAGAAGGTGGTCGGACGTCACGTCCGACGCGCGCACAATCGGCTTCAGACTACTGGCTGCACGTAGGTACTGGCGCGTCGTTTGCAATGGAGGTGCTGGATTCGATTGCAGTCAAATACTAACCAGTTCACCAAAGGGCTTGACAAAGTGCTGCTCATAGAAGGAATTCCCACTACAAGTAGAGTGTATCGAGGAGCGTGATGGGCTACCATAGCATCAGGCGTTGGTCCAAGTCGAGGCGAACTTCCAGCGCCGCACACTGCATCATCGACTGCGTTTCGGACGCCAGCGGCATCGCGCCGACGTCGATGAAGGCGTCGCGCCGCCGACTTCGGCCAACTGCCTGCGCCAGCGGCAGAACGTCGCCGTCGAAACCGACTCCGCCTGGCAGAACGATTTGATCTGCTGACCGCTCGACGCAAACCGCGCCAGCCGTTGGCGCCATTCCACTTCCTTATTCGATTGCTTTACGAGCATCCCATTCATGACCAATCTCCATCGTGCTGAACATGAAGGAGATTGTGCCGACGGGGACGCCGGTCGGATATAACGCCGCTGGCTTACCTCTTACCTACTCCCTCAGCCCTCTCACGTCAGATGGATCAGGCCTTTGCTGCCCGGTAGCCAGCTTCTGGCCGGGTTCACGAAAGCTTGGCGTGCAATATTGTCCGTTCTCTGAAGCGACCCCTTACTGACGTCGAGCACGATGCGGCCGCTGTCTCATTTCTTCAGGGTGCCAACCTCCCGCGCTAACGCTGCAGCTTCCGATACTCATTGAAATGTCGGATCGCCCGCATCCCGTTGCCGAGGGTCTCGTAGATACGAGCCGCGTTGAAGTGCGCGTCGGCAAAGTCCGGCGCTAATTGGATACAGCGCTCATAGCTGATGAGTGCCTCCCCGGGGCGTTCCTGATCCTCCAACGCTACGGCCAAGTTGAAGTGGAGCAACGGCTCGCTCGGCAGCTGTGAGATGCCAGAGCGGTACAGTTCGGCCGCGTCGCCAAACCGGCGCGCGTCGCACATCATGCAGCCCAGGTTGAGATACGGATCCAGAAACGTTGGTTCTGCCGCCAAGGCCCGCCGGTATGCGGCCTCGGCATCGATCGGCTTCTCCGTTTCCAGTTCGGCACCGATGAGAAACCAATCCTGCGCGTCGGCAGCTGGTGGCCGCGCGTCGTGCAGTGATTGCACAATCGCGGCGCCCGGGTCGCCGGGCTCAAAATCCATCAGCATCTGGCCAGACACGGCCTGCCATCCTTCTCTGCCCTCATCCCTTGTCGCCACCTCGTTGCCCATCGCGCGAATCCGCACGCCGGTCAGCGGCTGGCCGGCTCCGCGAGCGGCCTTCACCCTCGCCAGCGCGCGGACAATCAGCCGCGTTGGGATCTTGGCGTCATGCAGTGAATTTGCTGTCCGGAGAAGCACCATGTCCTGAAACGTGAAGAGGAGCTTCCGGCGCGGCCCGCGTGTGGGCGTGATGATCCCCTCGGTGACCAGCCTAGTGGCCACCGAACGCGGGATGCCCAGCATCGTCTCGGCGTCCTTCAGGGTGTACGTCGGCATCGGCCCGTCACTTTTTCGCCGCTGAAGCTCGCTTGGCGGGAGCTGGCGCTGGCGCCGCAGTGGCACGCTTCCCAGTCTTCTTGCTCTTGCCCTCCGCTGCAGCCGCTGAGGCCGGTGCCTTCGTTCCGCCCTGTTTGCGCTGGGCCATGCTTGCGCGCAGGGCCTCCATCAGGTCTATCACTTCCGCGCCCTGCCGCGGTTCGCTTCGCTCCTCGCTCACGGTGATCTTCTTGTCGATGGCCGCCAGGATGCGGTATTTCTCCTCATCCTTGTATGCCGTGGGGTCGTATCCGTCCACCGAGTTCTGTTCGATCAGCTGCTGGGCCAACGCCAGTTCGGCTGGCTGGACCTGGGCCTTCTCCACGTGCAGGTCCACCATCGATCGAACTTCGTCAGCGTAGATTAGTTGCTGTAGCACCAAGCCCTCGTCGGTCGCCCGCACCTGCACCATGTACTGCTTGCCTTTCCAAGTCCACTGCGCGAGCGCACAAGTCCCTGTCTTTCGCATAGCCTCGGCGAGCAAGTTATATGGCTTGCCGCCACGCTTGTCTGGGCCCAGGTAGTAGGCCTTGTCAAAGTAGATCGGATCGATGGCCCCGGATGGCATGAATGACACGATATCGACCGTGTGCTTCGCCTCGTCCTCCAGCGCCTTCAATTCGTCTGGCTCAAACACCGCATAGTGATCCGGCTCGAACTCATAGCCCTTGACCACGTCGGACCGCTCGACCACCACATCCTCGCGGATGCATACGTACTGCTGTTTGAGCCTTGAGCCGCATCCCTTATGTAGCAGATTGAAGCTAACCCCCGTTTTGCTTTCCGTAGCGCTATAAATCTGCACTGGGATCGACACGAGGCCAAAGCTGAGAGAGAGGGAGGCAATGGAACGGGCAGCCATGGCGATCACCGTACGGGTCGGGAGTACATCGATCTAGCTTAGATCGTGCCTGACGAACCTGCGGCGTTCCACTGTCACTTTGCGGATAGGCGAGCACTTCGTGGCAGAACATGTGCGTGTAATTTTTGTCGGACTTACATGGTGACCAGTGCGATACCAAGTGTCGGACAGCGGCTTATTGCCGTTTGCATAGGACGGGGAAATACTGCGATCACAGAGGACGACGAAACGGAGACAGTCATGGCGAACAAAAATGTGCATGTCGTTCCACACGGCGATAAATGGCATGTCGTGCGCGAGGGCGCCCACGAGCCCTCTTCTGCGCATGACGACCTAGAGGACGCCATCGCGGCCGGCACGACGGAGGCAAAGCAGGACAACGTCGAGTTGATGATCCATGGGCGAGACGGGCAGATCCGCATGCGCAACAGCTACGGGCACGATCCTCGCGATCGTGAAAGGGTAAAGCCCGCGCCGCCCGGCTTGTGAACTCAGTCCATGACTAAGTCGGCATCTACCAACGCGCGGAGCCTGGAGCGATACCGTCAGAAGCGGGACTTCGCCGCGACGACGGAGCCGAGCGGCCAGGTGTCCGCCGCGAGCGCCGCCAGCGGCGCACTGCGCTTTGTCGTGCAGAAGCATGCGGCTCGCCGGCTCCACTACGATTTTCGTCTCGAGCTTGAGGGTGCCCTCAAGAGTTGGGCGGTCCCCAAGGGACCCAGCCTGGATCCCGCAGAGAAGCGGATGGCCGTGCATGTCGAGGATCACCCGCTGGATTATGCGAGCTTCGAAGGCGTGATCCCGCCCAAGGAGTACGGGGCCGGCACAGTCATCGTTTGGGATCGGGGGACGTGGATGCCGGTCGGCGATCCGGTCGCCGGCTACCAGAGCGGCAAGTTGAAGTTCGAGCTGCAAGGTGAGAAGCTACATGGTCATTGGACCTTGGTCAGAATGCACGGCCACGGCGACGAGCGTCAGGAACCCTGGCTCTTGATCAAGGAGCGGGATGCGTTTGCGCGCTCTGCCGCCGAGTACGACATCACCGAGGCCCTACCGGACAGCGTGCTGGCTCAGGGCAACAGCAAATCGGCTGCCGGCGGTAACGCGAAGACTGCCGTGCCAAAGCAGCGTCGCTCGCGCCCGGGGCAGGGCCGACTCGTACTGCCCGCTGCAGCACGCCCCGCCCCCTTCCGCTTGCGTTGGCCCCGCAACTTGCGACGCTCGCTTCAGCGGTGCCGCGCAACGCCGAACAATGGGCCTTTGAGATCAAGTTCGACGGCAATCGGTTGTTGGCAAGGGTCGACGGCGACGATGTCCGTCTCTTCACAAGAAATGGCCATGACTGGACATCACGCCTCAAATCGCTTGCGGCGGAGATACGCGCTCTTGGCCTCGGTTGCGCCTGGCTGGATGGGGAGATCGTGATACTCAGCGACAAGGGCACCACGGACTTCCAGGCGCTGCAGAATGCGTTTGATAGATCGAAGGTGGAGGACATCCAGTACTTCGTCTTTGACCTCCCCTTCTTCCATGGCCACGACCTACGACAGGTCCCGTTGGCCGAGCGCTGCGCCCCTAAGTTACTAGTGGCGTCCAAAAGGCCGCCCTACACTTGGGTTAACAATGGACAACATGAAGCGCAACATCCTGCCCGGCGCTCACACGATGTTAGCCTTTCATAACATGCTCGTCGGAGGCGAAACCAACGAGACCGTTCGGTTCGAGGCAAGTGGCAAGTCAGCGACTTGCCACTTGCGCGCCTGCTACCGCGGTCGAGTCATCGACGTGACCGCGACAGACTTTTTGAGGCCCTGTGCCAAATTCGGGAAACGCTAGCGTTGCAGGGGCTATATCCGCTGTGCCACGGAGTGAGCCTCGACGTGTACTCCATCGGCTCCAGCAGAAACCTGAATAGTGGATTGCTTGCCTATCGCCTCACCATGGGCCGGCAGGTTACTCAGTTCGATGTCGTGGAAACTTTTGGATGCAACGCCCAGATAACTCCGGCCACTGTGGCAGAGCAACGCGATTTCTATTCGCAATGGCTCCAATCCACTGCGTGAGGCCGTCAATCAAAAATCACTTGCCATGCCCACCCTTATAGTTCCGCTCAGTGGCGGCTCCCCGGACGAACTGATCCGGTTCGAGGCGAGCGAAGAATTGGACGTCTGTCGCTTGCGTGCCCTCTACCGTGATCAGACCATTGACCTGATGGCTCCGGATTTCTTCGAGGCACTCCGCCGGATCCGCGACATTATGGCGTTGTCCGGGATAGGCCCACGTTGCTACGGCGCGAGCCTGGATGTGTACTACATCGATGGCGCCCAGCAGCTCGGTAAGGGCTTGTTCGCGCACCGACTCATGATGGGGCGACAGCCGGTAGTGGAGGACATGGTCGAGACCTTTGCCATCGGCGCTGACGTGTGCCCCGCGACGGTGGTCGAGCAGAAGAAGTACTACCAGCAGTGGCTACTGAGCCTACGCACATAGCTACGTCATCAGGCCGCGCTCCCTCGCCGCCGGCCTAAGCATTGCCGGGCGCGGCGTTTTTTCAGTTCAAAGCGGCAAATGGCCGAAACGACGTAGGTGGTCACGATGCTGTTCTCAGCGGCACACGGGGCGCCGGCTCAGCCGGCATCGTATCCGCCGGCGACGGTCTATTGAAGCCCCCTCGCTTACCGCTTCGGCATCCTTCCTACGAGTTCTTTTTTGCCCGATCTACAGCGGGCCGCTTGTCCACAGTCTTCCAGTGCCGCGCCGCCATTAGCCCAGCGCGCGAAGCAATCCCACATGCTGCGACAAAGTCCGCCGACGCGGGGCAGCGAGTTTCCAAAGGATAAGGTCACCGGCGACGGGCCGCAGTCGACCCGTAAGAGACGGTCAAACCTCAGTCTCCTTGTTGTGTATGGCATCGAATAGATGCATGCTTGGAATGTCGCCAGCCAAAATTGAGGGGCGGTTCATGACGCAGCAAGCACGGGATCTTTATCGGAGTGCCAATGGCGACCGTTGGTCGCTGGTTCGCGACCTGGATTCAGGACGCTTGTTCATCCGGCATGAGCCCAACATGCCATCGGGCGGCCAGACATCCGAAACAGCCGTCGGCGATTTCCTCGTGTGCGACGCGCACGGACCAGAGCATGCGGAGTTGTTGCGGCTTATCGGAACGCTTGTCGAATCCAGCTGACGTCGGCGCATAGCTGATTCAGCACTCTGAGTACAGCGCGCGCCCGCCAATATCCATGTGGTTTCGGATAGACAGGGCGGCTGGGCCGTGGCCGTTGACGGTCGAGACGGGCCCATCAGTCACTACCCGAGCCAGCGGCAGCTGTCATCGCCGCCACGGCGAATCACGTCGAACTGTTTATCCATCGCAGGGATGGCTCAGCATCGTCGGCCCCCCCAGTTTCGCTGTTGTTGCCTATGAGGCTCCGACGGGCAGGTCTTAAGGCAGCTTCTCACCAGCCACCAAGCGAGGAGCCGTGGGCCCCATGGCGAAGTTGTAAGGGCACGCCCCTATGGTCGCCCCGCCGCTGATGCATTAACTTTGCGATCCCTCGTCCTTAGTACCCTGGCCACCCAGAACAACCGAGTGGACTTTATCCGCCACACCTATTAGAACGGGTCAATGGAGACAACGATGCTGACACCTCATGAAGTGGCCGCACTCATGCTGATCGAAGAAGCAGCACCCAACATATCCGACCTCGACCGCGCGGCCATCGAAGCGCTCGTCGAGCGGCAACTGGTGCACCTAGAACGCATGGATTCCGGACACAAGCGCCCGAGCATCACGAGCTGCGGCAGTGATATGCTCAACGCCCTAGCCAAAGGGCACTGACACAATCGCTGTTCGCGTAAGTAACAACTTATCTTTGCTTAGGACTGTCGGACGCAATTCGATAGGCGTTTCCTGCTCGTTGGCCTATACAAGGATCAAAAAAACCAACGCAGGAGAACAAGAATATGTCCCCATGCAATATCCACGTGGTTCGCATGGAGGCGGGCCGATGGGCTGTCGCGGTAGAAGGTGCGGACGAGGCGCCGTCACAGCACGCATCTCGTGAAGAAGCAATTGCCGCTGGCGCAGAGAGGGCGAAGCAGAGCGGGGTCGAACTTGTCGTTCACGGTCGTGGCGGCCGGATCAGAAGACGAAACCGCTTCAGCCACGAGGCCGAGGATCGCATTGGATGATGAAGGCACGCGGGCATCCAGCGCCGATACTGAACGGGATTCTTGATCTTGAGTCGCGCGCACAGAGCACGACGCTTGCTTCACGACGATGGGGCGACGTAGGAGATCAGCGGCCTAGGCGAGCGCCCCAGCGAGCATGCACCGGGTTGCCGCTTGATCGCATAGCGCCCTCTCTCAGCTCCTTCAGCAGGCAGCCACACGACTTGGTTCTCTTGAGGTTGGAGGCCCGGATAGTCTTCAGCGCGCCACAATCGCATCGGCAGTCGCAGAAATAGGCATCACCCACCTTGTATTGGGGCCCCAGCGTTACTAGTCGCCCTACCCGTGTCCCTGCCTCGATCACCTTGTTGTCGTGCATGGTATTTCCTGATGCCCAAGAGCTTCCACAATATTGCGCTGATAGGCATATAGGAAAGCCCGAACCCTAACGTTGTATGGCTGCCACAGGGTTGCTCGCTGTCGGAGAGGTCAAAGTCGAGCGGTCCCGAGCCCTAGCCGAGAAATAATAGGAACCATTGACGAAACGTTCGAGACGTCACCGAGGCCAGTTAGACCTTGATCGAAGTCATCGACGGAGCAGGGGTACACGACATGGCCACTCGCACAAATGCCGCGCTTGAGACAGTCGACAGCTAACTACGCATACCGAATACGTAGCGGCGGGGTTGCGATCCGTGCTGGTCTGGTTGAGCACCCCCGGACGCCATTTCAATGTCGATCGATATTATCGATCGTTTTAGTTAGGCGATCCCGGACGCCGAGAGGCCGTTCAGATCGGGTTACCCGAGCCCGAGCCGCCCCGCGCGCAGGGGTAATGCGTTTTGTTCGATGAGGGGGATGGGTACACCAAGGTGACCGGGCGGCGATGCGGAAAAAATAGACGGCGGCGAGATCACCAGCCGTCCGTCGCAAAGCCACATGGGAGGCATTCCATTCGGTTTCCCAAATATGCCTCATGAGCTATTTCGGCCATCCGCCGTCGGCCGGACGTGAGGTCTAGCGTAGGGCAGCTTTTTTTGAGGAGCGGAAACGAACGGTGAAGCATAAGCGTCAAATGCGTATCTTTTAGACGTGCGGGGCAATTCCGGTGCAAGTTCAGGGCAGTCCAACTAATTCCGTATTTCTTTTGCGGGACCCCGTCCCGAAAAGGCACGATACAAGCAAGGTCGTAGTGTACGTGCAGAAGCGGCGTGGGCTTGGTTTGTGCGCTGGCCGGAATTACAAATTCCTGCCCTGAACTCACACATTACGGCGTAGCGGGGGTGTGATATACATGGCCGTTCGCCTGCTGCTTCGCGCCCTGTTGGTAGGTACGCTCCTTGCGGTTCACGTTCATGCGGTTCACGAGAACTCGTGGTTGCGATGCATGCATCGCCCGCAAGTCACCTCGTGTGCGGCGGCTCATGTCGAACCGTGTGACCACAATCAGGAGAGAGCGATGAAAATTCCTGCACGTACCCTGCGCATGACTTGTGTTGCTGCCGCGCTGGCGGCAGCTACCGGCGGCGCGTCTGCGCTCAATACAGGCGGCTTCATGCGCGTCGCCACCGACACCACCACGGCTGCGCCACCCAACTGGTCCCTGGCATGCCGGGCCGCGTCGCGGGTGACCGCGACCAGCAGCCTGCGGACACCACTGAAATGAGCGACAAGGCCGCGCAATCCGTCAGCGACAGCGCCATTACAACCAAGGTGAAGACCAAGCCGCTTGCCACCAAGGACCTGAAGTCCACGGGCATTCACGTGAAGACCAAGAACGGCACGGTCAACCTGAGCGGCTCGGTGCCGACGAAGGAACAGCACCAGCTCGCAGTCGATGCCACGCGTAGCGTTGAGGGCGTGAGTTCAGTGACCGACGAGTTGAAGGTCCTATCGCGCTAGTCCGCAACCGCCCTGCCCCGGGGATACCCTGCAGGACAGACTCACCTGAGCGGCGCGGAGCCTCAGGCCACGATCCCGGCCTCGAGGTTCTCGTGCCGCGAGATGTCGTGCGGGCCTGCGGCTCAGCTCAGGCGTGCTTGCGTTTGACGGCCGGCCAGTGGCCGTTCGCTTCAAGCAGCGGGCGCACGCTTTCCACGGCAGTATTCAGCGCCGAGCGCAGTTCCACCAGGTCCTGCCGCAGCGTGACCTGGTTGAAGCGCGAGATGTCGAGCAGTTCGTCAACCAGCCGTGTCAGGTGATGGAGCTGGCGCCCGATCACGTCGCGCGCGCGGAACATGTCCTCGCGCGAGGGCGAGAGATGCTGCAGCAGGTCGGCGGCGCTGCGCATCGGTGCCAGCGGGTTGCGCAACTCGTGCGCCAGCATGGCGAGGAACTGGTCCTTGCGGCGTTCCTCCTCGCGCAGCGCGCACAACGCCCAGTTCTGCGTTGTGACGTCCTGGCAGATGCCTGCCAAGCGCAGCGATCGGCCATCCGGGCCGGGGGTACTGCGGACCGGGAACGCGCGCGCGGATTTCGCGAATCTCGCCGCTCGGCCGTGTCACCTGAAATTCCATATCCATCCTGCCATCGCGCAGCATGTCTGCGAACGCGGCTTCCACCCGCGAGCGGTCTGCCGGCGGCACGCGGTCGAGACAGCGGCTCGAATCTTCCAGAACTTCCTCGGCCGTGTGGCCCAGGAGCGCGGCAAATGAAGGGCTGACGAACAGAAGTCGTTGCTCGCCGGGGTCCGGAATCCACACGTATGCTTACTCGGCAGTCACATAGACCAAGACCGCCAGGTCCGCGCCGACCACGTTGGTCTGGATCGTCGGGCTCAGGCTCAGTTCCCTTACCAGCCAAAGCTTGCCGGCAGCGTCCGGCAGGCGAATGACCACACCAATAGCGAGATGCGGGATGGGCGCGTCTGCGGTCAGGTCAGCCACGAGAACGGGGGCGCCGGCGGGCGTGGCGTTGGTTACATCAATGAAGGTGTATTTGAAAGTCATAGCATCTCTAGGGAGGATCTGCGACCGCGCGCTTAGACTGAGCCACTCCGACTTCATCTTGAAGCAGCTTCTCACAACGAATGGCTGCGATAAGCGACTGCCGTTGTGGGGTTCCCCGCTGTAGTAGGAGTCGACCCGCGTACCGGCCGTTGGCGCGATGCTCGCCGACCCAGCGCCCCCGTTCGCCTCGTCTCGTCTTTGGGGAACTGGATTGGAGCATCGCACTATTTCATAAGGGAAATCGTAATGGCGATCACCCCAATTGCCGCGAGGGTAACGATCACAAAGAGCAGCATGGGCTTGTCCGAGGTGGGTAGTCCAGTGTCCTTCGAGCCATGCGCAAATGCTATCGGGCGCGCACTGATTTCATGCCGGATTTTGTCCTACAGGCCGTTCGTCATTGCGAGGCGCCATGACAGCAAGTCGGGGATGCGCCTACCGCAGTGAAACGGGAAGAGAAAAACTGGAAATTGTGCCCTCGGCGTCTCGCGCTGAGGGCATTTCTCTTCTTGTCCAATATCATGGATGGATATGTGTATGCCAGTATTTATATACTGAAAGCTGGCCTACCCAACACGTTACCGCCTCTGCGAGGCGGCATTTTCTCCCAGGAAAGCGGGGGTGGGCCCTGCGGATAGCTGAGGACTCATCGCTTGTGGTACGACAATACTTTGCGCCGTGCGTAGCGCGGATAGCGGGCGTCCAGCATGTCTGCTATCGCCTGCGGGCGGCACCCGTCATCGTGCGGGCATTCGAGCAGATGCGTGTCCGCACAGAAATGCGGGATCTCCTGCAGCAACTCGTCGCGCCGCTCGGGCTGGAAATACAGGCGACGGGCCTTTGTCCATTGGCGGTAGCCGGCATGCACGAGTGCCAAGAGGGCACCGGGTGTTCCGTCCAGCGTGGCGGCGAGGGCGTTGGCTTGAAGCTGCAGGGTCTTGGTGTTTGTCATCTCAGGGGATCTCCGCAGTCGGCTGGTTGACCGACATCTCCAAGTATCATCCGTGGTGAGACCGCTGCAAGCCGATGCCACCTCCGGGAGGGTTAGAGGAATTTCTTCATCTCCCATTGCCCAGGCACTGGCTTCTCGCCAGCAAGCCGAGGCCGCCGAAACCTCCCCCGCGTCAGAATGGTTGTCGACGAAGGGACTGGTAGCCGATGGAGGGCAGCAGTTGGGTCGCGACCTCGATCAGACGCGAGCGGCCGTCGCCGACGTGAACTTTCGCGGCCACGTGTCCCTTGACCTCCGGATCGCAGCCACCGAGCGCGACGAGCATGCTGAAGGTGAGCAGCTCGCGCGTGGGAGCTTCGATGCCGGTTCGAGTGTAGTAGTCGCCGAAGCAGTTGGCTGATAGGTAGTGTTGGATGTGTGACTGATCTTCTGGCGAGGAGGCATAGAGCCTGTAGACGACGTCGCTGCCGATGATCCGCCTCTGGACCTCAAGGCCCTTATCCTCGCGGTCCTCGAACGTGGCCGTGGATTGGTCCGGTAGCGGCAGTACGACGCCGCGCTCGGTGAACACCTCGTTGGTGGCGTGGCTGAAGTCGAAGACCTTGGCCATACCCACATCCGGCACGGCCTGATACACAATCTCCTTGGCCTCCACCGGGGTGACCCCGACGTTCAGCGCAGCGCCGAGCATGAGCCGGTACTCACGTAGAGCCTGGGAGGCGATCATCGCTGCGAGCTGAACCATCCTCTGGTCGGGAACGCTTGCGCCTGAGTGATCCCGTGCGGAAAAGGCGCCCCGCCAAGCCCTCTACCAACCCGGGTAGCAGCTTGGACAGCTCATAGCGGCGCGGACAGAAGACTCGCGTCTCGCGGCTATCGCTGTAGTGCCAGGCCGGATTCCTACTATCGCGTGCGGTTCAAAGCCATAGAGAAATTAGCGCAGTTCCTTTCAATGCCTCGGCGGCGCTTGCCCGTCTCCTGATGCGCCTGCGTGCCTGCGTCCGCCTTTCTTCGCGGCAAGGCCTCAGAGTGGCCGTCACACCAACGGAGGAACTATCAAAGCCATCTGATACTGTCGGTTTCGCTGCAACTGATACTGTTCCCGACTCCACACTTAGTGCATGCTGAATGCGCCCTGGAGGCGCAAGAAACATAGGAACAGCCGTGCATCAGTTGCACATGGCAAAGCCGATACAGCGTTCGGCCGCCTGAGCGACGATCGGCTTTCGAGGCTGCGCATAGTTAAGCCCCTCCTGCGTCTCATACGCTTTTTGCCCGAGGGTTTCCGCCGCCTGTGCGTCCGTCGCGCATCGCATTCACACCTTAATATCAAACGGAACGCCATGAATCTGGAAACCTATCGGCCCGCAGCGGCTGCCGTCATCCGGCAGCGCTTGTTCATGCCCCTGGGGACCGCCATCGCACTGATTGTAGGCATCTGGGTCGCCGTAGCGTTGTGGGCAGGCTGGGACAGAGGTACCTCCATCGGCCGAATCAATGCCGATGCCAGTCGGCTCGCCTTTGCGATCGGCCAGAGTGTCGAACGAACGATGATGGAGGCGGACCAATTGACCTCGCTGATCGGGGGAGCCGTGATTGAGCTAGGCCCTGAATTGCCGCTTGCAGAATGGACCCGCAACGGCTATCTCGCCACCGAGCCGTTCCTGCAGACGGCGGTCCTGGACGAGACAGGACGCATCAGGGCTTCCACCAATCCAGCGTTTGAGCCGCTGGACCTATCCGACCGCGCGCATTTTCGCGTTCACATCGACAATCCCCGGCCGACTCTGTATGTGAGCAAGCCCCTGGTCGGCCGCACCTCCGGACGCTGGGTGGTGCAGCTATCCAAAGGCATCGTCGCGCCGAACGGGCGTTTCCGCGGAGTCGTGGTGGTATCGCTCGATCCGCTCTCGCTTACCAATGTCTACAAGAGTATTTACCTCGGTAACAAAGGCGTGATCGGGGTGCTCGGCACTGAAGACTTTATATTCCGGGCGCGCTTGAGCGGGTCGAGCGCCACCCCTGGGCAGTTCGTGCCGGCAAGCTCCGAAGTCCGAAAAGCCCTCTCCGGGCCCGGAGACGCGCAAGTCACTGATGAGAGCCCCATCGACGGCATCGAGCGCATATTCGGCATCCAACGGCTGTCACGGGGCGATCTCGCCGTGGTGGTGGGCTACAACGTGCATGAGGCCTTGGCGGCGTACCGGAGTAGACTGATGGTGATTGTCATGCTCGCGAGCGCCATTTCCGCGCTGATTGTCTACTTTCAGTTCCGCCAGGCAAAGGCCATCAAAAATCTGGCCTTGCTGGCAGACCGGGAAGCAGTGGTGACCCGCAGCCTGAATGAGAGAAAGCAGCATCTCCATGCGCTCTTCCTTGCCGTTGACGAAGGCATTGGTGTCTTCGACAGGAATCACGTGATCGATGACGCCAATCCGGCGCTCTGCAGCTTGCTCGGCGTCTCGCTCGGGGAATTGCGCGGCGCCACACCGCAGCAATTTATCAACCACCTGTATCAGGGCCGCCGTCCCTCCCCCGATGCGACCGCGCCGGCGGAATTGCTTGCGGAACTCAGCCGCACGGCCTTGTCCCACGAGTTCACCGCGCTGATCGCGTTCGATATCGCGGCGTCGCCGGCGTACAGCGTCCGTATCGTGCACTTTACGAGCGGCACCGGCTGCGTTCTGTCCATCCGGGACGTGACTGCGGACAGGCGCGATGCACGGACGAAATCCCACTTCATATCAGCCGCCCCGCACGAACTCAAGACACCCTTGACCAATGTCATGGGCTACGCCGACTTGCTTGCCGCCGACCTGATCCCTCCCGAGAAGCGTCACGGCATCTACCAGACCATCCGCACGCAGGCGCAGCGGACCTACCGCCTGGCATCCGACCTGCTGGATTTGACCCGTCTCGAAGCGTTCGGCGCTGCAGAACTGAGCTTCCACAGGGTGGACCTTGAGCGTCTGGTGCGAGAGCTCATCGAGACCGATTTCTCGGATGGCGGCCGCGTAAGGCTGGCGTCAGAGGGAGGGCCCTTCTTTGTGATGGCAGACCATGCAGCTTTGAGCCGGGCGCTCCGTAACGTGATCGAGAATGCGGTCCGCTTTTCACCCGCGGGCAAGGAAGTGGACGTCGCGATCTCCACGGCTGAGACCGAAAGCGGCAGCGTCACGCTATGCGTCCTGGATCGAGGCGCAGGCATGAATGCGGACAGCGCCAGAATGGCGTTTGACAAGTTCTATCGTGGGAATCGACTGGACGCCTCGGCAGGGAGCGGGCTTGGCTTAACCATCGCGCGGGAGATCGCGCTGCTTCATCAGGGCCAGGTAGGTCTTGTGTCGGAGATCGGCAAAGGCACAAAGGTAACGCTCAGCCTTCCGAGCGTGGCATAAATTGTTGTTCACCCGCAGGCGCTCGTTCAGCCTTCTGAAAGGGGCCTGCCTAATCATGACGGAATTCCCGAGTATGAAGCTGGAGCCTAGGTGCACGCATACCTATCATCGGTCGTCCCGGGTTGCCTGCCAAGCCCACCGCTCGACGAGCCGCGCGCTACGGGTGCGAGTATTGGCGCTGCGATTGTTCGTTGGCATGGAATGGCGCAACCGCCTCCGCCGACGGACGGGGCCACCTCTCCGACCTAAGGCGAGGGTAAGAACCGCTATCCTTCCGTCTTGCCCCAAGGGAAGATCTCATGGATGAGCCCCGGAGCAAAATGGCAGGAGGGCGCGTTCCAGCGCGGGGAATTTCGCTCACCTCGGCACTGATTGCCAACATCGCCTTGCTCACCGCCGTCATCGCTATTCTCTGCGCTAGCCTCATAGCGCTATGGGGAGCGCAGGATATCCACAGCCGGGAGAGTGAGCGTCTTGTCGACACGGCCCGGATAATAGCCAGGCAGATATCGCTCGATCTCGACGAACGGTACCGCGATACCCGCACCGTTCGCGACCTGTTCGAGCGCGAGCTGGCGGACGCAACCATCCAGCAGAAGCGTGAAGTTCTGGAGCGAATGCGCGCCGCCCACGCGTACTTCTCCTGGCTGGGCGTGGCCTCGGCAAATGGCCAGATCGAACTCGGCACTGAAACGCTGCTGGAAGGCGGTAGCGTTGCGCAGCGCGACTGGTTCGAGGGCGCGCTCAACAGCCCGGCATTTTTCGGCAACCTTCATCCGGCCAAGCTACTCGAGCAGCATATTCGCAATCCGGACGGCGCGCCGCTGCGCCTGCTCGACATCGCGCTGCCTCTGCGTAATGCGGACGGCCAGGCGACGGGTGTTCTTGCCGGCCATCTGAACTGGCGGATGATCGAGGACGCGGTACGTGACGGCATCGAAACGTCGCCAGACGCTTCCCCGCTTGCAGCTGCCGTGGTGAGTGCCGACGGGGTGATTCTCTACGACACGCAAGGCGCTACCGGCGAAGCCCGTGCATTGCTCAAGCAGCTCGCGCTCGGGCAGATGATCGAGGCCACCTGGCCGTCGGAGCGGCAGACGTCACTGCTGGTTGCGGCACCCCTGCCGCTGGGGCACGTCTTTACCGGCCTCGACTGGCGCATTGTTCTGCGCGAGTCCGCACCGGCCGTCAGGGCGAGCATAACGCGCATGACGTGGCGGATCGTCGGCGTCTGCGCGTTAGTGGGCCTGGTGTTCTCGCTGCTGGGCCTGCTTACGGTACGCACCATTACGCGCCCGCTCCAGGCGCTGGTTGGCCAGATATCGAGATTCGGCGAAACAGAGGTGTTACCGGAAACAAGCGTCAGCGATCGCATTCTGGAGGTGCGCGATCTTCAGACTTCCTTTCTGGGAATGGCAGCCAGGGTTCGCGAGCAGAAGGCGCTGCTGCGCGAAACGCAGATCGAGATCGTCAGAACCCTCGGCCGCGCGGCCGAGTACCGCGACGATGAGACCGGCCAGCATGTATCCCGCATGAGCCTGTGCTGCGCCCACCTGGGCAGGCTTGCCGGCATGGATGACAAGGACGTGGACATGCTGCGGGTGGCCAGCCAAATGCACGATATCGGCAAAATCGGCATTCCGGATCATGTGTTGCTCAAGCCGGGCAGGTTCGACAGCGAAGAACGCGCCATCATGGAGCGTCATCCTGAGATCGGTGCCCGCATTCTCTCCGGCATGGATACGCCGTTCACCGTCCTTGCCCGTACGATTGCCCTGACCCATCACGAGAAATGGGATGGCAGCGGCTATCCGAATCGCCTGGCCGGCAGAGATATTCCGCTGGAAGGCCGCATCGTCGCCATTTGTGACGTTTTCGACGCACTGCTCTCGGATCGGCCATACAAGCAAGGGTGGCCGCTGGACAAGGTGGTGGCCTCTATGCGCGAGCAGTCGGGTCACCACTTCGATCCGAGGTTGCTGGCGCTACTATTGAGCCATCTCGATGAGTTCGTCCGGATTCGCGAAAAATTCCGCGATGAGTTTCGCGACCCCCAGTTTCGCGAAGCTTAGCTATGTGTAAGGCGTCGACCGACGAGCCGTGAATGGCATCAGTGGGGCGAAAGTACCCCGTCGGGACCCACTAGCGGATTATTGTCAGCCTGGCACCACATGTCTCCCAAATTTTTCGAGTACCGCGACTTCGAAGTGACGGCCTTTGCGGAGCGAAGCTTTACAGTCCCTTGGGTCGCTACGTATTACGCGTTTCCCTGCGCTGAGAGTTCAGCGGAGAGCGCGGAGGAGGTCCTGTCCTTCAAGTTTCTCTATGATGGCCAGAAACCCAGGCTGGTCTGGAACGCAGAGGAGACAATAGCGGAAGCGGCGGCTTTGGCAAGGGGGAGCCATCGACACAAAGCTGTTGATGGCTTAGCTGTGCGACCAGACCCTCCTTCATTCTTTAGCTCCAAAGCTTCCCATCCGCCGCCCCGATATGACGCAAATCGAGAAATTTTTCAGCCAGGAAGTCGCCGACGCCATTGGCATTGGCGCAGCTCTCCAGGCCGCTGATTTGGCCCAAAAGATGCACGAGACAATGGACCGGGCCAACGCAAGACTCATCGCTGCAGGCCGGCCCACTCTTCAAGAGCAATGGGTCAAAGTTGAACAGAGGATCGCATCCAGCAAAGTGGACCGCGAGAGACGGCTGCACGGGCCACCATGTTAGGATTCCCGGAGCGCTGTGAGGGCGCAATGGAAGAACAACGGAACAGTGCATACCGTGGCTTTGAAATGTCCCCGACCGTTGGCGGGGAGCCAACTGCGGGTTTTCACGTCGTTGCCTAGCGGGACCGGCCGTTTGGCGCCGTCTGGGTCAGTGCTAGACGGAAACTCCCATCCGCTCGCGCGCTGCTACACCACTGAGCCTGCAGCCCGCCTGCGACATCCCTTTCGGCAGGCCCGCCTGGATGCAAATGTGCTTCAATTCGGTGAAGTCCGCGAGGGCGTCATAACCGTGGAGCCGTCCAAGGCCGCTCTGCCGATAGCCGCCCGTCTCCGCTTCGGCGAACAGGCGGTTGTGGTCGTTGACCCAGACCGTGCCGTTGCGCAGCGCCCGCGCGAGGCGCATGGCGCGCTCGCCGTGCTGCGTCCAGACGCTGGCGGACAGGCCGAAGACGGTGTTGTTGGCCTTGGCCAGCGCCTCGCCTTCGGTCGCGAAGGTCTCGAATGTGACGAACGGCCCGAAGATCTCCTCCTGGCAGAAGAAGGCACTGGGGTCGCTGTGTTCCACCAGTGTGGGGCTGAGGAAGGCGCCGCGCGCGAGCGCGCCGCCCGGCATCGTGCCGCGCAGCAGGACCGTGTCCGCCTCGTCGCAGGCGCGCTCGACTTGCGCGCTCACCATCGCGCGCGTCGGGTGGTCGATCAGCGGGCCGATTTGCGTGTTGGGCTCGATGCCGGGCCCGAGGCGCAGCGCGGCAAGGGCCTCGGTCAGGTGCCGGCGCATCTGTGGCGCGATGGCTTCGTGCACCAGTACCCGCCGCGCGGCGGTGCATTGCTGGCCCGAGATGACGGTGGCAGCAAGCGCGAGCCGTTTCGCGACCGCTTGCGCGTCGACGTCGTCGAACACCAGGCAGCACGATTTCCCGCCGAGTTCCAGCGAGAGTTTTTTCACGCTGTCCGCAGCGGCGATCATGATCTTCTTGCCGGTTGCGGTCGATCCTGTGAAGCTCACTACGTCGCACGTCGTGCGAACGCACTAGGTGGTCCGCTGCCGCATAGCCCGTTTCGCAGACCAGATTGACGGCGCCGGCCGGCAGGGCCGTGCGCTCGAACAAGCGCAGCATGGCGGCTGTGAACAGCGTGGTTTGCGCTGCCGACTTGACCACTGCCGTGCAGCGCGCGGCAAGCGCTGGCGCGAGGGAGCGCACGAGCAGCACCGCCGGCGCGTTCCAGGGGACGATGATGGCGGCGACGCCGGCCGGCTCGCGCAGGATGGTCGATATCGTGCCTGGCTCGGGCTCCAGCACGTGACCCGGGATGTGCCGCGCCAGCCCGGCGTAATAGCGGACCTCTGAAATAGCGGCGCCGACCTCGCCCCGGGCTTGTGCGACCGGCTTGCCGTTTTCCGCGGTGAGCAGACTGGCCAGGCGCTCTCGCTCTGCCTCGAGCGCACCAGCCCAGGCTAGCAGCACGTCCTGGCGCAGGCGGGCATCCTGGCCCCAGGTGGTGCGCTCGAAGACATGGCGCGCGGCGGCGATGGCGGCTTCGGCTTGCCAGGTGCCGCCGTCCGCGAACTGCCCGATCAGGGTCCCGTCGGCGGGGTTGACGCTATCGGCGGAAGGCTCGCCGGTCCATGCGCCGGCAATCCAGTGTTGCGCGTTCATTCCATCTTCTCCTTGTTCAAGTCTTGGCTGCCGGCGGGCGTTGCCGCGTCCGACGTACGCTGGATCTCGCTGGCAATGATGCTGACCAGCGCCTCGGCCGCTGTGCTCAAGGGGCGGCGGGGGTGGCTGATGCGCACGATGTGCCGGATCAGCCGTGGCGCCAGGATGGCGTGCACGCGCAACGTGCCCCGGTCCACCGCGCGCTGCACCGCGATGCGCGGCAGGATCGTGGCCATGTTGGTTGACGCAACAAGCTTGACGATGGTGCCGAGCGCGTCGATCTCGTACTTGGGCGTGAGCATCATGTCCAACTGGTGCGCCGCGCTGTCGAGCACGCCGCGCAGGCCGTGGCGGTTGGTGGGCAGCACCAGTTCCACCGCGGGGAGGCTGGCTAGCTGGACCGAGCCGGGCAGGTCCGGGCCGTGGGCCGCGCTCGTTGCCAGCACCATTTCTTCGTCGAGCAGCGGCCGGGAGTCGAGTGACAACTGGGCGCGCGGCTTGTTGATGATGGCCACGTCCAGCTGGCCACCCGCTACCCAGTCGATCAGCGTGGTGCTGTAGCCGTCGGCCACGGTCACCTCGACCTGGGGATAGCGCATACGAAAGCTGGTCAGTGCTTCGGCGAGCGCGCCCTCGGCGATGGAGGCGATCAGGCCGATCGTGATGTTGCCGGAGACGACCTCGTCCCGTTGCACCAGTTGTTCGCGCGCATGCGTGATGTCGCGCATGATGGGCAGGAACAGCCGATACATCTGGCGGCCCGCGGCGGTCGGCGACATGCCATGCGCGCCGCGCTCGAACAGTTTTAGATTCAGCTCTTCTTCCAGCCTGGCGATCTGCATGCTCAGCGCGGGCTGCACGATATGCAGCCGCTTGGCGGCCCGAGTGACCGATCCGTCCTCGAACAGCGCGATAAAGTACTGGATCTGCTTTAAATCCATGTGCCCGAGTCGCCTCATTGTGTAATCATTAAAAATGATATTTGGAAATCAATACATATAAATCAGTGATCTCCAAGGCGGCGGATGCCAGCGCCGGCAATCGGCCTGAGGTGCAAAATCCACCGGGCGCAGCCTCTAAAGCGAAGATCGCTTCAGGTCTCTATTAGCGTTCAGCGCCTGTCGCCTGTCATCGGGTCAAACACGTATATCAGCAACTATGATATTTCGGATCAATAAACAGTATTAGACCTGATGCATCTTCCTGACTAGGCTTGCCTCACATTGAGTGCGGCCGGGCCAGTCTGGACCAGTCTGGCCTGGGCCGCACACCGACGACCCAGGAGTCACGCTATGCCCAGGCAACCCGCCGAAACGACGAACAGCGCGCCGCAAGCCGCACCATTGCCCGAAGGGGCGCTGACCCTGCGCAGCTGGCTGCGCCACCTCGGCAACACGGACCGGCTGGCTGCAATCGACGAGCCGGTGGCACTAGAGCACACCCTCGCAGCCGTCGCCAAGCGGCTCGATGGCGAGCGCGCGGCGTTCTTCCGCCGGCCTGGCGGCCATGCCGTTCCGGTCGTGAGCGGGTTCATGTCGCGCCGCGCGTGGATCGCCGAGGCGATGGGCGTGCCCGAGGCCGGCTTGCTCGAGCGCTTGCGCAGCGCCGCCGCGCAGCCTTTGCCGGTGAGCGAGGTGGCCCAGGGCGAGGCCGCATGCCAGCAGGTCATCCACCTGGACAAGGTGAACCTGCACAAACTGTTGCCCATCCCAACCCACAGCGAGCACGACAACGGTCCCTATATCACGGCCGGTCTGGCCAT
Source organism: Cupriavidus sp. D39 (assembly GCF_026627925.1). Taxonomy (NCBI): domain Bacteria; kingdom Pseudomonadati; phylum Pseudomonadota; class Betaproteobacteria; order Burkholderiales; family Burkholderiaceae; genus Cupriavidus; species Cupriavidus sp. D39. Next base: position 395,557 of record NZ_JAPNLE010000001.1, read on the forward strand.
CGCGCGGAACCCGCGCACGGGCGTGCAGAACGTCTCGATCCACCGCATCCAGGTGCATGCACCGGACCGCATGGCCATCCTGATGCTGCCACGCCATCTCGATGCGTTCTACCGCGCGGCCGAAGAATGCGGCGAGGCGCTATCCATCGCCATCGTCATCGGCGTCGATCCTCTCACCATGCTGGCTTCGCAGGCCATCACGCCGATCGACCATGACGAGCTGGAGATCGCCGGGGCCTTGCACGGCGCGCCGCTTGCCGTGGTCAAGTGCCGTACCAGCGATGTGCGTGTGCCGGCCAATGCCGAGATCGTGATCGAGGGCCGGCTTCTGCCCGGCGAGCGCGAGATGGAAGGGCCCTTCGGCGAGTTTCCCAAGTACTACAGCAGCGCCGAGCCGCGCGAAGTCATCCAGGTCGACGCCGTCACGCACCGTCATCGCCCGATCTATCACACCATCGTGCCTGCGGAGATGGAGCACCTGCTGCTCGGGGCGATTCCGCGCGAGGCGACCTTGCTGGCGCATCTGCAGCGCAGCCATCCCGGGGTGCAGGATGTGCATCTGTCGGTGGGCGGCGTATGCCGGTACCACTTGTATGTAAAGCTCGACAAGAAGCGCGAGGGCGAAGCGAAGAACGTCATTCTCTCGGCGTTTGGCGCGCACTACGACATCAAGCAGGTGGTCGTGGTGGATACCGATGTCGACGTCCACGACCCGGCCGAGGTGGAATGGGCCGTCGCGACGCGCTTCCAGGCAGACCAGGACCTGGTGGTGATCGCCGGGGCGCAGGGCTCGGTGCTCGACCCCTCCACGACCGTCGCGGCCAGCCTCGCCGGCATCGACAATCCCGAGCCGCACCTGCAAGGCATCTGCGCCAAGATGGGGCTGGACGCGACCCGCCCGGTCAAGTACGCGGCGCATGTGTTCACGCGCGTGCGGATTCCCGGCGAGTCAACCATCGATTTACAGGCGCTGGTGTCGGTCGACCCATCGCACTGGGAAGCGTATCTCGGCGATGGAGCTTGATGCCATGGCCAGCCAGAGACGCATCATTGTCGGCATATCCGGCGCCAGCGGCGCGGCCATCGGCGTCAATCTCCTCAAGGCGATGCACAGCCTGGACGGCGTCGAGTCGCACCTCATCGTGTCGGCTTCCGGCATGCTCACCGCGACCCAGGAACTCGGCATCAAGCGCAGCGAACTCGAGGCGCTTGCCGACGTAGTGCATAACGTGCGCGATATCGGCGCGGCGGTAGCCAGCGGCTCTTTCGTGACCGAGGGCATGGTGGTCGCGCCGTGCTCGATGAAGACACTAGCGTCGGTGGCCAACGGGTTTTCCGACAACCTGCTGACCCGCGCCGCGGACGTGGTGCTCAAGGAGCGGCGGCGCCTGGTGCTGGTGGCGCGCGAAACCCCGCTGAACCTCGCGCACCTGCGCAACATGCTGCACGCCACCGAGATGGGCGCGATCGTGATGCCGCCCGTGCCCGCCTTCTACGCGCATCCGACCAGCATCGTGGACGTGGTCAATCACACCGTGGGCCGCATCCTGGACCTGTTCCAGATCGAGCACGACACGCTGGCCAGCCGCTGGTCGGGCCTCGCTCACGACTTTGCCGGCTGACGGCCAGCGCTGCGGACCGGGGCGCTGATCCCGGCCGAACTTTGAATACTGAACATGCAGGAGACAGACATGAAAACTTGGCTCGCCCATGCCGGGCTCGCTTTGCTGTTGCTGACGGGGCTTGCCCATGCGCAAGGCTATCCCACCAAGCCGATCCGCATCGTGGTGCCCTACCCGCCCGGCGGCTTCAACGACACGCTGGCCCGCATCGTCGGCAGCAGGCTCACCGCAGCCTGGGGCCAGCCCGTGGTGGTGGACAACAAGCCCGGCGCGGGCACCATCATCGGCACCTCGTTCGTGGCCAAGGCCGCGCCCGATGGCTACACGCTGCTGGTGGTGCAGTTCCCCTTCGGTGCCAATCCCTGGCTCTATAAGTCGCTGCCGTACGACACCCTCAAGGACTTCACGCCCGTCATCCTGGCAGGCCAGTCGCCGATGACCCTTGTGGTGACCAACGGATCGCCGATCCGCTCCGTGGACGATCTTGTCAAATCCGCTAAGGGCACGCCCGGCAAGATCAACTACGGCTCGTCGGGAAGCGGCTCGTCCAACCACCTTGCCATGGCGCTGTTCGAGCGCAGTGCCGGCGTCACGCTCGCCCAGGTTCCCTACAAGGGCAGCACGCCCATGCTGACCGATCTGGCCGGCGGGCAGGTCGAAGTGGCCTTCGACGCGTTGCCCCATGTGCTGCCTTTCGTGAAGTCCGGCAAGGTGCGCGCGCTTGCCGTCGCCGACCGGAGCCGCTTTGCGTCGCTTTCCACGGTGCCCACCATGGCCGAGAGCGGCCTGCCCGGCTACGACGCGTCATCCTGGCACGGCATTGTCGCGCCGGCCGGCACGCCCCCGGAGATCGTGCGAAAGCTGAACGCGCAGATCAACGACGCGCTGCGCACGGCGGATGTGCGCAATATCTTCCACGAGCAGGGCGTGCGCCCCGACGGCGGCAGCCCCGCCGACTTCTCTGCGTTTATCGGCAAGGAACTGGCGAAGTGGAAGCAGGTGGTGCATGACGCGGCCATCCCCTTGCAATGACGGAGCAACGACGCACATGACAAGGGGAGACCGCATGGATACGCCCAGGGAGCGTTTCGACTACGTGATTGTTGGCGGCGGGTCCGCCGGTTGCGTATTGGCCAATCGCCTGTCGCAGGACCCGGCCATCCGCGTCGCGCTGATCGAGGGGGCGTCGATACACCGCCGGACGCTGTGCCGGTGGAGATCCTCGACAGCTATCCGATGCCCTTGTTCTTCGGTGACCGGTATATCTGGCCATCGCTGCAAGCCCGCGCCGTGGCAGGGGGCAGGTCCAAGGTCTACGAGCAAGGGCGCGTCATGGGCGGCGGCTCCAGCATCAACGTGCAGGCCGCAAACCGCGGGCTGCCGCGCGACTACGACGAGTGGGCCGCGTCGGGCGCGCCCGGCTGGTCGTGGCAGGATGTGCTGCCGTATTTTCGCAACCTTGAGCGCGATGTGGACTACGGCAACAGCCCGCTGCACGGCAGCCACGGACCGGTGCCGATCCGCCGCATCCTGCCGCAGGCTTGGCCGCCGTTCTGCACGGAGTTTGCGCACGCGATGGGCCGCAGCGGCTTGTCCGCGCTGGCCGACCAGAACGCGGAGTTCGGCGATGGCTGGTTTCCCGCCACCTTCTCGAACCTGGATGACAAGCGGGTTTCGACCGCCATCGCCTATCTCGACGCGGATACGCGCCGGCGGGCCAATCTGCGGATCTATGCCGAGACAACGGTGCGCAAGCTCGTCGTATCCGGCCGGGAAGCGCGTGGGGTGATCGCCATCCGGGCCGATGGGTCGCGGCTGGCGCTGGACGCCGGGGAGGTCATCGTGTCCGCGGGCGCCTTGCAGTCGCCCGCTATCCTGATGCGCGCGGGGATCGGCGACGCCGGCGCGCTGCAGGCCCTCGGCATCGAGGTCCTGGCCGACCGGCCCGGCGTTGGCCGCAATCTCCAGGATCATCCGGCGCTGACGTTCTGCCAGTTCCTCGCGCCCCAGTACCGCATGCCGCTCTCGCGCCGGCGCGCCAGCATGACGGCGGCGCGCTTCTCATCGGGGGTGCCAGGTGGCGAGGCGTCGGACATGTACCTGTCCAGTTCCACACGGGCGGGTTGGCATGCACTCGGTAATCGGCTCGGCCTCTTCTTCCTGTGGTGCAACCGGCCATTCTCGCGCGGGCAGGTGAGCCTTGCGGGAGCCCAGCCGGATGTGCCGCCCATGGTGGAACTCAACCTGCTCGACGACGAGCGGGATCTGCGGCGCATGGTGACCGGCGTACGCAAGCTGGTGCAGATCGTGGGTGCGTCGGCCTTGCATCAGCATCCGGGTGATTTCTTCCCCGCTACGTTTTCGCCGCGCGTCAAGGCGCTGAGCCGCGTGAGCCGCGGCAATGCGTTGCTCACAGAGTTGCTGGGGGCACTGCTTGATGTCTCGGGGCCGCTGCGCAGAAGCCTGATCGCGCGCTTTTTCACGGGCGGGGCAAACCTGGCCAGCCTGCTGGCGGATGAGTCCGCGCTGGAGGGCTTTGTGCGCCAGAGCGTCTTCGGGGTCTGGCATGCCAGCGGCACTTGCCGGATGGGCGAGCATGCGGACCGGAGGGCGGTGACGAATGCGGCGGGCCGCGTTCACGATGTTGGCAGGCTGCGCGTCGTTGACGCTTCGCTGATGCCGCGGCTGCCGACGGCCAATACCAACATCCCCACCATCATGCTCGCGGAAAAGATTGCCGACACCATGCAAGCCGAGCGCCGCGCCGTCCGGCTGGCATCGAGCGAAGTTGCCCATCCGAGTTGAAAACCGAAGCTCAAATCCACGCTGAAGAACGAAGCTGCACGATGGCGCGCCACCGGCGGCTGGAACGAGGAGATAACGATGAAATACGATGACGAAATCCGCGCACGCTCTTACCGCTTCCGCGACGAATATGTCGCCGCCACCCCTGCGTGGTATCGCGGCGAATTGCATCTGGCCTTCACGCTGCTATTCACCGGCGGGGTGATTGCCTGGTGCGCGATGAAACTGCAAGCACCGACGCTGGCGCAGTGGCTCGCGATCGTGCCAATCTTCTTGCTCGGGAACTGGGCCGAGTGGGCCGCGCACCGCTATATATTGCATCGACCGACGCGCTTGTTCAGCGCGATCTATAAACGGCATTGCGCGGTGCATCATCGCTTCTTCACACATCTGACGCTTGAGTACAAAGGCCAGAAGCACTGGCGCGCCTTGTTGTTTCCGCCCTTTGCGCCGGTAGCCTTCGTGCTGGCGGCCGTGCCGTTCGCGCTGGTGATCGGCGTGGTGTTCTCGAAGAACGCGGGCTATATCGCGCTGATGACGATGGCGGCGTACTACCTGATGTACGAGGGCCTGCATACGCTGTCGCACATCACGGATAGCCCGCTGCTGGACCGGATGCCGTTCGTGGGGACCGTGCGGCGCCTGCACGTCACGCATCACGATCCTGAGCTGATGGCCACGCAGAACTTCAACCTGACCTTCCCGATCTGCGACACGCTGTTCGGCACGCGCAGCGATGCGCCGCGCGAGGTGCGCAGCCCGGTGGAAGGCCGGCGGTAGCCAGGGCCACTGCGCCAGGATCAGGCTGGCGTTCCGGATACCCTGCGGATCTCCTCGGCCACGATCGCGATCAGCGCGTCGGCGGCCGTGCTGAGCGGGCGCTGCGGGTGGCTCACGCACACCAGGTGGCGCACGATGCGCGGCGCCAGGATCGGGTACATGCGCAGCCGGCCCTCATCCACCGCGCGCTGCACCACGATGCGTGGCAGCACCGTGGCAAAGCGCGTGGCCTCGACGAACTGCACGATGGTGCCGAGGATGTCGATCTCGAATTTTGGCTGCAGCGTGACGTCTTCGATCTGCGTCGCGGCGTCCAGCACGCCGCGCAAGCCATGGCGTTTGGTGGGCAGCACCAGTTCCAGCCCGGGCAGCTTGGTGAGTTCCACCGCCGCCGGCAGTTCCGGGCCATGCTCGGCGCTGGTGACCAGCACCATTTCCTCGTCGTGCAGGGATTGCACATGGAGCGAGAGCTTGCCACGGGGCTTATGCACCACCGCCGCGTCGAGCTGGCCGGCGGAGACCAGGTCGATCAGCGTGGCGCTGAATCCGTCCGCGACCGATACCTCCACATTCGGGTAGCGCGCGTTGAAGCGCGCCAGCGACCCCACCAGCACGCTTTCCGTTTCCGACGCCACCATGCCGATGGAGATGCTGCCGGCCACCTGCTCTTCGCGTTGCATCAGTTGCTGCCGCGCATTGGCGAGGTCCCGCGTGATCGGCAGGAACAGCCGGTACATCATGCGGCCGGCGGCGGTCGGCACCATCCCGTGCGGGATGCGATCGAACAGCTTCTGCCCGAACTCTTCCTCCAGCTTGGCGATCTGCATGCTCAGCGCCGGCTGCACGATATTCAGCCGCTTGGCCGCGCGTGTGACGGAGCCATCTTCGAACAGCGCGATGAAGTACTGGATCTGTCTGAGGTCCATGCTAAGTGGGTCGATTCGGTATCAACGAATTTGTGTAACGGGACTGAGCGTATCAGCTTTTTTGCTGCGGCAGGCCTCGGAAAACCTGGCCGATATCTGGGGAAAACCCTTATCTTTCGCATGCGGTGAGGCCGCATGCGCCCACTAAGGACCGCCCTGCCTGGCATCATCAGAAGTGATTAACACAATCAAAAAACAATATTAGAACTAATACCATATTCTCACTAAGCTCCTGTTCAACGTTGCATGAACCGGCGGATTCGCCCACCGGGTCCGGCGCGCAGAACGGAGTCAGGAATGAGAACAAACGATGCTGGCGGCATGACCGGCACGACACAGGAGACAGCGGCAGCGGGTGTTTGCCCCGCGCCGCGACACGCTTTCCGTGCCGGCCCGCAATCCCCGCTAACCAGATGGACCGCCCCGGTCCCGCCACGCGGGAGGACCGGTCATGAGCGACAAGCGCAGCCTGCCGGCAGCAGCAGCGGCCCTCCACCTTGAATCCGCTGCGGCCGGGCGCCAGCGTCACGTGGGCCGCGCGATGGAGCGGCTCGAGGACGCCGCGATCCTCACTGGCCGTGGCCGCTATGGCGACGACCTGGGCGTGAAGCCCGGCACCCTGCACGCGGCCATCGTGCGTTCCCCGCATGCGCATGCCGAACTTGGCACCGTCGATGCCACCGCCGCGCTTGCCGCGCCGGGCGTGCACGCCGTGCTTACCGGCGCCGACCTGGCGGCCTGGTCGCGTCCCTTCGTGGTCGCCGTGAAGTCACCAATGGAGCAATGGGCGCTGGCCATGGACCGCGTGCGCTATGTGGGCGAGCCGGTGGCCGTGGTAATGGCCGAGAGCCGTGCCCTGGCCGAAGACGCGCTCGACCTGGTGCGCGTCACTTACCGCGTGCTGCCGCCGGTGGTATCGATCGAAGCCGCGCTGGCCGACGATGCGCCCATCCTCCATCCCGGCGTAGGCTCCAATGTGGTGAGCGACCGCCACTTCCGCTACGGCGAGCCTGAAGCCGCCTTTGCCGCGGCGCCGCACCGGGTCACGCTGACCGCGCACTATCCGCGCAACACCTGCACGCCGATCGAATGCGGCGTGGTGATTGCCGAGTTCCTGCCCGGTGACGAGGGCTACGACGTCACCTCCAATTTCATGGGGCCGTTCTCGCTGCATGCGGTGATGGCGATGGCGCTCAAGGTGCCGGCCAACCGGCTGCGCCACAAAGCCCCGCGCGATTCCGGCGGCAGCTTCGGCGTGAAGCAGGCCGTGTTTCCCTACGCGGTGCTGATGTGCCTGGCGTCCCGCAAGGCCGGCGCACCGGTGAAGTGGGTGGAAGACCGGCTCGAGCATCTCAGCGCCGCCACCTCCGCCACCGCGCGGCTGTCCACGCTGGAAGCCGCGGTGAAGGCCGATGGCCGCATCGTGGCGCTGTCCTATGACCAGGTCGAAGACTGCGGCGGCTACCTGCGCGCGCCGGAGCCCGCCACCTTCTACCGCATGCACGGCTGCCTGACCGGCGCCTACGACATCCCCAACCTGCTGGTGCGCAACCGGGTGGTGATGACCAACAAGACGCCCACCGGCCTGGTGCGTGGCTTTGGCGGCCCGCAGGTGTATTTCGCCCTGGAGCGGCTGGTGCAGCGCATCGCGACGCAGCTCGGCCTCGATCCGCTCGATGTGTATCGCCGCAACTTTGTTGCCGCCGATGCCTTTCCCTATCGCGCCGCGGCGGGCGCGTTGCTGGACTCCGGCAACTACCAGCTGGCGCTGGCGCGCGCGCTGGAAGAAGGCGGCTACTCCGAGCTGAAGTGCCGCCGCGAAGCCGCGCGCGCCGAGGGCCGGCTGTATGGCATAGGCTTTGCCGCCATCGTCGAGCCGTCCGTGTCCAACATGGGCTATATCACCACCGCCATGCCGGCCGAGGCGCGCAAGAAGGCGGGGCCGAAGAACGGCGCCATCGCCAGCGCCACGGTCAGCGTCGACCTGCTCGGCGGCGTGGTGGTCACCATTGCCTCGACGCCGGCCGGGCAGGGCCATATGACCGTGTGCGCGCAGGTCGTGGCCGACGTGCTTGGCGTGGACCCGGCCGACGTGGTGGTGAACGTCGAGTTCGATACCCACAAGGATGCGTGGTCGGTTGCCGCCGGCAATTACTCTAGCCGCTTTGCCGGCGCGGTGGCCGGCACCGTGCATCTGGCCGCCGAGCGGGTGCGCGACAAGCTGGCGCGCATCGTGGCGCCGCAGTTCGGCTGCACGCCTGCGGAGGTGGTGTTCGAAGACGGCCGCATTGCCCGCAAAGGCGCGCCCGAATCCGGCTTGCCCTTCACGCGCGTGGCCAGCAATGCGCCGCACTGGTCACCGCAGCAGTTGCCGGCGGGAGAGGAGCCGGGCCTGCGCGAGACGGTGTTCTGGTCGCCGCCCAACCTGGAAGCGCCGGATGAGAACGACCGCATCAACACCTCGGCCGCCTACGGCTTTGCCTTCGATATGTGCGGCGTGGAGATCGACCGCGCCACGGGGCGCGTGCGTATCGATCGCTACGTGACCGCGCACGACGCCGGCACGCTGCTCAACCCGGCGCTGGCCGATGGTCAGATCCGCGGCGCCTTCGCCCAGGGGCTGGGCGCGGCGCTGATGGAGGAGTTCCGCTATGGCGCCGACGGCAGCTTCCAGTCCGGCACGCTGGCCGACTACCTGATGCCGACCACCTGCGAGGTGCCCGATCCGGTGATCGTGCACCTGGAAACGCCAAGCCCCTTCACGCCGCTCGGCGCCAAGGGCCTGGGCGAGGGCAACAACATGAGCACGCCCCCTGCATCGCCAACGCGGTGGCGGACGCGCTCGGCGTGCAGGACATCCGCCTGCCGCTGACCCCGGCCAAGGTGATGGCCATGGTGGGCTTCGACGATCCGCCACCGTCTCGCCCCGAATTGCTGGAAGCCATACGCGAGGCCGCCGTGCCCGCGGCCCGCAAGGGCAGTGGCAAGGCGCTCACCGCGCGCGGCTCGGTGGATCTCGACGCCACGCCAGAAGCCATCTTCGCCGTGCTGCTGGACCCGCAGGCGCTGGCCAAGGTGGTGCCCGGCTGCCACGCGCTGGAGCGCACCGCCGAGAACCACTACCGCGCCGACGTGACGGTAGGGGTCGGGATGATCAAGGCGCGCTTCGAGGCGGAGATCGCCCTGTCGGACCTCGATCCCCCGCGCCGGCTGCGGCTGGCGGGCGCCGGCATGTCCTCGCTGGGCAGCGCGCGCGGCGCCGGCCTGGTGGAGCTGGTCCCGCATGGCAGCGGCACGCGCCTGAGTTACGACTACGAGGCCGAGGTATCCGGCAAGGTCGCCGCCGTGGGCGGACGCATGCTGGAAGGCGCCGCCAAGGTGGTGCTGCGCCAGTTGTTCGAATCGCTCGGCCGCCAGGCCGCCGGCAAGCCGGTACGGCCGCAAGGCTGGCTTGCCCGCCTGCTGGCCCGTTTGGGAGTCCGTCGATGAAACCATCCGCCTTCGATTATCTGCGCGCCGAAACCACGCAGCACGCGCTCGACGCGCTGGCCCGTGGCGGCGAGGGCGCGCGCGTGCTGGCCGGCGGCCAGTCGCTGATGGCGGTGCTCAACATGCGCCTGGCGCAGCCGCAACTGCTGATCGATATCTCGCGCACCGCCGAGCTGAACACGGTGCGGGTGGAAGACGCTCACCTGGTGGTGGGTGCCGCGGCCACGCAGGGCAGCGTCGAATGGCGCGCCACGCTGGCCGACGAGGTGCCGCTGCTGGCCATGGCCTTTCCGCATATTTCGCATTTCCAGATTCGCAACCGTGGCACCGTGTGCGGCTCGGTGGCTCATGCCGATCCGAGCGCCGAATTGCCCCTGGTGCTGACCGCGCTGGGCGGCGAGGTGGTGCTGCGCGCCGCGCGGCGCCGCCGCGTATTGCCGGCGGCCAGCTTCCTCCAGGGCATGTTGATGACGGCACGCGAGCCCGACGAGTTGGTGGAGGCGGTGCGCTTTCCGCTGCGGCGCCCCGGGGCGCGCTACGGCTTTGCCGAATTCTCCGCGCGCCACGGCGATTTTGCGCTGGTGGCCTGCGCGGCCACCGTGACCGATGACGCCATCGCGCTGGCGGTTGGCGGCGTGGCGGACCGGCCGGTGCTGGAAACCTGGCCGCGCCTGCAGGGCAAGGACCTGGAGGAGGCCATCAACGATTTCAGTTGGAAACTGGGCGCGCAGGACGACGCCCATATCAGCGCGCAGTACCGCCGGCACCTGGTGCGGCAACTGGGCATGCGTGTGATCGAGGAGGCAAAATGAGCAAGACCACCAAGGGCGCCGAATCCGGCAAGCCCGCCGAGATGATGCAGCGCCAGGAGCGGCGCCGCATCACCCTGACCCTGAACGGCCGCGAACGCAGCGGCCATTGCGAGCCGCGCGAGCTGCTGTCGGATTTCCTGCGCCACGAGCTCGGCGCCACCGGCACCCACGTTGGCTGCGAGCACGGCGTCTGCGGCGCCTGCACGGTGCGGGTCGACGGCGTAGCCGCGCGCTCGTGCCTGATGCTGGCCGTGCAGGCCGAGGACCGCACCATCGATACCGTCGAAGGCCTGGCGCCGGCCGATGGGCTAAGCGACCTGCAGGAGGCCTTCCGCCGCCACCACGCGCTGCAGTGCGGATTCTGCACGGCCGGCATTCTGATGTCGTGCGCGGACTACCTGGAGCGCGTGCCGGAACCCAGCGAAGCGCAGGTGCGCGACATGCTGTCCGGCCACCTGTGCCGCTGTACGGGCTACACCCCCATCGTGGCCGCCGTGCTCGACGTAGCCGCGATCCGTGCACGGGCTCGCCCTGCTGCTGCCGGCGTAGTTACCGAGGAGGCCTGCGATGCTTGATCTCGGCCGCACCTTCCTGCAGAGCGTGGAGCGCAGTCCGCATGCGCCCGCCATCGTCGATGGCGACCTGATGCTCACCTATGCGCAGTGGTACGAGCGTATCCGTTGCGTCGCGTCCGGCCTGCGCGAGATTGGCCTGGAACCGGGCGACCGCCTGCTGGCCGTATTGCAAAACCGCTGGGAAATGGCCACGCTGCACTGGGCCTGCCAGTTCGCCGGCATCGTGATGGTGCCCCTGAACTGGCGCGCCAAGCCTGAGGAGCTTGATTATTGCGTGCAGGATGCCGCCGTCAAGGCGCTGGTGTTCGAGCCTGTCAGCTCCGATGCCGTGCTGGCCAGCCCGGCGGCGCAGGCCGTGCCCTGCATTGCGCTGGACTGCGCGGCGGGCGGCTCGATGTCGTTCGCCTCGCTGCTGGACAGCGTTGCGTTGCATGACGCCCCGGTGGCCGAAGCGAGCGCTGTCTCGCTGATGCTCTACACCTCGGGCACCACCGGCAAGCCCAAGGGCGTGCCGCGCCGGCACCGGCAGGAGCGCGCCGCCGCGCTCGCCCACGTGGCCCAGAACCTGTATCGCCATGGCGAGCGCACCCTTGGCGTGATGCCGCTTTACCACACCATGGGCGTGCGCTCGCTGCTGGCGATGGCGCTGGTGGACGGCCTGTTCGTCTGCGTGCGGCGCTGGAACGCCGGGCAGGCGCTCCAGGAGATCGCCACCCACCGGATCACCTGCCTGTACCTGGTGCCGACGCTGTACCACGACCTGCTGGCCGATCCAGGATTCGATCCCTCGGCGATCCGCACCGCGACCAAGCTCGGCTTTGCCGGCGCGGCGATGAGCGACGGCCTGCTGCGCCGCCTTGCGCTGGCCTTCGAGCCGGAGCTGTTCGTGAACCACTACGGCTCATCGGAGGTGTACACCTTCAGCATCGACCAGCGCGCCACCCGCAAGCCCGGCAGCGCGGGGCGCGCCGGCATCAACACGCGCCTGCGCGTGGTGCGCCTGGACGCCCGCTCGCCCGACGATCTGGCGGCCACCGGTGAGGAAGGCCAGATCATCGCCGACCTGCGCGGCGATGAGGCCTTCGAAGGCTACTGGAACCGCGACGACGCCAACGCCAAGTCGCTGCGCGACGGCTGGTACTTCACCGGCGACACCGGCTACTTCGACGCCGAGGGCGACCTCTTCGTCAGCGGCCGGGTCGACGACATGATCATCAGCGGCGGCGAGAACATCTCGCCGGTCGATATCGAGTCGGTGCTGTCGCTGCATCCGGCGGTGGACGAAGTGGCGGTGGCCGGCGTGCCGGACCCGCGCTGGGGCCAGAAGGTGGTGGCCTTCGTCAAGTCGCGCGGCAACGTCGATGCGCAGGCACTGGATACCTACTGCCGCGGCTCGGACCTGGTGAACTTCAAGCGCCCGCGCGATTACGTCTTCGTGGAGGAGATCCCCAGGTCGCCGGTCGGCAAGATCCTGCGCCGCAAGCTCTCCGCCGGCGAGTACGAGCCAGCCTCGCATTCCGGCAACCCTGACCTCAATCTCAACCCCAACCCCAACCCCAACCAGGCAGCGGACGCCACGCCTGTCGACACGATCAAGGAGTAAGACATGACCCAGGGAACCGAACTGATCCATCCCGACCAGCAACGCCTGCAACAGCTCGACGGCTTCTCCGTGGAGATCAATGCCGCGCGCGAGCGCGCGGACATCATCCTGCACCGTCCGCCGTACAACGTGATCGCCATGGCGGCGCGCGACCAGCTGCGCGCCGTCATCGAAGCACTGGATGCCGACGAGCGCGTGCGCGTGATCGTGCTGCGCTCGCAGGGCGAGCATTTCTCCAGCGGCGGCGATATCAAGGGCTTCCTGGAGGCCTCGCCCGAGCACGTCTCGCAGTTGGCCTGGAACGTGGCGGCGCCGGCGCGCTGCAGCAAGCCGGTGATTGCCGCCAACCGCGGCTATTGCTTCGGCGTGGGCTTTGAGCTGTCGCTGGCCTGCGACTTCCGCATCGCCACCGAGACCACGCAGTACGCGCTGCCGGAGCAGAAGCTCGGGCAAATCCCTGGCTCGGGCGGCTCGGCGCGCCTGCAGAAGATGGTAGGCATCGGCCGCACCAAGGACATCGTGATGCGCTCGCGCCGTATCTCGGGCAAAGAAGCCTACGAGTGGGGCATCGCGGTGGAATGCGTGGCCGACGCCGAGCTGGAAGCCGCCACCGATGCGCTGGTCGACGAACTGCGCGGCTTCTCGCCGCTGGCGCAGCGCACCGCCAAGAAGCTGCTCAACGACACCGAGGACGCGCCGCTGTCGATCGCCATCGAGCTGGAAGGGCATTGCTATAGCCGCCTGCGCAGCTCGGACGATTTCCGCGAAGGCGTGGAAGCCTTCCACGGCAAGCGCAAGCCGGCGTTCCGCGGCAACTGATGGAAATCGCGGGCGCGCCGGCAAGGCCGCCCGCATCCCGGACGAACTGACCGGATAACGATGCCCGCTGCCACGGCGCAAGCATCGCGGGGAGCGCTCGCCTGCCGGCAAGGCACCGCCCGGGCGCCATCGCTGCCGTAATGATCCAAGCAGAGATCCAAATCAAAGGAGACAACAATGGAAGCCGTAGCAAAGAAGAGTACAGAGACGATCAGCGAGGCGCTGCCAGCGGCGAGCAATCGCCAGGTGTTTGGTGCCGTGACGGCGTCCTGCATGGGATGGGCGCTGGACCTGTTCGACCTGTTCATCCTGCTGTTCGTGGCGCCGGTGATCGGCAGGCTGTTTTTCCCGTCGGAGCACGCGATGCTGTCGCTGGCTGCGGTGTATGCGTCGTTTGCCGTGACGCTGCTGATGCGGCCGCTCGGCTCGGCGATTTTCGGCTCCTATGCCGACCGCCACGGCCGCAAGGGCGCGATGGTGGTTGCGGTTACCGGCGTTGGCTTGTCCACGGCGGCGTTCGGGCTGCTGCCCACGGTGGGACAGGTGGGCCTGCTTGCGCCAGCCTTGTTCATCCTGCTGCGGCTGGTGCAGGGGATCTTTGTCGGCGGCGTGGTGGCATCCACCCACACCATCGGCACTGAATCGGTGCCGCCGTCCTGGCGCGGCGCCGTCTCGGGGCTGGTTGGCGGCGGTGGCGCGGGTATCGGGGCACTGCTGGCTTCCATCACCTACATGGCAATGACTGCGCTGTTTCCCGGGGATGCGTTCGACACCTGGGGTTGGCGCTGCATGTTCTTCTCCGGCATCATCAGCTCGGTGCTCGGCCTATTCATCTTCAATTCGCTGGAGGAGTCGCCGCTGTGGAAGCAGTTGCAGGCGGCCAAGGGACATGCCGCTCCGGTTGAGAACCCGTTGCGTGTCCTGTTCTCCAGCAAGTACCGCGGCGTCCTTGTTGTCAACATCCTGCTCACGATCGGCGGTGGCAGCGCCTACTACCTGACCTCAGGCTATCTGCCGACCTTCCTCAAGGTCGTGGTAAAGGCTCCGGCGGGCGCATCCGCGGCCATCCTGATGGCCAGCAGTGTCGGCGTTATCGTGGCATCGATATTTGCCGGTCACCTCAGCACGCTGATTGGTCGCAAGCGATCCTTCCTGCTGATCGGCGCCTTGAACGTGGTGCTGCTGCCGTTGATCTACCAATGGATGCCCGCGGTACCGGATGTCACCACGCTTGGCATGTATGCCGTGGCGCTGGCGATGCTGGGCAGCATGGGTTTTGCTCCGATCCTCATTTTCCTGAACGAACGGTTCCCCACCAGCATCCGTGCCACGGGGACTGGCCTGTCATGGAATATCGGCTTTGCCATCGGCGGCATGATGCCGACGTTTGCGTCGCTGTGCGCGAGCACCCCGCCGACCTGCCAAAAGTGCTGGGGATCTTCGTCGCGGTGGTCACTGCCATTTACCTGGCCGGTGCGGCGATCGTTCCGGAGACCGCCGGCCGCCTTGGGGAAAAGTGAGGGTGACTGCGCAGTTAGGGAAACCCGGCCGTTCAGGACTGTCGCAGGACTGGACGGTCAGGCATCCCTTCGTGCGCTGGCATGGGCCTCGACGGCGCCGCTGCGTCCAGGCGCTGTTTTGCCCAGTTGCGATGTTCGAGGGCGCGCCAATCCCGATGTGCAAACAACTGACTGGAGAGCCCTTCGCGATATGTGGTGTTGGCTCAAATGTGGTCTTGCGGCGCCCGAGCCGCGATCCTGACAGGATCCGGCCGGCCGAACGCCACATAAAAAGCCTGCTACAAGGACCGGAGAAACGCCATCAGCGCGGGATCTTTGGCCCACCGCCTATTCGCCTTTCGATCGCTAGGGATAGTCAGCCGCGCCAGGGCGTTAGCCTTCGTCTCCAAATCAATTTCGGCGTAAACGTTGGTCGTATCGATGGAGACATGACCAAGCCACGCCCGTACGGTATTGATATCGACGCCGGATCGAAGCAGGTGGGTCGCAGTTGAATGTCTAATGCTGTGCGGGCTGACGCGCTTGGATGCGAGCGAGGGCATATTGGCTCGCGCCTTGACAGCGTAACGCTCTACGACCGCGTGAATACCGAAGCGCGTCAGGGGTTGCCCACAGCGATTGAGGAATACCCGTTCCTGCGGTGGTCGTTGGCCAGCGAGGTTGCACAACTCTTGCACGGTGTCGGGCCATAGCGGACACTGGCGCCATTTGCGTCCCTTGCCGAGAACGCTCACGCTGCTGGAGATCGCATCGGCGTTGCCGATGGTCAGGTGGGCCGCCTCGTCCGCCCGCGCACCGGCATTGTAGAGAAACAGCAACAGGGCGTAGTCACGGCGACCTTGAGATGTACGTCGATCTGGACAAGCAAGGAGCGCATCCATTTCAGCTTTGTCGAGATAGGGCACCACCGCTCTTGTAGTCTTCTTGTAGGGGATGCAGCGCAACTGGGTGCACCATTGGATATGTTCCGGGCTGTGCTCGCCAACGAATCGAGCCAAAGCATGGATAGCAGCCAGACGCTGATTCCGCGTCGCAACGCTGCATCCGCGACAGACTTCGATGTCTGAGAGGAAGTCCCGGACGATCTCGGCCGACACATCTGTCATTGCCAGCCGGTCGACCGGTTTGTGGGTTTGACCTGAAACGAAAGGGATCAGTTGGCACAGCGTGTCGCGGTAGCTCTGCTGGGTGTTGCGAGCGAGGTTCCGCTCGCCAATCAGGTACTCGAGCAGGAAACGCCGGACCCATGGGCCAAGTAGCATTGTGTCACGCATGATCGTCACCTCCCCGGGCGTAGCGCTCGAATCGTAAGCTCGCCTGTTGCAGCAGCTCTGGCGTCATGGTCAGGTAGTGTTGGGTGGCGGCAATATGCACGTGACCAAGATAGGTTGCCAACTGAGGCAGCAAGCGTTGTACATCGGCGCCTTCGCGATACCAGGAGACCAACCGGGTAACCGTATAGGTGTGCCGAATGTCATGAAGTCGTGGCTGATACCGTGCACTATCGTCACGACGTACCTGTGCGCGTTCACGCAATTGTTTGAAGGCATACTCGGCGCCGGCTCTGGACAGGCGATGTCCGCGTTCCGTCAACAGGAAGGCAGCGTCGCGGTTGAGCGGCGGCCATTTGTTGCGTTCGGCGGCATACTGAACCAGCACCGACGTTAGATCTGGTCCGGTCGGCACCAGCCGTGTCTTGTGGCTACGCCGCTAGCGGCGTAGCCACAACTATGCCGAATTCACGGCAATGCCGATCAAGCTGGGATCGGATCCCGATGATGCTTGTAAAGAGCCCAGCAGGAGGTCAGTCTCAGGTCGCCGGATCGGCATAGTTTTAATGGCTAAAGACCCTTGAGAAACGTCGCGAGCTTACTGTCAGGCCGGTATCGTACGGGCTTGCCATCATGTGGTTCGACATTAGCGAGAATTTGTTCCTTCAGCTCCAGACTGGCATCCAGGTACATCTGGGTTGTCTGGAGCGATTCATGGCCCATCCACAGGGCGATGTTGAATGGATCCACGCCAGCTTGCAATAATTCCATGGCTGCCGTGTGCCTCAGCACGTGCGGCGTCACTCGTTTCTTTCGCAGCGAAGGACATCCCCTGGCAGCCTTGGTAGCGTACTTTTTCAGGAGACGTTGTACCGCGTCCGAACTGAGATGTCCACCTCGAACACTCGGAAACAGCGCGTCACTGTTGGGTGTGCGAGGCTCTTTCATCCAAGCTTTTAGAATAGCGGCGGTCTGCTTGCTAAAAGGGGTAACGCGCTGTTTTCGACCTTTACCTACAACATCAATGTGCGCGCCTGTGCCGAGGGTCACGTCCTCGCGTGTGAGGCCGGTCATTTCCGACACACGAAGTCCCGTCTCCACACCCAGTCGGAGTAAAGCATGATCGCGACGACCACACCAGGTGCGCTTATCTGGTGCACCGAGCAGCGCCTTGACTTCCGGCCGCGTCAGAAAGTGAATGAGCCTGCGATCGTAGCGTTTGCCGGGCATCGACAGCACGCGCTGGATCTGCGCGGAATACGCGGGCGCCTCGAAGGCCGCGTAACGGAAGAACGAGCGAATCGCCGTCAGGCGCAGATTCCGGGTGCGGACACTGATAGCCCGGGTCTTCTCCAGATCATTCAGAAATGCTGTCACGAGCGGCGCATTGATGTCCTCAAATGCCAGATGATCCGGCGGTTTGCGCAGACGCTTGTAGGCAAAGCGAAGCAGCAGCCTGAACGTGTCCCGATAGGAACTGATGGTGTGCGGACTGGCCTGCCGCTGTTGCATGAGACGTTCCGTAAAGAACCGCTGCACTAATGCTGGGAAACCGACGGTAGATTTCATGACACATCCTTCCAGCGACGCTCCAGGCGCTTCATCGCCTGCTTCATGAGCTCTGGGTGCTGCTCGACATACCAGTACGTATCTCTCGCCCACTGGTGCCCGAGGAACGTCGACAGCACCGGTAACCAACGCACCGGGTCTTTACCCGATCGGTCTAATCTCGCCAGCGTCGTGACCGCAAATAAATGACGATAGTCGATCAGGCGGGGAGCGCGCTTTGCTGACGAATCGCGAAGACCGATTTCCCGTGTGAGCGCCGTAAATGTATGAGAAACCATGTCTCCACTGAGAGGCTTGCCTTGCGAAGTGATGAACACATGGGTTTCCGGGCGCCCCGCAAGACATCGCCCGCGACGTCGAAGATAGTCTGCAAGTGCATCTCGAGTGGAGGAATGAATAGGAACCCACCTCGACTTTCCAAATTTACTTCCCCGCACCGTCAGTACGCCTTCTTTCAAGTCAACGTCTTCGAGTTCCAAATTGACCGCTTCACCGGGGCGCAACCCCGTGACGCTTAGCAGACCTATCAGCGTAAAATATGTCCACCGCCGCAGTCCCGATGCCGGAGGAAGAGCCAGCGCGGCAGCCAATATCTTCTGGGTTTCCTCATCGGTGTAAAGGTAGGGAGCGCGCCGATGATACCGGTGCGGCAACAATTCGGCCCGTGGAATCTCTGTATGCGGATCGAAGGCACTCAGATAGCGTGCAAAGCCACGCACCACACCTAATCGCTGAGCCCAGATCACCGGTTGAACCGACGGGGACTTTAGTGCCCAGGTCAACGCCAGTGACGCGCTGATGTGAGAGGCCCGACGTCGTTCCATAAAGCAGACGAAGTCTTCCAGACGTTGGCCTGCTTCATGGAGTTTGAATCCCAGACGACGACGCATCGTCAGGTATTCTTCCATTGATTTGCGTAGCGTACTCATGATCGGGTGCTCGGCCATGGCGGCGCCAAGGTCCGCAGTGAATCCAGGTCGACCTTCGCGTATATTCTCGTCGAGTCGGGACTTTTGTGGCGCAAGACTTCGCTAATCTCGGCCAGCGAGGATCCTTGACGCAGCATCTGCGTCGCTAACGCATGCCGGAATTGATGGGCTCCTTTTCTCGACGAATCGATACCAGCCCGCTCCAGAGCGTATCTGACTACATTGCATACCGCTTTTTCCGTCTTGAACCCACGAATCGGCGCGTTTATACGCAGGAAGACACTTCGACTCTCAGAATCCGAGCGACCGTTTTTCAGGTAGTCGGCGATCGCTTCACCCACCGGCGCGAGTAATGGCAACGGCGAATCCTGACCGCCTTTTCCGTGAATGTTCAACGTGCCCGTTTCCCAATCGATGTCATCCAACGTCAAGGAAACCACCTCGCCACTCCGCAATCCCAGCCGGGCAAGGAGGAGCAGAATCGCATAATCCCGGCGGCCGACGGGGCGACGGCGGTCGCAACTGGCCAACGCTCGCCTAGCATACTCAGGGGAAATCGCTTTGGGGATTAACGCCATTAACCAGTGGGCGACCCTGGGGATCGCTGCGGCGAGGTCAAGCTTGATCAATCCACGATAACGCGCATACTGCAAAAACGAGCGCAAGACCTTTGCGATCGATTGCGCTCGCGCAGGACTTTGAGTGGCCTCATGCTGAACAAAGTCGATGATCTCGCGAGCACGGAGATCCGAGAGCCGCGTCGCCCCATCACCGAATTGCTTTGTTAAAAACAAATGCGCACACCACCGATATTTCCTGATCGTCGTGGCTGCCAAGCCTCGTTCCTGGTGCAGATACAAAGAGTATTCGTTTACCAATTTTTCAACTGGTGTCTGCGCAACGGGCGCGTCCTTTGCAACGATTCCATTTTCTTGCAGCAATTGTATAAAGCGTCTTAGCGCATATTTTGCGCCGTTCCGATGACAGCGGTGGTGTGCCCGGTAGCGCAGATAACGCTGCGCGGTTTCATGAGTCACTTCCTCAATCGACATTTTCTTGCACTTGAGCCACACGCTGAAATCGGCAACGAGAAGCAAGTGCCTGCGAATAGACTCTTGCGCGTAGCCTTGATCATTCAGCAGACCTTCAAATGCACCGAGTCGTTCAGCAAGGGGGCCCTCGGGTGTATCGAGTGGGTGCGACCGCGTTTTGGGGTACAACTTCTCCATGACCTGCGCCTCTTGTAAAAGAGGGTCTAATATCAATCAGACTATGCCGATCAGGTTTCGTTCATTGTCCTTGAATTGCAGCTCGCCATGTCCAAATCGAACATAGTTAACTACGCGGCATAGTTGTAGAACTTGCTTTCACGGATGCAAAGGATTCCAGAGTCCAGATCCACATCCGCCAGATTCAGACTGACAGCCTCGCCGATGCGAAGCCCAGTACCATAGAGCAGTAGCAGGAGCGTCCGGCAGGTTAGCGATGACAGATTGCAGCGCTCACGATCCGCCGTCGCCGCCAGTAGACGCTTCATCTCTTCTCGCGAATAGATGTACGGCACGAAGGTTCGGGGTTCCTTGGGTACCGTTAAGGGTAATGGTGAACTGGCGGTGTAGCCGCGAGCAATGGCAAAGCGGTAGAAGCCGCGCAGCGCGCTGAGCTTGCGATGCCAGAAAGCCGTGATGGGACCCTTGCCGGCAAGGAACGCATAGACACGATCGGCGTCGATCTCGCGCATATCGATGTCGCCGAGCGTTCGATAAAAGGACTTCAAGGTACGCGCCTCAGTGGCAAAGCGCATCCCCAGTGACTGTTTGTAGGCCACGTACGCGACAACCGCTTCAGGCAGTTTCATAGCAAGTCTCCTAGGGCAAAGTCAGCAACCTGCCTCAGGCCAGCCAGATCGACCTTGGCATAGGTGCGCGTCGCATAGGCGCTGCGATGACCCAGGTGGTCACCGATTTCCTTGAGTGAGAGTCCCTCAGCCACGAGATGGGTCGCGCACGCGTGTCGAAGTGAATGCGGTCCACCACGACGGCAACTGATATTCAGAACCCGCAATCGTCGGTTGACCAGGTAGTGCAGACTCGTAGGCGCGAGTGGACAAAACGGGGCTCGTATGGTGAGAAACAAAGAGCGCGAGCCAATATGAGGTCGCACCTGTTTCAGATACCGCAGAATTGCTTCACCTACCTCGGCTGCAAGCGGGTAGTCCTGTTTGCTCCGCTGCTTTGGACGGCTGATGTGAAGGATGTCATGTTCCCAGTCCACGTCGTCCAGTGTCAGGGCCACGACTTCACCCCTTCTCAGCCCGTAGACCGCGAGGAGCAACAGAATGGCGCGGTCCCGGATATCATGGGGACTGTCCGTATCGGTGCTGCGAATGAGTCGCTGCACGTCTTCCCACTTCGGCCCGGCTGGAAGCGTCTCGTGGCTGAACAGACGCGGTCCTTCGATACCGGCGGCGAGTCTCTTCGAACACCAGGTTTGCTCACCGGCGTAGCGGAGGAAACTTCGCACCGCGCCAGCAAGGCTGGCCATCGATACCCGGGACCAGCCTTGCATTCGTCTCAGTGCAAAGAAGGCGTCGACCTGTTCGAGTCGCATCTCGCCGATGCTGCTTCCTTGCTCGCTGAGCCAGGACAAAAACGCCTGAACGTGCCAGCATCGATTGTGAATCGTGTGTGACGACAGGCCGCGCTCCTCGCGCAAGTAGCTGTCGAACCGTTGAACAAGATCGACGAATGGCGGCGTTTCAGGTTGCTGCTCCTGCAGTCGTCCCAGGAAGCGAAGCCAGGCCGTAGCGGTCTGAATAAACCGTTCCCGCGAGAACCTTCCCGTCAGGATTCGCTGATGCCGTCGCTGGTAACGAACCCAGCGATCGGCTGCTATCTCGACCTCCGCAGACGGAATCAATCGTCCGTTGTCGAGCGCGATACGCTGGGAAATTGCCAGGAGCTCAGGTGCAAGGCTCAACAGCGTTGAATGGGCTGCACCGCCCTGTGCGCAGTGGTCCAGATAGCGTTCTCGATCATCGGCCGATGGACCATTGCGATGACGAGCCAGTACACGAGGGTAATGAAACAACGTACTGAACATGATCGGATCTCCGAGTTAACCTTCGGATCTCCGACACTACTCCGGCGCCAATTTATGTGGCCTTCAATAGGCATACACCGCTGACGAACCTCGTACTGTCCCCGCAAGACCACATTTGAGCCAACACCACATATCGCGACAAGTGTGATCGATCACATTTGTCGCGGGAAAACCGCACACCGGATTCGGAGGGAGGGGACGGCGCTCGCCGTTTCCTACCCCTATCCCATCGGCCCTTTAAGCCGTTCGCGGATCGCTGGCGAAGGCTGACCAGAACCATGACGCGGATGTCCGCTTTCGAGAAGGCCACGAGTCGCTCAGGCATTCGCATCCTGATGGTTGCCGTCCCGTTCCATGCCTCGGTGATGCGCCGCCTTCATAAACGCAGGTTTGCCTTGCTCAGCTAGCGCGGCATCAACCGGGTCGTCGCGCTGGCGCATCAGCCAGTAGACGATGCCGAGCGCAACCAATGCAGCCGCAAGAGCAGCGATATGCGCGGGCGCCGTGGCCGGGTCGAGAATGATGAATTTGCGCGCTATCGCCAACAGGGCAATGAGGATGACGGTCTTGACCTGGACAATG
Source organism: Cupriavidus sp. D39 (assembly GCF_026627925.1). Lineage (NCBI taxonomy): Bacteria > Pseudomonadati > Pseudomonadota > Betaproteobacteria > Burkholderiales > Burkholderiaceae > Cupriavidus > Cupriavidus sp. D39. Next base: position 417,961 of record NZ_JAPNLE010000001.1, read on the forward strand.
TGGTCGCGCCGCACCATAACCCTGGTGATTGAATGCTTGAACTCCATTGCGATCAGCAGTGTCATGACCATGCCGAACACCGATTGAAACGTCCCATGATCCAGCGGGTTCAGTGCGCCCGACATAAGCAACATGGCGACCGCGCGTATCAGTTGCCAAAGCGATACGACAATGATCACGGAAACCACTGCGCTCAGGACGTGGGCAACGATCTGCTCGAAGCGCTCATAGAAGTTCAGAACGCGCCACTGCAGCCGAAATGCATCGAGATCCTTGCGCAGGCTGCCACTTTCATTCCTCATGGTTCACCCTTCCTGATAGATAGACATCGACGAAGCGAATTGAGAGGGAAGCCGGGGGCATGAGCCTCTCCGGGCTGGGCTTAAGGCTTCCTTAACATATTAGGGTGCGGAATCCCCAAAGTCATTTAAAGTTCCATATCCGGCTCTTGATACCGGCACGCCGTGCACACGCTCGCCTAGCCAGCGGCGCAAGGACGAAAGCGCCATCGGCCGGCCGAAGAGGTAGCCCTGCGCAAGGCGTACTCCCTGGAAATAAGCCTAGCCCGCTGGTCCTCGGTTTCCACGCCCTCGGCTATTACCGTCAGGTCCAACGCCCGCGCGAACTCGACCATCACGTCAATGACCTTGGTACTCACTCTATCGCCAGGCCCGGCCTGGACGTAGCTCTGGTCAAGCTTGGTCGCCCTCTGGCGTAGTCACCCGGCAGCCGGCCACTGACTATGAACGCCGCTGCCCGCCGCTGCCCGCCGTTGCCTCTAGGAGTTGGCGCGAATTCTGCCTCATCATCGTTGCTTCCCTGTGAGGGCCAAAGGGTCTTTTCGTCCACAACTGGCCACGGTGCTAGCCCGCAAGCCGAATGGCGGCCGCCCACGTGTGCGAGATGTTCACATACGAAAGATAGGGATAGCCGGCTTGCCTTCAAGGGAAAAAACTTGAACGCTTGCCTCTTGAAAACCGGCAACAGATTGCCTATTTTAATTTTGCTCAGGCAGTCGCGTTGTTGCGCGCTGCGTGTTTCTGTTTGTTTGCCAGCGGCTTGGCAGGCGGGTGGGAGCGCGTTGCCCGTTCGCCTCCTTGCTGCATCAGGAGGATACGACCATGAGTGATCTCTTTTTCGGAACCGATCTGTTCAGCGAGTTCGACCGCCTGCAACGGCAGATGGTGAGCTTGTTCGGCGGGTTCCCGTCCAGCATCCGCTCCGGCCGCTTCGGGGCATTCCCAGCCGTCAACATTGGCACGACGGACGACTCGATCGAAGTCGTCGCGTTTGCCCCGGGCATCAAGCAAGACAAGCTTGAGGTCTCGATCGACAAGGGGTTGCTGACGATCAGCGGCGAGCGCGAAGCGGCGCAGTCGGAGGATGACCCCGAGGCACGGCCGTACGCACAGGAGCGCTTCGTCGGCACGTTCCGGCGCGTCGTCGAACTGCCGCAGAACGCTGATCCCGACAAGGTGCAGGCGCGCTACGCCAACGGCTGCCTGTCGATCAGCATTGGCAAGCGCGAATCCTCGAGGCCTCGGGCGATCACCGTCCAGTAATGTGAGGAGAAAGCCATGAGCGACACTACCCAAGTCGTTGAACGCGACCAGAGCGCGGTTGCAAAACGCCAGGAAGACAGGCCAACGCCCAGAGTCACGCTGCTTCCCGCAGTTGACATCTTCGAGGACAGCAATGGTGTCACCGTCTGGGCCGACCTGCCGGGCGTCACCAAGGACAAGCTCAATGTGAATGTCCACGATGGCAACCTCCATATCGAGGCGGAAGCCGTGGTGCCGACACCGTCTGGCCTGCGGGTGCAACATGCGGAAATTCGCGAGCCGCACTTCGCACGCGCGTTTTCTCTGAGTCCCGAGTTCGATACGTCGAAGATTGACGCGCACCTGCAGGATGGCGTGCTGAAGCTGACGATCCCACGCCGTGACGAAGCGCGGCCACGTCGCATTGCGGTTACCGCCGGGTGAATGCTGGAGGGCCATCCGCGGCACTGGAAAAGGTGGCGTCCGGGTGGGCGCCACCGTCGCCCCCAAGAAGACGCGGATGACCATATCGGCGGCCCCACCACCATGGCTGGGCCTTGCGGCGTCGCCGATGGCCGGGCGCGACCGGTCGTTGCCGACAGTCATTCGTACCCATCAAATGAGCATTTGGCAGGAGGGTAAGATGAAAACGGAACTGGGCAAATGGAACCCCTTCAAGTTCCTACGGAAGACGACAGGGGAATGCGTCAAACGTCCCCGCGCCGAGGCACGGCACGCCCGACTGGCCTGACGTTTCGCGGCTGTTTTCTAGCGATCCCTGGCGAGCGATGGGAGAATTCCTGCACGAACCGGGCGCGGGCTTCGGTGGTTTGGATCGATGGTTCGGCGACTTCAGTTCGTCTCGCTTTCAACCTCGGATCGATGTGGTCGACGATGGCGAGGCCCTGAGGATCACGGCTGAGCTGCCCGGTATGGACCGCGAAGACCTGCAGACCACCATCGAAGATGGCGCCCTGCTCTTGCGGGGTGATAAGAAGCAGGACATTCGGAGCGAAGAGAACGGCTGCTACCGTCTGGAGCGAGCGTACGGCGCATTCATGCGCAGTATTCCTCTGCCGGATGGTGTCGACGTGGATCACGTTGATGCGAAATTCGAAAGAGGACTATTGACACTACGCCTACCCAAGACTGGCTCATCGCAGCCTGCGGTCAGGAAGATCGAAGTTAAGTGAGACGATCCGGATGGAGACTTCAACGGAATTCGATTCTGAAGGGCTAACGCTGGGCAAACATCGGGTGCGACTTAGGTGTGCCCGCGGTTTCCCTACCGACAGAACGCGGAGCATGGCGGAGCTGGCCAAAATTGCGATCGAGAATAACTTGAGTGCGCGGGCCCGCTTGGTGGAGGTCACGGCAGAAGGCGAGAAGACCTATACGATCAGTGTCGGCACGACCTTCGCGAAAGACCGAGAAGCGGCGCCCCACCTAGAGTTGGCACTGGCCACGATGTTCGGACTGGCGCCCGACCAAGTCAACGTGGAGGTCGAGGTGGTCAGTCAAACGGAGGTGGACACGCACTTCGGCATGTATGAGCGGATGCTGGCCGAAAAGCTTGGCATTGTGCCGCCAATCCAGTGAAGCGCCGGGCACGTTGGCCGAGCCAATGGCGCTTTCGATGCCGATCCTGGCACTCGGCGCGCTACCCGCTGCGCGCCGAGAGGATTTGTCGCTTGGTGCGGCGACGGCGGGCGCCATGCGATCCTAACAACTCAGCGGGGATGTCTAGCGCATCCCCGCCACATCACGTCAAGAGCTCGGAAGGTCTTGCAGCCAACGCTCGGCCTGAGCGAAACCGACAACGCGCTTGCAGGCCTCGGCGCCATCGATCGATCGAGACTCGGCTACGCTAGCCGGTCGAACCCTTCCCGCCGATGCTGTCGTGCTTCTCGAGTCTAGATAGACATCGGCGGCCTGGTCGAGACGACTGCCAACTACATTTTGCCGCTCGCTCATCCACTCGGACGGAGCCCGGCTTACCTTGCGGCTTTGGTTCGCGGCGGAACGGGGCTTGTCGAGAGCCCCATGCGACCTATACTCATTGCACCAACGGTCTGCGGGTCCCGGGCGTAGTCATTTAATCGGCCAGCCTCCTCCTTCATCGGGCTCTGGTAGCCGGCGGCCCGCGTACCAAATCGCTGCCGGTACAGCGCGTCAGGGATACCATCACAGCAGCGCCAGATCTAGCCCATTCAAGGGTCCACAATGGCTCCTGTCGGACCTCCCGTTCACTTCCCCTCGGTGGGCAGCCAGGCTCTTCGGCGCACGATCGTGCACGGTATTTGGACGCCGTCGATTGTGTCGCGTCGGGATAAACCTTCACAAGAGTCACGCGCACGAGCTCGCCCTTTTCGGCGGCGCCGGGCCACGCCCGCGATAGCGCCCCCAATCGGGCCAGGTCGCGACCATGAAGTTAACGGATTGCCGGGTCTTGGATGCAGCGGCTATCAGCACATTTACTCATGATCTCGCGATTTCATATCGTTTGTGAGGGCGGCTCCCCTAAACCATACTTTGCATACACATCTTCGTTCTGAAGCGAGGCCGAAGCATCATTAGGGGAATGGATGTTTCACTGGTTTTCACCCGCGGATTCCGGCCTCGCACACGATCCGGTCTGCTACGGCAGCTTCGATGGATGGTCAAGGTAGCACACCCTGAGAAAACAATGGAGGAGCGTATGTTGTTCAAAATTCAAGCGAGGTCACGTGCGATCAGGTTACTGCTTGCGGCAGTCTGCCTCGCCATCAGCTCGCTGCAGGCGTCCGCCGAGGCCTACCCCAGCAAGGCCATCACTTTCGTCGTCCCCTACCCGCCCGGCGGTGCCTCGGACATCATTGCGCGGCTGATTGCCCAGCGCATGGGCGAAACCTTCAAGCAACCGGTGGTGGTTGAGAATCGCGCCGGCGCCAACGGCATCATCGCGCTGAGCCAGGTCGGCAAGGCCGCGCCAGACGGCTATACGATCCTGATGACCAACATCGGGCCAAGCGCGATCAATCCCAGCGTCTATAGCAAGCTGCCCTACGATGCGGTCAAGGATTTCAGTCCGGTCACGCTGACAAGCCTGGTACCCCTCGTCATGGTGGCGAGTCCGTCGGTTGGCATCAACTCGGTCGGCGACCTCATCGCCAAGGCGAAAGCGGTACCCGGTGCCTTGTCCTATGCCGCCTCCGGCAACGGCACCGCCGGCCACCTAGCGATGGAATTGTTCAAGACGAACGCGGGTATCGATATCAAGACAATCGGCTACAAGGGCGATATTCCCGCCCTGCAAGACGTGATGGCCGGACGTGTCGCCGTGATGTTCGCCACCGTGCTGGCCGCGTCCCCTCACATCCAATCCGGGCGGCTCAAGGCACTGGCCGTCACCACCGCCAACCGCATCAACGCCCTACCCAATGTCCCGACCGTTGCCGAGGCAGGCATGCCGGGCTTCGAGGCGGTCTCTTGGGGCGGCGTAATGGCGCCGGCGCAAACACCCAAGCCCATTATCGACAAGCTGCACGATGAGATCAACCGGATCCTCGCCACGGCGGAGTTCAGGAACCATCTGTCTTCGGTAGGCGCAGAGGCAATGGGCGGCACACCGGAGCAATTCCAGACCTACCTTGGCTCGGAAATCGCCAAGTGGGCGAAAGTCGCCAAGACTGCCAACGTCAAGCTCGACTGAGCGCGCGGCTCGCGCAAACGCAACAACGATCCGTCATGGCGCCCCCTCCGGCTTCGCCATGACGGCGTCCGAACCTGCTTTCAACTAAGGGAATCAAAATGGATCAAGAGGCGGGCAGCAAGCCGCTGTCAGGTATCAGGATTGTCGATTTCACCCGAGTCTTCGCCGGACCGTATTGCGCTATGCTGCTGGCCGACCTCGGCGCCGAGGTGGTTAAGGTGGAGCTGCCTGGCAGCGGCGATCCGTTGCGTACGCAGGGACCGCCGTTCCACCATGGCATCGGCATCACCTTCCTCGCAGCCAATCGAAACAAGCGCTCGCTCACGCTCGACATGCAGACCGCGGAAGGCAAGCAGATCGCCTACCGACTCTGCATGGAGGCGGACGTGGTACTGGAGAATTTCAGGCCCGACGTGATGCCGCGCCTGGGCTTGGGCTACGAACGCCTGTCGGCCGAAAATCCGCGCCTGATCTTTGCTTCCATCTCCGGCCTAGGTGCGGACGGGCCGGACATGCTACAAGGCGCGTTCGACCTGACCATCCAGGCCGTCGGTGGCTATATGAGCATCACCGGCGAGCCCGACGGCAAGCCGATCAAGCTTGGCACCTCGGCCTTCGACATGATCGCCGGGATGAACTGTCAGTCGGCCGTACTGGCGGCACTGCTGCAGCGCGCGACCACCGGTCGGGGGCAAAAGGTCGAGACCAGCCTGCTCGAAGGGCAGGTCGCGTTCCTGGCGAACGCCGCGCTGGAATATCTGCTCACCGGGACGAATCCGCGGAAATGGGGATCCGAGCACGCACAGCAAGCACCCTACAAGGCGTTCGAGACGGCGGACGGGTGGGCCGTGATCGGCGCCGGCTACCAGAATATCTTCGCGGCATTCCTCGGCGTGCTGGGGCGCGAGGACCTGCTCGACGACCCGCGCTTCACCGACCTTGCGGGCCGTGTCACCAACCGGGAGGCGCTCTACCCTATCCTCGACTGCGAGGTCATCAAATACAAGACCATGGACCTGATCGGCGCGCTCGAAGCGGCAAAAGTGCCGTGCGCCCCCGTCAATGATATGGAAGCCGTTTTTCGGCATCGGCAGGTCCTGCACCGCGGCATGCTGCGCCACGTCGAGCACCAGGCCTACGGCGCCCTGCCGCAAATGGGATCGGCCACCAAGTTCTCGGCATTCGACGTGGCAATGGACTGGACTGCGCCACCGCTGCTCGGCGAGCACAGCGAGGAAGTGTTGCGCGAATGGCTTGGCCTCAGCGGCGAACGCATTGCCGCGCTAAGGGAAGCGAAGGTGATCTGAATCCCGCGCGGGCCGCGTGTTTTTCGAAGGAGGAGATGAAGCGATGGAAAATATTGAGTATGTGCAGTCGATGTCCGGCAAACTCGAAGACGTTGAAATCGGCACGACCTTGTATTTCACCAAGACGGTATCGGAGAGCGACGTCTACCTGTTCTCTGGAGTGACCGGCGATTTCTCGCCGAACCACGTCGATGAGGAATACATGAAGCAAGGGATGTACGGCGAGCGACTCGCCCACGGGGCGTTGATGGTCGGCTTCATGTCGGCGGCTTCCTCCAGGATGCGTATCGGGCGAACTGTCTCGCTCGGGTACGACAGGGTGCGGTTCACGGCTCCGGTGAAGTTCGGCGACACCATCACGACCAAGTACACCATCATCCAGGTGGATCTCGAGAAAAAGCGCATCTACAACGAATGCACCTGTACCAACCAGCGCGGCGAGACGGTGGGATCGGCCGTCCATCTGCGTGCCTTTGTCGACTAGTCTTCTGATCGGCTGAACCAGGCAGCGCATCCCCCAAACGGGGTGCAACTGCCTTGCGCAAGTGAACTCGCCCGGCGCGGCGAACGAGGCTGTCCCGGACAGGCCGGCTGTCAGCCTGCCTGTCCGGCTTCCTCAGCCTCTCGCAGCAGCCAGCGGCGCAGCATCTCGAGTTTCGGGTCGTTGCGCTTGGCTGCCGGATAGCAGCCCCCGGCGCGAAGTTATACCAATTCCTCATGGGATGACAACTACGTATCGCTTGAGCGCTTGCCTGGCGATCCCACGGAATCCATGCTTGCATTCAACTTCCATCCCTGCTCATGTGCACTCCCGTTCCTTGCCGCTTCTTGCCGTCTCGCCTTGAAACTACAACGATGGAGCATTGGCCATGCTGCTGAAGCTTGAACACACGCACACGGATGTGCTCGTCCTTGGCGGCGGCATGAGTGGCTATCGTGCGGCACTGGCGGCACGCAGGGCGGGGGCGCAAGTCATGATCGCTTATCGCGGCCACGGGGCATCGCCTTACGTGATCGGATTCAATGCGCCGCTTGGGCATGCCGACGCGCGCGATACGCCGGAGATCTTCTTCGACGACATGATCCGCGGCGGCTACGGCCTGAATGACCGGCGCCTGGTGCGCGCGCTGGCTGACCAGTCGAACCCCGCCTACGAGGAACTCGCCGCGATGGGCGTGCCGTTCGCGTACAGCCCGCAAGCCTGCGCCGACGCCAGGCCGAAGGCGCTGCAACGCCATCTCTCCGGCAATACCTATCCCCGTTCGGTCTACATTCCCGCAGGCACCGGCCGCGCGATTCTGGAAGCAATGATGACGCGCGCGAGGGCGGACGGCATCCAGGCAGTTGGCGGCCACAAAGTGGTCGACTTGCTATGCGATGGTGAGGACGTCGTCGGCGCCCTGCTGTGGAGGCCACATTCCGGGACACTGACCGCGGTTCGGGCCCGCGCCGTGGTGATGGCCATGGGCGGCATAGGCCGTCTCTATACCGACAGCACCTACCCCGTCGATGTCGGGGCCGATGCGTTCGGCCTGGCCTTCGACGCCGGCGCGCGCCTGATCGACATGGAGTTCGTGCAGTTCGAGCCGGTAGTGACAATCTGGCCCGAAGCATGCCGCGGCATGGAAATGCCGACCGCCATGCTGGGCGACGGCGCCCAATTGCGCAATGTCCATGGCGAGCGCTTCATGATGCACTACAACCCCCGCTGGCCGAGCGCGGCATTGAGAAGGCGAGGATGGCCCTGTACATCCAGCAAGAAATCGACGCGGGCCGCGCGTTTCCCGAAGGTGGCGTGTTGTTCGATACTACGCGGCTTACGACCGAGCAACTCGAGAGCTACGTCTCGCACTGCAGCCGGCTGCGTGCCGCAGGCGTGGATCCTGCGCGGCAGGCGCCGCTGGTCGCGCCGGCCGCGCACAGCATCATGGGCGGCGTCCACATCGACGAGAACGGCTGGACCGGCGTGCCGGGCCTGTACGTCGGGGGAGAAGCTGCGGGCGGCGTGCACGGCGCAAGCCGGGTGGCGGGAAACGGGTGCAGCGACACACTGGTATTCGGTGCGATCGCGGGACGCGCCGCCGCCGCCGCCGCCGGCTTGCTGGAGCGCAAGGACCGTCCCTGGGGCGAATTCGAGGCGCGGGCCGTGGCGGATCTCACCGCGCGAAACGGCAGCGGCACCGCTAGCGCCGCCGAGACCAAGGAAGCGATCCGGCAGACGCTCTCGCGCGCGGCCGGCATTTGGCGCTGCCACGCTGCGCTGGTCGAGGGCCAGCAGGCAATGCACACCATTTCCGACCGGCTCGCAAATGCGAGCACCTCAAGCCTCGCCGACATAATTGAGTTGGGGAAGCCCGGCGCATGGCCACCACCGCCCACATGATCCTTGATGCCGCGCTGACGCGTACCGAGAGCCGGGGTGCGCACCAACGTACGGATTTCCCCGCCCGCGACGATGCCAACTGGCTGCGTCACACCAGCTTCCGCCGCGATGCCGAGGGTCGCATGATCAAGGAAGCGATGGCGATCCAGTAGGCTAGGTGAATCGCTTGATTCTGCATTGAGACATAGGAACAGAGGAGACAGAGCTCATGGATTTTGAATTCACTGAAGAGCAGCGGATGGCGCTTGACGGCTGGACCCGTCTGGTCGATCGCGACATTGCGCCGATCGCTGCTGGGTTCCGCGATCAGGCATTCTCGAAAGAGGCGGCGCATCGCTTGATGAAGATCATGGTGCCGTATGGCGTGGGCTCGGGCTGGGTGCCTGAGGACGGCGGCGGCGCGGGCTACGATTTCCTGACTAGCGGGCTGCTGTTCGAAGCGCTGGCGCGGGTAACGCCAGACGTCGCCGGTCTTGCCTGGGTGGCCGAGGGGGCTGCCTTGAAGGTGTACGCGAACGGCTCCGACGCGGTCAAGGCGCGCTATCTGCCCAGACTGATGAGCGGCGACATGATCGGCTGCTCCGCCATCAGCGAGCCGGGCATCGGCTCGAGCGTTCGCGAGATGCGCACACGCGCAGTGCGCGATGGCAAGTACTTTCGCATCAGTGGCGAGAAGATGTGGACGTCGAATGCATCGATTGCCGACATGGTTGTGGTCGTCGCCCGCACCGGCGACGACGAGTTCTCGATGTTTCTCGTCGATCGCGAGGAGCACGGATTCGAAACGGCGGAAATCCCCAAGCTCGGGCTGAATGGCTGGCCGCTCGGCCAGGTGCTCTTCAACGACGTGGTCGTGCCGGAAGAGAACCTGCTGGGCGGCATCGGTGCCGGCCTGCGTGAAACCATGAAAGGATTCGACCGGTCGCGCTGTTTCGTTTCCACACTGGCGCTGGGGATCGCGCAGCGTGCGCTCGACGACGCCATCGATTACGCCAGGCAGCGCACGCAGTTCGGCAAGCCGATCGCCGGACACCAACTGGTACAAGCGATGCTGGCTGAAATGGCCAGCGACCTAGAGGCCTCGCGGCTGCTGGTCTATCGCGCATTGTGGATGATGGCGGCAGGAAAGCGATGCGAACTGGAAGCCGCCATCGCCAAGTCGTTTGCCACCGAGGCCGCGCAGCGGATCACCTCCAAGGCCATCCAGGTCCACGGGGCTTTCGGCATCACCAAGGAATTCCCGGTCGAACGGCATTTTCGCAATGCCCGCATGCTGACGATCCCGGACGGTACTACCCAGATAAACCAGCTCATCATCGGCCGGAAGCTGACCGGTATCGACGCGTTCCACTGAAGCGACGCCTGCGGGCAAAAAGGAAGGGCAGATAGAAAGGGGACACAGTGAATCCGAGACCGCAAGCCTTCTGTTGCCCAGCTGCAAGCACAGGACATCGGCGAGAAGATCCGCAATGCCGGCGCCCGCGATGTCCATCCCTTTCCCATCGCCACTGACGAACCGAGACATCCAGTCACTGAAAGGACTCAGCATGACTTTAACGTTCCGCAGCCTTCACCCGCATTTTTCCGCTGAAGTCAGCGCTATCGATCTGCGCGACGCATACGATCCCGCTCTGCTGGACCAGATCCGGGCCGGCATGGACCAATACGCCGTGCTCGTGTTTCGCAACCAGCTATTCAGCAATGAGGAGCAGTTGGCTTTTGCACAACGCTTGGACGGCACGCTGCACGCAAAGACTTCAGTGTCGGTCCTGGGCAAGAACCGCTTCGGGAACGAGGCGCTTACCGATATCTCGAACGTCAACGAGAAGGGCGAATTGCTGGACGCAAACGATCGCCGCCGCGTTAGCACGCTGAGCAACCGACTGTGGCACACCGATGCATCGTTCGAGAACCCGGCGGGCCGCTACTCCATGCTGTCTGCCCGGGTGGTGCCGCCGGTCAGTGCCGACACGGAATTCGCCGATATGCGTGCCGCCTACGATGCCCTCGACGCCGACACCCGGGCCGGCCTGGAGGGACTGAATGTCCATCACTCTATCGCTTACTCCCGGCATGTGATCGGATTCGATTTCACCGAGGAGGAAAAGCAGAAGCTCAAGGGTGCGGTTCATCCGCTGGTCCGTACCATTTCCGGCTCCGGGCGGAAGTCGCTTTACCTCGCCTCGCATGCCTCCCATATCGTCGAGCGGCCTGTTCCCGAGGGCAGGCTGGTGTTGCTGGACCTGACCGAGCACGCCACCCAGCAGCAATTCGTGTACCGGCATGCATGGCGCGCCGAGGATTTCGTCATCTGGGACAACCGCGCCACCATGCATCGCGCACGCCCCTTCGACGACACAAGGTATCCCCGGGAACTGCGCCGTACCACCACGCTGGACATTGGTTGAGCCCTTGTTCACCACCAGCGGCTTGCCCGTGCGAGGAGCCCAAGCAAAGCTGCTGCGCGGAGCGTCGCAGCCAAGCTCTGGCACTGCCCTTGAGCATAGGACTCACGGAGGTAAAAACAGGACGTAGGCGGCAATCCTGCAAAGGATCGGCCTGGCGTTGACAGCCGCGCTAGCAATCCCGGCAGCCGCGCAGGCACAGGCATGGCCGGGCAAGCAGCCAATCCGGTTCATGGTTCCTTACCCGCCGGGTGGCGCCTCGAACGTGACGGCTCGCATCCTCGGCGCCAAGCTTACCCACTGTTTCAAGCGTCATTGCCTTCCAACTGATCTTTCACAGCTAGGTATGACGCCTGCAGCAAAGCCTTCGCGTTGCGCTCAGCGCCATCGGCGTCGCGCGCAGCAATAGCAGCCACCAGCCTCTCCCAGTCGTCCGCCGACTCCATGCGGCGTTGAGCGGTGCGGAAGCTGATCGATTTTTCCCGGATGGCATACCGCCACACCGCATGGTTGCTCAGATCCTCATAGATCGAGACTAGCCGCTTGCGCCCGTTGGCAGCCACGAGCAGGCGTTGCGTTTCGATCGAGGTACTAGCGTAGTCGGCTGGCTCCGTGGTCGGGTCATTGGCCAGATTGCGCAGTTTCGCGGCCTGCGCCTGCAGCGTTGTGATCAGTTCATCCGATCCTTTCTCGACGGCAAGGCGGGCAGCCAGGCCGAGCAACTGCGCCCGTATATTGAAGATCTCTTCGATCTCGCCGGCGTCAACCATCACGATGCGGGCACCATAGCGGGCGACGCGCTCGACGATGCCACGCCGCTCCAGCAGGGCAATGGCTTCCCGGATGGTGCTCCTGCTCACGGCGAAGCGTTCCGCGAACATCTCCTCCTTCAGGCGCTCGCCTGGTTCCAACGCACCTTCGGCAACAGCCGCAAGCAACTGTTCCGCTACTTGCTCGGGAAGCGACTTGGCCAGGCGGCCGACTTGGACCGTCTGGGATTCAAAGAAGGAATTGGGGCCGGACATAAGGAAAGCTCAAGAATTTGTGAGGCCAAGTATATCCGTCCAGACCCTCCGCGCCCGAATGCTGTGGAATGCCCCTCTCCTCATCAATGTTTTTTGTCGACATAAGACAGGCGACAAAATATACTGACTGCACCCCTCCAGCGAGGTGGAATCGAACAATCGTCCCGGAGATAACGATGAGCAATATCGAAGTGCGTCCGCTTGGCTACGCAGCAGGCGCAGAGGTTCTTGGATTGGACCTGCGCAAGCCCCTGTCAAGCACCGAGGTGGATCAGGTGAACGCCGCATGGCACCAACACCTCGTGCTGGTCTTTCCTGGCCAGGATCTGACGCCGCCGCAACTGATCGAATTCACGGGCAAGCTGGGTGACATTGAGCGCAATGAAAATGTGCCCTATTACAGACACCCGGAATATCCCGAGGTGCTGCTGGTCACCAATAAACAGGTCAACGGCAAGCCGTCCCAGACGCGGAACACCGGCCGCAACTGGCACGCCGACCTCTCCTACACCGATCGCCCCGCTAAAGGGTCCGTGCTGATGTGCAAGGAAAAACCGGATGTCGGGGGAGATACGATGTTTGCCAATATGTACATGGCTTACGAGACGCTCAGCCCGATCATGCAAAAGTTCGTCGATGGCCTGGAGGCTGTGCACGACATCACGCTGATCAAGGGTTTCAACCGACGCGACCCTGCCCAGGTCGCTGACCTGAAGGCCAAGAACCCACCCATCGTCCATCCCCTGGTGCGAGTCCATCCCGACACCGGTCGCAAGTCGCTGTTCGTCAGCGAGCGGGTCCGCAACTTCGTCGGCATGACCGAGGAAGAAAGCCAGCCTATTCTCGATTTCCTCAACATGCATGCGACCTCGCCGGAGTTTGTCTATCGGCACCGCTGGAATCTCAACGACGTGGTGATGTGGGACAACCGCTGCACGCTGCATATCGCGCTGAAGGATTTCGACCAGTCCCAGCCGCGCCACATGATGCGTTGCTCCATGCTGGGCGAAAAATCCGGCTACGTCCTGCCCGATGAGCACGAGGAAGGCTCGGCCAAGAGCGCACTGGTCGCGGTGTCCTGAACTGCAAGCCCGGCACCATCGAATAAGGAGGAGACATGAAGCGATACATCGACAAAGCGGCCAGACGCGCCGTGGTATTTGCCTTGCTGGCTGGGATGGCTGCCATGGCTGGCGTGGCGGGGCCTGTTCGCGCCGAACCGCCAGTGCGGATCGTCGTGGGATTTCCGCCGGGCGGCACGACAGACGTCATCGCGCGCCTGGTTGCCAATAACCTGGGCGCCAGGCTGGGCCGGACCGTGATTGTGGAAAACCGGGCTGGCGCGAGCGGGTCGATCGCCGCAAGCATGGTTGCCAAGGCCCCCGCTGATGGCGATACGCTGCTGTTCGCGCCGAGCAGTCACGCGACCAACGCGACGCTCTACGCCAACCAGCCCTTCGACACCGAGAAGGATTTCGCGGCGGTCGGCCTGGTGGCAACCACGCCCTATGTGCTCGTCGTCAATCCCAAGCTGCCGGTACACTCGGTTCCCGAACTGGTGTCTTATCTGAAGGAACACCCCGGCAAGCTGGCCTATGCTTCGTCGAGCCCGGGAACGGGCCAGCACCTGGCCGGCGAACTGTTCAAGAAGGCGGCGGGTGTCGACATGCTCCACGTGCCCTACAAAGGCAGTTCCGCCGCCCTGCCCGACCTGCTCGCCGGCCGCACGCCAATCATGTTCGACAACATCGCCGTGATGCTGCCGCACATCAAAAGCGGCTCGCTGCGCCCGCTCGCGGTGACCAGCAGCAAACGCTCGCAGCTGTTGCCCGACGCGCCAACGGTGGTCGAGACAGGCTTGCGTGACTACGAAGTGCTGGGATGGTTCGGGCTGTTCGCGCCGGCGAAGACCTCGCCTCAGGTGATCGGCACCTTGAGCACCGCCTTGAATGCGGCGGCCGAGGAGCCGGCATTCAGGAAGCAGCTTGCCGAACTGGGCGCTGAGGCCGTGCGCAGCACGCCGCAGAAGACCGATACCTTCGTGCGCAACGAAATCGGGAAATGGCGCGCCGTGATCCGGGAAGCCAAGATCACCCTCAACTGAGCTGAACCGTACTGAACTGAACCGAATAGCGGCCGGACAGCTCCCACGACCTGTGCCCGTCCCGGCCGGGTTCTCCCCTCGAATCCTGACTACAGGCCGGGCCCCCACGCGGTGCCCGATGGCCACTCTTTATCTATCGAAGCGATGCCTGACAACGCGAGTACCCGCTCCGGCGGTCAAATCCTGGTCGATGCCCTCAAGGTGCAAGGCACCGATATGGCCTTCTGTGTGCCGGGCGAAAGTTACCTGGCCGTGCTGGACGCACTGCACGACACGCAAGACACGATCCGCCTGGTCACCTGCCGCCAGGAAGGCGGCGCCGCATTCATGGCCGAAGCCTACGGCAAGCTGACTGGCAAGCCGGGCATCTGCTTTGTCACGCGCGGGCCTGGCGCGACCAATGCCAGCATCGGCGTCCACACCGCCTACCAGGACTCGACGCCGATGATCCTGTTCGTTGGCCAGGTCGGCAGCGATTTCGTCGACCGCGAAGCATTTCAGGAGATCGACTACCGGCGTATGTTCGGCCAGATGACGAAATGGGTTGCCAGTATCGACTCGGCGCAACGCATTCCCGAATACGTCAACCGCGCCTTCCAGATCGCCATGTCTGGCCGGCCCGGACCGGTCGTTCTGGCGCTGCCGGAAGACATGCTGACCGCAAGCGCCACGGTGCGGGACACCGCACCATGCCAGATTGCCCAACCATCGGCGAGCAGCAAGGACCTGCGGACGCTGCGCAGCCTGCTCTGCAACGCCCAGCGCCCGCTGATGATTCTCGGCGGAAGCGGCTGGATCGCCGAAGCCTGCCGCGACATCCAGCGCTTCGCCGAAGCGGCCGGCCTGCCCGTTGCTACCGCATTCCGCCGTCAGGACCTGTTCGACAACCGCCATCCCAACTATGCCGGCAACATCGGGCTAGGCATGAGTCGGCAACTGACCGACCGCGTGAAACAGGCAGACCTGCTACTGGTGGTTGGTGCCCGGCTGGGCGAGGCCACCACCAATGGCTACACCCTGGTCGATCCCATTGACGCGCGCCAGACGCTCGTGCATGTCCATGCGGCCGCCGAAGAGCTCGGTATCCTTTACCAGCCGGCCCTGCCGATCAACGCAGCAATGCCACGCTTCGCCAGCCAGCTGGCCGAACTGGAAGATATCCCGTGCGGCCCCTGGCGGCAATGGACCCTCGACAGCAACCGCGAGTATCTGGCCGACATCGAGCCACAGGCGCAACCGTTTGACGTCGACCTCGCCCTGATCGTCAAGGGGCTCGCGCAAGCCCTGCCGCAAGACGCCATCATCACCAATGGCGCCGGCAACTATGCCGGCTGGGTCCACCGCTACTTCCAGTACAAGCCTTGGCGAACCCAGTTGGCGCCCACCAACGGAGCGATGGGCTATGGGGTGCCGGCAGCAGTGGCGGCCAAGCTGGCTGCGCCGAAGAGAACCGTGGTCTGTTTCGCGGGCGATGGCTGCTTCATGATGAATGGTCAGGAATTGGCCACGGCTATCCAGCATGACGCTGCCGTGATCTTCATTGTTGTTAACAACGGCGTGTTCGGGACCATTCGCATGCACCAGGAGATGCACTACCCCGAGCGGCCATCCGGCACGCAGCTGGTGAATCCGGACTTCGCCGCACTGGCGCGCGCCTATGGCGCGCACGGCGAAACCGTGACCTCCACCCAGGACTTCGCGGCCGCATTCGAACGCGCACGATCGAGTGGCAAGGCAGCACTGATCGAAGTCCGTACCGATGTCCGCGCGGTGACGTCGCGCCGCACTCTCGCCGACCTTCAGGCGAGCCTCCCTCAGTAAGGCCGGGTGGCGGGCACCGCCAACTCAGCCAGTCTCCGATGAAAGGACTCAAATTGTCCGATATCTACGAAACACTTGCGCTCTATATCGACGGAGAATTTGTCGAATCCGATGGCCGCCGGACTGAGGAGGTGCGCAATCCCGCCACGGGCGAGGTCCTTGCGCACTTGCCGCACGCCAGCCGTGCGGATCTCGACCGCGCGCTGTCCGCGGCCGAACGCGCCTTCGTATCCTGGAGCAAGAACTCTCCGCTGTGTCGCTCGCGCATCCTGCGCAAGGTCGCCGAGCTCGCGCGTGAGCGGGCCTCCGAGATTGGCAGGAACATCACGCGAGACCAGGGCAAGCCGTTGAGTGAAGCCATCGCCGAAGTCCTGAGCTGCGCGGAGCATGCCGAGTGGCATGCGGAGGAATGCCGCCGCATTTACGGCCGCGTGATTCCGCCTCGCCAGCCAAATGTGCGTCAGATCGTGGTGCGGGAGCCAGTGGGTGTCTGCGCCGCGTTCACCCCATGGAATTTCCCGTTCAACCAGGCCCTGCGAAAGATGGTGGCCGCGCTGGGCAGCGGTTGCACGCTGATCCTCAAGGGACCGGAAGATTCGCCCAGCGCCGTCGTGGCGCTGGCGAGGTTGTTCCACGATGCCGGCCTGCCTCCTGGCTGCCTCAACATCGTGTGGGGCGTGCCGTCTGAAATTTCGGATTACCTGATCCGCTCGCCGATCGTGCGGAAAGTATCCTTCACGGGTTCAGTCGGTGTCGGCAAACAGCTCGCCTCGCTGGCCGGTGCCCACATGAAGCGTGGCACATGGGAACTCGGGGGCCATTCGCCGGTGCTAGTCTTCGACGATGCGGATGTGGACACCGCGGCCACCATGCTTGCGCGCTTCAAGGTCCGCAATGCAGGGCAGGTCTGCGTATCGCCGTCCCGCTTCTTCGTGCAGAGCAAAGTGTACGACCGCTTCGCCGCGCGGTTTACGGAAACACTGGCATCGATCAAGGTCGGCAATGGCCTGGACAGCGGTGTGGAGATGGGCCCACTCGCCCACGCCCGCCGCGTGGTGGAAATGGAAGCCTTCGTGGACGACGCGCTTGCCCGCGGCGGAAAGATTGCCACCGGCGGCGCCCGGCTAGGTCACACCGGCCATTTCTTCGCACCGACCGTCGTTACCGACCTACCAGCAGATGCTCGTCTCCTGACCAACGAGCCGTTCGGCCCCATCGCGCCACTGCTGCGCTTCAGCGATCCACAGGACGCTATCGCGCGAGCCAACGCCCTGCCCTTCGGCTCGTTACCGACCTACCAGCAGATGCTCGTCTCCTGACCAACGAGCCGTTCGGCCCCATCGCGCCACTGCTGCGCTTCAGCGATCCACAGGACGCTATCGCGCGAGCCAACGCCCTGCCCTTCGGGCTGTCGTCCTATGTCTTTACCGAATCACTGAAGACGGCGACGTACGCAAGCGGCGCGCTGGAGGCCGGCATGGTCAACATCAACCATTTCGGCAGCGCCCTGGCGGAAACGCCGTTCGGCGGTGTCAAGGACAGCGGTGTCGGCAGCGAAGGCGGTACGGAGAGTTTCGACGGCTACCTGGTTATCAAACACATCACGCATTGCTAGCGGACAAGTGCCGCGCAAGCACCTTGCGCATTCATTGACCGGCGCCGCAAAACAACTACACAAGAGTAAAGGAGCACGACCCATGGCACTCAAGACCATTCAGGAGATTCCCCGGGAAATCCCGGTCATCGCCGAACCCGACGTCCTCGTCGTTGGGGGAGGCTCCGCCGGCCTTGCCGCCGCCTGCGCCGCATCGCGCGGCGGCGCGCGGACGATGCTGATCGAACGCTACGGCTTTCTTGGCGGCACTTTCGCCGCGGTGACGCTCGGCGGCATCTGCGGTACGCATATGATCGTTGACGAACAGCGGCTGGCGCGCGTGGTAGGCGGCATCTATCTCGAACTGGAAGATAGGTTGAAGCAACGCGATGGCTTCCTCGATCCGCTGCGCCACGGAAAAATCGTCGGCTCGCCGTATGAATCCGTCGCATTCAAGATGGTCGCGGATGACATGGCAGCGGCCCATGGCGTAGACGTGCTGCTCCACACCTATGCCGTCGGCGTGCAGAAGGACGGCCAGCGAGTCACCGCCGTGATCGTGGAGTCCAAGGCGGGCCGCGGCGCCATCGTGCCGCGCGTGGTGATCGACGCGTCCGGCGACGGCGATGTCGCTGCGCATGCCGGCGCGGATTTCGAAGTCGGCAAAGGCGACGAGAGACAGTTCGGATCGTCGATGTTCCGCTTCGTCAACGTGGACGTGGCGCGCGCCGCGCGCCTGACCCGCCCGCAAATGCGCGACTTGCTGGAAAGCGCCGTCGCCGAAGGCTATCCTCTACCCCGCACCACTATCGGCATGCATATCAACCCGATCGACGGCGTGTTCCATCTCAATGTGACCAAGTTGGGCGATGGCGACGGACTGCCGTTCAACCTGCTCGACCCGGCCCAGCTGACCGAGGCCGAGCGCACCGGTCGACGCCAGGTATCAATGTACGAGGAGGTATTCCGCAAGTACGTGCCTGGATTCGGCAAGGCCCGGGTCATCGATATCGGTGCCGGCGTCGGCATCCGCGAGAGCCGGCGCATCCGTGGAGACATGACACTGACGGAAGCCGATGTGCGCGGGTGCGTGAAACCGGACGACCGCATTGCCTGTTCCTCGTGGGCTCTCGAGAAACACGGTGCCGGCCGCGACACCGTGTGGGACTTCCTGCCCGACGGCGAGTGGTACGGCATCCCCTATGGCTGCCTGCTGGTGAAGGGGTCCGACAACCTTGTTGTGGCTGGCAGGAACCTGTCTGCCTCCCATATGGCGCAGGCTTCCGCGCGAATCGGTGGCGCCTGCTTCGCCATGGGCGAGGCGGCCGGGACGGCAGCTGCCATGTGCCTGGCGCATGATGCCAATCCCCGGGCAGTGCAGGTGAAGCCCTTGCAGGCACGGCTGGAAAGCGAGGGTGCGATCCTGACGCCGCGCGCCTAGGCACCGCGTCACTTTGCCAATCCAAGGCCCCGCGAGGCGACCAGATATACAAGGCATGAGCGGCTCGTTACCAGCAAGGCAGGCATGCGAGCGGTTGCAAACGCGTGGCTCGCCCGGAGCGGATTACACTTCGAGGCGCATGCCATTGCCGCGAACTCCACGATGAAACAGACGCGCCAGCGGGAAGGCGCGCGGCGCCTCCTTTGCCCCAGCAGCGTATTGCTGCTCGAAGTCAGAGCGCGGTCGCGGCACTTGTGGAACGTGGCCCGTCGCGACTCTGCCTTTCCGCTGGAAGCTTACTGTGCCGCCGTACACCTGGACCTGCGGCGATGCCTTGAGCGCGATGCGGTTCGGGAAGCAGTGGTGCTGGTGGCTTGCGCGGCTGAATTCGCGCTGCCGCTAGCCCCGTTACTGCTTGAACGTTGCGCAAGCAAGGTCGCGATCTCGCGCGACCCTGCCTTGCGTTCCCTGTACTGGGCGTCCACTCGCCGCTTGCATCAGGCAGGCCGCACGCGCTTGCCTTGGCGAGATGGCATGCCGGCCGGATAGCGGCCTGTCCGGTGCGATATGGCTACGCGCGAGAGGTTCGCCCTGCTCGACGATAGAACCAGCCGGCCAGGCTAAACGACCTGCCTGGCTTCCTCGGCCTCTCGCAACAGCCAGCGGCGCAACATTTCCAGCTTGGGGTCATTCCGCTTGGCGGCCGGATAGACCAGGCAATAGGCGTCGGCGGTGGTGAACGGCTCGTCGAAGGGGACAAGCAGCCGCCCGAGCAGGACATCGTCGTTGACCAGCAGGCGCGGCAGAAGAGCCACGCCCAGGCCGGCGACGGCGGCCTGCATGATCATGTAGAAGTGTTCGAAGCGCGGGCCCGCCCAGGCGTTGACGTCTTGCACGAGCTTGGCGTCGAGCCAATCGCGCCACCAGTTAGGCCGACGGGTCTGCTGCAACAGCACATGTCGACGGAGATCCTCCGGGGCATTCAACGGGAGCTGGCTGGCGAGGTAGGCGGCGGAACAGACCGGTACCACCTCATCCCCTACCAGGCGGTGCGACAGCACCGAGGGCCAGTCGTTGTTGCCATAGTGAATCGCCGCATCCAGTGGCTCGGCATCCGTATCGAAATCGAAGGGCCTCGCCCGCGTGGCGAGGTTGACCAGGATTTCCGGATGCTCGTTGCTGAAGCGTTCCAGCCGGGGGATAAGCCACTTGACACAGAACGCGGGCGGCGTCGCCAGGTTCAGGATTCCGCCCTTGCCCTGATGGGCCAGCAGGTTGACCGTGGCCGCCTGCATCTGCTCCAGCGCCGCGCGAATGTCGCGCACATAAGTATGGCCTGCATCGGTCAGCACCAGCCTTTGCTTGACGCGCTGGAAAAGCAGCACACCGAGATACTCTTCCATGACGCGAATCTGCCGGCTCACCGCGCTCTGCGTCAGATTCAGCTCCAAAGCCGCCTTGGTGAAACTCAGGTGTCGCGCCGCGGCCTCGAAGGTACGCAGTGCAGCGAGAGAAGGTAGTTGCCAGCCCATCGTGCAAGGTTATACCAATCGCTCATGGGATGACAACTACATATCGCTTGAGCGTCCCCTCTCCAATCTTCCAGAATGAGTCCACGCATTTGTTGCCGCCGTGCCGAGCTTCACGGTCATTTCCAAATGAAGTGACGCGCGGTGGAAAAACCCATCACGCACAGGCGTCAACCGCGGCTCTGGTGCAAATTGCGGGCGCGAGCGAAAAACGGCGTAATCGCCGTTCCATCATCGTGCTGAAAGCACTGCCTTCCAAACAGCAGGCGCAGTGGGATCTTTGAGGTGCAGCTTTGTGAGGTTGAGTTTACCTTTTCGAATGCGATGCCGCAGGCGAGGCGCGAACAAGCACCCGGCGACCCCTCCCGCGCCCCACTTGCCCTGCGCCGCTGATTTTTCTCCCTAATCTAGACTAGAGCTGTGTCAGGATTTCCGCGATGCGGGGACTTTTCTCGGCCTCCCTGTAGGCGAGGGCTCTGACGAGATCTCCGCGCCTTCTTCTGGTCTCATTCGGAAACTTCGCCGTCACAAGATCGAACTTCTTCTGCACCCATGTATGCACGTCCGGCAACTCGGCTTGAAGAATGTCGGCCGCCCATTTGTCCAAAGTCAACGTACTCCTTTCGCCACCCTCGTCAACGATGGAATAGTTTGTCTTCTCGTCATCAAACATGCCTCGCTCCCTGAGCCGGCTACCGGCCGCTCGACTTATACCTTAACCATGCATAGTTAAGCGGATGGTCTGCTGGCCGCCTTGCCAGCGAAGGGACTTAGGTACACTGGCAATGTATGTATCGATACATCGCAATACATACAAACTCAGCAGGCCGGTGGAAACACCGGCCTCTTCATTTCAGCGCGCTCTATTCACCGAAACGGGTAAGGGAAGGACCGCAGCCGACCCACAAGAGACACTCGCAATTCCCGCAAGCGGTCATTCAACGTTTGAGATGAGCGCCAGCCGGCAGTGTATGAAGCCCGCTTGTGGCTGTCCGATCCACAGCGGGGCTAGGGGCCTGCATCGCTTGCGATTTTTGAGAACTTAACGAATGCGACGATTTCTGGAAAGGGCCACTTTCCGACCTCGAGCACTTGCAGTTTCGAGATTTCGCCATCTTTCGGAAGGTCGTCGAATTGGTCATGGTGGACGGAAACGAACCAGGCCCAAAACGCTTTCGCTTCGATGGGGATCTTCCCCGCAAGAAGCTGAAGCATCACCACGCCATCCATGATGAATTCGGCCGTCAGCTGAAGAAGCGGCCCGACGTTAATCGATGCATCTGGATCGCGATCCGCGTGTTTGAAGAAGTTGTACGGGTAGTTTACGCTCATAAGGAACGACTTAACTTCATCGTCCCGGCGTGCCGCGGCGTTCTTGACCGCACTTTGCACACCCTTGCGCTTTCCCACGTCGCTCAAGATCTGATGAGCGGACGCCACGATCGTGTGTATCGCGATTGCATCGCGCTCCTCGAAGAAGAGCAGGATCGCCTCGCGCAGTTGTCGTGAGGCCGCCTCGATTTTCGTCACGATTTCGACTTGCACGCGGCCTCCAGGCGCCTACCGTTGAAATTCAGCGGCACGCTTTAGCGCGTCCGCTGCAATGAATTGCTGATTGCACCTAAGGTGCTGAATGACATAGAGATTACCCAGACCGGGTCTCCTTATCAATCAAGATTCATACGAACACCGCCAGTGTCCGCTTTGCGCAACGACTACCAACTGTCCGCTGGCCGGCAAGCGCCCGATCGACCCCGAGATCCGCTACTCCGGCGCCAGCCGGCAGAAGCCGACCCACAACGGCCTTTCAACATTCCAGCTAGCGGACGTTCGTTTGCCGTGCGATCCGATGATCGGGAATAGAGCGTGGTAAGGCATCGCACCAAAGATCGACAACAACACACGATTACCGCCGCAGCCACCGGTACACCGCGATTAGCAAGTCGACGCCTCTGGTTGTCAAGACGCTGTTTTGGGCACCGTTAGTATCAGCCCCTTCTGGCAGGAACCGCGCAATTTCGGCTAGTTCTTCGGCACAAAATCTGAAGTCCGGAAAACCGATTGGTCCACTTTTTCAGTCCGACGGACACCAGTGATCGTCCCATGTTCGCTGGTTGTCTGCAAGCGCACAACCACGGCTCCTCCGATCATGAAGTATTTTCTCCTATGCTATAGTCTCTGCACTCACGTGACTGGCGCATACAGATAGAGCACTATCGGGGAGCGTGAGGTTGCTAGCCGCCGCGCGCCTGGGCATTACCTACTATCCTTGGAGATGGGTTATGCCTGATTTCGCACATTTGCTCATGTTCGCTCTTGTGGCGTTGGGAATGGTTTTAACGCCGGGGCCGAACATGATTTATCTAATTTCCCGCTCAATTTGCCAAGGTAGACGCGCAGGCCTCATTTCGTTGGGAGGCGTTGCTCTGGGCTTTGTGTTTTATATGCTCTGTGCGGCATTCGGAATTACGGCTTTCGTATTTGCGGTACCTTACGCATACGACACGCTTCGCTTTGGCGGCGCTTTGTACCTTCTATATCTTGCCTGGCAAGCGGTCAAACCGGGCGGACGGTCCGCGTTTGCAGTGCGCGACCTACCGGTCGATACCCCAAGGAAGCTCTTTAGCATGGGGTTTATCACTAACCTGGCGAATCCAAAAATCGCCGTCATGTATCTGTCTCTGCTTCCCCAATTTATTACGGCAGGACACGGCAGTGTTCTTACCCAATCGCTGGCGCTCGGCAGCGTTCAGATTTCGATCAGCCTCGCTGTGAATGCACTTATCGTCGTGACGGCCGGATCGATATCTACCTTCCTGTCAGGACGCCCGCAGTGGCTATTAGTGCAGCGCTGGCTGATGGGAAGCGTTCTGACAGGTCTGGCGGTGCGGATGGCATACGAATCCAAGAAATAGCGACACCTTGTCAATACGTCGGCGAAGGTGAAAAACATTTCATTGGGTTCCGAAAGGAACACTGCGCCTCAACCCTGCTCGCCCCGCGGCACGATTGCGACAAACGCGCATCCTGTTCGGGGCGCGCTGCGCGCATTTGCCGATGCTATCAAGCTCGACGAGCTTTGAGAGCGCTGGATGGTCAAGGAAGGTGCCACGTTCGTCGATTCGGCAATGCTGGGGTGAACACGGCGCCTGCACCCGGCAATTGTCAGCAATCCAGGCCTTAGCCGCGAATGTCTCAAACTGGCCGGTTATAGCCGTCCGATCCGGCAGCCTTTCTCGACTGAACGACCATTGAAACTTCCCCGAAGCTGCCGCCGCAAATACGCACCAGGCGAACGGTCGCGTTTCAAGCTGGTCCGGCGCCCGCAGCGCGTCGTCGCGCACGGGCCGTCCCGTGCGACAATTTGGGTAGCGGCTGAGCACCCGCCGCGCCTGAGCGCCCATGCCGCACCGCGACACGTCAGGCCATTCAGGGCCATACATCATGAACCGACAAACACCGGCTTTGTACCCCGACTGGGTAAGGCATGCCGAGCCGATAGAAGGCGTCGAGCGCATCGAAGCGTGGTTTCTGTGGCGCGTCACTAAACGTTGAACCGGTTTCCCTTCTCCGACCACGGCGAGGAGCGATTCCGCTCATTCAGCTTTGAACTTGTGACTCACCTATCTTTGAATATTCTCGACCTGTCTCACTGAACCTTGAACCATCTCGCGCTGCGAGATAGTCACTTCAATCGCGGGAAATCCCGCCCCGCTTTCCAAGTACCCCAAGTGCCGTGCACACCGGTTGCACACGCGCGAATCACGCAACTCAGCCCGCAAGAAACGCCGCGAAACGGTCAATGTCCACGTTCCCGCCGCTAACGATGATGCCCACGCGCTTGCCCATCAGTTCGGCCTTCATGCCGCGTGCGGCGGCGAGGCCTAGGCAGCCGGTTGGCTCCACGACCAGCTTCATGCGTGACGCAAAGAAACGCATGCCATCGACCAGCTCCTCGTCGCTGGCGGTAAGGATATCGTCGACATCACGGCGAATGATCTCGAACGTGTGACGGCCTAGGTGCTGCGCCTGCGCGCCGTCGGCGATGGTCTTCGGCGTATCGATATGCACGATCGCGCCGGAGCGGAACGATTGCTGGCCATCGTTGCCGGTGGCTGGCTCTACGCCGTAGATCTTGCACCGTGGCGCCAGTGCGCGTGCGGACAATGCGGAGCCGGAGAGTAGGCCGCCGCCGCCCAGGCAGACGAACAGGGCATCGAGCTCGCCCGTTTCCTCGAACAATTCCTTGGCGGCGGTTCCCTGGCCGGCAATCACGTCCGGCTGGTCATAGGACCCGATCAGCGTCAGGCCCTGTTCCTCCGCCAGCTTTTGGCCGATTGCCTCGCGGTCGTCGGTGTACCGATCATAGAGCACCACCTTGCCCCCGTAGCCCTTGGTCGCCGCCACCTTGGCAGCCGGCGCGTCGTGCGGCATGAGGATCGTCGACGGTATCCCCAGCAATGCCGCCGACAGTGCGATGCCCTGCGCGTGGTTGCCGCCGGAGAAGGCGAGAGCGCCCCGGCGGCGCTGCGCGGCATCGAAGCGCGCCAGCGCATTGAATGCACCACGAAACTTGAAGGCACCAGTGCGCTGCAGGTTCTCGCACTTGAAGAAAAACGCGGCGCCCAGTTCCTTGTCGGCGGTCTGGGAGCGCATCACGGGAGTGCGGTGGGCAAAGCCTTCAATCCGGCGCGCGGCCGCTACCACGTCATCGAAGGTTGGAAGATTCAGCATCATCGTTAAAGTCTTGTTGGATTGAAGGCGCTGTCAGTGCCGATGGATTCTGGGGCCCCTGAGCATCGATAGCACGCCGCTGGGTAGGCGTGCCATCGTCATGGCCTGCGGCGCCATGTCGGTCAGATTGCAACTGGTGCGAAAGCCTCAATCAAATCGCGGGCCGCTTTCTTGTTCCTGCTCGAGCAGCTCTTGCTGCTTGCAGGCACTCAGAGGTGCGATCAATCTGTTCATATTATCTATATCTGGATAATTTGTAAACTCATAACCAAGGGACGTGGAACATCCCCGGTCCTGACCAAAGGCCGCGGCCGCCCCGCGCGCGTATGCAACCAGCGCCTTCACGTCGCGCCACCGGGCAAATGCAGCGCCCATCATTGCCGGTGAACGGCCGCTTCAAGGTGCCTTCTCGGCCGTTCGACTCTTGAAAAATCGAGAAGAATCGGTCTCCGACTGTCCGGGGCGGGGACCTTTAGCGGGTAGGCCATACGAAATGGCCTTGTGCGCAGGGCGTTCAACGCTAAGCGAATATCCAGAGAAGTTGGGTGAATCGTGCCTGCCGGCCTAAGCATGGCCTAAGCAGGCGGTTCAACATTGAGTGAACAAAGTTCAAGGCTCAATGAATCTCGACAGTTTCACGGCAGCGCGTATGCCATGCACCGCCATGACACCTATGCGATTGGTCGCACGCTCGCCGGCGTCCAGAGTTTCAGCTATCGGCGCAGCCAGCGAAACAGCCTGCCCGGCAACACGCTCGTACTACATCCCGACGAGGCTCACGATGGCCAGGCGGGCACCGAGGAAGGGTTCCAATACCGGATGATCTATGTAGAACCGGCCCTCTTTCAGGATGTGCTCGGCGGACGAGCGCTACCGTTCCTCGAAGGAGGCGTGACGACCGATCCGCGCCTTGCGACGGCAACCGCGACGTTGCTACAGCACGTCGGCTACACGCTCGAGCCGCTCGAACAGAGCGATGCGCTTGCTGAACTGGCGCACGCGCTTGCCGCCGTTGCCGGTACGCCCCTGCGACGCTCGAAAGGAAACTTCCTCGCAGCTCGGCGCGCACGCGACTATCTGCATGTGAACTGCGCGCGCGTCGTCACGCTCGACGAACTCGAAGCGGCGACAGGCCGCGATCGCTGGAGCCTGTCGCACGACTTCCGCACTTTCTACGGCACAAGCCCATACCGTTATCTGACGATGCGGCGCCTCGATGCGGTGCGCCATATGCTGCTCGCTGGCACCGCGCTCGCACACGCTGCTGCGGCTGCGGGTTTTGCCGATCAGAGTCACATGACGCGACACTTCTCGAAGACATTTGGACTGACGCCGGGGCGCTGGCTCCAAGTCGCGGGTGGCCTTCAGCGCGGCTGAAAACACCCACGATCGTTCAATACGGCCGCTAGGAGCATGCGTATCCTCAAAGCATCAACCTTTGAACGGAGAGAACAATGTCCCAATCCTCGAACTACCCCACCGTGCCGGTCGCCAGCGGCCAGTGCCAGACCATCAATCTGATCGGCAAGATCGCGCAGATTAACGGTCACTGGCAACCGCGCGTCGTCGCTGAAATGAACGATTATCAGTTCAAGGTCGTGAAGGTCGAAGGAGAGTTTCAGTGGCACCGGCATGCTGATACCGACGAAACGTTCATTGTCCTCGAAGGTGAGTTGCGTATCGATTTTAGGGCGGGACCTTCGGGCGACGGTTCAATCGTACTGCGTGCCGGACAGATGGCAGTGGTGCCGAAGGGCGTCGAGCACAAGCCCTGTGCAAACGCAGAAGTCAAGCTGCTGCTGATCGAACCGCGAGGTGTGGTGAACACGGGCGACGGCGCGACAGGCGAGCGTACTGTGGAGAACGACCAGTGGCTTTAAGCTGGCCACTGGGGCATGACAGATGAGTTGTCAGAGCGGACGGGTACGTCTACGGAGGCGCGATTGTCGTCGATTTGGACGCGCCAGTTCAATGTCCGTTCGTGGCCGCGCTCTGCCTCACAAGTTGACTCCGCAGGCAAGCTAACGGCGCGAGTTATGCAAAAGGCACAATGCGACCCGAAGCTGCCAATCGTTATTCTCGGAAGCGGTCCTTCGAATGCCTAAGGCTACGCTGAAAAAGGTCAACGCCGTTGGGCGGTGAATCGTTAAATGCGGATGAAACAACAGACCCTTGCGATGGCGGCCGATCAAGGCGCCGGATTCGAACAGTACCGTCGGCCAACCAAACGTGATGTGTTCCTTGAGACGATGGAGCAGATCGTGCCGTGGACGCAGTTGTGCGAGGTTGTCGAGCCGCACTATCCGAAGGGTCAAGGCGGTCGCCCGCCAGTTGGTCTGGAGCGCATGCTGCGCATGCACTTTGTGCAGCACTGGTTCAACCTGGCGGATGAAGCGTGCGAGGAGGCGCTGCTGGACAGCACCGCATTGCGGCGATTCGTTGGGATTGACCTGGGGCGCGAGCGCGTTCCCGATGGCACGACGCTGTTGAAGTTTCGCCGGCTGCTGGAGCGCAACAAGCTCGGCGAGCAGTTGTTCGCCAAGGTCGGCGAAGTACTGCAAGGGCGGGGGCTGAAGGTTGGCACCGGCACGATCGTGGATGCCACCATCATCGGGGCGCCCAGTTCCACGAAGAATGCGGACAAGGCGCGAGACCCCGAAATGCATCAGACGAGGAAAGGCCAGCAGTGGTACTTCGGCATGAAGCTGCACATCGGCGTGGATAGCCAGACGGGACTGGCACACAGCGCGGTAGTGACGGCTGCGAACGTGCATGACAAGCATCCGCTGCCGGCTCTGCTGCACGGCGCCGAGCGGCGTGTGTACGGCGACAGCGCCTATGCGAGCCAGAAGGAACTCATTGCCAGCAAGGCACCGCACGCGAAGGACTTTACCAACCAGCGTGTGCGCAGGCGCAGTGGTGAAGTCGATGACGCCAGACGCTCGAAGAACCGCAACAAGTCGAAGATACGTGCGCGGGTCGAGCACGTCTTTGCGGTGGTCAAGCGGCTATGGGGTTTCGTCAAGGTGCGCTATCGCGGCCTGGCGAAGAACGCCACGCGCGCCTTCACAGCACTGGCGTTGAGCAACATCTACATGAGCCGCGAGCGGCTCATGGCACAGGTGCGTCCATGAGCGGCCAAAGTGGGTCGGGAGACCCGCTTACAAGGCCCTTCGGGGCAAGAAAATCGAACCAATCGCGTCGCTGATCTCGCATTCCGAAATTCAGCAACAGGCCGTCGACGAAAACGGCGGCTTCTTCAGCGTAGCCCTAACCCATCGAGAAACCTTACTACGCGGTCCCGTGCAACAATCTGGATTTTTCGAGTGAGGATCGACTTAAGCCATGACTGAACATCGCTGCAGAAGGTTGGAAATTAGAAGGCTGTCGCCGCCGGAATGGATGCACGCATACCCTGTCATCGCTCAACTTCGGTCCCTTGAAGAACCCGAATTCTTGGAGCGGACCCGCCTGCAATCGTATTCGGGCTATGAGCTTGTGGCAGCATTCCATGATGGGCAGATTATCGGAGTGATGGGCATGAGACCCGTCCACACCTTGGCGCGCGGGGCACACCTTCATATCGATGACCTCGTGGTCGAAGCGACGCGCCGAGCGAGCGGTGTTGGCCGATCCTTGATGGAATATGCCGAAGCCGACGCCCGTGCTCGTGGTATGACCGCGATATTTCTTGACGCGCGGCCGGACGCCGTTCCGTTCTACGAGCGAGAGAACTATGTGCTACACCCCGCACCATCAATGAAGAAGGTTCTGACGCCGCCTTAAGTGTGCGATTCACAGACATCGTTTCACTTTCTTGAAGACTGTTTTCTTGGCGTGCTTGAGCTCGTGGCTCCGGTAGAAGACGCGAGCTCAAGCACGCGCCGATGATGTTCGGCAAGGATCTTGTCGACTCGCCATTCGCGGTGCCGGATTCGCTCTTTCCGCTTGCCGTAGGCACTTTCGACCTGCTCCGCGAGAGGCGTGATTCCGCTCACTTCTGCGATGCGGTCGACGGGTGTCTTGCCGCCGAGTGAGCCGTGCGGGCGGCGCCAGTTGTAGTCGAACTGCCACTCCTCGATGTGCCGGTCAATCTCATCCTCGGCCGGAGCATGGTGAGACCAGAACTCATTTAGGTCAGTCAGCTGTGAGCGCTCGACCTTGCCATTGAGGTGTGGCGAGCGTGGCGGAATCGGTCGAAATTTGATGCACTCGCTCATCAGACGCCGCTGCACTGATTCGGCGAAGAACTCGCCGCCCCTATCAGTCTGGATACGCTGGATTGGAAGCGGCATCTCCTCGATGACGCGATGAAGAAAAAGCAACGCATTACAGGCATTTCTGCGCGGATAGACAGCCAGTACGCGGAGGCGCGAGCAGTCGTCGATGGCCGTGTACTGATAGACGCCTCGCGCGATCTTCATCGTGTCCATCTGGACCCGATCGCCAGCAACCGGGCGGCTATAGCGTTTGGGGTGTGCCGGCCTCCTTGAACGCACTAACGGCTTCACAGACGCTTCCCATAGCACCTTGTGAATGGTCGCGAGGGACAGTTCTCTTTGTCCGTGGAGCCGCAACTCGTTCTGGATGCGCCGTGCGCCCTTGTGCTCGGCGCGTAGCCGGAGAATCGTCGCCCGATCAGATTGGGAGACCTTGCGGTTTGGACTGTTGAGAGGGCGGCGACTTTGAGAGCGAAGGTCTTCTTCTCCAGCATCCCGGTAGCGTCGTAACCATTTGCGAAGTGTCGGTCTCGAGATGCCACACCGCACACACGAGACCGGCGTTGCCGGTCTCGTGATACATCGCCACCCACCGCAATCGAGTCGCAATCTCACGGTCCATCGCTTCATTTTAGTTGAAACGATGTGTGTGAATCACACACCTTAAGGTAAGCCGACCACGGTCAGCGCGATTCGCCCACGTCTTCAGCCTGTGGATTGTCAAAAATTTGCAGCCATTGCTGACGGTCCGCTCCTGGCCCGCCGATCTTGCGATGAAGTGTTTTAGCGAGCATGCGCGGTGGCCCACCTGGACAACCGCTCATGGCGATGACGGAAAAGAAACTTGAGCACGCCTCCAATCACGCGTGGCCACCCTGGCAGCCATCGCGTCGGCGAACGCAATTCAAAAGTTAGTTTATCGTGCACTTCACAACCGCCGCTAATGTCGCGGATGTTCCGTTCGTGAATCCAGGTCCGAATGCCGAGCATTCGCGACGTCTCCTTGAATCGAAATCCGGGGCCCACTTCAGCGAGCGTGATGTCGTCGAAATCTATCGGGAGCACGCCCAAGACAAGGAGCCAGCTTCGGCCCAGACAGCGCCCAAGTGGGAGTTGATCGATCGACCTGCCTCGCAGTGCGGCAGGGACCGTCATGTGTAACCACGGAAACAGTTCGTCGTTGATTCCTTGCGGCGTCGTCACACGCGACCACGCTGCAGCGGCGCTTACCGCAAGTGCTGACCTTCGTTCGAATGTCGTTTTCACAGTCATTCCCATGTTTTGGTATTGTTATCCCGGCCTGCCGGTCTCCGCTCGGTCGAAAGGTTCTGCACGGGCAACCATTCTTGACACCGGGTGGCTGTGATTGTCGACGATTCAGGTGGCGACGTCGAATGTCTCAAAGTGGCCGCATGCGGCCATCGAAAACAAACTGTTGGCTTGCCAGTCCACGCATGCGCTTCAAGCTGAAGATTCGCATGGTCGCGCTATTCTTACCGATCAACCTTCGGAGACGGCTTGGCCAGGGACTGCGGCAGCATCCAGAGCCAGCATCGCGGGCCCGATCATCGCCTGCAAGCGGGCGCGGCTGACGCCGTCGCGGGCCTGTACGGAGATGCCGTGCAGCAGCGCGCCGTAGAGATCGCCAAGCGCGGCGATGTCGGTGTCCTGCCGCAGTTCACCGCTTTCCACCGCCGCATGCAGCCGGTCAATGATGGATTGCGTGCGCTGGCGGCGGTGTTCCGCCAGCCAGTCGGCCACCGGTTCGTTCTCGAGTGCGCAGCTGCTGGCCGCGGACACCACCAGACAGCCATGCGGACGACCGCGTTTGGTGTAGGTCCGCGCCGCGTCGTTGAGCAAGCGGGCAATGGCCTGTCTGGCCGACTCTTCTTCCTGCATGGCGCGATCCGCGAAACCGCCTTCGCCTGCTTCGTATAGCGCCACCGCTTCTCGGAACAACGCTTCCTTGCTACCGAACGCCGCGTAGATGCGCGCCGAGGCCAGGCCCAACGCCTCGACCAGCGTCGACATCGACGCGCCTTCATAGCCGCGCTTCCAGAACACGGTCATGGCCGCATTCAGGGCTTGGTCTCGATCAAATTCTCTGGGGCGTCCGGCCATGTTCTGCTCGTGAGTAAATGCTGTTGCGACGTGCATTTTACCGTCGCGGCGCCGAACACGGTTGACTTCCTCGTCTTCCCCATCTATTCTTTGCTGATCGACAAATAATAGATGGTTAAATAAATGCAAACTATCAAAGGCCCAAGCCTCCACCTCGCCCAGTTCAGCGACGCGCAAGCGCCGTTCGACACGCTGCCCGCCATCGCCAAATGGGCCGCCGACATCGGCTTCAAGGCGTTGCAGATTCCAGCGTGGGACGAGCGCCTGTTCGACGTGAAGACGGCAGCGGAAAGCCAGACATACTGCGACGAAGTCAAAAGCACGCTGGCCGAGCACGGCCTGGTCATCAGCGAACTGACCACGCATATCTTCGGGCAGCTAGTGGCGGTGCATCCCGCCTACGATTCGATGTGCGACAACTTCGCGCCGCCCGCGCTGCGCGGCAATCCGCAGGCGCGCTCCGTGTGGGCGCTGACGCGTCTCCAACTAGCCGCTAAGGCATCGCGCCGGCTCGGCCTGACTGAGATGGGCACCTTCTCCGGCTCGTTCGCGTGGCCGTACTTGTTCCCGTTCCCGCAGCGCCCGGAAGGCTTGATCGAAGCCGCCTTCGAAGAGCTCGCCAAACGCTGGTTGCCGGTGCTGAATGCCTGCGATGCGGAAGGCGTCAACCTCTGCTACGAGATCCACCCTAGCGAAGACCTGCACGACGGCGCCACCTTCGAGCGCTTCCTCGGTCTGGTTAGCGACCATCCGCGCTGCCACATCCTGTTCGACCCCAGCCACTTCGTGCTGCAACAGCTGAACTACCTGGACTACATCGACTTGTACCGCGACCGCATCCGTATGTTCCACGTCAAGGATGCCGAGTTCAACCCGAGCGGGCGGCAGGGCATCTATGGCGGATATACGTCGTGGACCGAGCGTGCCGGACGCTTCCGCTCGCTGGGCGATGGCCAGGTCGACT
The DNA here is from genome assembly GCF_026627925.1 of Cupriavidus sp. D39. Classification (NCBI taxonomy): domain Bacteria; kingdom Pseudomonadati; phylum Pseudomonadota; class Betaproteobacteria; order Burkholderiales; family Burkholderiaceae; genus Cupriavidus; species Cupriavidus sp. D39. Next base: position 450,841 of record NZ_JAPNLE010000001.1, read on the forward strand.
TCAAGTCGATCTTCTCCAAGCTGTCGCAATACGACTACCAGGGCTGGGCCACGCTGGAGTGGGAGTGCTGCCTGAAGAACCAGGAAGACGGCGCGCGCGAAGGCGTGGATTTCATCAACCGCCATATCATCCGCGTGACCTCGCGCATCTTCGACGATTTTGCTGGCGCCATGGTCGACAAGGCGCAGATCGACAGCATGCTCGGCATTGCCTGACATTAACAACGCATCCAATGCACCCACCGAAGGCATCCATGCAAGACGACTTCCAATACACCCACACCTATGTACGCATTGACGGCCACCGCGTGCACTGTGTCGCCGCAGGCAGCGGTCAGCCGGTGCTGCTGATTCCCGGCTGGCCGCAAACCTGGTTCGCCTGGCGTCATGTGATGGCGGCGCTCGCGCGACGCGGCTTCCTTGCCGTCGCGGTCGACCCGCCGGGCACGGGGATTTCCGACCGGCCGCTGACGGGCTACGACACCGGCACCACTGCCCACACATTGCACCGCGTGATGGCGGCATTAGGCCATGATCGCTATCAGGTGGTCGGCCACGATGTGGGTATGTGGGTGGCCTACGCGCTGGCAAGCGACCATCCCGACGCAATCACGCGGCTGGCGCTTACGGAGGCCGTGATCCCTGGACTTGCGCCAGCGCCGAGCATCTTCGCACCGTCTGCTGAAAACAAGTTCCTGTGGCACTTCATGTTCAACCAGGTAGCCGATTTGCCCGAGACGCTGATAGCCGGGCGCGAGGCCGCCTACCTGAATTTCATGTTCGACCAGTGGTCCCATCGCCGCGACCGTGTGGCCGTGGACACCTACATCGCGGCCTATTCGGCGCCGGGCGGTCTGCGCGGCGGTTTCGCCTACTACCGCGCGATTCCGGAAACGGTGCGACAGAACCGCGAACGCGCAAAGGGCAAGCTGGCGATGCCGGTGCTGGCCATCGGCGCGGAGCACGCGACCAACGACGCGCCGCTGGTGACGCTACGCGACAACGCCATCGACCTGCGCGGCGTGGTAGTGCCGGACTGCGGCCACTTCATCATGGAGGAGGCACCGGAGGCATTCATGGCTGAACTGCTGCCGTTCCTGGAAGCGGAGCAGGAGGGCATGCGCATGCCCGTTGATGTGGATATCGCTCGCTTCCTGGCTGCGTTACCAGCAAGCGGCGGTGAGACGTCGCTGGAGCAAATGCGCCACGCCACCGAACGCGACTTGCCTGCGCTGCACGGCCCCTTGCAGGAAGTGGCGGCGATCAAGAATTTCAGCATGACAGCTGATGACGGCCACAAGATCAGGATTCGCGGTTACTGGCCGACGGCATCGCGGCAAGCTGACGCGCCGCTGCCCGCCATCGTGTTCGCTCACGGCGGAGGCTGGGTCCTCTGCTCGATGGCGCTTTACGACAACCCTTGCCGTGCCTTGGCCAACGCCACCGGCTGTGTGGTGCTGTCGGTGGCTCGCGCCCGAGCACAAGTTTCCTGTGCCGCTGGAGGACGTGTATCGCGCGGTGGTGTGGGCATTCGACCAGGCTGCGGAACTCGGTATCGATCCGAAGCGGATTGCGGTGGGCGGCGACAGCGCCGGCGGCAACCTGGCAGCCGCTGCAACCCTGTTGGCGCGCGATCGCAACGGTCCTGCCATCGCGCATCAGCTGCTGCTGTATCCCGCTTTGGACCGCGCGATGGACACGGACTCCTACAGCGAGTTTGCCGAGGGCTACTACCTGACGCGGGATGTGATGGAACTCTGCTGGTCGGCCTACCTGCCCGCGCCGGCGGATAACGGCTCGCCATATGCGTCGCCGCTTCAGGCAGGACGACTCGGTGGTCTGGCGCCCGCCACCATTCTGGTCTGCGAGTACGACCCACTGCGCGACGAAGGCGAGGCTTATGCCCGCCGTCTCGCCGACGCGGGCGTCGCCGTGCAACAGAAGCGCTTGCCGGGCATGGTGCATGCCTGCATCCACCTGCTCGGCGTGGCGCCTACTGCGGAATGCCTCTTCGATCACGTCGGCGCGATGATGAAGGCGGCGCTACGGGCGTAACCGTCGGATACCACTCAGGCGCGCAACGCGCGGAACTCATCCGGACGGGCCTGGCGGCAGGCCGGCATGCTATCGAGTGAGTAGAGCCCGTCTAAACATCCCGTGGAACGAGGGTGGGCGCGCTCTACAAGAAAGCGGTTGCGTTCCATTGGAATCGGTAGTGGCGCTCCCCCTGCGACTGTCCGTCATGCGTACACCGTGCGTTCTGGTAGAACTGGGGGACGTAGTGGTGACGTTCGTTAGCAGCCATCTCGAGCCGCTTATGTTTGTTTGGCGGTACCTTCGGGTAACTAAGGCGCTCGACGTCGCCTCGCGAACGGCAGTTCCTGGCCGAACTGAGACCGACGATCTGACATCGTCTGTCCGACCAAGTCCAACTTTCTAAATGTTACGCCTCGGGCGATGCCTCCCACTCCCCTCCATCATCAAGCATCGGATGGGTATCACTCACCACAACCAGCGGCTTGCCACGATGGGCCAGCGCAAATCGCGATATCGCGCCGGCTTGCCCTTCCGGCATAGCTTGGCGGTTCGGACCTAGTGCCCCTACCCAGACATACTCCCCGGATTCAAGGCAAGCAAGGTAATAAGCCACACTCATGTTGTCCTCCTTTCATAGTTGCTTTGCCTACGCGAGCACTTTTCGAATCGCCCGCGCGAACCCCACCTCAAACACCGTCCGGCCGCGCGCGTTGACAATTTCGCCGTGACTGCCTTCGCGCAAGCCGCGCTCTTCGAGGAAGTCAGCCGACACCGCTTTCTGTAAGGCTTCGCGCTCCGATGGCGTGAGTTGCGCAGCCAACACGTCGGGGATGTAGAGGTGGAAAGGCTCCGATTCGCGGAAGCCCGCGCCGTGCAGCAGCAAGGTGATGAGCATGCCGCGGTAGTTATGGCGCCCGGCGACGCAGAATCCCTTGGTCAGCAGTTCCTCGAAACGCTCCTCCGGGAAGGCCGGTGGTTCACTCTGTTGGACCTTGGGCTGGCGTCGACCTCGCACACGGTGTCCGATTTCGCCGGGGAATGCGTTCGCCGCCCAGGTGTGTCCGAGGAAGGCCCTGCTGCGCCGGTACTGGTAGGCAGCCTCGTCGGTCTGTCGGTCGAAGGCGCCACCCGCATAACGCGGATTTATTTTGGCCGCCTCCGGCCGCATCTCACCCAGCCAATCGAAGAAGTCGGAAAGATGGGTGATGATGTGGGCCGCATCATGCGGCGAGCGTGGCGCCCAACACAAGCCGCTGGGGTCGAGCCCAGTCTCCCGGTCGAAGGTCCCGGTGTAGAGCCGCCGGGCGAAGTTCTGGAACAGGCGGAAGCTATCGCGCTCGGCCGGGTTGGTTTGCGCGTATTCGAGGAACATCCGCACAGAGCGGGCCACCTTCGACATCCACGTCAGGCTCCGGTCGTGGCTGCGATGGAGGCAGTAGTCGAGCAACGGCTCCAGAACGCCGGCTGACGTTATCAGTGCCGGGAGCTCCGTGTAGACGCCCGTGGCGTCGGTGTAGACGCGGGCCTTGACGGTCACGAACATGCTGCGACCTAAACCCCCAGGCTGCGCAGCAGCGCAGTGGCGCCCTTGAAGTCTAAGTTGTGCAGATGCATGGCCAAATCCACCGCGCCACCACCGCCACGGGCAAGCCGGGTGTCGTAGAACTTGGGACCCCGAAGAAGCAACTCAAAGTCGTGTCCCCCTATGCTGACGTGGTAGCGCTTCGTATCGTGCGCACAGACTGGCTCGTAGGTACTATCGGCTTTCGCATAGCCCCCCAGCTTCTCCAGCACCCCAAGTGCATCTAGCGTCCGCCAGCGCTCCAGAGTCAAGTTATCAACAGCCCGACGCCTCATCTGTCCCTCCCCCGGACCCTCACCGGCTACTCGGCTTTCAAAGAAAGCCAAGCTACTCGAAACAATCAGTGCTGTGATGTACAACGGTGCTTTCTACATGGTATGTGTACTTAGGGAATAGCTTTGCAAACTCCCGAACAAAAAGACACCCCTCTTCAGGGGTGTTGGGGGGCAGATGTCGCTTATCTAGCCCTAACTATGTATGGATAGTTGGGGGGAATAACCGGTGCGGGGCGCTCGCGCGCCTGGTGCTTTTCCGATGTCTTTCTCGATCATACGGGCTACGTTCATCTCGCGAACGCGGCCAGCGCATCGTAGTTCAGATGCCAAGGTGCCGACGCGAGGTAACGCTGAATCAACACGTCGTCATTTGCCCGCGACAGCATGAGCGCATGTTCGGCACCTTTGTGCGCCACAATTCGCCCGGTCTCTTCGTCGGTCTGGGCAAATTCGCGCTAGGCTTCCAGCGCATCGGCAGTGCGCTCCAGATTATAGGTGTACGTCGCCTCGCCTCTGCGCACAACGTGGTAGAGCACGATGAATGCTCCGGTCGCCTGATGCTCCCCATGCTCGGTACGCGACAAGGAAAGGGCCGTCTTTTTCCCGTTGTATTCGATCCACGCGTGGGAGGCCATGATTGGCCCCTAGCAACCACCTACAAATCCGCGCTCGACTACCAAACGCTGGTGAAAACGCTCGACAACGTCGGCGACGAAGCGCTCGCTCGGCGTAAGTCCCGCGCCCCATTCAACCGACGCTCGCTTGATCGCATCAATCTCCGCCTTTCTCTGTTTTGCTTCGCCCATATCCATCAGGTGCATCGGCTATCGGCCGCTCCGGGGCGCTTGCACGCCAGCTTGTATTCCGTGGTGTTGCTAGGGGCTCGGCCGCCGGTCGACGCCCCCTGAAGCTGCTTGTATCGTTACCTTGTTACGTCGAGGCTAGCGAGGCAGCCAGCGAAATGTGCCCATCCAAAGCACGGTCGCCCCAGACGGTCAATGCTGCACTGGCACATTTCCAACGGGGGACTCATGATCTGCCCCAAGCAGCGCAGAACCCGCCGCACCACACGGTCCTCAACTACACTTCGCTGTGTGTAGCCAGAACGCGATGTGAGGAAACGGTATGGATATGATAGAGGCGCTTGTACTGGCTGCGGTCATCGGTGCCGCACTGCTCTCGCTTCTTGTGGCCCTGCGAAACCGGTACAAGCTATGCGTCCAGGCCCATCTGCTACTCGACGATCTTGTGCTCACTCCCGTCCCCGGCCGTCAAGTTTCCCTTGTGGGACACCACAACGGCGTCGACGTTAGCGGAATCGTGCCTGCGGCAGATATCCTATACAAGATTGAATCTCACCCTCTAGAATTGTCAGTCCACTCCCACGCCAACGGCCCTCTCGCTGCCAAGATGGCCGACTGGGACGCCCCGCACTTTACGGTGCAACTGTTTCGCGGCGACGAAGAAATCTGGCGCCGAGATGTTCTCCGGAACGAAGCGCTACATATTCGCGACAACATCGAAAACTTACGCAAGTGGGCAGGTTCACGCAGGACAGGCGACAAGACGATTCACGACTTGGACCTTCTTCACATCTAGCACCGCCCCCCAACCTCCTCGGCTCTGCTTGCTACCGTTGTCGGCGCTACCCAGTCAAGAAGGGTCATCAACTAGCCACTTGGGTCGGTGGTGCCGAAGCAGGCGAGCAGCGGAGGCAATACGCGACTGGGCCGCATCACAAAACGAGGGCGGCGAGTAATATCTGCGCGCGTTGCTGTTTCAGGACGCGCGCTCTGTAATCATCGCTACCAGCCAATAGCACGGGAATTGCCGCGCACTGCGAAAGCCGCCACTGCCAACTGATCGGCGAAGGGGTTCCCGCCGCGGGCGAATTTTGATTCGCTCTAGCGTGACCGCTCAAAAGTACTGGGCTTCGCCCTCTTCCATGTGGGTGCCATCCGCCCTCATTGCGAACTGGGAGGCTTTGGCCGCGTGGGTGGCGGCCTGCTCGAGCAGGGGCGCGTGCGCCTTTGGGACAACGAGCATCGTCAAACCCAGTCCTTCCAGCGCGCGTAGTGCGTGCTCCAGATTCACCCCTTTGCCGTTCTCCAGCTTGGACAGCATGCCGACGGAAACGCCGCAATGCCTGGCCGCCTGGTCAATTGGCATCCCCTCGGCAACCCGCGTCGCCCGAATGCGATCACCCAGTTGGTCGATGGTGCGGATGGCAGCCCGCGATGGTGGCGCGGCATCGGCTAGCGGTCGTGGCATTGGGGGAGGTCTGGGATTTGGGAGACTGGGAGATCCAGCACTGGGGCTGCTCTCCCGGTTATTTCACTATCGTGGAAGTATATCAAACGCCGCGCCCTTGCCTGCACCGCCGCCAGATCAGCGCGCAATTTCCGCAAGCGCCTGCTCGGCATTCTGGCTGGTCGATCTCCCGCAGTGCGCGGCGCTAGGTAGCGCTGGCCCGCTCCTGCGCGATGGATACCTGATCGCGGGTACGCTCCAACTTCGTCGAGAATTGGGTACGCAACTCCTGCAACTGCCGCTCGAGCGCCTAGAGCTGGGGGCCCTCCGCGCGACGCGCGTGCGCGGCCAAGTTGGCCTGGCCCTCGGCATCCAGTTCACCGCCTCACAGAACGACGCGGCATCGGCCGCGTCGTTCTTATCAGTTCTGGCGCCTGGTGGGCGATATGATCCGCGTGGACCTGCCGTCGCTGCGGAAAAGCTGTGCGCCTGGCAGGCATTGCAAGCGTGGCTGCCTGTAAAGCCGCGTCTTGCATAGCTCGTTCAGGCTTCCACGTTACTTGGGCATCCCTTCATACATGCTGGTGACGTCATCCATCACCTGAAGAATACGCTCGCTGGTCGTGGCGATGTTTCTCAACTGTTCCGCGCGACTGACCCCGGTCTGATTGAGTGCCTCTTCAAAGAACAGCCACTGAGAGCCGGCAAGCTGCAGTTCGCGACGGATTGCTTCTGTGTTTTGCGGTGCCGCGGTGAGGAGTTCCTGCGCGGCTGCGAATTCCCTGGTAGCCGTGTCCAGATCCTGAGCCATCTGGGGGAGGTAATGCCCCAGGCGCGGAACATGCTGATCTTGGCGATCCTCTGCGAGAGCATCCGCTGGCGGCCGGCAACGTTGATCAGCTTACCCATCATGGTGCCGGAATGTTTCTCGAGCAGGAGGGTTCCCTGTTGCGCAAGCTTCAGCACGTCCTCACTCATTCTTGCGATTGCTTTCGCGCTATCGAGATTCGGATCGCCACCGGACAGCAACTGCTTATAGGGAATCCATGTCTGCTCGAGCCTGGCGTAGGTGTCCTTGATCTCCGGCGTGGGCGCGGACGCCTTCAGCTCCATGAGCTGCTTGTCAAAGAGCGCCACGGACTGTTCGAGGACCTTCTTCGAACGTTCGACTTCAACACCGAGGCCAGCCTGGCAGTAAGCCTTGGCCATGCGCTGAGACAGCATGCGCTGGCGGCCCGCCTTGTTGATCGCCGCGTTGATCGTTAGCGTTTCGGCCGAAGCGGTCCCGGCCAAGGCCAGCGCCAGGACGCTGCAGGCAATCAAGCAGAAGGAACAGACGTAACGTTTCAAGGGCGTCTCCGCGTTAAACTTTGATTGGACCTTTGGACGCATCGCTCGAGCCGACGACGTGTCGGATCAGCTGATCCATCTCCTTGATGATGTCCGCAAGCACCAGCGTGATCACCGAGAACTCCCTGCCGTACTCTCCCGCCCGTGCCGCCGAGATGCGCGCATTCATTGCGACGATGTTCGCCTGCATCGAAATACCGCTGAGGCGCTCGACGAGGTCGGTGTGGCGTTTGCGCACAGCGACCTCGCAACGGTGCATCTCCTCCTGGTAGGCCTGCGTGACGGTCTGCAGCAGTTCAAGCATTGGCGTGGCTTGCGCCACCAGCACGTCGAGGGATGGCGCTCGCCGGCTGGTGTCGGCCAGTGGTGCGTCTATCGCTGTCCTGACCTGGGCGATGAATTCACGGATACGCGCGTCAGCGCGCGGACTACCAAAGTACAGTTGATGCAACGCGCCGGAGAACGCGCCGGGCAAACGCTCATTGCCCGTTACGAGATCCGAATGCGCCGACTCGAACATTGACAGGCACTTGCGCGCGATATCGAGCGCGGCAGTGTCCCCTGCGAAGCGAGCAATATCTGGAGGACGATCCGTTGCGACAGCATGCGCTGCCTTCCGGAAAGGTTGATCAATCCGCCGATGGTTTCGGCGGACACTTCCGCATCGGGTGACTGAGTAGAGAAAGCGTTCATGCCATGCCTTGCAGGTAGTGTCGACGCAGACGCGCACCGCGCTGACCGGCAAAGAAAAAGCGCCCCGAAGCGAGATGCCTGCAAACCGGTTGTCCGGTTCGTGATCATTTCGCTTCGGGGCGCCGTTGCCCGGGATGCTCCTTTTCGGAGCGTGTCATCGCGACTTGCCAGATTGTTTCAAGGCCGCCGTTGGCCTGTGTGTCGCCTTTGCAATATCTATGCCATAGCTCACGGAAGTTGCATCAGGCTGCGGGAGCAGGAAAATGGCACGGCGGCACCGACCCGCGCACCGATCCCGTGCCAGATGCCTCATCACGACGCGTGCGTTGGAGCATGGCCAACTGATCACGGGTAACTCTCGGCTTGACGAGAAGTGCTTTGCCTGCCGCATCGACCCCATGAACGGCAAACACGTCTTTGGCCAGATCGATACCCACGGTAACAATGGACATGGGGCCTCCCTCCTGTGGTCGTGATGGCGTTCGCGGGTGCGCTCCAGCTCCGCCGAGAATTGGGTACGCAGCTCCTGCAACTGCCGCTCGAGCGCCTAGACCTGGCGCTTGCCCTCCTCGTGAAGCGCCTTCGCGGCTGCGTGGGCCCTGGCGCTCGGTCTCCAACTCTCCCTGTAGGAGACCGCGCCGCAATCGTTGCCCTGGTGCCCGAGCAGATCGATCTCCTGGTGAAAAATGTCTCATGCATCACTCTCTCGGAGGTGGCGCGACGCGCCGGCCGCCGAAACCGCCGAGCTGCTCGAACGCCTGGCAGCAGGATGGGGGTCAAATGGGTAGGATCCTCGCCAAATCCGTCACAATCCATTGACAGGAAAGGGTTTTCAGCGCAAAAATAAGACTTAAATGTCGTATTTTTGGAGACTCATCATGCTCAAAATGAGCATTCAGGATCGCATCGAGTCGAGCCTGGCTCGCTCGGGCGATGAGGTGTTCGTCCGCAAGGAGTTCAACAAGTTCGGCGGCTACGACCAGGTGAGCCGCGCGCTGCGCACGCTGCTGGCCAAGGGGCTGCTCGTCAAGGCCGGCTATGGAGTGTATGTGAAGGCCCGCAAGTCGAGCCTCTCCGGCAATCTCGTGCCCGTCTTGCCTCTGAGCGAGATCGGCCGCAAAGCCCTCGCCAAGCTCGGCGTCGAGGTTGAGCTCGGGTCGGCCGCGAAGGCCTACATGGAAGGCAGGACCACCCAGATGCCCATGTCGACCGTGGTCAAGGTAGGCCGCTCGCGCGTGTCACGCAAGATCGGCGTCGGCAAGCAGACGCTGCAATACGAACGATGAAGCGCCTTCCCCAGGCGGCGATTGACCGCATCGTCGATTTCTCCGCCGAAGCGGCGGTCTCGCTCCCGCCCTACGCGCTGGAGAAGGACCATCATGTGGTCGACGCGATGCGGATCATCGCGCAGATGCCTCCGAATGAGCTCTTCCGCCCGGTGTTCTGCGGCGGCACGTGCCTGTCGAAAGCCTACGGCGTGTTGGATCATGTCCGAGGACGTCGACTTCAAGATCGCGCCCACGCCCGCGGCGAAGAATCTGAGCCGGACGCGCCTGCGCGAAGAGCTGGGCGCCTACGGCCGCGCCATTGAGGCCGCCCTGGTGGACGGCGGGTTCGGCGAGGGCGCCATCGAACGCAACGCCCGCGACTCCAACAGCTACATCTCGCTGCAGGTCGCATACGAGTCGGCGTTCGACAAGCCGCACGCCCTTCGCAGCCACCTGCTCATTGAGCTCACGCACACCAAGCTCGCCGGCGACACGCAGCGCATGCCCGTGGGACTCCTGATGGACAAGCTCGCCACCGGCGCCTACCCCGACCCGCTGCTGATCGAATGCGTCTCGCCGATCGAGGCCCTCGCCGAGAAGCTCGTCTCTTTCCCCGGCGCCTAGCGTTGCAGCTGAGCCGGCATCCGGATCCCCGCGTTGCCCTCAGGCCAGAAAATCGCTGGGACAGCTCCTTGGTCCGCCACCTCTATGACGTCGAGCAGCTGATCGCCGCTCGCCCCGAGCTGGCGGCCGACGCGGAGGCTCTTGCAAAGCTGGTTCAATCGGCGATCGCCAAGGACCGCGCCGACTTCGCCAACCAACACCCGCAGTTCGTGGCCGACCCCGGCGGCGAACCGCGCCGCGCGCTGGAGTTCGCCAAAGCGAGCGAGGAGTTGGCCGACCAATACGCACGCTTCGTCGGCGACATGGTCTACGCCGACCCTGCCCGCGTCCCGGCCTACACGCAAGCCCTTGGGGCATTCAAAGCGACCCTCGCCAGGACCCTGGATCTGGTAGCGCCAGCGGCAGCAACGACGCCGGAGCCTGAGCCCCAGGCGCCGGTGCCCAAGAAGCCCCCGCGCGGCCCAGAGGGCTGAGGGAAAGCCTTGATGGCACGTTCGCTGCTGCCGCTAGGGCTGCTGAGATGTCTCTTAGCGGGTTTCAGTTCCGCCTCAAGAGGGATCCGGACGCTCAGGCGGCAATGGCTCACGGCTTGGCGCGGCATTGCGGGGCGCGATCGCAAGAAAAAGTGCTTTAGCGCGACATAGAAGCAGGGGATGTCATCTGGGTACTGGGCGGGCTAGATTGCCTCGATAAATCAACGGGTTGCCAGGGATGTGGGCGGATTTTTCGCGAATCCCGGCCGCCCCCTCTATTTGGCGCGGTCTGTAGGCATCGAGGGTGTGCGCCGTCATGCCAGACAAAGCCGACATGAACAGCGCAGGCCAAGCGGTAAAGGTGGCTGCGCCGGGCGTCGATCAGGACTCGCTCCTTGGCGATGGGAGATGGGCAGCCGATTCAGATTGATACCGTGCTCGCGTCAACCACCTTTCGATACTCTGGCGCTGCTTCACTTTGCGGCATTGCCGCATATATCCGACTTGATGCCGGCGATAAAGAAGTCTATTGTGGCCGTTCGGTGCACGCTCCCAGCTCCTCGCACCGATGACCCACTGCCGTCGCCACCGTCCACTGTGGAATCGAGCTCGGGGCAGCAGTCGTAGTTCTTTTTCCAACCACGACAAAGGAGGGCGACATGCTAAGCCCGCATGAAATCGCCGCGCTACTGCTGCTTGGCGACACGCAGGAGATCGACGACCTCGAACCCGAGCAATTGGACACCTTGTTGGTTCACAAGCTGGTCACGTTGGAGCATGGTCATGATAGCGGCGATGCCTACCCCCGCCTGACAAGTCAGGGGCATTCCATGCTCGAAGCCGTGCGCCGCATTCGTTAAGAGTCAGTCAGCTTGTGCCGAAGACCAAACGGAGTGCTCTCGGCACAGCGGCCGTAATATCTGTAGCTAGTTGTCCATCGAGGAATGGCGGGGGGGCGTGACTCTGTAGCGTTCCACAGCGCGTGCCCCTCCTGACCCACGCCGGAACCCGCTGCGAACCACAGTTTTGTACCGTTATGCATCAAGCGCACCGGAGGATACGTGTCCTGACAGAAATGGGGTTCACGCGCTATAGGAAAGCTACACTAGCAAGCTCAGGCTCTATCTAACTCACGTTTGGAGAAACCACGATGGCAAAGCTAGTGGTGTTATACAAGAAGCCTGCGGACACGGCCGCGTTCGATTCATATTACTTCTCGACCCATGTTCCGATCGCCAAAAAGATCGCCGGCCTGCGACGCTACGAGGTCAGCAGCGACCCGGTTACAAGCCCGGCCGGCGATTCGCCATTTCACCTGGTTGCGGTGCTGAGCTTCGATTCGCTGGCGGCGCTCCAGCAGGCAATGGCTTCGCCTGAGGGCGCAGCCGCAGCAGCTGACGTGGCCAATTTTGCCCAGGCCGGCGTTGACATGCTCATATTCGACACGAAGGAAGTTTAGGCCGGCAGTTCACGGCCCATTTTCTGCGCGAAGGGGATGTGCACGCTATCACAACGGCCATGGCAGGCGCCCGGGAGTTGTCGCCACACCGCGAGGGACGCGCGCATGTGAAAGCGGTTTGGGCGGATCTTGGCATGCCCCCAACTTCACGCCATCGGACATGGACCCCACCTCGGCGTACCCAATTCTCGACGCCGTCGCAGGCCTCGAAACTAGCGGGGTCGTTTTCTTGTGCTACCCGACGCGGAAAAACTCTACCGTCTGCCCCGCATTGACCGCCCGCCGCAGCCAGTCCGGCATCTCGCCCGTCCCGTCCCAGCTCAGCCCCTCGGCATTGCGGTAACAGACCGAGCGCGGGCTCGGCGGCGGCGCAAAGCACCCGGCCGCCTCCAACTCGTCCATCGTCAGCCCGCACTCGAGCATCTGCGCCCGGATCCAGCGGATCGCGTCCGCCCGCTCAATTTCCGTTGCCATCGTTGCCGTCATGTGGGTTGAGGGGAGCGCCGTCGCACCCGGTTCTTCATTCGCGATCGGCCCTTGGCCACCGGCCTTCCGCCGCGCGCCCGTCCGCTCGCGCGGCGCCACGCGCAATTCTGCCAGTAGCTGGCGCGCCAGCGCCGCTTCGGCTCCGGCCCGCTCGGCCCGGCGCTGCGCCCGCTCGGCGGCCGCGAGCCGACCGGCCAGCGTCGCCGTCTGCGCCTCGAGCCGGGCCCGGCTCTCGGCTTGGGCCACCGCCGCGTCCCGGGCCTCGCTGCGCGACTGCGCCAGTTCCGTGCGCAGGTCTTCGGCCGCGCGCTCGCTCTTCTGCCGCGCGGTGGGCTCCTGATGGAGCGCAGCGCGCGCCGCTCGCTGGCTTCGGCGCGTTCCTGGTCGATGCTCACCTGCTCGCGCCCGTTCCAGTTCGGTCGAGAATTGGGTACGCAGCTCCACCAGCTGCCTCCAGCTCCGCCCGCCCAGCCTCCAGTCGCGCCTAGGTTGCGGCATGCGCTTGCCGCTCGGCATGACGCGCCTCTGATGTTCACCTAGTAACCCCACTGCGGTAAGCGCCCTTGGCGAGGATATTCGCCAAGGCTGGGCGCGTGCGAGGGGCGCTTGCGGAGACGTCCCGGCCCAGCCGCATGTCGGCCATATACGCGCTCAGACACGGAGCGTGAACTGCAGACTGCTTAGGTTTTCTGCGAGTTCAGGACTCCATACACCGGGCACGCGGCGCCTCGTCAGCGTCCGCTGCATCTTCGGAAATATGCCGATTCTGCAGGCGGCTGTGCATGGCTTCGCATTGGATCAACATCATTGCCGCGGGATCCTCTTCACCGCCGGCAATGCCAGCCTCAGCAGCGACCCGCAGATATACTTGCCGGGAGGCAACGGCGACGATCACAAGGATGGCGCCGACACCGAAGGCTCGGACTGCAATTTGGAGGTATTGCGCCATGGCGAACTTCCACCGTATAGCAGGAGGTAATTGGCAGTGAGACTACACGAGGATGTCTCGGGACGGTGCCACGCCGTTGCGGGATTGACACAATCCGGTTCGCCGCGGCGGGTCGGATCGCGCGCGGTGCTGAAGAGAATGTCCCGAAAATCGATCACGGCCTTACCGAACGGCCACTACTGGGCCACGCCCCACGCGACCTTCCCGCTGGACGGTCCAAACGGCCATGAGGAGGTTTTTCCCGGCGCCCAATGCGTCAGCGACGGCAAATGGGTCACGTTCTATAAGGATGGGGTAGAAGTATGGGCGTGCAATGCCGTGTATGCTGCCGCCCATTTCGACTTTGCACCGGTTCCCCCCGCTCGCCGACGGACAACTGAGGGTCGGGCGGTATCCCAGGCCGTGGGTACGTTTCGCCCCCTCCCAACAGTCGAGTCCATTTTTTTGCGGACCGGGCATTATGTCAAATCGGTGGGCCCGCACCACCACTGTCCGAGGCGCCGTTGGTTTGCACAATTTTGTTCCCGCCTTTTGCAGAATTTTGTTCCAGACCCAATGGGCAAGCCTGGCCGGCGCTCTGGGGAGCGCGCGTCGGCGGCCGGCGCGACACCACCGGCGTGACTCAGCTAGCTCGCAGGGGTGTACCGGATGGCGACCGTCATCGCTTTGCACAGCCGAATCCCGTCCATAGGATCGCCTCGCGCCGTCGGCAGGGTTCAGGTCGACGACTGACCGATGCGTTGGGGGAAGGTACAAAATTGCTTCAAGTGTCGGCCGGAGGAACAATTTTTTGCAGCGTTTCTTGAAGCAAAATTGTTACCATCGCCCTGCAATCGGCTTGCTGGCGGGCGACAAGCGGGAACACATTTATGCAAACCGACGAGTAGACCCGCAACTGTAAGTTTGTCGCGTGGAGACGGCAGCCACTACGTGTCAGTGCACAGCCCTGCCCGGCGCGGTCAATGGATCTCGGAACGGGAGTAGTTTCCGGGGCGCACCCCGGCGCCTGCCCCACGTCCTGCGCCACGGCTTGACAGACGGGGCGGCACCGTCAATAATGACGACAGGCCTAGCCTACGAGGTCACCCCAGTCCCACTGGTGGCCGCCTAAAGCCCGCTCACACAGCGGGCTTTTGTGCGTCTGGGCCCCGTCAAGCCACCCCGCCCACGACGCGGCCCACCACGCTGCTTCAGCCAAAGCAGCTGTACTTGATCCCCTGCAGCCCGTTGTCCTCGGTACACAGCACGTCAATCAGCTTGCCGGCCTGCACCAGCGCCGTGTAGGCCCGATGGTTCGCGTCGTAGCCCCCTTGGCACACCGGCCAGAGCACCAGATCGGCGAACTGCATCAGCGCCGAGGACTTGGTCTTCGTCCGGAATTCCAAGAGCGTCGCGTGCAGCGTCTCCGCCGCAAGGGGCGCATATTTTTGCGAGGTGGTCGTGTTAAAGGGCGCACCGACACGACGCATGTCGTCAAAGTAGCCCTTGAACTGCGCCTCGGTCTTCTGGTCACTGCGCTCGACAAAGATGCGCAGTCGCCCGCCGTGGTGATGCGCCACCTTGGCGGCGCGCTCCACCGCGATACTGAACGCGGTTCGGCACAGCTTCCAGCGGCGTGGCCCATACTGCGCCATGTAGCGCTGGTTGTACCCCGGCCGATCGATGACGCAGGCCAGTACGTGGATGGGCAGCGCGACGATCAGCGCGGTCAGCTCGCCCATGAACGCTTGGTACTGGTCCCGGGGCAAGGCCTCCAGCCAACGAAAGCGCCCGGTCTTGTTGCGGATGTCGTAGGAGCGGAACGGCTCGCCGGCCATTTGTGGCCAGCGCTCGCGGAAGGCGGCAATGCTGGCTTTCGCGGCCTCCGCCGCGTCGGCCCGGACGAGCAATCCGCCGAGGGCAAACCAATCAGGTCCTTGTGGGTCGGTGCTGCGGTTACGATCGGGATCGCGTGACCCCGAGTCGTCCATGTAGAAGTGGTATTCATTGCGCATGCCGCAACTATGACACAACCCGCGCGGCCAGTGCGCGGCCCCGCTGGGCCGCTCGCTTTACGCGCCAGCGCGACCAAGTCCCGCTAGGACCTGCTGCGCACGAGCAGCCCCAGACCGATGGCCACCACCAGCGCCACGACGACCGGAAAGGCATGGTCGGGTGGAGAGAGCACGCGCGGGGATCGACAGCAACTGCGCGGAGAAAGCTTCGCACACGTACTGAAGGAGATTGCGCGGAACGGCAGCAAACCGGTCCAACGGCCGACCGAAGGCCCGGAGGCAAACGAGCTGTAGGCCGACCGCGGCGCATCTTTCTGGCCGAAACCGCTCCCGTATTGCCGCGATGTCAGCACTAGTGAGCTGAAAAAATTGCCGCAGGTCAAATTCTGCCAAACGGGCAGGCAACTCTTCCCTGCCAACGTAGCGATACGCAAATGCCGACAGCTTGAACAAGCGACCTCGTGCTACGCACGCGTTCCACTCCCCACTGGAGGTGTTCGCTCGTATGCTCAAACAAGTTTCTCACCCCCAACTTCAATTCACTGACGCGGGTGTTGCACTTGGGACTTGAAACCGCCGACGATTACCCCTTGTAGGACTCCGGCACTGCTGCGGCCCCATATCAAGACTGCCGGATAACCTGCCTATAGCATATAGCCTAACCGTGCTGCACAGCAGTTACACGCAGATGGAGTCCGGAGCGCTCACGACTGACTTCATATGAGGTTACGACCCGCTTATCCTGGGGAAACAGAATGTGCTTGCGCTGGATGAGAGCCAGGGTGGCCTCCCGGAAATCCTGTGCAGCGGAGCCGTCCGATGCACCGAGCGCTGGGGTATTGCAGATGAACCGGTCAAGATCGGCCTCTGCTTCGTCCGGCGTGTTGCTCGTCGAGGCAATGTTCCAGGCGATTACGCCCATGCCGACCAGCTTGCGCGTCCTATCGAGCGGCAGATCATCGCTGGCATATGGATCAATAAGGTTAATCAAGGCTGCCGAAATCTTGCCATACGGGTTGTATCCGGGAGCGAACGGGAGGTTGCTGAGCGATGCAGGCTGTGTTGATGCGACGGATTGCAGAGCTTTCTTGCGGCGGCTGGCTTTTCCCATTGGGGCCTCGTTCACGGAGTCAGGCGACTTGACGGCTGCCCGCGGTCCGGGGCGGCGGCTCACAGAGCATGGGAGCGTATCCCGGCTTGTCGGGAAGGACATTGGGCGGCCCTGGTGATGGCCATAAGTGGCCCCGCCAGGGGCCGACCCTCACTCAGGCTATGACTGACAATCCGTGCTTCTGAACAACTTGCAGCAGTCGAGCTGCAATGCCGCTGGGCTTCTTATCGCCACGCTCCCATTGCTGGACCGTCGACGCACTAGTGTTCAGATAGTGTGCAAACACCGCTTGGCTAACCTTCACGTCTTTGCGAATGCGTGCGATAGCCTTGGCATCGAATTCGGGAGCCTTTTCGATGCACAGGTCGTCGTACTCACGCATGGTCTTCTTGCTTATGACCTTCATGTCGTAGAGGTCCGACGCCGCGCTATGGATTGCTTCAGACGCTGCGCTCTTAAACCGTGTCTTAGGCATTGCAAATCTCCACAAACTTCTTTGCTTCAACAAACTCGTCGACTTCAGCCATAGTTAACTTGCCGTAGTTCTTGGCAAGTTTCTTGAAGTCTTTCAGCTCTCGCTCATCAATGTTTTCCATATCCGACTTCGCGAACAGGAAGACAAACACCCAGAATTCCCCGATCTTGTTGATGACGATTGAGCGC
This sequence comes from Cupriavidus sp. D39, assembly GCF_026627925.1. Lineage (NCBI taxonomy): Bacteria > Pseudomonadati > Pseudomonadota > Betaproteobacteria > Burkholderiales > Burkholderiaceae > Cupriavidus > Cupriavidus sp. D39. The sequence goes on from NZ_JAPNLE010000001.1 coordinate 468,054, forward strand.
GGCGTGTTCTTGCTGAGCCGCTTCTTCCAAACGTTGCCGCCTAGATCATCGGCCTGACCTTCGATGAGTTGCCGCGCCGCTTTGCACAACTCTTTGTCCGTAATCCCGACATCCTTTGCCGCCTTGGTGAACCATTTGGTTTTGAAAACCCGCTGCGCGAGTGCCGTCATAGGCCGTTGCTGTTATTGGATGATGAATCATAGCACTATGTGCCATGCTATTCAACCACGTTGCACGCTTGCAAGGCATAGCCGGCGCAGGTCCGCGAGCGTCGGCTCGGCCTTCTGGAGCTGCGTGTGCTCAGCGCGCCGCGTGCGTCAACAGCATCGGCAGCTGCTTTCGATATATGTTTTAAGGACTACGCCAAAAATGGTACCAGACGGGTACCAAATCGATAGCTATCAGATATCCCGGCTGCGACGCGCCTCAAGACGTCCCGTTGCCGATTCGAAAATGTTCCACCGTCTGCCCGGCGTGGATCGCCCGCTGCAGCCAGTCCGGCATGGCGCCGCGGCCGTCCCAGCCTTGCCCGTGCGCATTGCGGTAGCGCACCGCTCCTGGCGTTGGGGTCGGCGGCGGCTCGGCAAAGCAGCCGGCGGCCTGCAAGTCAGCCAGGCTCAGCCCATGCTGGGCCATCTGGATGCGGATCCAGGTAATCGCTTGCGCGCGCTCGATTTCGATCGACATGGTGTAGGTGAAGAAATTTGAGGCAACGCCGGATCCGGCGACTTGCTGTCGTCTGACAGCGTTGGATTTCAGGGTTGTTTTGGGGATGGCCGTGGCGAGAATCGGTGCCGGTTGGAGGACGCGGCCGCCCTCGCTGCTTAAATTTTAGTCAAATCCGCAGAAGCCGTCGGCACTCTGCCCCCCTGCGCGGCTTGTCCACAGGCTTGTCCCCTCGCGCGGTGGATAAACTCCATCTGACACCCCCTCAGGCTGGCCCGGGCTTGAACTTGGTGCGCGTCACCGGCACCCGGCGCTTGGCACCTACCAGGCGGCGCGTCGCGGTGGCTTGCGCATCGGCCCGCTCGGCGCGCCGTACCGCCGTTTCCAGTTGCGCCCGCAGCTCGTCTCGGGCCGCCTGCCCTCGCCCGAGCGCCTGCTCTGTCTCCGCCAGTCGCAGGCTGAGCGTATCGCGCTCAGCCTGCAGCCGCGCCCGCGCCTCGGCGCCGGCGACGGCGGCGTCCTGCGCCCGCGCCTGCGCCGCCGCCAACTCAGCACGCAGGTCCGCGAGCGCCTGCTCGGCCTTCTGGCGCAGCGTGCGCTTCTGGTCGATCTCGCGCAGCGCGCGGCGCTCGGTGGCGCTGGCCCGCTCCTGCGCGACAGCCACCTGCTCGCGGGTGTGTTCCAGCTCCGCCGAGAATTGGGTACGCAGCTCCAGCAACTGCCGCTCGAGCGCCTCGACCTGGCGTACGCCCTCCTCGTGACGCGCCCGCGCGGCCGCGTGGGCCTGGCGCTCGGCTTCCAGTTCCCCTTGCAGCGCCGCGCGCGCGCGCTGGACGGCGTCGAGCCCGGCCTGCACGGCGGCGGTCTCCTGCTCGGCCACTACCACCGCGGCGCGCGCCTGGTCGCGCTGCGCCTCCGCCTCGCTCGCCTGCAACCGCGCTTCGGCCCGCAGCGCGGCCAGTTCGCCGCTAGCGGCCTCGTTGGCGGCCTGCCAGATCGACTGCACGGCATTGGCGGCGATCGCCTTGAGCGCGTCCGGCAGCTCGGGATGCGCGATGGTCACGTGCATCTTGTCGCGCAGGTCCTGCCAGAACTGCACCAGCACCTCGGTGGGCGTGCCCATGCTGCCCTTGCGCACCAGGCCGTAGAGCTTGTTGGCGGTGGGCGTGATGCCGTACCGGGAGACCGCGCCAAAGCGGGGGCTGAGATCAGTCTTCACGCAAGAGCATAATGAGCCACCTACAATGTGCTCATGTCCTTCGATCTTCAACCGGCGATCTCTGTCCTCCAGTTGCGAATCAGCCTGCGAGGCTTGAGCCCGCCGGTTTGGCGGCGCGTCATCTTTCCCGAGCACTTGACGCTCGCGTACTTGCACAGTGTCATCCAGGTAGTCATGGGCTGGACGGACGAACATCTGCACCAGTTCACGATCCGAGGCAGGCGTTACGGCGAGGCCCATGAGGGCGTCCTGCAATTTTCCACGGTGGCAAACGAGCTGACGCTGGCCGCGTTTAGTCTGCGAGAACACGAAGGCTTCGTCTATGTGTACGACTTCAACGCGTGGTGGCGGCACGATATACGCGTCGAGCGGCGTATGCTGCGGCAGCGTCCTGGGCCGCTGCCACGCTGCGTGGCGGGTTGCGGGCCTTGCCCGCCAGAGGACATCGGCGGGATCGAGAGGTATCTGGAGGCCAGGGACGAACGCAGTGAGTACGAGTTCCTCGACTGGCTCGAGTCGCTGCGCGAGGGTCCAGTTATGCTGGACGACCTGCGGGATGAGGTCGACCAATGGCTGGTTTGGCTGGACCGGCGCTTCGACCGTCGGACCGCCAATGAACGTTTGCAACAAATCCCGGCATAGACTGGCTGCCCAGACATGCGTGGGAGGCCGCCATGCGGATCAGCTTGCAAGTCGTAGTGGATACCGAGGGTGACGCGCCTGCCACCGTCACCGAGATTGCGCAGTTCGAGCGAGCCGGCCTCGATGCCGGCTCGCTGGGTCTGCACTTGGCGGAAGCGAAATCATTGCTGGGTCGGCTGCAGCGCACGATGGTCGCGGCACAGCAGGTTGCCGAGGCGGTTGCCCGGACCAGCGTTTGCCCCACGTGCGGTGCGCAGTTGGCTTGCAAGGGCCACCATCACCTGGTCTTCCGTAGTGCGTTCGGGCGACTGTCGATTGACAGTCCCAGGCTGTACCCCTGCCGGCAGTGCAAGGGCGACGCACCGAGCTTCAGTCCGGTCGCCGGCTTTTTGCCTGAGCGGGTCAGTCCAGAACTGCAGTATCTCGAGGTCAAGTTTGCAGCGTTGATGTCCTATGGCCTGACCGTCAACGTTTTGCAGGAGGTGTTGCCGCTCGATCACTTGCTGGCAGCCAGCTCGATCCGGCGCCAGGTCACCGTGCTCGGTCGCCGGCTGGAAGCGGAACAGGCCGCCGATGCCCGGCAGCAGGTGGAGATGGCGGCGAGCATTCGTTCGCCCGACATCCCGGAACCCAGTCCGGTGCGCGCGATTGGCATTGACGGCGGCTACCTTCGGCTGGCGGGCCGCAAGCGTCGCCAGGACGGTTGGTTTGAGGTGATTGTCGGCAAGTCCATGCGGGATCAGGGTGCCGGCCACAGTTTTGCCTACGTACACAAACTGGAGCATCGGCCGGCCGATCGGATGTTGAATTTCCTCCTGCGAGAAGGTGTGCAACCGGATCAACCGGTTACCTTTCTCTCGGACGGCGGGGATACCGTACGGTCTGCCCAGTTCGGCTTTGGTGATCGCGGTGAGTGCATCCTCGATTGGTTTCACATCGCCATGCGGGTACAGAACCTCGAGCAGATGATCAAGGGCCGGCCAGCACACAGCGATGGCCCGAGCAATGCGATATTGATCAAGGCGCTGCAAGGTGCCAAGTGGCACTTGTGGCACGGCTGCCCCTATCCAGCGTTGCGCCGGCTGGAAAACCTGGGCTGGGATCTCGACGCCGAAGCCAGTCCCGAGGAGGCCAAGCTCCTTGGCAAGCTCGAGGAGTTGATCATTTATCTGGATAACAACAGGGGCTTCATCGTGAACTACGGTGACCGCTACCGCCACGGCGAGCCCATTGCATCGGGCTTCGTCGAGTCGGCCGTCAACCAGGTGATCAGCAAGCGGTTCGTCAAACGCCAACAGATGGCCTGGCGGCCGCGGCACGCGCACGCACTGCTACAAATCCGGACTGCCGTGCTCAATGACCAGCTCCGATCGCACGTTGAACGATGGTATCCCTCCATCGCCAGAGCAGAAAACCACCGCATCGCCGCTTAGTTGGCCCCCGCTTTGGCGCGGTCTCCGAGCAGGGCACTGGCTACAGCAAGAAGCGCCGGATTTCGTTAACTCCGCATTGATTGAGTTTCTTCTCGAGCTTTGATTCACTCCGGCGTGGTCTGACGGCTCAACGTAACGGCCCGGTGGAGGCCGTCTTGTCAACCTGTCGGCTCGCAAACCTCCCTGTGCCGCCTCGCCTTGCCCGAGCGCCTGTTCTGCCTCCGCCAGCTGCCGGCTGCGCGTGTGCCTGCAGTCGCGCCCGCGCCTGCACCGCCGCCAGTTCAACGCGCAGGTCCACGAGCGCCTGCTCGCCCTTCTGCCGCAGCGTGCGCTCCTGGTCGATTTCGCGCAGCGCGCGGCGCTCGGTGGCACTGGCCCGTTCCTGCGCCACCGCCGCCTGCTCGCGGGTGCGCTCCAGCTCCAGATCTTTCGAGAATTGAGTACGCAACGCCTTCAACTCCTGCTCGAGCGCCTCGACCTGGCGCTTGCCTTCCTCGTGACGCCTCTGCGCGGCCGCGTGGGGAGCCGTTGGACCGCCTCGGCGGACTCCGCTTCGATACGCCCCTGCAGCATGCGCAAGCCCCGGTAGAGAGCTGCACGCGAGCGTCACTAGGGATATATTCTGTTCCTCTCCGACACCTGTTCATTCAGCGTCCAGAAGTCATACAGGACGCCGATCAGGAATAGGCCGCCGGTCAACAGGTAGATCAGGCCACTGATCCATTTGCTGGTATACATCCGATGCACACCGAAGATGCCGAGGAAGGTCAGTAGGATCCACGCCACGTTGTAGTCGTACTTGCCGGACGCAAACCGACAGTCCGCTTCGCGGTCCATGCCGGGGATCAGGAACAGGTCAATGAGCCAGCCGATCCCGAGCAGGCCCAACGTGAAGAACCAGATCGTTCCGGTCACCGGCTTGCCGTAGTAAAAGCGATGGGAACCGGTGAAGCCGAAGATCCACAACAGATAACCGATGGCTTTGCTGTGGGTATCCCTCGGGGGATTGCTCGATGGATGCATTGTTCGCCTCGTGCAGTGGTTTGGCGCGATGATGACATAGCCTGTAGCACCGAAGCCATTTGGCGATCCAAGTACGGGCGATGGATTCCCATCCTACGTACCGTCTCATTGGCCAGCCCGATGCAATGGAGCTCGCAGCCTCTCGTAGGCTAGGATCGAGCCTGAGTCCGTATAGTTGTCACAAGGCAAGCCAAGCGCCCGCGCCGCAAGGCCCGGCGGTCTCCGGCTGTTCGCCAGTTGCCCTTGGTGGCGATTCAGCAAGCCGGCGGCGCTATCCTGTTGATACCGCCGGCCCAAGGTCCGGCGGCTTAGCCGCTACAAGCGAAATTCGCCGCATAAAGGTTATGTTTAATGCATCGGTGCGTGGCTGGAGGTAACAACGGCCTCTAGTTTAGCTATGCTGCCGACCAGTTCTACTCGTTGACGATGTAAGTGGTCCACAGCGCATCGATCCAACTCGCATTAACCTCCTTATTGCGACAGATCCTTTCGTTTCGATCTCCGCACGACAGGCGGCCCGCCTGTGCACGTACTAGCGCCACCGCCACATTGCTGCAGCCCGCTTCGGCGGGACCGCAGCGCAGGCGGGAACAAACCACCCTTGCCGAGCGTTCTTCCTCTCGGCAATCAGGAGGTGTGGCGAGTCGACACAAGTAGGGCCCGTCGGTTCCTGTCTATAATTGAGTCACATTCAACTAAAGGAAGTTCCATGACCATTTCCCTGTACGCCACCTCTGTTCCGCTCTTCAAGCAAATGCTGAACAGCGTTAGCGCTATTCTGGCCAAGACGGAAGAGCATGCTGTTGCGAAGAACATCGATCCAAGCGCAATACTGCAAGCCCGCCTGTTTCCTGATATGTTGCCCTTGATCCGCCAAGTGCAGATTGCCGCCGATTTCGCCAGGGGCGTGTCTGCACGTCTTGCCGGTGTGGAAGTTCCCAAGTACGAGGACACCGAACAGACTTTCGCGGAGTTGCAAGCGCTTATCAGCAAAACTCTGGCTTTCATCGAAGACTTCACGTCGGCACAGATCGATGGCAACGAGGAGCGCCAAATCGTTACGCGCCCGGGCACGCCGAAGGAGAAGAAATTCACTGGCCAGTCGTACCTGCTGAGTTACGGGCTTCCCCAGTTCTACTTCCATGTCACCACCACATACGCGATCCTGCGCCATAACGGTGTGGAAATTGGCAAGCGTGACTATATGGGTACGTACTGAGACTCCCTCTTTTCGGGAAGAGCTGCGGTTCGCTGTAACTTTGCGTGGTTGTTGCTTTCTCAAGGCGCCGCACAAACACATCAAGCATCGCGTGCCCATCGTCGCGGAGGACCACCGCGGTCCGCGTGTGGTCGCGCTGCGCCTCCGCGCGCGTCCGGCAGGCCGGGACGGTCGATGGTCACGCGCATCTTGTCGCGGAGGTTGTGCGAGAACTGCGCCAGCACCTCGGTGGGCGTGCCCCTGCTGAACCAAGGTTGCGGGCTGGCGCGGGGCGAGCGGATACTAAACGTGGGTGACTTGCGAGCGTCGCCAGATTTCTTCTTGGAAGTTTGGCCCCTAGCCTGTGCGGCTGAGGGCTTTCTCTTTGACGGTGTCTGTGTCGTGGTGCCGACCGGATTGCCATTGTTGGAACCCGCCCGCCAGGCGGTTAGATGGAAGCCAGAACGGACAAGGGACTACAACGCAGAACGTGATAACCCCTTGATTTGAATGGTGCGCCTCCCGTGAGTCGAACACGGCACCAACGGATTATGAGTCCGCTGCTCCAACCAGGCATGAACTAGAGGCCCGATGGAGCGGGTGAAGGGAATCGAACCCTCGTCATAAGCTTGGAAGGCTTCTGCTCTACCATTGAGCTACACCCGCGTGCGGTGCGCGGCATGATAGCAGCTCCCACCATTAGCGTGGCGCGAATTAGGCGTAGCTGCTTGTCACGAAATCCGCGCTGCACGGTGCACCTACGGCGGTTTCGCAACTCCGGCGCCGATGTAAGGCCATCGCTGCGGCAGTGGTCGGCTGTTGCCTCGAGAAACTACCCGGAGATCTTCTACCGTCTGCTCGAAATGAAGGCCCGCTGCAACCTATCCGGCCATCATGGGAAGTCAAATAGTATCTGTTGGATACCAATATGGTATCGGTTAGGTACTATATGGCCCGGCGCCCCTGTGGCCCGAAGATTAACTGGCTTGCCACGATCAATCATTGGGGGGCGGCCGCACTTTGACGCTGTGGCATGGCCCTCATTCAGGAAGACTTGCCTCCGGACCTCTTTGTATCAGTGCCCATCGTCGGTGCTGTTGGTCTCTACGCACCCAACAGAATAATTTCATGATCATGAAATTAACAATCGCCCATGGGTTGCCCTTGACGTTCGCGGTAGCGGTCCCTTCCTTTCGCCAACCTCACCGGCTCATGCCGGGGCTTATGCGGAAGATAGCGGTGCATTCTCGGACGGGGCGGTCGGGAGGCCGTTCATTACCGATTTCGCCGACCACTCATCACGCCCACTTCTTCCCTAGCGCCTCCAGACCAGCCTTTTGCAGGTCTTCCTGGCTCATCACAATGCGGAACTTGCAGTTGGCCTGGAAGTTGAGGAAGAAGGGTTCAGCAAAAGCGGGAACGTCAGATGGATTTTCGACGTTGATCAGGAATACCCCGCAGCGCATTCCGCCCCCGTGCCAATATGACGTGCGTCACCTATCCCTGATAGATTAGTGAGCAACGAGGTAGGTATGACCGTCAACAACTCATCCAAGGCAACGATGGCCGCCGTCAAGAATGTGTCCGATCCGGGCGCAACGCAAGGAGCCCGTAGGGCGACTGAAGAGGCGCCCGGATCGGCGACGCTGGCGTCAGCGTCCGGCACCGATTCAGAGGTCGTTGCTCGCGCTCGGCGCAGGCAATTTTCCAACGCCGACAAGCGCCGCATACTGGAGGCGGCTGACCGCTGCACCAAGCCCGGAGAGATCGGCGCGCTGATGCGCCATGAAGGCGTGTACTCGTCATCCTTGAGCACGTGGCGGCGCCAGCGCGAGGCTGCCGAACTGGCTGCCCTTGCCCCACAAAAGCGCGGACCCAAATTCGACGAGACTCGGGCCGAGGCGCGGCACATCGCGCAGCTCACGCGCGAGCGCGATAATCTCAGGAGGCGACTCGACAAGGCGCTGCTGGTGATCGACGTCCAAAAAACTTGCAGCCTTGCTGGGCAATCCGATCGACGACGACACCGACAAGCCGTAATGGCGGCTGTGCAAGAGCTCACTCCGGCCCTGGGCGCGAGCGCGGCCTGCCATGCCCTGGGCGTGCCGCGCGGCACGCCTGCCCGGCAGCGGGCCCACCTGCGTCGCATGGCCTTCATCGGTCCACTGCCACGGTCCACTGCCCGGCCCCGGCCACCGTTGGCTCTGGATGCCCTGGAAAACCAGGTGCTGCTGGACACCCTTAACAGCGAGCGCTTCGCCGACACCGCGCCGGCGGCGCTACACGCCACGTTGCTCGACGAGGGCCGCTACCTGGGCTCGGTGCGCACCATGTACCGGTTGCTGGCGGCCAATGGCGGCTCGCGCGAGCGACGCAACCAGCTTGTCCATCCGGCCTACACCAGGCCCGAGTTGCTGGCGCGCGCGCCTAACCAAGTGTGGTCGTGGGACATCACCAAACTCAAGGGGCCAGCCAGGTGGACGTGCTTCCACCTCTACGTCATCCTGGACATCTTCAGCCGCCATGTCGTGGGCTGGTTGATCGCCGGGCGCGAGAGCGCGGAGCTCGCTGAACAGCTCATCGCCGACAGCGTGGCACGCCACGATATCGCCCCCGGCGTGCTCACGCTTCATGCCGATCGCGGTGCCAGCATGCGCTCTAAACCGGTGGCCGCGTTGCTGGTCGACCTGGACATCACCAAAAGCCACAGCCGGCCTCACGTATCTGACGATAATCCCTTCTCGGAGTCGCAGTTCAAGACGATGAAGTACCGCCCGGACTTCCCCGCGCGCTTCGGCTGCATTGAGGATGCGCGCGCCCACTGCCAGGCATTCTTCGCCTGGTACAACACCGTGCATCGGCACTCGGGCATCGGATTCATGACGCCGCACAGCGTTCATTATGGGCTCGCCCAGGAGTTGCACCTCACCCGTCAGGCAGCACTCGACACAGCATTCCGGGCGTCCCCAAACAGATTTAAAGGGCGTCGCCCTGAACCACCGCGGCTGCCCACAGCAGTCTGGATCAACCCGCCGCCATCGGAGGCCATTACCCCAAACACACCACAGTCCGGCACAGTAAATTCATGAAGCCAGGTGACGCAAAGTCATTGACACGTTCCGCGCGACGAACGGCGAGGGGCTTCGCGCGCTGTGCCGAGGGCAACCGCGAACGGTGAAAGGAAGGCAAAGAGAAGGCGCCCTGGGTGGGTGGGAAGAGCGACAGGTGGCCCGCCGCCCCCGCAGCTAGGCCGCGCCGCCGGCGGGCGCGTAGTGGCCGATCAGGCGGTTGGCGAACTCGCGCGCGAAGCTGGACAAGCCCTCCAGGTCCCGCGCGCAGACCTGGAAGGTGCGCAGGGCCCAGTCATCGCGCAGGTCGCTGCAGCCGATGCGCTGCTCGGCCTTGAGGCGCGCGAAGGCGGCCTTGGGCACGATGGCGATGCCGGCGCCGGCAGCCACCATGCGGCAGGTGGCGTCGTAGCTGGCCACGTGCACCCGGATCGTCATGGGCTTGTGCAGCGCGCCCGCGGCGCGCGTCAGGAACATCTGGTAGGCGCTGCCCTCGAGCAAGGCGACGAAGGCATGCTCAAGCGACTGCTCGAACCACACGGCCGGCTCCGCGAGCAGCGGATGGCCGAGCGGCGCGACCAGGATCAGCGCGCTCTTGACGAAGGGCACTGCCTGCAGGCCTGCGGTGGGCACATTGCCGGAGATGATGCCGAGATCGGCGCCACCCTCGCGGACCACGCGGACCACGTCATCGCTCAGGCGCTCGCGCACGTCGATGCGCACATCCGGATGGGTGGCGAGGTACTCCCCGATGACCGGCGGCAGGTATTCGGTGATGGCGGTGGTGTTGGCCACCAGCTTGACCTGCCCGCTCAGGCCTGCGGTGAAGGGCTGCAGGTTGCCGGTGAGCCGCTCCAGCTCGGCCAGCACCACGCGCGCGTGGTGCAGGTAGACCTCGCCGGCCGCCGTCAGCGCCACGCCCTGCGGCGAGCGCTCCAGCAGCCGTACGCCGAGCGTGTCCTCGAGGTTCTTGATGCGGTTGCTGACCGCCGGCACCGAAAGAAACGAACGCTCGGCGCCGCGGGTCAGGCTGCGCGTTTCCGCCACGTTGACGAAAAGGCGGAAGTCGGTGATGTCAAAGGGGATAGCCATGCAGCAGGTCTCGCGGCTCAATCATGTAGCGGGGAATGATAACCCCGATGCGGGAGAAACCTGGCGCCATGGCGCGGGCGCCGGCGCGCAGCCCGGCCGCCTTGTGCTACCAGCCCGCCGGCTCGAAGCGGAAGCCCTGGCCCTGGCGCCGCACGTAGCCACAATACGGCTCGCCGAAATGCACCGGCAGCACCAGCGCGCCGGTGTCTGCGGCCTGGTTGAGGAAGGTCAGGCGCGTGCTGCGGGCAAGGTCCGGGCGGATACAGTAGCCGGAGTTCACGTCCGGGCGCACGATCTGCAGCGGGCTGTGCAGGATGTCGCCGCAGAAGATTGCCTCCTCGCCGCGCGAACGGACCCGAAACGCGACCTGCCCCGGGCTGTGGCCGGCGGCGGCCTCTACCTGCAGGCAATCGGCGATCTCGCGCCCCGGCTCGATCATCTCGGCCAGCCCCGCGTCGACCACCGGCATCACGCTGTCGAAGAACGATTCGCCGAACACGTCCACCACGCCCGGCTCCTTGTTGCGGCCCTGCTCGCAGAAGACGAAGTCGTCCTTGGGGAGGTAGTAGCGGGCGTTGGGGAAGGTGGGCACCCAGCGGTTGTCCTGCCAAGTGGTGTTCCAGCCGACGTGGTCGGCATGCAGGTGCGTCATGACCACGTGGGTGACCTTCTCCGGCGGCGCCCCGGCCGCAATCATCCATTCGCGCACCAGGGTGTTGAGCATGTTCATGCGTGCGATGCCCGCGCGCGGCTTGAAGTTGCCCACGCCGGTATCGACGACGATGATATGGCTCCCCGCGTACACCACCCAGAACTGGATCGTCACGATCAGCTTGTTCATGTGAGGGATCCAATGGTGCGGCGCCATCAGGCCGGCATTCGCATCCAGGACCGAGCGGTCGATGTCTGGGAACAGGAAGGCCGGATCGTGCGTGGGACCGGCATATTCGAGGATACGGGTGACCTTCAGGTCGCCGACGGTGCGCGTTTGCATCATGATACGGTGTCTCCTTCCTTGTTCTATGCGGACCGGGACCGGTGCGCCGGATCGGCGGCTCCGCTTGGCAGGCTCCAAGCATCGGCGATTTCACCGCGGGTGCCAATTTCGCTTTCCGAAAGTGGGGTTTCGGACGGCGTTACCCGCCGCAGCCAGCGGCATCCGGCGACGTCCGCCCCTGCCCTCCGCCTCGCCTGACTGCCACCCTCCCCCTGCGCCGCCTGAGAGGCTGCGACGGCAGTTCCCCGACTTGCGCCCTGTGCTTGGCACAAAACCGTTTCGTATTTCCAAAATGTGAGGTGTGGGAAGCGTATCAGCAGGGTGAAGGCCATCCGTGGGGCAACATGCTGTCTTCCGGCCGCCCCTATATCGAATCCGCTGCCTGGCTGGGCATTGCCCCGAGCGTATGCATAGCGCTGACGCTGCTCAGCGCGGCCGGCGCCCAGATCCTCAACGGCATCTCGTTCGACATCGCGCCGGGCGAAGTGCTGGCGCTGGTCGGCGAATCCGGCAGCGGCAAGACCATGGCCGGCCGCGCAGTGATGCGCCCCTTGCCGGCGCAGGTGCACCAGACCGGCGGCACCATCGCGCTTGCGGGCAGCGACATCGCTATCCTGTCGGAGCGCGGCATGCGCGGCATGCGCGGGTTGCGCGGTCAGGTGGCGGGCATGGTCATCCAGGAGCCCATGGTCTCGATCAACCCGGCGATGACGGTAGGCGCTCAACTGCGCGAAGGCTTGATGTTGCACGAGAAGCTGACGGCGCAGGCCGCGCGCGAGCGTGCCGTGGCCATGCTGCGGCGCGTTCAGATCGCGGACCCGGAAAACTGCATGGCGTCATACCCCCACGCGTTCTCGGGCGGCATGCGCCAACGCATCATGCTGGCCTCGGTGATGCTGCTCAAGCCCCGCCTGCTGATCGCCGACGAACCGACCACAGCGCTGGACGCGTTGAGCCAGCGGGAAGTCATGCAAATCATGGCCGACTTCACGCGCACCAGTGGCACCGCCGTGCTATTGGTGACGCATGATCTGCAACTGGTCGCCCACTACGCCGACTCGGTGCTGGTGCTAGGGCGCGGCAGCCAGGTCGAATCGGGCCCGGTCGAAGATGTGTTGCGCAACCCGCGCGAGGCGGCTACGCGCAGCGTGATCGACGCCCTGCCAAAGCGCGACGACAATCGCCCGCCCGTGCCGGATGCGCCGCCGATCATCGAGGCCCGCAATGTCTCGGTGGGCTATCCCGGCAACCACCGGCTGTTCTCGCGCACAGCGGCCAAGCTGGCGGTGGACCAGGTCTCATTGGCGATCCGGCCCGGCGAAGTGGTTGCGGTGGTGGGCGGCTCTGGCTCCGGCAAGACCACGCTGGGCAGCGCTTCCCTGCCAACGCAGCAATACGAAAATGCCGACATCTGCACTTCTGGTTATGTGTCGTTCGGGACAAAACTCAACAACTTTGAGACGTGACACTTGGCATGGCGCCCCGCCGGCCGTTCCTTTTACCCACTAACTTTGAGAATTCAACCCACTAACTGCGAAACAAAACCCAATAACTTTGAGACGTGACACTCACAAAGCGCCTCATGTGCCACAAAAATCAATTGCGGCATTCGATTGCAGCCAATGCATCACTTTTCCCTATTCTTGATAATCTTTCTTCTCAAGAACAGGGAAAATAAGGAACGCCACCCAACCAGATTAGCGGACCGCCCCTGATCGCCCGGGCCTACCAGCGGCCAGACCACAGCCACAGGTTGTCACCAGCCGCAAGCGACGGGCCGCGGGATCGGTGCCTCGCTCTCCACGGTCGCCCGCATCTCTGCAAATGCGTGGGAACGGCCGGTGGCGGTGGTGGCTCGTGGATAGCGTCAAGCAGGATGTCCGGGCGTGTTGCCTCACGAAGGAATGTTACCGGTTTACCGACAAACTCAACATTAGACATGCGAATGGCTGCCTCACCGGCTGCGACGGTGGTCGTCAACGAGGCGATTTGGCAATGGAAACAGCGATGAGACGCCGTCAGAAGCGCGAGCGGGCAATCCTACGAGGTCGGTCGCGTGTCGTTGCGTGGCGTTGGCCACTGGAATTTCTGGGACTTGCGATTCAGGCCGTCGCGAAACGCAAGTCCGGTAAATTCCATGCGCAGCCACTGCGTGACCAGACCGGCCGTGACGGGCTGATTCATGCGCCATGGTGCGACCGCGTTCATCGGGAAGGTCTCGACAAGCACCAGACTCAGCAGTTGGTTCAAAGTCCAGGCCATCGAGCGAATTTGCATCCACAACTCCAGCACGGTGCGCGATTGCTGCCAGAGATTGCTCACGCCGAACCAGCGCTTGAGATTGTGAAACAGCGGTTCTATGCCCCAGCGGCGCGCGTACAACTGCACGATCTCCTGGGCGCTCAAGTCCGTTTCGCTCGCGAGCAGCAGACGGGGCTTGGTCCAGGCCTGTTTCTTCGCATCGAAGAACTGGCACCAGACGGCACGCACCAACGCGCCCTTGAGGAAGCGCGCGCGGGCCTCGGCAGAGCGCAGGCGAACCTGCTGGTCTTTGCCATAGAGCGGCATGCGCAGTTCGATCGCGGGCAGTGCTTCGATGGCCTCGGCGTTCAGGCGCTCGCCATAGATGCGCTTGCGACCACGTCTGGGTGTGGTTGGCGGTGGCGGCACGAGAAACAGCGCGGTGTCGATGCGCGCCTGTCCAATCACGTGCATTTGTCTGCGCAGCAAAGGCAATACCAGGCGGGCGCGCATGAACCACGAATCGAACAGCAGCACCAGGTTGACCCCGCCGTTGCCCAGCGCGCTCACGCCCAGCGTAACCCAGCACTGGGCCCGTATGAATTGCGGCCGATTGATCTTGCGGCTGTGGTCGTGGCGATACGCGCAACCGGGCGCCTGCTCCGAGGAGCGCGGCACCAGTGTATCGTCGATGACCAGTGTCAGCACATCGCATGGCAGCACTGTGAGCACCAGCAAGAACAATTGGCGGGCCAAACGCACGGTGCGCAAGCTGCCGCGCCCGAGAAGCTTGTAGTAGGTCGTCCAGTGCCTGCGTCGCGCGATGGCGCTGATAGCGCGCGTCACCCAGCCTTCTGGCGAAACCATACAGCCGCACAGCAGCTCGACAAAGCTCCCGCGAGAGCGAATTGGCACGGCCAGAAGCAGAAGGTTGATCCATTCGGACAGACACAGTCGTACACGGTTGGACAAAGACATGGGCAATCGCAAGAGGACCGAAAACGATCCTCATTGGCCGCCGCGCTGCTTGCGCTAAAACCCGCGCAAGCAGCGCGGCGGCCACACGATCATTGCCCCATGTCAAGCATTTTTCGATTTCTTGAATCCGTTTCCAACCCGCTCGTTGAGCGGGCCTGAATGTCTAAAGTTGAGCCGACAAACACGACCGGACAAAATGATTGTCGCCGCCCAGACTCGCGACGGCTGCCCGATTTCTTCATTGGACGTTCAGCCCTTTGCCTGCCCGGCAGAGGGCTTTTCTTTTGCGGGCTCTAACAGGTTGGTGGCGGGCAGGCGCTGACTATCGCAAACAGGATTCCGCAAGCCAGCGACGCCGCAATATGGATGCCCCGCGGCTCGAAGCGCTGTGAGCTGGAAAGCCGGTCACCCCATCGCCTGGGCTGACCACCATTCCGCTCGCGCCCGCGCCATGGCGCGACGAGCCATGCGCGCGTGACGCGCCTTACTATCACCCGGCCTGCGTCACAACATCAAGGTCTACGGGAAGGCTGATGACATCATCCGTTCCGCAATCTCCTGAAGCGCTGCCCGGGCCGCCGCATCGCCGCGCTTTGCTGCTTTTCGCAAGAGCGAAAACCCGTGATTGGCATCGGCGGCGGAGTGTCGCCCATGCAGATGCAGTAGGGCCAATCGCGCCGTCGCGTGCACAATCCCGCCGGCCGCCGCGAGGCCATAGAAATGGGCCGCCTTCTCATAGTCGATCGGTGGCAAATTATCCCGGCTCTGGCCGGGATAATCGTCCCAAGTTACTGCGGCGTTCATCGCGGCCGATGAGATCCCTTGGCCCGCGGCTTCCTCGTGGAGTGCCAGCGCGCGGTGGCGATCCACCTGGGCGCCGCGTCCCAGCATTAGACTGTCCCCGAGACCGCTCAGTGCTGTCAGACGGACTTGCGCGGGCGCGCTTGGAATGGATAGGATCCTCTCGAAAAGGCGATTGGCGTACGCGGCATCACAATTCCCACCGGCGCTATTCAGGCAGGCGATGGCCAGGTTGGCGAGGGCTTCGGGAAATGGCGAAGGCCCCTCGGAAAGGGTTTCCCAAAGTCGGCGTGCCGCCGCCTCCCCGACTGGATTCGCGGAGTCCAAGAGCTGGTAGGCGAGCCCGTTGACAACCTGGGGTGTGATGGCTCCGGCCACTAACTCCCCCGCAAGGTATTCGGTCGCACGTGTGGCGTCGACGTCGAAATCGCCTTCCATTAGTCGCCCGAGCGCTACAACACCCGATTCCAATTCCATGCTTTCCTCCGCTGCGCAGAGCGGGCAGTCTAGCAGCATCGATCCGCCACCTTAACGGTTGCGCGGATACACGGCGGTCCGCCCTCTGGCAGCATTCCCTCGGCCTGTTCTGATCGTTCTGCCGGCTAAGTGCAGGAGGAAAACGTCGCAGAATTCCTCATGTGCGCGCGTTGGCGAGTATTCGAGGGTCGGCCTAATGCAAATATCTTAAGCTTCAGATATTTGCGAACCCCGGCCATCTCTCGTAGAGCATTCGGAATGCTCACATGCGCCTGCGGCACGCTCCAGCCGCGAGAATCGGCACGACGCCCTCACCCGCCAGCGTCCGCGTTGCACCGACAGCACAGGCGTGCGCACCATAGAAGCGTTCCGCTCGGCGTAACACGAGTACCGGCCGACCCTCCATTTGCGCAGGAGCGCTGAAATTGCCGCCGGTCTCAGTAATAGCTGCAGCCTGACATGGTCCTATAAAGGAGCGAGTAAGCACCTAGACTTCGCCCGCCTCGGGCCCTTGGGGGTCTGCCAGCGGTACGGCCTTCCCCGGCTGTAAGGCTTGACGCCCGCGATTGGGTCGTGGGCAGGTTGAGCGCAGTCCGTCGATATGTTCTTGCAGGCCTTCAGGAATCGCCTGCCACATCGGGTCGAGGATGAAATCAATGCCTTCGCGCCGCGCCTGCTTGGCGGCCGGTACGAAATCCGCATCGCCCGCTATGAGCACGATCTGGTCGACCTGCTTCTTGAACGCTAGGGACGCGACGTCGATGCCGATGCGCATGTCGACCCCTTCTGCTTCGTATCCACGCGGACGTCGTCGGGATGCAGTTCGTCCAACGTGATCTTGCGCTTGAGTAGATCGGCGATCTTGTCGGGCCTGATGGTCCAACTCGTATGGGTCGACAAATGACCTAAGCGCAGAGCTAACTTGCGCTTCGCCCTCAGGTGGTCATGCAGCGCCAGCCGGAAGACGGCCTCATTGGACTTGCCGAAATCGATGGCCTTGCCGGTGAGTGGATGGTGCATCTTCTTCTGCAGCGGCGGGCAATCGTAGAAGAAGATCCGGTACAGTTCGCGCGAGCGCCCAGCCGGCGCCCCATTGCGCCGCTGGGGCACGAGGTGAGCGCAAGCCCACTGATGAGCGCAGTCGGCAACACGAGCGGCATCGTAGGCGTGCTCCGGGTCGAGTGACCGGAATCGCTTGATGAAGTAGGCGCCGTCGATAAGGATCGCTGTCGGCATGGCTATATCCGGTCGGGATCGGGCAGAACAGTGGCCCTGGAATGCAAAACGCCCAAGGGTTCGGCGCGTCCAGGATGGGTGGGACGGCTTACTGCCAAGGGCGGGATAAGTAATTGTCGTACGGAAGTAGTCACTATGTCAACAAGCGACTGATCTCTACGAATCGACGCGGAAATGTCCCCCATCCCCCGGCGTTGACCGCCCGCTGCAGCCGTCCGGCATGGCGCCGCGGCCGTCCCAGCCCTGCCCGTTGCGGTAGCGCACCGCCCCAGGCGTTGGGGGCGGAGGCGACTCGGCAAAGCAGCCGGCGGCCTGCAGATGTTCCAGGGTCAGGCCGTGCTGGGCCATCTGGATGCGGATCCAGGTAATCGCTTCGGCGCGCTCGATTTCGATCGACATCATTCTAGGTGCACAGATTTGAGGTAGCTGCGGGGCAGGATCCTGCGTTGTCGTCTCAAAGACCGTTGGGCTTCAACAATGTTCCGGCGGATCGCTGGTGTAACGCAACCCGCTCGCTTGGAGTTGGGAATCACGTGGTCACCCCGCCGCTCAAAAATTAATCGGACCAGAGCAGCCCGCCGGGCATCTGGTCCTCGCGCGATTTGTCCACAGGTTTATCCCGTGGCGCGGTGGACAAATCCTCGTCCTCGGACGCACCGTCAAGCGGGCCCCGCCTTGAACTTCAATTTGGTCTTGGTCGCTGGCACCTGGCGCCTGGTCGTTGCCAGGCGGCGCGTCGCGGTGGCTTGCGCATCGGCCCGCTCGGCGCGCCGTACTGCCGTTTCCAGTTGCGCCCGCAGCCCGTCTTGGGCCGCCTGCCCTCGCCCGAGCGCCTGCTCTGTCTCCGCCAGTTGCCGACTGAGCGTATCGCGCTCAGCCTGCAGCCGCGCCCGCGCCTCGGCGCCGGCGACGGCGGCGTCCTGCGCCCTCGCCTGCACCGCCGCCAGCTCAGCACGCAGGTCCGCGAGCGCCTGCTCGCCCTTCTGGCGCAACGTGCGCTCCTGGTCGATCTCGCGCAGCGCGCGGCGCTCGGTGGCGCTGGCCCGCTCCTGCGCGACGGCCACCTGCTCGCGGGTGCGCTCCAGCTCCGCCGAGAATTGGGTGCGCAGCTCCAGCAACTGCCGCTCGAGCGCCTCGACCTGGCGTACGCCCTCCTCGTGACGCGCCCGCGCGGCCGCGTGGGCCTGGCGCTCGGCTTCCAGTTCCCCTTGCAGCGCCGCGCGCGCCTGCTGGGCGGCATCGAAGTCTGCCTGCACTGCCGCCGTCTCCTGCTCGGCCACCACCACCGCGGCCCGCGCCTGGTCGCGCTGCGCTTGCGCCTCGCTCGCCTGCAACCGCGCTTCGGCCCGCAGCGCGGCCAGTTCGCCGGCGGCGGCCTCGTTGGCGGCCTGCCAGATCGACTGCACGGCATTGGCGGCGATCGCCTTGAGGGCGTCCGGCAGCTCGGGGTGCGCGATGGTCACGTGCATCTTGTCGCGCAGGTCCTGCCAGAACTGCGCCAGCACCTCGGTGGGCGTGCCCATGCTGCCCTTGCGCACCAGGCCGTAGAGCTTGTTGGCGGTGGGCGTGATGCCATACCGGAAGAACAACAGGGCGCAGACCTCGCGGTAGAGCGCGCGGGTGTCGGGGAACTGCGCGCGCAGCGTGGCCACGTCGGCGGCGAGCGTGGCCTGCAGGGCGGCGTCGGGAGCGGCCTCACTGGGCATGGGCGGCGTGGATGCGGGGCTGGCGGTCATGGTTGGGCGGCGGACAAGATCACTTTCGATAAATATTACTACGTAATACGTTAATTATTTGAGTAAATTTCTAAATCTTTAGACATAAGTGTCATTCTGTCTATAATGATGGCTACACTCACGCCATGCCGCCCGCTGCCCCGATGGAAGCCCTCCCCTGCCCGCCCTGCACGCCCTGCCCGCCACCCCGCTCGAGCGCCTGCGCCTGCCCGCCGAACTCTCCGGCGCCGCCGGCAGCAACCGGGCGCGCGGCGGCACCCCGCAGATCGCGGCCGCCGACGATCTGGCGGCAGTGACGGCCTGGCTCGCCCGCTACGCCGACACCCCCGCCACCCTGCAGACCTATCGGCGCGAGGTGGAGCGGCTGCTGCTGTGGGCCGTGATGCAGCACGGCAAGCCGCTGTCGTCGCTCACCCATGAGGATCTGCTGCGATACGAGCGCTTCCTGGCCGATCCGCAGCCGGCCTGGCGCTGGGTGATGGCGTCGCGCAAGAAGCTGGCGCGCGACGCGCCCGCGTGGCGGCCGTTCGCCGGGCCGCTTTCCCCGGTCAGCGCGCGCCACACCCTGGTGATCCTCAATGGCCTGTTCGCCTGGCTGGTCGACGCCGGCTACCTGGCCGGCAATCCGCTCTCGCTGGCGCGCAGCCGGCGCGGCGCGCCCAAGCCGCGCATCACGCGCTACCTGAGTCACGACATGTGGCAGGCGGTCAAGGACGCCATCGACGCCATGCCGGGCACGCTCGAACGTGCGACCGAGCGCGACCGCCTGCACGCGGCGCGCTGCCGCTGGCTGCTGACCGTGCTGTACCTGGGGGGCTTGCGGGCGGCGGAGGTGGCCAGCACGCGCATGGGGGCGTTTTTTGCCGGCGTGACAGCCAGGGCCTGGAGCGCTGGTGGCTGGAGGTGACGGGCAAAGGCAACAAGACGCGGCTGGTGCCGGCCACGGACGAAATGATGGTGGAGCTGGCGCGCTATCGCGCCGCCTACGGCCTGCCGCCGATGCCATTGCCAGGCGAGGATCGCCCCATCGTGCTACCGGTCATTGGCAAGGAAAAACCCTTGTCGCGCGGCGCGCTTCACCTGGTGCTCAAGGAGATCTTCGCGCTGGCGGCCGAGCGCCTGCGCGCGCGCGGACCGGATTGGGAAAGCCGGGCCGCGGTGCTGGCCAGCGCCTCGGCGCACTGGCTGCGGCATACTGCGGGGTCGCATATGACGGACCAGCAGGTGGACCTGCGTTTCGTGCGGGACAATTTCGGGCACGCGTCCATCTCGACCACCAGCGCCTACCTGCATACGGAAGACGATGCGCGGCACGAAGCTACGCAGGAACGTCACCGGATCGGGTGGACGCGTTAGGGCTAGCTCCCCTGCTGGCCTTCCTCTTATTTCCGCCGGGCGCAAGAGCTTACGGAAAACATCCCGTTTCATGACGCGGAATTTCCAACGAGATTGTGAATTTTCCAACGGCGTACCGCTCAGGTGCGCCGTTTTGCCATGGGCGGCAGGAATGCGTTGAGGCAAGCGGAGACGGATTCCGAACACCTTCGCGCCGGCTCACATCCTGGCTCAATCTAGCGATGAGCGGCGCGCAATGCGCGAATGAGCTTCTGCACTAGCTGTTCATGTTGCTCCAGCGCCTCTTCAAGCGTGCAGGCTCCGTAGCTCTCGTTTTCTTCCGCCACCTTCCCAACAACACGAGTCACGAACAGCGGTGTGTCCTTAGGTGCTGGCTCTGACACCCCGCGGAAACGGGTAGTGACCACGACGCCGCAGTCTTCCATCAGCGTGCGGCGGAAGATCAGTTCGTTTTCAGCCATCCAGCGCGACCACTCGTCCTGGTCCAACACCTGGACAGGCCGGTTCTCCGCATCCAGGATATAGAAACGACTCCATCTGGGTAATACTAATCGGGATCTCATAGGAGGATGATCGGAGTGGGTTGCAGCCATTCAATGCTGAATGGTCTCCCTAATTAGGCAGCCCATGCATTGGCCAGTCTAAATTCGTATCCCGGCTTGCAAGCCAAGCGTCCTTTGGCAACACTACGCGCGTTAGGAGCAGCGCGACCGTAGCTGCGTTCGGTCGATCCATAGCAACATACTGTTGACTTGCACGGAATCCTGACCTGGGATTTGCACTGAATATTGACCCACCCGAGAGGCTGTTTAGGTGTCGCTTGGTGATGGGTGTTTGCTGGTGCGTTTCTCCTTCTTGGGTTGGGTCGTGCTGTTCTTGAAACGATAGCTATCGTTGCCGGTCTCTACAATGTGGCAGTGATGAGGAGGCGGTCGAGTAGCGCCGTGGTCGTCTTGGCGTCGCCGAAGACGGCGGCCCATTCGGCGAAGCTCAGGTTGGTGCTGATGATCAGGCTGGTGCGCTCGTACAGCTTGCTGATCAGATGAAACAGCAAGACGCCACCGGTCTGGCTGAACGGCAGATAGCCGAGTTCATCCAGAATCACTAGATCGGCATACATGAGCCGCGTAGCCAGATGTCCCGGCTTGCCAGTCGACTGCTCCAGTTCCAGCGCGTTGACCAGCTCCACGGTCGAGAAGAAGCGCGCCCGGCGATGATGGTGTTCCACCGCCTGCGCGCCGATGGCCGTGCCCAGATGGGTCTTGCCGGTACCTGGGCCGCCCACCAGGACGATGTTGTGGGCGGACTCCAGGAACTCGCAGCGGTGTAGCTGCCGGATCAGGGCCTCGTTGACTACGCTGCAACTGAAGTCGAAACCGGTCAGATCCCGGTAGGCCGGGAAGCAGGCGACCTTCATCTGATAGGCCAGCGAGCGCACCTCGCGCTCCGTTAGCTCAGCCTTGAGCAGGCGAGACAGGATGGCTACGGCAGCCTGGTAGGCGGGCGAATCCTGCGCCGCCAGATCGCCGAGGGCTTGCGCCATGCCGTGCAGCTTCAGCGACTTGAGCATCTCCATCACGACCTCATGCTGCATGATGCGCCTCCCGATCTCTCAGCCGCTCATAGCGGCCGACGTTGGCCTGGGGCTCGACCTGCAGGGCGAGCGCCTGAGGCGTCGTGATGGGTGGGACGGGCTCGCCTTCGAGCAGACGGCTCAGGATGAGCAGGATCGTCTGCTTGGAGGGTGCCTCCAGGGCCAGCTCCACCGCAGTCAGCACCGCCTGCTCATCGCGCAGCCGCACCAGTGCCGGGATCTCGACCATCTCCCGGTCGCCGCCCCCCCGCTTGAGCAAGGTGGACTGCAAGCGTCGGAAGCCCTCCGGCAGCTCGCCGAACGGTGCGCCATTGCGCAGCGCCCTTGGCTTGCGCTGCAGCACCGCCAGATAGTGGCGCCAGTCGTACAGGGTTCGGCCCGGGCAGTGGCGGGCCGGGTAGGCGGGTGCCGTAACATCAGCGCGCAGGTAGCGCCTGACCGTGTTCCTGGAGATGCCCAGGGTCTGGCGATCTCGCGCAGCGAGATCTGATCACGAAGATGCCAGCGTCGAATGATGCTTAATATGGCCACGTCGATCACTCCGAACTCCCGCCCGTTCCCGAGCAGGACAGTGTTCTATATGTGGGTCAACATTCGATGCAAAAACCAGCCTTACCTGGGTCAGGTTTGGATGCAAATCAACACGATTAGCTTCGCATAGTGGCCGAGTGCTGGCACACGCGTGGGGCAATGCGATCCGGCGCAGGCCACCAAAACGATGGTGCAACTTGGAAAGTTGCTCATTAAGAGGATCAATTGCTTCCGGGTTACCTTCTGCGCCACACTTCGTGCCTGCCGCGATCCTGGGCATGCAAAGGAAAGACATGTTTTCCGAGATCCATGCCAATCAAGGTGACCTCGCACATGGCAGGCCCCTCCAAGAAGTGACGCCTCCAGCCAAGGTGAAGCGTCGGGGATCGGGCTGATCAATTCACGCTGGCGACTCTCACCGCGCCAACGGCCCGCGAACAATGTCCGTTTGGCGCTATCACACACGCAGCATGAATTCCGCAAAGGCCTCCGAGTCAAGCGGGCGGCTGACTAGATAGCCCTGAATGGCATCGCATCCGGCATCCTTCAACTCCGCCGCCTGGCGTTGGCACTCGACGCCTTCCGCGATTGTTTTCATTCCCAGCGAACGAGCGAGACCGACAATGCTTCGGATGATCGCCGACGCCTTCTCCGAATCAACCAGCGCTCGAACAAACGACTTGTCGATCTTCAGAGTGTCGATGGGCAGTCGGACCAGATAGCCGAGACTGGAGTATCCAGAGCCGAAGTCGTCCAGCGATGTGGATATGCCGGCTAGCTTCAGCGCGGCAAGAACGGACGTTGCCTTTTCGATATCGCTCACCAGACTGTCCTCCGTGACTTCAATGTCGAGCATTGCGGGGGAGACTTCGTATGCCCTCGCGATACGGAGAATCATGTCTGTAAGTCCCCCACAGAGAAGTTGCCGAGCCGACAGATTGAGGCTGATCCGCGGTATGGATACACCCAGCTGTCGCCATGCACCGATATGCTGGCAAACTGCATTGAGTAGCCATTCGACGAGGGCGCCTTCATATGGGGACTCAAGTAACACATCCAGGAATGCGTGCGGCATCAGCAATCCTCGTTCAGGATGACGCCAGCGAAGAAGCGCCTCAGCACCGATTGGGGAAGCATCCGCGAGTGCTATCTGAGGCTGGAAATGAAGCTCGAACTGGTTCGCGGCAAACGCCTCACGAAGATCCATGCGCAAGGCAAGGCGGTCACGCATGCCCCGGTCGAGTGCGCCATCGTACGCGCGCACCTGAAATCGGCCAGATGACTTCGCTGCGTACATGGCCGTGTCGGCACGACTCAGCAATGCCTCGGCTGATTCCGGCGCTTCTCTCAGTAGCGCGATGCCAATGCTAGCCGACAGGGAGACGGATCTTCCGCATGCTTCGAATGGCATTGCGAGCTCACTGAGCACTGCATGCGCGAACGCTTCTGCCGTGCTTTCGGTCGTATTGCGTAACAGCAGAACAAACTCGTCGCCCCCTACGCGCGCGGCGAAAAATTCAGGTGCGAGAATTGCGACTAGCCTTTTCGCAAAGCCGCGCAGCAGATCATCGCCGACAGCATGACCGAACGCATCGTTGACTTCCTTGAAATGGTCCAGGTCAATAAACAGCACCGCCAGGGAAGCACCATGCGTAAAATCTGCTGAAGCAGCCTCAGCGACCGCGCCTGATAGCGCTTCCATGCACTTGCGCCGGTTGGGCAAACCAGTCAGATAGTCGTGACTAGCTTCAAACTCCAACAGCGCCGCGTGCTCGTGTTCGCGCGTGACGTCACGGAAGAGTACCGTAATGCCATCGTCGTGGGCAAATGAGCGAGCCTCAAACCAGGTGTCGAGCGGTGCGTAATAGTCAGTATGCCGACCGGGGAGTCCAGTTGTCGCCGTCTGCTGATAGACGCGGTAGTAGCCGGAGTCCACCAAGTCCGGGTAACACTGCCAGATGTCGCGTCCCAGCAGGTTTTGCCGCTCCTGCTGCAAGTATCGTTCAGCTGTATGGTTGAGATAGGTGAAGCGCCACGATCTGTCTATCGACATGAATCCATCGCTCAGGCTATCAAGCATGTCACCAAGGTGAGGCGGTGCAGGCTGTCGGGCGCCGGCATCTTTCGGGCGGGGAGGGTCAGTCTGTCGTTCCATTTTGTTTGGGGCCATCTGTTCGCGTCGGACCCAAAGGCATCGCACGTGCGCAAACCGTGGGCTCCCGGTGGGCGAATCCGCCGGTTCATGCAACGTTGAACAGGAGCTTAGTGAGAATATGGTATTAGTTCTAATATTGTTTTTTGATTGTGTTAATCACTTTCGATGATGTCAGGCAGGGCGGTCCTTAGTGGGCACATGTTGCCTCACAGCACGTCAAAGATAAGGGTTTCCCCATATATCGGCCAGGCTTTCCGAGACCTGCCGCAGCAAAAAAGATGATACGCTCAGTCACATTACACAGATTCGTTGATACCTAATCGACCCACTTAGCAGACGAGGAAATGGTGCTGGCCACCAGCGCCGAGCATGGCCCGGAACTGCCGGCGGCGGTGGAACTCACCAAGCTGCCCGGGCTGGAACTGGTGCTGCCCACCAAACGCCATGGCTTGCGCGGCGTGCTGGACGCCGCGACGCAGATCGAAGACGTCACGCTGCAGCCAAAATTCGAGATCGACATCCTCGGCACCATCGTGCAGTTCGTCGAGGCCACGCGTTTTGCCACGGTGCTGCCACGCATCGTGGTGCAGCGCGCGGTGGATGAGGGCCGGCGAATCTGGGCGCTTCCTGGCAAGCCACCTCAGGACGAAGACTGACATTCACAATCGCAGGAAGTAACTTCACGGTAGCGTGGTCGAAATAACCAGCGAACCATTTCGTGGCCCAAGAGCCTACGCATGAAAATCCAGTAGAGTAAGGAGTCTGATCGCAAGCCCGCCTCGTACGGTGGGACCCAGCGGCACGCCGCTTGCGACCACGTTTAAGACCCACCCCTTTCAAGGTGATTAGACGACACGTCCAGCCTTGATGACACGGGCGGTAGAAACATGCCGCCGTGCTACGCATCCGGCCACATAGCCTTTCTTCTTCGGCGCTTTCGGTCCCCGCGTATGTTTGCGCATCGCGCGGGGATCAACGTGCGTCGCCATCTTGATCAACTCGCGACCGAGCTGAGCTGGGGTGAGGAGGTCATAGGCCTGCCACACCTCGGGCGGCACCGCGATCATCATGCCGGCATAAGTTGCCCGGATTTCGCTGGCGAGGTAATACGGTGAGAGCTCGATGTCGCTGGTATCCAGCTCATGCCGGATTCTCACCGCAGTCGCAATCACGCTCAGTACGTTATACGCGAGCGCCGCCACGCCGAAGGCCAGCAGCGCCGCGCGCGGTTGGCTCAACGAACGAATCTCACTGTTGAGCACCGATTCCAGCCGCTGAAACATATTCTCTATGCTCCAGCGTCGCCGGTATAGCCGGGCGACGGCCTCGGCCGTCAGATGGGCGGCCGGGACATTGGTCAGCAGGCGGATGACGGTGTCACCGTCCTCGGTGGCGCCATCCAGATGTAGCTCGATGCGCCGCAGCACCAGCGGCGCGTTCGATTCATCTGGGATGCTGACCGCTTGCTCGTACACGATGCCGGTTTCGACCCGGCCCATTTCGCGTAACGGCTCCAGCTCGCTGGGGCTCGGATTGCGGCCGTGCTCCCGCACGATGAAGGCGCTGCCGCGACGCTGCCAGCCGGCAAGAATCGCCCGGGTGCTGAAGCTTGCGATCGGCGATCCACAGCTCGGCCGGCTGAGCCGATGCGAGCAGGGTTTCCATGATGGCCCGCTCCTGGGCATGCGCATCTTCACAGGGCACCAGATCAACGATCATCGCTGTGTCCGGGTCATAGACGACCAATGACTGCCCCGGCAAGGCCGCGCCCCGAAACCCACGTAATGGTTTCAGGCGCTTTTCGCTCGCCGGCAAATGGCTGCCATCCACGATGCGCAGGCGATAGCCGTCCACCGAGGGCGGCTGCTTGCGCAACATCGGTTGCACGACCGGCCCCAGCCGCCGCGCGCTGCCTTGCACCAGGGCACGAACCAGTCCGGGCTCGGTCCGGCTGATCTTGTCGTACAGCGCGGTGATGGAAACCGGCAACGCCGGACTGGCCTTGGCCGCCGCATGCACCGACGGGCGCAGCCCCACGGCGACCAGTGACATGATTTCCACCGTCGTCGAGAACAATAGCTCCCGCGTGTACTGCGTTTCACGCTCTTGCTCGAACAACTGGTCGATCCAGGCCGGATCAAGGGCGCGTTGCAACCCCAGGCGCGCCATCACGCTGATCGGGCTGTGTTCGAGAAAGCGTTCCACCACTGCGTCCACTATCACGCCATTGACTCCGGTTTCTGTTCGAGAGCACGGAGGGTGCCCTAATTTTCGTCACCTTGAAAGGGGTGCGTTTAAGACCGTCACCCCCGCACCTATCCCTGCTGCCATGACCAAGCCCTCACGGTCCTCGACTGTCAAGCATTCTGTTGATCACCCTGAGTCGCCCACGCTCGCGCCACGCGGCTTCGTCCAGGTTCGCGGCGCACGGGAGCACAACCTGAAGAATGTCGACGTCGACATTCCCCGCGATGCGTTGGTGGTGTTTACCGGCGTGTCCGGTTCCGGCAAGTCGTCGCTCGCATTCGGCACGCTGTACGCGGAAGCGCAGCGGCGTTACTTCGAGTCGGTCGCGCCCTACGCGCGGCGGCTGATCGAGCAGGTCGGTGCGCCCGACGTCGATGCGATCGAAGGCCTGCCGCCGGCGGTCGCCTTGCAGCAGCAGCGTGGCACGCCGAGCGCGCGTTCGTCAGTGGGCAGCGTGACGACGCTGTCGAGCCTCGTCCGGATGATGTACTCGCGAACCGGCAGCTACCCGCCGAAGCAGCCAATGCTGTATGCGGAGGACTTCTCGCCGAATACGGTACAGGGCGCCTGCCCGACCTGCCATGGGCTCGGCCGCGTATATAGCGTGACCGAACGCTCGCTGGTGCCCGACGACTCGCTCACGATTCGCGAGCGCGCGATCGCGCCATGGCCGCCCGCTTGGCACGGCCAGAATCTGCGCGACATACTCGTCACGCTCGGTTACGACGTCGACACGCCGTGGCGCGATCTGCCGAAGAAAGACCGCGACTGGATTCTGTTCACCGACGAACAGCCAACGGTGCCGGTCTATGCCGGCTTCACGCCGAAGGAGACGCGCGCCGCCCTCAGGCGCAAGGCAGAGCCCAGCTACCAGGGCACGTTCACCGGCGCGCGCCGGTACGTGTTACATACCTTCGCAAATACGCAGAGCGCGTTGATGAAGAAACGCGTGTCGCAGTTCATGATCGGCGGCGAATGTCCGTCGTGTCACGGTAAGCGTCTGAAGGCGGAAGCACTCTCGGTGACATTCGCCGGTATGGATATCGGCGAGCTGTCACAGCTCCCCATCGCTCGGCTCGCCGCGTTGCTCGAACCCGTCTCGCGCGGCCAGTGGCCGTCTTCCAGCACATCTCCCGACGGCGCGATTTTCGACAGGAACAGTCGGCGCAAGGCGACCGCCAGACGTGTCGCGGCCGGCGGACAGGCTCACCAGGGGGCGCCTGACGTGCGCCGTACGCCTAACCTGTCCGACGAGAAGCGTGTGGCAGCGCAGCGGCTCGCGATCGAACTGCTCGAACGTCTGAAAACCTTGATCGACCTCGGTCTCGGCTATCTTGCGCTGGACCGTGCGACGCCAACGCTGTCCTCCGGAGAACTGCAACGGCTGCGGCTCGCGACGCAGTTGTCGTCACAACTATTCGGCGTTGTTTACGTGCTCGACGAGCCGTCTGCCGGACTGCATCCCGCGGACGGCGATGCGTTGCTCGAAGCGTTGCAGCGCCTGAAGGCTGCGGGCAATTCCCTGTTCGTGGTCGAGCACGACATTGGCGTGATGCGGCGCGCCGACTGGCTCGTCGACGTGGGCCCGGATGCCGGCGAGGCGGGCGGACGTGTGATCTACAGCGGACCACCCGCCGGCCTTGCAGATGTCGAAAACTCGCGCACACGCCGCTACCTGTTTGCGCAAGGCGAGTTAGAGGCGCAGGCGAGCGAGGCTGCGACCCGTCCGCGCCGCGAGTCCCGCGGCTGGCTGCGGCTCGAAGACGTGACGCGCAACAATCTGCACAATCTTGCTGCGGATTTTCCACTGGGTTGCCTGACCACGGTAACGGGCATCTCGGGCTCCGGCAAGTCCAGCCTCGTGAGCCAGGCGCTGACGGAGCTTGTGGCGGAACATCTCGGGCGCGCAGCCGATCTTGCCGAAGACGACGAAGTCGACCCGCTCTTTGCCACCCTGCCCGTCACGACCGACGGGCGGATCACAGCCGGCATGGACAAGATCAAACGTCTCGTGCGCGTCGACCAGAAGCCGATTGGCCGTACGCCGCGCTCGAATCTCGCGACCTATTGCGGGTTGTTCGACGCTGTGCGCAAGCTGTTCGCCGCGACTCCCGCTGCACGCAAGCATCGCTACAGCGCCGGCCGGTTCTCGTTCAACGTCGCGCAGGGGCGATGTCCGACGTGCGAGGGCGAAGGCTTCGTGATGGTCGAGCTGCTGTTTTTGCCCAGCGTCTACGCGCCCTGCTCGACCTGTCAGGGCAGCCGCTACAACCCGCAGACGCTCGAGATTCGCTGGCGCGAGCGCAATATTGCCGAGGTGCTGGCGATGACCGTGGACACCGCATGCGACTTCTTCGTCGACGAGGCGCAGGTGATGCGCTCACTGACTGGGCTCCGTGATATCGGCCTCGGCTATCTACGGCTTGGTCAGCCGGCCACCGAGCTCTCCGGAGGCGAAGCGCAACGCATCAAACTTGCGACCGAGTTGCAGCGTGCGCAACGCGGGGATACGCTCTACATCCTCGACGAGCCGACGACCGGTCTGCATCCAGCCGACACCGATCGCCTGATGGTGCATCTGCATGGGCTCATCGATGCCGGCAATACTGTGGTGCTGGTCGAGCACGACATGCGTGTCGCGGCGCAAAGCGACTGGATCCTCGACATCGGCCCGGGTGCGGGAGAAAGCGGCGGGAGGATCGTTGTGAGTGGCGTGCCGGAGACGGTGGCGCTCGCCGTGGACAGTCGTACCGCGAGCTATCTGCGGGCCGTGATATTTCGTTGATTTCGTTGATCTGGTGGGTCGGCGGGGCACGCCGAAAACGCTTTGATGGGACCGCGTTCGGCCACGAGCCGTCATTGGCTCACATCAACCATTCGACATCCGGGAGGCAGTTCGACTCCTGAAAGCGGTCGCCCAAGGGCGAACTTGGACGATTGCTCATTTTTGATGCGGAGAAGCTACTGCCCTTGACGCAGCGCATTAGCACCATCGCCGCGATCGGCGCCGCCCTCACCTTTTCCGCCTCGCCCGCGTCAGCGCTCGGCGTCCTCGCCTACGGCGACGAGCCGGTGGGTGATCCCGGCGGCGTCGTGCAGGATCTGATTTCGACTGAGTTCGAGCGCTTTTTTAGTGCTGCCGGGACGGTCCTGGTGATTCACTACGATACGGTACAGCTGGGAATGGACCGCGTGTGCCACGCCACCGTCGGCATCAGCGCGGCACCCGAGGCCGGAGCCACCGCACGGCTTCCCGCTTGGCGTTTCAACGCGACCCGCTTGATCCGGAACCATGGGAATGTTGACGTGGCTGGCAGACGTGAGTGCCTCACCAGCGCGATACACGAGGCCGCACGAAACATGATGCAGGTGCCAATCCCCGAGTTGGCAACGCGCAGCAAGGCCTCGCTTGTCGGGGCGCGCAACGCCAAGCGTGCCGGACGGGACATTTGACGGCCCCCGGCTGCCCGGCCTTGACTTCGAGCCTGCCCCTGTAGATTGGATGTATATTCCATCACCCCCGTGCTTCCGATGCAGGCCCACCCCACGCAACTCAGCCTCTTCGATGAAATCGCTCGCGCAACCGTCGCGCGGTCGCCGGCTCGCCCATTGGTGCTGATGGCCTGCTCGGCCACGAAGCTCAACCGCCCTGCCCCGCCATGGATCTGTATCGCGGCGTCATGTATGAAACGTTTCGCGCGCATGTGCGAGCTGATGCGCAGCCCCAGGTCATCATCCTCTCCGCGCAGCATGGCTTTATCCGCCCACCGCTCCTCGGCCGCGCGTATCACCCGACGGTAGTGCATGCCACCGGCGAGGAAGACCGGGCCGACCCGGTCGGGCCACGCCGCACCGGCCATCGCCGTCGACAGGCCCGAGAGCATGATCTCCGCGCGAACCGCGGTCATACGGGCATCGTAGGGGGCAATCTCCGCATCCGGCTGGCGCATAAGGTTGGTGCTGGCAGTGCGCCGACGATCATGGAAACCAGCGGTGGCACCGGGATGCAGCGCTCCCACCTCGGCCAGTATCTGGCCTAACCAATGATGCCAACCAGACACAGCGGCATGTTGGCAAAAGAAGCGGCGACCCGGTCGCCCTTGAGTTGCTTCCTCAACACGGTCTTACCATGCCTCGTTAACACCATGCACCTGAAATACAGTTTTCGCCAAGTCGATACCAACGGTCGTGATCTTCATGTCGAACGCTCCTCCTTCTTACAGTAGGTTACGCAACCCTTCCACTATCGCATCTCTGACGCGATTGGGTTGTGAGTTGGGGGCGTCCATACCAATGGATCCCGGCGTGCCCAATTCAGGCACTAAATGTGGTCCACCACATTTAGCAGAGGTTCCTTGGTTAGCGGTCGCGGCCGCTGCGTATGAACAGCCCCTGCGGAGAGCACGCGACCGGTAGCCAAAAAACCGTTTGTGCTAAACCGCTCCACGGGCGGTAGCGTCTATGGGCATTGAAAGGTCGCCGCGATGATCCGGCGCGATCCACACGCGTAAGCCGCCCACGGGACTGCGGTGAAGTGAGGATGGCGATCGTGCGATGCCAGTGTAAGGGTGGACATCGCGAGATGAATCGGGCAGCTTTCAGACATTTCCATGCAGAAAGACCTGGATGGAGCAAGCCCGGGCGCGTTGCCCGCAGGAATAATGGACACGTGGTCGAGGGCAATGCCAACAGATCAGTGAACATGGTGAGGGGCGGCGCACGCGGAAGTGCACCCGGCAGGAACGTTTCGATGCATACCATGTGACCCTTGGCGCAGATGGGGCAATCGTGTAGCGACCTGCCGGTGAGTCGCTGGTAACGGTCACGGTAGTCGTCCATGACGCTGGAGGTGTCGTCCGCTGGGGCCACGACGCCGAGCAGCCGGCGGCAGGCGGCAGGCGGCAGGCGGCAAGCTTGGCTGCTCGGTGGCGATTGGCCAGCAGGCCGTAACTGCGGATGTGCTTGAAGCCGTCGGGCAGGACGTGCAGCAGGAAGCGGCGGATGAAATTCGTCGGCCGCGAGCGACATGGTCCGGCTTGCGGCCCCATGTTTGTAGTCCTTCCAGTAGGCTGACCAGAACCATGACGCGGGTGTCCGCTTTCGAGAAGGCCACGAGTCGCTCAGGCATTCGCATCCTGATCGTTGCCGTCCCGTTCGATGCCTCGTTGATGCGCCGCCTTCATGGGCGCAGATTTGCCTTGTTCAGCCATCGCGGCATCAACCGGGTCGTCGCGCTGGCGCATCAGCCAGTAAACGATGCCAAGCGCAACCAATGCAGCCGCAAGAGCGGCGATATGCGCGGGCGGCGTGGCCGGGTCGAGAATGATGAATTTGCGCGCTATCGCCAACAGGGCAATGAGGATGACGGTCTTGACTTGGACAATGTGGTCGCGCCGCACCATAACCCTGGTGATTGAATGCTTGAATTCCATTGCGATCAGCAGTGTCATGACCATGCCGAACACCGATTGAAACGTCCCATGATCCAGCGGGTTCAGTGCGCCCGACATAAGCAACATGGCGACCGCGCGTATCAGTTGCCAAAGCGATACGACAATGATCACTGAAACCACTGCGCTCAGGATGTGGGCAACGATCTGCTCGAAGCGCTCATAGAAGCTCAGAACGCGCCACTGCAGCCGATATGCATCGAGATCCTTGCGCAGGCCGCCTCTTTCATTCCTCATGGTTCACCCTTCCAGATAGTTAGACATCGACGGAGCGGATTGAGAGGGAAGCCGGGGGCATGAGCCTCTCCGGGCTGGGATTAGGGCTTCCTTAACATATTAGGGTGCGGAATCCGCAAAGTCATTTAAAATTCCATATCCGGCTTTTGATATCGGCACGCCGTGCACACGCTCGCCCATCCAGCGGCGCAAGGACGAATGCGCCATCGGCCGGCCGAAGAGAAGGCCCTGCGCAAGGCGTACTCCCTGGCAATAAGCCTAGCCCGCTGGTCCTCGGTTTCCACGCTCTCGGCTATGTCTTGACCTTTTCGATGCGACTCGGCACTGCAACGCCGGGCTCCGCAACGCGCGAGGTCGTTGTAGACATCGATCCGCTAGCAGAGCATCCGCCGCATGACATTGAGAGGTACCACGTGCTCTCCGCGCCGAGTCGCGTTCATGTTCCTCAGCGCACCACCGAAGGACTGGCGGAGGCGCTCGCCAATGGCACACAAACGCGTGCATTCGAGAAGCTTCTGGAACGCTTGGCGGAACATCAACTCGTCAAGCTCGCACATGCCATGAGCATTACCCTTGCGCCGTGCTCGACCATGTCGCCACTTGAGGCGCGAGCATCGATCGACAAGGTGCTCGACGGGCAGCCGCAGCAAATTTGGCGCATGGTCACGTTCGTGGTTCAGGGCTTGAAGGAAGCAATGATCAAGGGAAACTTGGAGGCCATTGTCCCGGTGCTTGACGGTCTAATTGCCCATGATGCTCAATCGGCGAGCGGCTTGTCGCGGCAGGCCGACGCGACTTTGGTCTTGGCCAAAGCCGCATTGGGCGCGCAGATAGAAGAAGACTGCGCGGCAGGATTGCTCACAGAGGTGCGGATCGCAGAACTCATGGGTAGAGGTCCGGGCCTCCACATCGTGGGCCATGCTGTGCTGGCTCCAGTGCTTGAAGGTCTTGGTGTGGCCGCGTAGGTGATTACAAGCCGTCAACACAACGCCCACATTACCGACTCACGGTAAGTTCTGTATCGCTGGCACCCTTGGTATGGTCGCAGGGCATGGATTTTCAACACGGTCACGAAGAATGGGGAGATCGTTCTGCGCTGTGCGCTGGACTCGCGCGAGCGGTCGCATCGGGGGAGGGACGGCGGCCCTGATACAGGTGGTTGATAAATTGCTGCGGTGTAGCGCCGCGCAATTCCCCGAGCGAGACGCCGAGCAAGCTGCAGAGCGCCGGATTGGCGTCATCGATCACGAGATTCCTGTCGAAGACACCAATGCCTTCGTCAACGGCAAGAAAGAGCGCATGGAGATGCTGCTTTCTCTCATTCAGGCTGCGGGTCACCACTGCTTCCCGGTCTGCCGGCAAGGCCAGATTTTTGATGGCCTTTGCCTGGCGGAACTGGAAGTAGACAATAAGCGCAGAAATGGCGCTCGCGAGCATGACAATCACCATCAGTCTGCTCCGGTACGCCGCCAAGGCCTCATGCACGTTGTAGCCCACCACCACGGCGAGATCGCCCCGTGACAGCCGTTGGATGCCGAATATGCGCTCGATGCCGTCGATGGGGCTCTCACCAATGACTTGCGCGTCTCCGGGCCCGGAGAGGGCTTTTCGGACTTCGGAGCTTGCCGGCACGAACTGCCCAGGCGTGGCGCTCGACCCGCTCGAGCGCGCCCGGAATATAAAGTCTTCAGTGCCGAGCACCCCGATCACGCCTTTGTTACCGAGGTAAATACTCTTGTAGACATTGGTTAGCGAGAGCGGATCGAGCGATACCACCACGACTCCGCGGAAACGCCCGTTCGGCGCGACGATGCCTTTGGATAGCTGCACCACCCAGCGTCCGGAGATGCGGCCGACCAGGGGCTTGCTCACATACAGTGTCGGCCGGGGATTGTCGATGTGAACGCGAAAATGCGCGCGGTCGGATAGGTCCAGCGGCTCAAACGCTGGATTGGTGGAAGCCCTAATGCGCCCTGTCTCGTCCAGGACCGCCGTCTGCAGGAACGGCTCGGTGGCGAGATCGCCGTTGCGGGTCCATTCTGCAAGCGGCAATTCAGGGCCTAGCTCAATCACAGCACCCCCGATCAGTGAGGTCAATTGGTCCGCTTCCATCATCGTTCGTTCGACACTCTGGCCGATCGCGAAGGCGAGCCGACTGGCATCGGCATTGATTCGGCCGATGGAGGTACCTCTGTCCCAGCCTGCCCACAACGCTACGGCGACCCAGATGCCTACAATCAGTGCGATGGCGGTCCCCAGGGGCATGAACAAGCGCTGCCGGATGGCGGCAGCCGCTGCGGGCCGATAGGTTTCCAGTCTCATGGCGTTCGGTTTGATATTAAGGTGTGAATGCGAGGCGCGACGGACGCACTAGCGGCGGAAACCCTCGGGCAAAAAGCGTATGAGACGCAGGTGGGGCTTAACTATGCGCAGCCTCGAAAGCCGATCGTCGCACAGGCGGCCGAACGCTGTATCGGCTTTGCCATGTGCAACTGATGCGCGGCTGTTCCTATGTTTCTTGCGCCTCCAGGGCGCAATCGGCATGCACTAAGTGTGGAGTCGGAAACAGTACCAGTTGCAGCAAAACCGACAGTATCAGATGGCTTTGTTAGTTCCTCCGTTGGTGTGACGGCCACTCTGAGGCCTTGCCGCGAAAAAAGGCGGACGCAAGCACGCAGGCGCCTCAGGAGACGGGCAAGCGCC
Organism: Cupriavidus sp. D39; assembly: GCF_026627925.1. Lineage (NCBI taxonomy): Bacteria > Pseudomonadati > Pseudomonadota > Betaproteobacteria > Burkholderiales > Burkholderiaceae > Cupriavidus > Cupriavidus sp. D39. The sequence goes on from NZ_JAPNLE010000001.1 coordinate 503,134, forward strand.
GGCCGAGGCATTGAAGCGGCAGTTGCAGGAACTGCGCTAATTTTCGGCTGGGCTTCCAACTGGACGAGACGGGGCTGCTGGCAGCGGCGCAGCCAGTTCTCACGTCCTATGCCTGGCCGGGCAATGTGCGCGAACTCGAGAATATCTGCGAACGGATGGCGGCGTTCTTCTCCCAGTGGGAAGACAAGGAAAAGATCGCCTTCGACGAACTGCACCATGACTGCCCGGAACTCTATAGCCCCAATGCTGGCCAGACCGACCAAGGCGGCGCCGGACAGCCGCGCGAGCGGGCACTGACGGTGCTGGCACTATGCGGCGGCAATCGCCAGGAGGCGGCCCGTCGCCTCGGCGTCAGCCCGCCACGCTATAGCGCTGGCTGCGGGAAGCTGACACAACGGCTGCGGCTATTCCCCCGTGAACGCTGCCGGCCGCCGCTGCTGAAAGTGTGCCACGCCTTCCTTGAAATCCGCGCTCTGGATGCTTAGGAACATTTCCTGGTTGGCATCCATAATCGCCTCGCCGAGGCTTTGATACGGGGTCTCCCACAGTTGCCGCTTCATCACGCGAATCGAGCGCGGCGACACATTGTCGGCGAGATCGCGCGCGTAGCTGTGCGCCTGGGCCAGGAGCGCATCGGGCGGCGTGATCCGGTTGACCAGTCCCATGCGCAGCGCCTCTTCAGCCGTGACCTTGCGCGACGACAGCAGCAGATCCGCAGCATGCCCCGGGCCGACCACGCGCGGCAGTATCCACGCGATGCCGTGCTCGGCGATCAGGCCCCGCTTGGCGAAGGCGGTGCTGAAGACCGCAGTCTCGCTGGCGAAACGGATATCGCTGTAGAGCGCCATGATCAAGCCCAGCCCGGCGGCCGCGCCGTTGACGGCGGCAATGATTGGCTTCTGTACCGCCGGGAAGTAGGAATAGCGCGTTTGGTAATCGGCGCGGCGGTTCATATCAAAGGGGCGCATCCACTTCTCCTCCCGAATATCGCCCGGAGGTAGCACTTCCAGCTCATCCATATCCATGCCCGCGCAAAACCCGCGCCCGGCGCCGGTCAGGACGATGGCACGCACGTCGCGATCGCAGTCGGCCTGTTGCATTGCCTCGCGGATTTCCGCCTCCATGATCCGGGTCAGCGCGTTGAGGCGATCGGGGCGGTTGAAGGTGATCTTGGCGACCAGGTCGCTGACTTCATACTTGACTTGCTCGTAGGCCATGACTGTGTCCTTGTGGTTGCATGCGCGTTGTGGTGTTCAGGCGGGAAGCTGGATGGCGCGCGGTTCGACGAATTCCTCGAGTCCGGCGACGCCGTTCTCGCGGCCCACACCGGATTGTTTGAAGCCGCCGAACGGCGCCAGCGAATTGAACCGGGCGCCGTTGATGTCGACCTGGCCGGCACGCAGGCGCGAGGCCACCGCCATGGCTTGCTGCGGATCGCTCGACCAGACCGCGGCCGCCAGTCCGTAGACGGTGCCGTTGGCAATCGCGATGGCCTCCTCCAGCGATTCGTAGGTCATCAATGTGAGTACCGGGCCGAACACCTCCTCCTGGGCAATCCTGGCGTGCGCGCCGACATTTCCGAGCACGGTAGGCGGCACGAAATAACCTGCGGAGGGTTGTTCGCTGGCATCCCGCCCGCCTGCGATCAGTTCGGCGCCTTCGGCAAGCGCGGCGTCGATGTAACCCAACACGCGCTCGCGTTGCTGCGCGGACAGCAGAGGCCCGAGCGTGGTGGCCGGCGCCATCGGGTCGCCCATGACATAGCCGGAGATGCCCTGCCGCAGCAGTTGCACGCAGGTTTCGTAGTGCGTGGCTGGTACCAGCAAGCGTGTGGTCGCGGTACAGGTCTGTCCGCTATTCAGGAAGCAGGCGCCCAGCGCATGGCGCATCGCCAACGGAAGATCCGCGTCGGGCAGCACCACGGAAGCCGACTTGCCACCAAGTTCGAGCGCTACCCGCTTGATGCCCGCGCCCGCCACACTGGCTACGCGCCTGCCAGCGGCGGTCGAGCCGGTGAACGACACCATATCCACGTCGGCATGGGCGGCAAGCGTCTCGCCCACCACCACGCCTTCGCCCATCACCATGTTGAAGACCCCGCGCGGCAGGCCGGCGGCTGCGGCCGCGCGCACCAGCGCGAACGCGGCTGCCGGCGCCAGCTCGGACGGCTTGAGCACCACCGTGCAGCCGGCAGCGAGCGCTGGCGCCACCTTGGCCGTGATCTGGTGCAGTGGATAGTTCCATGGCGTGATGCACGCCACCACGCCGGCGGCTTCCTGGGTAACCACCGAATGCCCGATCTTGCTGCTGAAGTTGAAGCGCTCGGCCAGGTCCGCATACGTCGCCCACGCGGCCACCGGTCCTTGTACCTGGATGCGCCGCGACAGCTTGAAGGGCATGCCGACCTCGCGCGTGATGGCTTCGGCCAGGAAGTCCCCTCCTGCGCCAGCAACGCGCCAATGCGGCGCAGCGCGGCCGCCCGCTCGGCCACCGGCGTGCGCGACCAGCCTTCGAAGGCCAGTTTCGCCGCGTTCACCGCCGCGCAGGCTTCGCCCTCGCCGGCCAAGGCAACCTCGGCGAGTGGCTGTTCTGTGAAGGAGTCCAGAAGGGTCAGGCTCGCACGCGGCGCAAAATCTCGCGACGCGCCATCGATATAGGCGTGCTGATAGTAATGCATTGAAACTCGAATCGGAATAAAGAAGTGTCCACACCGGCTGCGGACTGCGCACACAGGGTGCGGGCGCAGTCCGCGCGGTTGGCGTTAAGCCGCGGTTTCGCGTTCGCGGCGACGGCGGCCGCGAGCATCCAGGAAGCCACGCATGATTGCCTGGGGTTCGCCGGTGGCATATTCGTCGCGGTGATAGCGGATCACCGCGGCACAGGCCTCGTCAAATCCGGGCTGGGTCAGCACGCGGAAACGCTCCTTGGTCAGCCGCACGGCATTGACGGGCAGCTCGGCGAACTCACTAGCGATCTCCATCGCCTTGGACAACACTTGCCCCCGCTCGGCCAGGACATTGAGGATGCCAAGCTGATAGGCGCGCTCGCCCGTGATCAGGCGGCCGAGCAAGGACATCTCCACATTGTGCGACCGGCTTAGGAACAGCGTCATCAGGTAGGAGCCGAGAATGCTGGCCAGGCCGACACGCACTTCGGGCTGTCCGATCGACATGTCGGCAAAGCCGACGCGGATATCGGCCAGCAAGCCGATCTGGAAACCGGTGCCGGCTGCGGTGCCGTTGAAAGCCACCACCAGCGGCTTGTCAAGATTGCGCACGGCCTGGAACATGGCACGCTGGTGCCTCATCCAGCCTTCCACTTCCTCGGTCTTAAAGCTGGCCGCCTCGGCCAGGTCTTGCCCGGAAGAGAAAGCGCGATCCCCGGATCCGGTCAGCACGATGGCGCGGATGGCGCCATCGGCATTGAGGTCTTCCAGCGCGGCGATCAGTGCATCGCGCATCGGGCCGCTGATGGCATTGAGCGACTCGGGATGATCGAGCGTCACCAGGGCTATCGCTTGCCGGCGTTCGACGCGCACGTACTGTTTCATCGTGTTCATAGCTTCATTTCCTCAACGGTTTTTGCTGCGTGGGGCGCTACCGCTCACGCTGACGGAGTGGGCATGCGGCTGGCGCTCGATCAGGGCGTCGACGATCACTACGCCTTCCCCGCGGAGCGGACCATCACAGGGTTCAAGTCGATCGAAGCGATCTCGCCACCGCTGCGCTGCATGACCGCTGCAACGGCAACCACCGCATCGCACAGTGCCATTACATCCATCGGGGCTTCGCCGCGCACGCCGGCAAATAGCGGCGCCACACGCAGCCGGGAGAGCGCCGTGCGCACTTCCGCGGCGTCGAACGGCGGCACCAGCAAGCAGAAGTCAGGCATGGCTTCGATGTACTTGCCGCCGTCGCTGACCATGATCACTGGCCCGAACACCGGGTCGGTCTTGCCGCCGATGGCAAACTCGCGGCGGCCGCGCTCCATCCGCGCCACGATCACGCCGCCCCACGGCACCCCCAGCGTGGCCATGCCGTCGCGGCAGGATTCGAAAGCGCTGCGCACGGCGTCTTCGCTGTTGGCATTGAGGAAGACCAGCCCATACTCGGATTTGTGCGGCAGGGCTTCGGAACACGCTTTCACCGCTACCGCGCCGCCCAGTTGCCGCCAGGCGGCAAGCGCTTGGTCCACGTCGTGGCACACCCGGTATGCGGCCACCGGCAGCCCGGCGCTAGCCGCTACGGCCAGGCTGTCGGCTTCGCTGAGGAAAGGCGCGGCGCCTTCGGGCAGCACGATGCCTTCGCCATCTGGCGCTGCGGGCAGCACCGCATGCATCAGCGCGAAGTGGCGCGAGGCCTGGTCCAGCGCCAGCATGGCTTGCCGTTCACTGGTGAAGGTGACCAGGCCGCGCCGCCGGAATGGCGCCAGCGCCGACGCCAGGGTGGCGGTCACCACCACGGTCTTGCCGGTCGCCGCCTCGAAGGCCGCCGTATCTTCGGCGAGGCGCTCTAGGTCATAGCCGGCGCCCGCCACCGGCAGGCTGATCAGGTACAGATCGCCCGCGGGATCCTCCCCCAGCGCCCGTAGCACGCCGCCCAGCGCGCCGCTGTTACCGAGCAGCGCCGTAGTAAGATCGATCGGATTGGAACACGTCGCAAATGACGCCAGCGCCTCCTTGATCCGCTCGCGTGTGGACGACGCCAGCTCTCCCAGCTGCAAGCCCAGTTCGTCCGCCATATCCGCGCACATCACGCACGACGAGCCGCTATTGCTCACCACTACCAGTCCGCGCCCGAGCGACCGCGTGCCCTTGAGGTACAACTCGGCCACATTGACGATACTCGCAGGATCGGCCACGCGCCAGATAGCATGGCGGTGCAGGAAGGCGTCCACTACGCCATCTTCATTGACCAGGGCGCCGGTGTGGGACTGCGCCGCCGCCATGCCGCTGGCGCTGCGCCCAGCCTTGAGCATGACGATGGGAATCCCCTTGCGGCGCGCCTGCGCGGCCGCCGCCACCAGCACTTCGGGATCTTGCAGGCTCTCCATGTAAAGCACGATCAGCTTGATCGCCGGGTCTTCGGTGACAACCTGTGCCAGCTCCGATACGGTCGTGTCGGCCTCGTTGCCGGTCGCCAGTACATAACGCACGCCTACCCCGCTCGCGCAGCAAGGTGTACAGGGCAGCGCTGGTGGCACCGCTCTGGCTGACGATAGCCACCGGCCCGTCTTGCGGTGCCAGTTGCGTGAACATCGTGCTGAAGTTGGCCACGGCGCCGTTGCTGAAGTTGGCGAGACCCTGGGAGTTGGGGCCGACCAGGCGCATCCCGGCGCGCGCAGCCACCTGGGCCAGTTCGGCTTGCTGCTGGAGGCCGTCTTCACCGGTTTCGCCAAAGCCGGAACTAAGAATGATGGCCGTGCGCACGCCTCTGGCGGCGCAGGCGCGCACCGTGGTTGCCACCGCGGCGCCGGCTACCGCCACGATGGCAAGATCGGGCGCCTCCGGCAGCGAGGCCACATCGGGGTAGCAAGGCAGGCCTTGCACCACGCTGCGGGCGGGATTGACCGGGTAGATATTGCCGGCATAGCCGAAACGCCGGAGGTAGTCGACGGGCCGGCCACCCACCTTGTCCGGATTATCCGATGCGCCGATAATGGCAACGGACTTCGGTGCCAGTGCGGCAGCGAGAGAGCTTGGGTCTGGTATCCATATGCATTGTTAGTTGTGATGCCACGTCGGCGCAGCTCAGTCGGCGCTGACGCCCGCTTCCTTGACCACGCAGGCCCATTTGGCGGTTTCGGTCTTGATGTAAGCGGCAAACTCGGACGGAGTGTCACCAATAGCATCCGCGCCTTGCGACTGCATCCATTTGCGCATCTCCGCGTCGCGTAGGATGGCAACCAGGTTCTTGTTCAGTTTGTCGACGATGGAGGGCGGCGTGCCTGCCGGCGCGAGGATGCCGAACCAGGCGGTGGCCTCATAGCCCGGCAAGCCGGCCTCCGCCATGGTCGGCACATCAGGCAAGACCGGCGAGCGCTTGGCGCTGGTGACGGCCAGTGCGCGCAACTTGCCACTCTTCACATAGGGTGCGACGGAACTGTCGAACATCAGATTGATCTGCCCGGCAAGCAGGTCCGACACTGCCGGCGCGCTGCCTTTATACGGCACGTGCAACATCTTCACGCCGGCCATGCTCTTGAACAGCTCGCCCGACAGGTGAATGGTGCCGCCCGTGCCCGATGAGCCGAAACTCAGCTTGTCAGGATTTGCCTTCCCGTAGGCAATCAGTTCGGACACGTTTCGCGCCGGTATCAACGGATTGACCACCAGGATATTCGGCACTTCGGCCACCAGGGTGATGGGCGCGAAATCCTTGATGTGGTCATAGGGCAATCGCTTGTACAGGCTTGCATTGATCGCCTGGGTCGCGGCCGATCCCATCAACAAGGTGTAGCCATCGGCGGGCGATTTGGCGACCACCTCGGCACCGATGTTGCCGCCGGCGCCGGCACGGTTATCGACGATGACCGACTGCTGCACCCGCTCCGACAGCGCCTTGGCGACCGCCCGCGCGAGCAGGTCGGTCACACCGCCCGGGGTGTAGGGCACCACCAGCCGGATCGGCTTGTCGGGATAAGCGGCGTGCGCCTGCACCGCGGCCAGGGGCAACGCCGCAAGGACTACCATCGCGCGCAGCAGACAAGGAGGAATCTTCATTTTGGGTTGTCTCCGATATGTTTTTTGTTTGGCGTTGCCAGAGCTTTACGCCTCTCGGCAGCAAATACCCGGCGAGTTTAGCAACGGCGCCGCCATGCTCCTATAGAATCACCGGGATACCAGATATACAAAATTCAAATGGGATACGCGTATGGAACTCAAGGCGCTCCGCGCTCTTGTCGAAGTGGCGGAGTTTGGGAATATCTCGCAGGCGGCGGTCGTGCTCGGGCTGACCCAGCCGTCGCTGAGCCGCATCATCGCCACCCTGGAGAGTGAGCTGGGCGGCCCGCTCTTCTACCGTACCGGGCGCGGCGTCACGCTGACCGAACTGGGAGAGGCTGCCCTACCCAGGGCAAGAAGCATGGTGGTCAACGGCGAACAGCTCGTAGCAGATATGCGCGATTTGGGCCAGGCGCCATCGGGCGTGGTAACGCTGGCGCTGCTGCCTTCGGTGATGCGCGGCATCGCCGGCGACCTGTTCGAGGTAGTGCGCCGGGTGTACCCGGCCGTGCGGCTGCGCATGCTGGAGGGCTTCAGCGGCCAGATCGAAGAGTGGCTGGCAGAAGGCCGCGCCGACATCGCGTTGCTCAGCCGCTATCGGCATGCGCAAGCGAGCGTCGAAGAAGTACTGACCGTCTCGCAATTGATGCTGGTAGGTATGCGAAACAGCGAGAGTGGTGGCAAGACGGTGCGCTTCCGTGAACTGGACGGGCTGCCGCTGGTCCTCCCGGCGAGCCCCAACGCTTTACGCGTCGCGGTCGACGACGTGGCGCGGCGCCTGCACGTGGGGATCGACGTGGTCATCGAGGCAGATTCGCTGGAGGCGCAGAAGTCGATCATCAGCCGTCAGGGATGCTACGCCGTGCTTAGCCCGCAGACCGTCGCCAAGGAAGTTGCCGCTGGCCAGTTCGAGGCGCGCCGCATTGTCGATCCGGAGCTGCCGCGGCTAGTTGTGCTTTCCACCACCACGCATCGGCCACTCAGCCGCGCGGCGCGGGAGGTGGCGCGCATCGTGCGTCGCCTGATCGGCGAGCCCGAGGCTGAGTCCGCATAGTGCGGCGGTGCATGCAAAAAAAGGATATCTGATATAGCGCGCACTCTCTATGGCTGAACTCCGGCAATCCCTACACTTGCCGGCGCGCCTCCACAGAGAGGCGAGCATCTATCCATGGAGACGACCTTGAATGCCTTAGCTTCACTCCGGAGCGCTCTCGTACTGTCCTGTGCGCTCGCCGCAGCGCCCTTGGCCAATGCACAGCCCAGCTATCCCGACAAACCAATCAGGATAGTGGTGCCCTTCCCGCCAGGCGGCCCGACCGACTCGATGGCCAGGCTCGTAGCCCAATACCTCGGACAGCAATTGAGCCAGTCCGTCATCGTCGACAATCGCGGCGGCGCGGGCGGCAATATCGCCACCGAGGTGGCGGCCTCATCTCCAGCCGACGGTTATACCCTGTACTTCGGTACCACCGGTACGATGGCCATCAATCCGTCCTTGTACCGCCACCTCAAGACCGACCCGATCAAGGCCCTCGACTCTGTCGGCTCGGTAGCATCGACACCCAATCTGCTGGTCGTCTCGCCAACCCTGCCGGCCAACAACATCAAGGAATTGATCGCGCTTGCCAGGCAGAAGCCGGGCTCCTCACCTTCGGCTCCGCGGGTAACGGCAGTTCGAACCATCTGAGCGGCGAGTTGTTCAGGTCGATGGCAGGCATCGATATCACGCACGTCCCATACAAGGGTACCGGCGCAGCGTTGACCGACCTGTTCGGCGGCCGCATTTCCATGTTGTTCGACACCGTCGCCAACCAGGTCCAGTTTATCGCTTCGGGCAAAGTCAAGCCGATCGCCCTGACCGGCGCCCACCGCTCCGAGGCCCTGCCCCAGATCCCGACCATCGCCGAATCCGGACTACCGGACTTCGACGTGACGATCTGGTTCGGCGTATCCGCGCCCAAGGGCACCCCGCCCGAAGTCGTCAAGCTCCTGAACCTGCGGCTGCAGAAGGCGCTCGCCATGCCGGAAGTCAAGTCAAAACTGTCTGCACTCGGCGCGCAGCCGATGCCCGGCACACCCGCTGACTATACCCGGCTGATCCAGGCCGACACGGCTAAATGGGCCAAGGTGGTCAAGCTAACTGGTGCCACGCTGGACTAATGTGGTTTTTTCAAATAAGTCTGGTACGGGGCAACCGCGCCAGGCAGGAGTGAGGATATGACACAGAATGCCGTCGAAGTGACCGTGACGGACGCGGTCGCGCTGGTCACGCTGAATCGGCCCGAGCGAATGAACGCGGTGAATGCGGAACTGCGTGCCGGGCTGATTGCAGCGCTTGGCGACCTCAACCGGCGCGACGACGTGCGCGCCGTGGTGCTTGCCGGCCAGGGCTCGCGCGCCTTCTGCGCCGGTCAGGACCTGAACGAGGCCGCAGCGATGGACTGGAAGCAGATTGCCAGCTGGCTTACCCATCAACGGGCTACGTACCAGGCGATCCGCGACCTGGACAAGCCTTGCGTTGCCGCGGTGCAAGGGGTGGCAGCGGGCGCGGGCCTCCAGATCGCGCTGTGCGCAGACTGGCGCATCGCCACGCCGGAAAGCCGCTTGGGCCAGCCCGAGGTGAAAGCCGGCCTGGCCAGCATCGTGGGCTCCTACCTGATGACCCTGCATGTCGGGCACACGCATAACGCGCAGCTTTCGCTGTCAGGCGACCTAATCTCGGGTTCGCGCGCCTATGAGATCGGCCTGGTCACCGAGGTTTGCGAAGCGGATCAGTTGATGACCCGCGCCCTCGCGCGTGCGCAGGCGATGGCAGCACAGCCGCCAACGGCGATCCGTATGTCAAAGCAGCGCCTGCGGGCCATGAGCCAGCCGGGCTTCGACGAAGCCTGCGTGGCAGGCATCCGGGCTCAACTCGAGTGCTATGCCGATGGCGAGCCGCAGCGGGTGATGGCTGAGTTTATTGGGAGGCGAGCGGGCAAAGTTTGATAGGTTGCGGCGGGGCCATCGTCGATAGCCCCGCCCTACAGTTCGGCCGTATGGATCCCGCCCGGCCGCGGCCGGATCAATCCACCCGAATATTGCTCTCCTTGATCAACCGGCCAAGCCGCTCCGATTCCATCCTGACCTTCTCGCGGAATTGCTCCGGGTCGCTGGCAATGACATTGAAGCCCTCACTCTTGAGCCGCGCGTTGATGTCCGCGAACTCCAGCGTCTTGCGCAGGCTGGCCTCGATCTTCGCCAGCACGTCCTTGGGCACGCCCTTGGGCACCATCATGCCGACCCATGAGTTCGCCTCATACCCCGGCACGAACTCCGCAATGGTCGGGACATCAGGCAACTGCGGCACGCGCGCCTGGCTGCCGATGGCGAGCGCCCTGACCTGGCCGCTCTTAACGTATTGCATCACTACCGGAAGCGTGGTGACCACATAGTTGATCTCACCGCCGAGGATTGCAGTCAGCATCGGGCCGCCGCCCTTGTAGGGAACGTGAGTGGCGGAGAAATTGGCCTGCGAGGCAAACGCCAGTCCGTACAGATGGTTGGATCCCCCCACGCCGGAGGATCCGTAGGTTACCTTGTCCGGATTGGCCTTGGCGTAGGCAATCATCTTCGGCACTGTCTGCGGCGCGAAATTCTTCGCGGTGGCAAGCAACATGGGGGCGCTCACCATCAGGCTGATGTAGTCGAACGAACTGAAGGTATCGTACTTGATGTTCCTGTAGAGATGCTGGTTCACTGCATGGGAGTCGAATACCATCAGCAGCGTGTAACCATCGGCCGCAGCCCTGGCCGCTTCGTAGGTACCGATCGTACCGCTGGCACCACCCCTGTTGTCGATGATGACGTTCTGGCCCAGGTACTCCGACAGCGTCGGGCCAATGATCCGCGCAACATGATCGACCGAGCCGCCAGGCGGGAACGGCACGATCAAACGGATGGGCCGGCTGGGGTAGCTTTGGGCCCCTGCCGTGGCAGCGAACGACGATAGGATGGCCGCTGCCAGCAGCATCCGGACTTTTCCAGGCTCGTTCATGATCTGTCTCCTCCTTGTTGTGTGGTGACGTCGCGCGCCCTGGCCTATTGGCTGGCCTGTCTGGTCGCGAAGCGGGTCTTCAGCCGCCGACATTGACTACCAGCCGTCCCCTGATCTTTCCGCTGATCAGGTCCGCAGCCGCGGCGCATGCCTGCGCAAGCGATATCTCGCTGGTGTTGGCGGCGAGTACCGATACCGGCAACTCCTTTGCTAGCCGCTCCCAGGCTTCGACGCGCTCCGCGCGTGGGGCGTAGACACTGTCGATGCCCAGCAGTGTCACACCGCGCAAAATGAAGGGCGCTACGCTGGCGGGAAAATCGATGCCCTGGGCCAGCCCGCAGGCAGCAACCAGCCCGCGATACTTCATGCTGGCGCAGACATTGGCCAGCGTGTGGCTGCCGACGCAGTCCACCGCGCCTGCCCAGCATTCCCTTTGCAGTGGCTTGCCGGCCTGCGAGAGCGTTGCCCGGTCGATCACCCGCGCGGCCCCGAGCGCGGTGAGATACGTGCTTTCGGCAAGACGGCCGGTCGAAGCGGTCACGGTATAGCCGCGCAGCGCAAGCAGGGCGATGGCGATGGTGCCAACGCCGCCGTTCGCGCCTGTCACCAGGACGGCCCCGCTATCCGGCCTCAGGCCATGTCGCTCCAGCGCATTCACACAGAGCATCGCCGTATAGCCCGCCGTACCGATCGACATCGCCTGGCGTGTGCTCATCCCGGCGGGCAGGGGCACCAGCCAGTCGCCATTAACACGGACGCGCTGCGACAGCCCGCCCCAGTGCGTCTCGCCTACACCCCAGCCATTCAGGACGACAGCGTCACCTGGCCGGAAGCGTTCGTCGTCGCTGTGCTCGACCACGCCCGCGAAGTCGATGCCCGGCACCATGGGGAACTTGCGTACCACGGGGGCTTTGCCTGTGATCGCCAGCGCGTCCTTGTAGTTGATCGTCGAGAATTCAACCCTCACAGTCACATTGCCTGGCGGAAGCCGATTGGTATCCAGGTGGGAAATGGCGGCCTGGGTTGCGCCGCCGCTGTCCTTCTCAAGGACGATTGCATCAAACATCTACGCTCCTCTCCTACTGAAATGGGATCTTCCCGGGGTCGGCCGGCTTTTTCCGAGCCGGACCGGTCTGGTGTACGCGAGCGTTCAGGCGGGCTACGCCAGGGTCGCGCCGATTCTCTCGTTCATCATTTCGGTTGTGCCATCAGCAAATCCGATCGCCTTTGCCGCCAGCAGATGCTTTGCCAGCACGTTGTCGTCGCCCATCCCGACCGCACCCATCGCTTGCATGCATCCGGCGATCGCCGGGAGACACTGCTCGCCGGCAAACTTCTTGGCCATCGCGGCAGCCAGGATGGCTTCCTTGCGCTCCTGGTCGATCAGCGTGGCGGCGCGATACGTAAACATGCGCATGGCTTCCAGCGTCGTAGCCACATCGGCGAGCGACCAGCGCAGGCCCTGGTGCTCCAGCAGGGACTTGCCGAATGTCTTGCGCTTGCGCGCATAAGCCAGCGCAATATCAAGGCTGGCCGCCACCATGCCGCAAGCCATGGCCGCAATATGCGTGCGAGCCTTGTTGACCCCGGCCATCGCCTGCGCGAATCCCTCGCCCGGCGGATACAGGACATGGTCGTCCGGTACGTGGTACGCGCTCAACGTGAAGCCGCCAATGCCGGCCGCACCCATCGCGGCGAACGGATCGAGCGGACCGCGCGTGAAACCCGGATTCCGGCCGTCGGCAATGAAGCAGGCGATACCTGCCGCCCCTTTCGCGAGGTTGGTCTGGGCGAAGGTCAACAACACATCGGCGCGGGCGGCATTGGCGATCCAGCGCTTGGCGCCATCCAGGCGCCAACCGTCAGTCACGCGGCTCGCGGTGGTGGTGATAGCGGCGAAATCGCTGCCAGCCTCCGGTTCGGACATTGCGGTGCAACCCACCGAGTCGCCGGCGAGCATGGGCGGCAGGAAGCGGTCCTTGGCCACCGCGGTCCCGTGGGCGGCGATCCGGGCTGCGGCATTGTGATGGTTGATCAGCGCGAACGCGAAGGGAAAATCGACACGTGCGAGTTCCTCGGCCACACGGGCCCGCACCAAATAGCGCATGCCGTGCCCGCCAAGCGCTACCGGGATTTCCATGCCGCCCAGGCCGATGCCGCAGGCCGCGCGGATCGTCGCGCTGGCCCACTCGTGCGCGCCGGCCGCCAGGCGGGAGGCAGGCAACACGGTTTCCCCGGCAAACTCACGGGCCGCCGTGATCAACTGGCGGGCCTTCGTGTCCAGTAGTTGGTCAAACTCCTGGGTCAGGTCCATATCAGGATTCCGCCCGCGCGGTACGTATCGCGCCGGCTGCTTCCATGCGTTCGATATCGCTGGCGTTGTATCCCGCCCGCTCCGTCAATACGGCGACCGTGTCTTCGCCAAGCGCGGGCGGATAGCTCAGCGGCGCGGCGCCGGCATATTTGAAGGGATTGCCGAGCAGGCGGGCGGACTTGTCGCCGCTGCGGCTTGCCGCGGTCTCTACCATGCTGCGGGCTTCGATGAGGGGGTGCGCCAGCGCTTCGTCGACACGCTTGATCACCGCTGCCGGCACGCGCGCATCCGCGAGCAAGGCTTCCCATTCGGCGGCGGCCCGGGTACGCATGGTGCTGGACAGTTCCACCGTCAGTTCTTCCACGTGCTGGATGCGGGCGGAAGCACTCGCGAAGCGCGGGTCGTCGATCAGGCCGTCGCGGCCGATGGCGGTGCAAAACTTCTGCCAGAACGCCTCGCCCGTTGGTGCCACGGCAATATAGCGGCCATCGGCTGTCGGGTAGGCATCGCTCGGTGCGATCATCGCGTGCCGCGCGCCCAGCGCCGATGGCATTTTTCCGAACGACAGGAAGCCCTGCGCCTGCCAGCTCAACATCGCGATCTGTGCGTCGAACAGCGAGAGCTGCACGTGTTCGCCCACGTTCGTGCATTCCGCCTTCAGCATGGCCGCCACCGTCGCCAGCGCCAGGTACAGCCCGCCGGCAAGGTCCGCCACCTGGTAGCCGACCCGCACGGGCCGGCCGCCTTCGTCGCCCGTGATGCCCATCACGCCCGCCATGGCCTGCAACACGAGGTCGAACGCCGGCGCCTTGGCGTACGCACCCTTGTCATCCAGCCCGACGATCTGCGCAACCGCGATGCGCGGATTGATAGCCTTCAAGGACGGGTAGTCCAACCCGAGCCGGTGCGGCACATCCGGCGCGAAGCCATAGATCACGGCATCGGCGGTACGCACCAGCGCGTAGAAGGCCTCGTTGCCTTCCGGGGTCTTCAGGTCCAGCGCGACACTCCTCTTGCCGCGGTTGACAGACAAGAAAAAGGCCGAGTCCTGCGTGTCCGACAGGGGCGGGACCGAACGCGCAAAGTCGCCGTCTATCGGCTCGATCTTGATGACTTCGGCACCGAGCTGCGCCAGCAGTTGGCCTGCGAAAGGGCCGCCCAGCACCCAGGTAAGGTCGAGAATGGTCTTGCCGCTCAGCACGTGGTTTCCTCATGCATTGATATGTTCTGTCGCTGGCGCGCGGCGATGCGGATATGGCCTGGTATGGGATCGCGTGCCCTGCTCAACCGGCCGGTGCAAAAATCTCACATCGCACGCTGCCGCTCGGGTACGCCGCTGGCCGGCATCACCAGTCGCCGAAAAACTCCGGCATGCAGCGAACGGGAGTGCATTGAATCACGGGAAATAAAGGGAGGGCAAAGCATATAATCTGACAACCAGTGTGAGATTTTCTAACGACGATGAGCCGCCTTCCCCCACTAAACTCGATCCGGGCATTCGAGGCGGCCGGCCGGCACCTGAGCTTCACTCGTGCAGCCGAGGAACTCTGTGTTACGCACGGCGCCGTCAGTCACCAGGTCAAGACGCTCGAGGAATGGCTGGGCGTGCCCTTGTTCCGCAGGCTCGGACAGACCGTTCAGTTGACCGACCAGGGACGCCTGTATCTGGCTACGGTGAGTCCCGCGCTCTCAGCGATCGCCTCCGCATCCAGAAGCCTGAGTCGTCATGAAGTGCTGAGAGTCAATGCGTTGCCATCCTTCATCATGCGCTGGCTATTTCCGCGGCTGGTGTCGTTCCGGGCGGCGCACCCGACCATCGAGGTCGACATCTCGACCGGCCTCGAACCCGTGGAAGAGTTGTCCGGCGATATCGATGTGATCATCCGCCGCGAGCCGGATACCGTGCCCGGCCTGGTCAAGCGAAAATTCATCCCTGAGATGCATTTCCCAGTTTGCGCGCCGAGCCTGTTGAAGGACGGCAGGCTCGAGGGAATCGGCGACTTGCGCCATCACACGCTGCTGCATTGCCGGGCGCGGCCGACGGTTTGGAACGACTGGCTGAAAGCGTTCTGGCAAGACAGCCTGGTGCCCGCGCAGTCGCTCCAGCTCGAACACCTTTACTTCGCCCTGCAGGCGGCCCTCGACGGGCTGGGTGTGGCGATGGGACCGTCCTCGCTGGTGGCTTCTGATGTGGCTTCCGGCAGACTGGTGATTCCGTTTGGCCGCAGGATGCTGCCTTGCCGGAACTATTTCATGATCCTGCGGCAGGAGCGCCAGCATGACCCGGTGGTGAAGACCTTCTGTGACTGGCTCGAAAGGGAGGGAGAACAATTCGAGTCGGATCTGGGAGTGATTCTGGAGAAAGTCTTTTCGGCTGATCGGTATTGCTAGGCGCGAGCGGGGTGCAGCGACGAGAGCCTGGTGGGCTGCTGTGACTCCGCCGGCTCTTACATGTCCCGCCCCTTCTTTGATGGCGCGGCCGCCGGGTTGCGGCGATTTCCGCCCGGCAAAGGCGGGTTGCTCAAAGGACTGTTTCCCAGTGCCAGCTTATGTTAGATTAATTCATTATTGATTCCTTCGATCGCTACTATGTAGTAGTAGCAGTGATTGTCCAAGCCGAATGTCATCCTCCCTTCAGGTCCGGCGCGCAGCCGCGGGACTCGTCAAGACCCATAATTTCTCTCCCAAAGCAATCATTAGCACGATATTTGGCGACATGATCGTGCCCCACGGCGGTTCGGTGTGGCTCGGCAGCCTGGTCGAAGCGGCGAAACAGTTCGACATCAAGGAGGCGCACGCTCGTACCTCAATCCTGCGTCTGGGCTATGAGGGATGGCTGCACGGCGTGCGCGTCGGCAAGCTCAGCTATTACGGGATGACCGAGGACAGCCTGCGCGACTATGTGACGTCCGTCTATGGCACGCCGAACGACTCGTGGAGCGGCGAGTGGTTCATCCTCTTCACCGGAACCGCCGATATACCGAAGCCGGTCTACGCGAAGCTGCGACAGGCGCTGGTCTGGGAAGGCGTCGGCCAACTGGCGCCGCACGTCTTCGTCAGCCCGTCGCCGGACATCAATCGGGTAACCAGGATCCTGGATGAGTTCGGCCTGACGGAGCGGATTCAGATCCTCAAGGCCCATCCTCTGGAGGGCAAGGACCCCGACCAGATCCGCAAGATGGTCCGGGTCGCCTGGGCTATTGCCGATATCGAGCGCAAATACTATACGTTCCTGGAGCGGTACCGACCGGTCAAGCAGACCCTCGACCGCAATGAGGACGCGCTCGACCCGGAGTCCAGCTTCGTGATCCGGATCCTGCTGATCCTCGAGTATCGGCTGATCGCATTGCGCGACCCGCACCTGCCATCGACGCTGCTGCCGGCTTCCTGGTCCGGTCATGCCGCATTTACGCTTTGCAAGACCCTGTACCAGCAGGTGCTACCCGGATCGGAAGCCTACCTCGCGAGCATCGTGCGCACGCTGGACGGCCCCTTCAAGCCCGCGGGACCGATGTTGTGGAGCCGCTTCGGCGGACTATCCGAGGTCGCGATCCCGGCCTGACTCCCAAACAGCGTCCCTAACAGCCACCTAACGACCCCGCTGCCGGACGCCACGATGGCCGAGGTCCGACGCAAGCGCCCCGTCCCCTGCGGTCAGCGCGTGGCGATCGAGCCGACCGCCAGTTGCTCGGACCCGGCCAGCTTGCGACGCGCCCTGTCCGGTCCCGCCTTGTCGAGCTCGGCCTGGTCGATCCGCTTCCAGCCCGCGAAGTCGACCCAGCGCAGTCCGCGCGACCTGAGCAGCGGCTCGATGCCCGACGGCACGGAACCATCGCCGGCCGCCGATAGCGACACCTCCGCGCACGCCTTGGCAACCACCGCATGCGAATCGATCCGGTTGGTGCCGATCGCTCCCGACGGACCACGCTTGGCCCATCCGACCACGTACAGGCGCTCCCTGAGCTTGCCATCGCGATGGTGCAATACGCCACCCGAGGCGCCCAGTCCGAAGCGATCATGAAAATCGTAGCCGACGCAGGTCACAACCAGGTCGGCCGGCAGCGTCAACTCGCGCAAGCGGCCCGCATCGCTTTCCCGTTGTGCGGACCTCGATACGAAGCGAACCGCGCCCACCCGGTCCGGCGCATCGGCCGCGGGCAGGAAGGCAACCGGTTCGAGGTCGAAGCACAGCCGGACCGCCCGCCTCGGTTCGATCGGCTGACCAGCGGCTTCGATGGCATCGGAGACCGGCAACGCCAGAATCTCCTGCAGCAAGGCAGTTGTCGCTTCCCCGCCGTCGAACCCGGTCTGCCTGGCAGCCGGATCCAGTGTGATCCGGCCAGACGCCAGGCGCGCGAGTTCGCGAAACTCGTGCAGCGAAAACTTTGCGTACCCGGGGCTGCGCCTACCCACGACATTGACCGCGTCGATCGGCGCGTTCGATAGCGCATCGGCGACGACCGGCGACAAATCCGATCCGGCATACCCGTCCCGGCGTTTGACGAGCTGCCGCGTGACATCGAGCGCCACATTGCCGGCACCGATCACCACGACCTGCCTGGTTCGCGCGAGCAGTCCGGATGCATCGAGCGCCTCCGGATGGTCGTTGTACCAGCTCGCAAACGCCCCGGAACCCAACACCCCGGGCAAGTCCTCGCCAGCCACGCCGAGTTTGCGGTCGCGGTTGACGCCGGTGGCCAGGATCACGCCATCGTAGTGCGCCATCAGCTCGTCGAGAGACACGTCGCGGCCAACGCAAACGCTGCCGAAGTAGTGCACCCGTTCGTTCGCCAGAAATCGTTCAAGCGTGCGCACCACGGCCTTGGTCCCCTGGTGGTCGGGCGCCACGCCATATCGGATCAGACCGAAGGGCGTCGGCAACCGCTCAATCACGTCGACCAGCGCCAGCGGATCCTGGCGCAACAGCGCCTCGACCGCATAGCATCCGGACGCGCCGCTGCCCACCACGGCGAACCGACGCGTCGATCGCTTGATTGGGGTGCAGGCTACGGCGTCCGGAGACGCCTCGTTTGGCACGCTAGTGGCATCCTGCATCATAATGCGAAGTCCGCATGTCGGTAGCAGGCGCGCAGGCTGTCGACGAACTCGCGGGGCTTGAGCAGCGCCGGAAAGTGACCACCGTCGGCGAAGTCTTGTCGAAATCGCAGGTTGTGGCCGCGCTCCACCCATCGCGTGGGCGGCGCGGGAAAAACCCTTTGCCAAAGAATGAACAACCGGTCGGGACCTCACAGCGTTGGCCTGGGGCAAGTTCGTGGCGGCCATGGCGATCCGCGTAGTAGATCCAGCTGGCGGTAGGCAAGCTGCGTGAGAACCAGTACAGGCTTGCGAAAGTGAGCATCGTGTCTCGCGAATGCCTTGGCAGGTCGCCGGTGGAAGACCCGCACCAGCCGTGATA
Organism: Cupriavidus sp. D39; assembly: GCF_026627925.1. Lineage (NCBI taxonomy): Bacteria > Pseudomonadati > Pseudomonadota > Betaproteobacteria > Burkholderiales > Burkholderiaceae > Cupriavidus > Cupriavidus sp. D39. The sequence continues at coordinate 521,621 of NZ_JAPNLE010000001.1, forward strand.
CTTGTCGACCAGCCATGCGGCAAGGAATGCAGGCGAGTCCGCCAGGCCGAATCCGAGGGTCGTCGGCCTAGTGGCCTGCGTCTCGCGATATCCGCCATCGCGCGCCAATCGCTTCTGGATGTCCGCAATCCAGTGCTTCTCGTCGCCATCCAGGGGCTGCGCCGGAACCACGGCGGGACGCAATCCAAGCATGCTCAGGTGGAGCCCGGTCAAAACCTGCGGCGCATCGACGGCGAGCCAGCTCGAGACAACCGCGCCCCAGTCGCCGCCATGCGCGAAGAAGCGGTCGCAGCCGAAACTCTCGACCATCATCGTGCGCAAGCCCACGGCGATCTCCCTGGCGTGCAGAGGCTGCAGCGGCGGATCGGAGAAGCCAAAGCCCGGCAGCGACGGCACGATCACGGTGGCCCCATCCTGCTCCCGTCCACCCGAGCGCTCTGGATGCGCGATCGCGTCAATGACGCCGAAGAACTCGAACGGAAGGCTGGGCCAGCCATGCGACAGCACGATCGGCGGCAAGTCGGGATTGGAGCCGACTTCCACGGTCACGTGAATGCGCAGGGTCGAACCATCGGGAAACGGGACCGGCACCAGGAACTGGGCGAATCGATTCAGATGCGCCTCGGCGGCCCGCCAGTCGTAGCCGTTGGCCCACCACTGCGTCAGCTCCCGTAGATAAGCCACGGGCGGGCCGTAGCGCCAGTCGGCCCGCCCCGGTTCGATCGGCATCGGCGTGGCCCGCAGTCGGCGCTGCAGGTCATGGAGCGCGTCGTCGCCAATGTTGACGCGGAATGGTTCGGCATCGCGCGGCGGAAGGACCAGGCGCGGCCTGGCTCCGGCGCTAGCCATGACGGAACACCGGCTTGCGCTTCTCGGCGAACGCGCGCATCGCTTCCTTCTGATCGTCCAGCGCGAACGTCGCATGCAACATGCGCCGCTCGAAATGCAAGCCCTCGCGCAGCGGGGTCTCGAAGGCGGCCTGGATCGACTCCTTGATCATCAGGACGATCGGCCGGGAAAAGTCGCCGATGCGCCGCCCGACTTCCATCGCGCGCGCGAGGTGCTCTCCACGTCCGACGACTAGCGAGACGATGCCGATCCGTTCCGCCTCGGTGGCGTCGATGATCCGCCCCGTCAGGCACAATTCCATCGCCTTCGCCTTGCCGATCGAGCGCGCCAGACGCTGTGTGCCACCGCCCCCGGGAATCGTCCCGACGGCCACTTCAGGCTGTCCGAAACGGGCCGTCTCGTCGGCGATCACGATGTCGCACATCAGCGCGAACTCGCAACCGCCGCCCAGCGCATTGCCCGCGACCGCCGCGATCACCGGCTTGCGGCACGCGTTAATCGCATCCCAGTCGCGCGACACGAAGTCTTCGAGATAGGCGCCGGCAAACGTCTTCTCGGTCATCTCCTTGATGTCGGCACCGGCGCAGAACATGTCAGGCCCGCCGGTGAGAATGATCGCGCCTACCGCCGGGTCGGCCTCGAAGCCGCGCACCACCGCGACGAGCTCGGCGATGAGCTGGCGGTTCAGCGCATTGCGTGCCAGCGGGCGGTTCAGCGTGGCAATCCCCACGCCATCTCGCACCTCGCGCAGTACGGTCGTCATTGTCGGGTGCTCCATCAAACCACCATCCGGGACTCGAGTTCGGCGTCATCCATCGCATAGCCCATGCGCATGTCGTAGTCGGGCTCGACGCCGTCGACCCATTCCAGGCCGCTGTCCTTGAGCCGCGTGCGCAGCAACTCCAGGTACTGCGCCTGGGCCTCCTCCGGGCGCATGATCTTCAGGCCCATCTCGTAGTAGCGATCGAAATTCTGCGACTGCGAGTCACCGCTCAGGCTGGGACGGCCATACATGCCCATCCCCATCGCCATGAACTTCGGCACACGACGCTGCAGTCGATCGCGGGCCTTTTCGCCGCCGAACTCGATGCATCGTTTCACCCCCCACAGGCCGAATCCCATGTGGCCCACCTCCTCGCGCGCGATCCGCTCGGAGACGCGAGCCCACGGCAGATACGAGCAATTCTGGTACTGCCCCAGGAAGATCACGGCGGCAGGTGTGGTTGCGCAGGACATCATGACGACGTCCTCCCAGCACTGGAACTGATCCTTCCAGAACCCGCGGCGAAAGCCATTGATGATGTTGACCTTTTTCGGGTCCGGGTTGTCAGGGTTGTCACGCAGTTCCTCGAGGCGCGCCTTGACGTCGACACCCAGCTCTTCGAGCAGCGTCCAAAGGTAGAAGGCGTGGCCGTACTCCTCCATCGTCTTCTTTGCCAGGCGATACGCCTCTTCCGGTCGCGGGGCGAACTGCATGTTCTCTCCGACGCGTTGCGCGCCAGCGTACTCGGAGTCGGCCTGAAAGCTTAGCAAATGAATCAACGCCCGCTTGTAGTCGTCAGGCAGCGAGTCACCCTTTTCGTAGCACTTCATCGTCAGCTCCAGTGATGGTCGAATACGGTTGCGCTGGCCGTTCTCGGCCTGCTCTGTTCCCAAGATATGATACCTTTTAATATTCGTCAATCATATTTTTGTATTACATATAACGACGTCAGCACGTGATCAATCGACCGGCTTCTGGAACCAGCGCGGGAAGAACTGCCGTACCGCCTCGCCGTCGGATCCCAATCCGCGACACCTGTCCAGGGGCGGTGGGCGCTGCGTTTGCGTTCCATCGTCGCGAACCGGATAAATCACACCGGCGAAAGACTGGATCGCCAGCGTCGGCAGCATCAGCGCCATATCCGACAGGTGACTGCATCCCTGCCTTGATCCAATCCTCTCCCTGAGGCGCGCCCGAAATCCGTCAAAAAGGTTCAAGCCGACCAGCAACGCGTAGTCATCGGCGGCGGCCTGGCAGGAGCCGTCGAAGGGAACCGCCTTCATGTCGGCTGTGGCGGCGGTGACGCATCCCTGCGTGTCCACCGTGAGCACAAAGGTCAGTTGTGAATCGGCGTTCCCGCGGGATGATCCCGGGCACCACCCGCAAATACCTGCGTCTTGCGATCGCTGAGCGAAACCTCCAGATCCCACAGGCCGTCATCGCGCATGAACGCCGCCAGCTCAACCTGGCGCAGGTGCATCAGTTGTCGTGCGACCATCGTCACATCCCCTCCGCCGCCGGTTTTCCCGGCAATGATTCTTGCACTACAAACGAATGTTCTCTTATCATAGATTTGTCTTTCGACTACACAAGAGGATTTGACTTGGATTCCGCCCTGATTCTGTTTGGCACCCAATCCGGCAATGCGGCGATGGTCGCGGAGACGATCAAGTCGGCGTTGGAACGCGCGGGCGTCCGGTGCGAACTCGCCCCCGAGAATGGCACGGAGCCTGACCTCATCGCGCGCCAGCAATGGCTGCTGGTTTGTTGTTCGACCCACGGCGATGGCGACGTACCCGACCACATGCTGCCGCTGATCGACGCGATCGGGCGCGCGTGCCCGGACCTGTCGTCGCTTCGCTACGGCGTGATTGCACTGGGAGACCGCACGTACAGCGATACCTTCTGTTTCGGCGGCAAGCGTATCGACAGCCTGCTCCGGGACCGGGGCGCGCAGCGCGTCGGCGAACGGTTGGAAGTCGATGCCTCCACCCAGCCGTTCGCCGACGAAGTCGCCTTGGCATGGCTTCAGGGGTGGATCGAACAAGCGCGAAAGTCGGTCCTCGCTTGACGCCGATACCGACGCTTGCCACGCGGCATCGGCGGGACCCTCCGGTTGCGTCCCTTCCGCCCGGCACGTCTCTATCGCGCGTCGATCCGCATGTCGTCGGCGCCGATGTAGATGCGGTTCCAGGTGGGCCCGATCAGCACCTCGCCAATGCACGCCCGGCGCGGTGCGACAACTACATAGCGGATCAGATCGCCGAGATCCTCCGGCTGTAGCATCTTCGCAAGGTCCTCGGCCGATGGTGGTACTGGCCGGGTCATCAATATTGGTGTCGCGACCTCGCCTGGCATGATCAGCGTTGCGCAGATTCCGTTACGTCCCTCTTCGCAGTTGAGCGATTCGGTGAGCGGCGACAGCGCGCACTTGGCCGCGCCGTAGGCCATGCCGGCAATGGGCAGGAACTCGCGCCCGGCCCAAGATGAAACGATCACGATCTTCCCGTCATGCTGCGCCCGCATGCCCGGTAGCACCGCATGCGTGCAATGGACGACGCCATTCAGGTTCACGCCCACGACCTTGTTGTAATCGTCGAGGGTGAGGTCCTTCCAGAAGCGCCCGGGAACGTTCAGGCCGGCCGAGCACACGAGGATCGACACCACCCCGATCGACTCGGCGATAGCGCTCGCGGCCTTCGCCACCGCGGCGCAATCGCTGACATCGAGCGGCAGGCTCGATGCTGCCAGGCCTTCGGCGGCGAATTCGCTGACCGCCTTGTCCAACTCGCCAGCCCTGCGGCCGGAGAGGACTACGTGCGCACCCTCCCTGGCCAGCGCCCGGGCGGCCTCGCGGCCGATGCCGGAGCCACCCCCGGTCACCCAGGCAACCTTGCCCGCAAGTTGATTCGACATGTCAGCTCCTTCAGGTCAGGCGGCGGCATCCGCAGTGTGCCGGCCGAGACCGGTTCCTTCGATTCAGCGGCCCAGGTACGCTTCCCGAACCCTTGGGTCGGCGGCAAGAGTGCTGGCCGCTCCTTCCAGCGTGATCGTACCCGTCTCCATCACATAGGCCCGGTCGGCTAGCCCGAGCGCGGCATTGGCGTTCTGTTCGACCAGCAAGATTGTCATCCCGTCCCGCTTTAGCTCGCGCAGCGTCGCAAAGATCTGTGCGACGATCAGTGGAGCCAGCCCCATGCTCGGCTCATCCAGCAGCAGGAGTTTCGGACGTGACATCAGGGCACGTCCGATCGCCAGCATCTGCTGCTGTCCGCCGGACAGTTCGCCGGCGCGCAATTGGCGCATCTGCTCAAGGACCGGAAATGCGTCGTAGACCCAACGCAAGCTGGTCGCATATGACCCGTTCTTCCTGCCTCCACTCCAGGCCCCGAGTTGCAGGTTTTCCTCCACGGAAAGCGGACCAAAGATCTGCCGCCCCTCCGGTACCTGCGCAATACCGAGCCCCACGCGGCGGAAGGCCGGAATACCGGACAGGCGCTCGCCACGGAACCAGTACTCGCCCGAAGAGATCGGCTGCACCCCGGAAATGGCGCGCATCAACGTGGTCTTTCCGGCGCCGTTCGCACCGATCACGACCACGACTTCGCCTTCCGCGATCTCCATCGAGATGCCATGCAGTACTTCAATCCTGCCGTAGCAGGAACGGACGTCACGCACCGACAGCACTTAGTTCTCCTTGTGTCTGTTCCGTGCCCAGATATGCCTCAATTACGGCAGGATCGCTCTGGACTTCCACGGCGCACCCTTCGCTGAGCTTGCGGCCGTAATTCAATACGACGATGCGGTCAGATATTTTCATCACCAGGCGAATATCATGCTCGACCAGGATCACTGACACGCCCGTGCCCGCGATGTACTGGATGATCTCGTCGATCTCCTCGGTCTCGCGCGGATTGCAACCCGCCGCCGGTTCGTCCAGCAGCAATACGGAGGGATCCACCGCCAGCGCCCGCGCAATTTCCAGCCGCTTCAGCGCACCGTACGGCATCGAGCCCGCCGGCTGATCGGCATACCTGCCAAGCCCGATATGCTCGAGCAAGATCATCGCGCGCTCGCGGGTGGCAGTGTTCTGCCGCGATACCGAGGGTAGGCCCAGGAGGTGAGCCATAACGCTGCGCCGTTCGTGCACGTGGTGGCCGACCATCACGTTCTCGACAGCCGTCATCTGGAAGAAAATCTGCAAGTTCTGAAAGGTGCGGGACAGGCCGCGCCTCGCCAACTCGTGCGGTGCCAATCCGGTGACGTCATCGCCGCCCAGCATCACGGTTCCGGCCTTGGGCCGATAGACGCCGGAAATAAGGTTGAACAGCGTCGTCTTTCCCGCCCCGTTGGGGCCGATGACCGACAGGATCTTGCCGCGGGCCGACTTGAACGATACGGCGTCCAATGCGCGCACACCGCCGAATTCGATGCCAAGATTGTTGACTTCAAGCATGCCCTCACCCGCCCTTTCGCAGGGCCGCCTGCAGCGTCGGCACAATGCCCGACCGAAGAAAGATCATGGACAGGATCAGCACCCCACCCAGGAACGCGTGCTCATAGTCGTGCAACACGGTCAGGAACTGGGGGAGGATCAACAGCAGCGCCGCACCCACGACCGCCCCCAGGACCGATCCCATCCCGCCAAGGACCACCATCGTCACCAACTGGAGCGAGACCAGGAAGTCGCTGACCCCAGGCGTGATGTGCCCGTTCATCAGCGCGAGCATCGCCCTGCCGCAGCCGCGTAGACCGCCGACAATACGAAGGCCACCAGCTTGTAGCGCGCCACGTCGACCCCGGCCACCGACGCCGCGATCTCGCTGCCGTGAATGGCCCGTAGGGCCCGCCCCGTCGGACTGCGCTCAAGATTCACCGCCAGCATGGCACCCAGCACCAGCACCCCACCCGCAACCCAGTACCAGGCCTGTGGACTCCTAAGCTGCCAGCCGAACGCGCCAAGACGCTGAACCGACATGCCGTCCGGCCCGCCAGTCCATTGAACCTCATTGACCAGGACAATGGAGACGAGGATGCCGAACCCGAGCGTCGCGGCCGCCAGGTAATGCCCCTTCAGCCGAAGAATCGGGCGGCCGATCACAAACGCCAGCAAGCCCGCGAGCAGCAGCCCGCCGACCAGACTGGCTCCGGAGGGGACGCCCAGGCGCGCCGGTCCCAGCGCGACCGCATAGGCGCCAATCCCTACGAACCCGCCATGACCCAGGCTCACCACCCCGGCGTAACCCATCAGGATGTTCAGGCCGATGACGGCCAATGCAAAGACCCACGCGATCGCAAGAACTCGGTAGTGATAGTCAGAGGCAAGCACGAACGGCAGCATGGCAATGATCGATGCAAGGACGATTGCCTCACGGCGAGAGCCTGCACGGCTGCGCAAAGAATCAAACACGTTCATGGCCCCCCTTTCCCAACAGCCCGCTGGGGAAGGCGAACAGCACCAGCACGATGATCAGGAACGCCGAGGCGTCCTTGTACTGGGAGGACAGGTAACCGGCGGCCAGCGCCTCGGTGAGGCCGACCAGCAGGCCCCCGATGACGGCGCCGAGCGGGCTGCCCATGCCGCCGAGGATGGCAGCCGCGAAGCCTTTGAGAGCGAGCATCGCGCCCATGTCATAGCTGACCAGGGTAATCGGCGCGATCAGGATTCCCGATAACGCACCAATCCCCGCCGACATCGCAAAGCTGAATCGGGCGATCGATCGGACGTTGATGCCGACCAGTTGCGCTGCCATGCCATTGGCGGCTGTAGCGACTATAGCGCGGCCGAGCATCGTGCGTTGCGCCAGCACGAACAGCCCAGCGAATATGAGTACGGCGACAACAATCAGCAGCAAGCTCTGGGGTAGGATTACCGCGCCGCCGATTCGGATTGGTTCTTCGCCAACCAGCCCCGGGAGGGACTTGGGAGCGGCTCCGAACGCAACCTTTGCGAGGCCACGGATCAGGATAGACGCCCCGATCGTGATGATGATCAACACGAAGATCGGGGCGCCGCGTGCGGGCCGCATTGCGAGATCGTAGAGCAGCAGGCTGATGACGCATGTGGCGACAATGGCCAGCAGGCCGGCCAGAGCGAACGGGAGCCCATAGGAGATCCCCAGCGCTGACAGCATGCCGCCCAGCATGACGAACTCGCCCTGGGCGAAGTTCACGACCTCGGAGGCGTTGTAGATCATGGTGAATCCCAGGGCCACGACGCCATAGATGGCGCCGATGGTGATCCCGGCAAACACGAACTGCAGGAGTTCGGACATGGTTTTTAGCTCGTGGGAGAGGATGCGGTGGCGGCTTACTTGGCGATCACCCAGCCACCATTGCGTATATCGACCATGTAGAGCGAGCGGTCGTCGATACCCAGATGATCGTCCTTGCTCATGTTGAAGACCCCGGTGACGCCGACATAGCCCTTGGTCCTTTCCAGTGCATCGCGGATGGCTTTGGGATCAGCGGTGTTGGCCTTCTTGATCGCATCGACCAACAGCATCAAAGCATCATGGGCATAGCCGCCAAAGGTAGAGGCTTCGCCCCCCGTGATCGCGCGAATGGTCCCGGTGTAATCGAGCGCGACCTTCTTCACCGGTTCGCTGTCAGGCAGCTTGTCGGCAATCACCAGCAGTGGCGAGGTCACACGCACGCCATCGGAGGCACTTCCTGCGAGCTTGATGAAGGCCGAAGACGCTGCGCCGTGCGCCTGGTACAGCGGAACCGTCATGCCGAGTTGACCATAATTGCGTGTCACTACCGCCAGCGCCTGGCCGAAACCGCCAACCAGCAGCGCATCGACACCGGATCGGTTCTTGATCTTCGTCAGCTGCGGCGTCATGTCGCTGTCAGTTGGATTGAAGGTTTCGTCCACCACGATGGATATGCCGTTGGCTTTGGCGGCGATCGAGCACTCGTTGCGTAGCGTCTTGCCCGCTCCGTCGGTGCCATTGATCATGGCAATCCGCTTGAAGCCGTGCGCCTTCAGGTCCGCTATCTGCTTGCGGCAAACCATCCGGTCGGTATGCGGTGTCTTGTAGACGTAGGCGCGAGGGGTTCGACGATCTCGATTCCGGCTGCCAGGGACACCAGCGGAATCCTCGCGTCCTCGAAGACTTGGGCGACGGCCAGCGTGATGCCGGTAGTGCTCGGGCCGATGGCAGCCACCACTTTGTCGGAGTCAACCAGGCGGGAAGCGAATGTGCGTGCCGTGTTGGCGTCGGTCGCATCGTCATACATGATCAGTTCGATGGGCCGGCCCAGCACGCCGCCGGCCTCATTGATCTTCTTCACATAGTGCCGCAGCGTGATGTCCTGCGGCTCGCCGAGAAACGAAGCCGCCCCGGTCTTGGAGATGATCGCGCCAATCCTGATCGGCTCCGCAGCCATCGCCCACCCAGCGCCGAGGGTCGCCGCTGCCACTGCCGCCAGTGCAAATCTCTTGATGCATTTCATGGTCCCCTCCAGAACGTTTCCGGGATTTATCGTTTATCTTCAGTGCTGGCCTTAGCCGGCGTCCTAGGAGCGTTGGGTCTCGTCCCATTGTGTTCCGAGGGGGCGCCAGTGAGACACAGCATAGCAGCGTCACTACGTTATGGAATCCTCGTATACGCTATTTGTATTAGATTGAAAGAGATCGGAAGGGGTTCGGGCCGGGTCAGCGCCCGCGAAAGACCGGTTTTCGCTTGGCATTGAAGGCGGACACGCCTTCGCGGTAATCGTCGGTGCGCGCGAGTTCACCCTGGAGTTCCGCCTCCGCCTCCAACACCTGATCCAGGCTCATGGTCTCGGCCCGCCGCAGCAGCGCCTTCTGCTGCAGGAACGCCAGGGTGGGCCCATCAGCGCAGGTTTGCGCGAGCGCCATGGCCTTAAACTGGAGGTCGGCGTCGGGCCAGCACCGGTCCGCCAGACCGATGGCGGCGGCGGTCTGGCCATCGATCGCCTCGGCGCCATAGATCATCTCCAGCGCGCGCCCTTGGGAGATGCGGCTGCGCAGCAGGAAATGGCCTCCGCAATCCAGCGCTGCGCCGAGGCGGGCGAAAGGGACGGCGAAGCGGGCCGATTGCGCGGCGTAAACCACGTCGCACGCGAGCGCCAACCCTAGCCCGAACCCCATCGTTGCGCCATTGACCGCAGCGATTGTTGGCTTGCGGCATGCATGCACGCCCGCGATCACCGGATTCATCTGTTCGGCAAGGATCGCGCGGGCATCCTCGTCACCCGTCGCGCCAGAGAGATCGCGGCCGGCACAGAACCCGCGTCCTGACGCGGTAATGAGTAGGCAGCGAACCCCGTCATCGCTCGAAGCATCTGCCACTGCCGCGCCGATCGCCTCGGTCATCCGTGGGGTCACCGCATTGAGCTTCTCAGGCCGGTCCAGTCGAATCTCCATGACTGCGTCGTGCCGCTGAATTAGTATCCCGTTGTCCACTTCGTCTCCCTTCTCGTTGTTTGGGCCCGGCCAATGTAGTACATTTTATATTCCTCTCAAACAATATTTGTCTTATTTGGAGACAAGATATGACTAATGGAACGATGCCCTCCGAGAACGAAACCGGTCGCCGCACGGCGCTGGAGCGATTTGGCTACGGACGGCTCGAAGTGAAGGTTTCCGACGAGGAACTGGAACGCGAATGGGCGCTGCTGTTGCCGGACTTTTCCAGTCCGGCGGCGCCGGCTACCCGGCTGGCCGCACTGGCGCCGCATCTGCGCAAACTGGCGGCGGAACATGTCCGGCAGCGGCGGGCGGCCGATCGGCTGATGCTCCAATGCGACGAGGCGCACGCTAGGATCGCCACCGAGGGCGCGCGACCCGAGCTTGTCGAAGCCTATGCTGTGGTGCGCGACAGCTTCGAGCAAGCCGTCGAAGACTTTGCCGCGCACCGCGAGTTGCTGGCGAAAGTATTCAGCTCTTCAAAGCCAGAAAGCGATCGCGTTCGGCCCGCTTGAGGATCTTTCCCGTCCCGCCGCGGATCAACGCGTCGCGCATCTCGATCGACTTGGGCACCTTGTATTTCGCCAGACGCTCGCGTGCCCAAGCTCGCAGTTCCTCCGTGAGCCCGTCTTGAGAGTCGCGCAGGACCACGGCGGCGTGGACGGCTTCGCCCCAGTGTGGATCCGGCACGCCGAACACACAGACTTCGAGGACAGCCGGATGCGCAGCGATGACGTTCTCGACCTCGATCGGATAGACGTTGTAGCCGCCTGAGATGATCATGAACTGCTTGCGATCTACCAGGTACAGATAGCCATTCTGATCCATCTTCCCCATGTCTCCCGTCATCAGCCAGCCATTTCTCTTGGCTACCGCAGTCAGTTCCGGCTCGTTCAGATAGCCTTGCATTACGTACCCCCTGCACGGCGACCTCACCGATCTCTTCCGGCTCACAGGGGGTGCCGTCAGTCCGCTGCACCTGGACTCGCGAATGCTGCATCGGGAGCCCGCAAGACTCCAGAATCCTCGGATTGGTTGTCAGCGCTAGCGAATGGTCCTCCGGGCTGAGCGTCGTGAAAAAGCCGCCGCAGGCCTCGGTTGCGCCATACAATTGCTCGAACGAGGCATTCGGGAAGGTCGCCGCCGCTCGCCGGATCAGCGCCGGCGGAGTGGGCGCGGAGCCATAGGTAATGCGCCGGACGCTCTGAAGATCGCGTGTGCGCTTCTTTTGCTCCTCGCAGCAGGCGTTTAGCATCGTCGGCACAAACAGGACCCGGGTGACCCGGTTGGCATCCATCAGATCGAGGGCATAGCCGGGTTCGAAGGCCGGCATCACCACCGTGGTGAATCCCTTGGCAACGTTCCACACCGCCAGCAGGCACGGCGTGCCCGCGCCGGGAAAGCAATGGAGCCAGACATCGTCCCTGCGGAAATCCAGATCGAGCAGCGAATGGCCGATCGAATAGTTGATCGCCTCGTGGGACCAGATCGCGGCCTTCGGCCTTCCGGTCGATCCCGTCGTATAGCAATACTGCGCAATCCCATGGTACACGTCGGTCACCGGCGCGCCGGCATGCCGCTCGATCAGCTCGCCATAATCGCCGAATGCCGTCTGCGCATCGCCGGCGCCGATCACACGGAGGCCATCGATGGTCGGGGCCAGCGAACGATGCTCATCTTGGACGAACAGCATGCGGGCTCCGCAATGCCGCAAGAGCGTATCGATTTCGCCGGCCGCCATGCGGTAGTTCACACCGACCCGGATTGCACCGATGCGCGCGGCCGCGTAGATCAGTTCGGTAAGCACCGGACCATCCTTGCTCAGATTCGCAACGGGGTCTCCTGGGCGAATACCAGGGATACCATCCCGGCAGCCAGCGCGTCGACGCGGCGATCGACCTCCGACCATGTATGAGACAAGCCTGCATATACGTAGGCCGTCTTGTCCGGCCAGCGGCGTGCCGCGTTGCGCAACATGTCCGAGATGGTTACTTCCATTGCCGTTCCTCCGTTCGATTTGTCCCCGGCGCAGCCGCTTACGCCACTGCTATTATTTACTACATTTACGTTTTACCGTATGCAAATAATGTTGCATATACGGGTTTCTTCGGAGCCGCGGCGCGCGGCTTCATTCGCTGATCGACGGCTCTTGGCCCCGATCGTTGGGATGCCGGCGCGCTGCGACTCATGACGGCCGGGACATTGCTGGAGCAGCACGGGGATTCCCAGTTCAGACGGCCGAATACTCAACGGAGGGTACTGGGCTGGACCATCCTAGTGGGCGCCGAAGGCGCATACCGCCGGCGATCTCGCGAAGGCGTTCCGGGCAATCGCGGCTTGGCGGGCCTTGCCCTTCATCGGGGTGCCGAGTGGCAGGGTTGGTGTTGAGGGAAACGGCTGAGGGAGCCGTTAAAAATCCTGAGAAGCCGACGCAACGGAGTATCGTCTTCGTAACAAAGGGACGGAGGTTCCATGCGATGCACGATCGTTCTTGAGTTCGATGATGGCGATGGCTGTTGCAGATCGCTATTTCGGCTAATGGCGACCTCAAATTCCGCAAATGTGGGTGCCAGCCAGGATAGATGAAGGAAAAACGCTCTTCTCCTGCCGATGCTCGCGAGTGCTTTCAATGGAGATCTCCCTGGCGCGCAGGTCGTGGCGTGAACGCGGATCGCCAGAATACCCCTATTTTTCCGATCTTTCGCGAGGTCATACGCATGGCTCCACCGAACTATCACCCTCCCCGTCCGCCCTGCCCGGCCAGCAATAGAATTTCGCCGACACCGGCTCGGCGTGGCCCGTGTTAGCCGAATTAATGATCCGCCGCGCCGTATTAGGGGAATCGTTGGACATGGACGGAAAATGGCGTTGCTCTTGCACAACGGCAAAAATCGCCACTGAACGGCCGTTTCGCAATATAGATCAATGGTTTACAGCCATGTGATTGCTAGCTGATATAGCGGTCACCGCTAGCGGAATTAACGATCCTCAACAGTTGCGGTCCGAGTCGGTACAGCAGCCTCTCGACGTTGTCGCGCAGGTTGCACAGCAGATGCCAGCGATCGGAGACTTGCCTGGCTGCCGGCAGCGCGATGTCGACCGCCTCGGAGTAGGCCCCCGCCCGGTCCCTGGCGACGATCTCGATCGATGGGTGCGCACGCATCCACGCGGTCACCGCAGTTGTTTCCTGCCGGCGAACACTTCGATCGGCTCACGTCGCTCCAGGTCGACGATGATCGTTCCGTACTGGTGACCGCGCGCGATCGCCCAGTCATCGATGCCGACGACCCGCGGTCGTGGTTTGCGCTTGCGCCCAGGAGCTCTTCGCAACTCCCGCAGCACGGTGTCGGCACTGGTGCGCAAGCCCAAGACGTTAGCAAGCCGGGCTGCCGCCTCACCACCGAGGGCGTGGCCCAGCGCGTGCAACGCCCGAGCCTGTGATCGCGTTCGACGTTGATGCCGACCGGCCAAGGCGTTGATGTTCTCGGCAAACGTACGACGGGGGCAGCCGGCATTCGCACACTTGAAGCGACGCACCTCCACGGCGAGAACGACCCGCTGCTCAAGCATCGGACGTTCTTCCAGCCTGCGCACATAGCTGCCGTGGAGTCGGTTACTCCAACGACGGCAGGCAGGACAAGGTGCCGCGCGAACCGTACTGCAGGCTTCGACAGTGATGGTCTCCCCTCGCGCGTCGCTGGAGACGACGCGCTTACCCACACGGGCGAGAATACGATCGATCCCACCGAGAACTTGGCTCATGGTAACGATCAACGTAGGGCTAGATCGGCACGAAATCAAGCCCTCGACGCGGCCGTCACACAAAGTGCGGTCCGCGGATGTGCCGACTCCGCCTCCCGGGCCAACCTTCACTGCAACCACTCCGGCAGTAACTGTTGCAGATCGCTAATTCGGCTAATGGCGATCACTAATTGTGCAAATGTGGGTGCCAACCAGGATGGATTTACGATGAAGGTGCAAGATGCCCTTTGTCCTGCCGACGCTCGCGGGCGCTTTCAATGGAGAGCTCACCGTCGCGCAGATCGTGGTGTGAACGCGGATCGCCAGAATAGCCCTATTTTTGGGATCTTTCGCGAGGTCATACACATGGCTCTACCGAACTATCACCCTCCCCGACCGCCCTGCCCGGCCCGCAATAGTATTTCGGCGACACCGCCTCGGCGTAGCCCGCGTTAGCCGAATTAATGATCCGCCGAGCCGTATTAGCCGAATTATTGGGCAGGGACAGGGAATGGCGTTGCTCTTGCACAACGGCAAAAATCCCCAAAAAGATGCTAGTTCTACATATAAATCAATAGGTTACAGCCATGTGATTGCTAGCGGATATAGCGGGCGCCGCTAGCGGAATTAACGATCCTCAACAGCAGCTTCATGCGCCCCTATCTCGCAGCGCGGATGGATGCAGAGCCAGCGCCGCTGACAATCAAAGATAAGGTATGACGACGCCTGCTACCGGCAAGGCCAGTTCGCTCCGCTCGGAGGCAGGCGCGTACTAAGCCCCCGCCTCGGAGGACCCAACTGCAGCCAGCTGGGAAAGCGGCCATCGAATTCCTGCGGAGAAATATCGCTCAGATGCGAACTTGCCTCGTTCGGGAGCGCCACACTGAGTTCCTTGTGCCATAGCACCAGCCCAGCCATCCGAACGACACGGACGCGCTCCTCTCTCGGAACGGGGTAGGCGGAGACATGTGCGGGAACTGCCACCAATCGAACACGCCGGCGCAACTCATAACTCAACCACCCCGACGAGTCGCGTCGGACCAATCGCATGGTCGCGACATGCCGATGCAACCAAATCGCTCGCAAGACCAGAAGAATTAGAAACAGCACCGATACCCGTAACATCATGTAGCTCCGCTGTGATGCAGCTACTCCCCTAAAAAAACTAGGACTGCCCGCCAACCCGGCAAGTGTGACCAATAGGGATCTTTTTGTATATAGGGCTTACTACTTGCAACATTCCTCCATCTCACAGGCCTGCCGAGATTGCCTCCCACACTAGGTAAGCTAGTGCCGGCACCAGCAACCAGACCGCAATCGCCAAGTAGTACCGCGCACCGTGATGAGGCGGGTTGGCATGGAAGTGGTGGATCAAGGGTTTCATAGGGGCCTCCGGCACGATTGCGAAGCACAAAGACCTCTTTTCGAGGATAGGTCTGCCTTCAGCGAGTTACAACGCAAAGCGTATGCCATGCATCAGCCATGGTTGCGCCTCTGGCGTCTCCTGCCCGCCAGCATAGAACAGGTGCGTGGCCAAGGGTAGGACGCCGACCGATTGCGTTCGCCGTAGGGCTTACTTATGCTTCTTTCACCAAGACACCCGGAGCGACGTGATGCCGCAGGACTTCATAGTTTTTGCGACACGAACTGGCTGGAGCTTAAGAGTCGCCGGGGAAACCACGGCAATCCTGGAACACGAAACGCGAGACGATGCAGTTCGCTTTGGATTCGCAGTTGCCTCGCGAAAAGGCGTCAAGTTGTACGTTCAGAAGGCCGAAGACGAGACTTTGAGCCTATGGGGTCAGCAATGACTTGCTGCGATCCAGTCACATACCCAGTGCGCGCATGATCGGTACGGCCCCGGATCGGCGGGAAGCCCGCCACCGTGGAACAAGCCCACACGAAGCAGGATGCGGTCCCGTTGGACTCAATTGCCGGCAATCCCGGCAAGTATTCACGTTCGTGAGAGAGTCCGTTTTCCCGACGCCCGGCCAGTGCAGTTTAGTTTTGCTGGGACGGCGGACGGATAGGACGACGTTCGCCACGTGAGAGGGGGCGCTTCGGTCCACCAGCCTATTTGCGCAGCGAGCGCGATGCGCGCACGAAGCCACGCAGGAGCGCCACCAGATCGGTTGGACATCATTCCCCCTGGAAAACCTTGCACACCACCAAGACCTGATGCCAGGCAGCCCTATCGCAGGAGGCCAGGCTCTCTCCTGCCGAGCAGATTGACAGGGCGATGGAGAGAAAATTAGGCGGTTAATTGCATGAAAATGTGAGGACCGACAGTACTAATATCGGTTCTGCGCTGCCCTGCGGAGGTTTCTCTTGGGCGGGCAGTATTGCAACCTATTGATTAATAGGTGTACCTCTCTGCCGGTTGCGCCACAGCACGCCAGAAGTCGTGCAGCGCCGGGCGCGCGCCGTCGTGGCCACCCTGCAACAGCCCATATGCCAACACGGCGGCATTCATGGCTCCTGCACTGGTCGCGCCGACACCCTCAATAGTAAGCCGCCCGTCCCCAAGCAACTGGTCGAGCACGCCCCACGGGAACGCACCGTGCATCCCGCCGCCCTGCAAAGCGAGTGCGATCGGCTTTTGCGCGCCATTACCCCGCTGTCTTCCGTTCGTTGTAGCCATCCCGAAGCTCCTCGGTGGTGCTGCTGGGCATCATGGGCGCTGCGCGTCGTTCCGGCTGGTCAGGAACCACGTGCGCAGCTCACCCACGCCTTTGGCTGCAATCGTGCCACGCTCCTCGAACAAGAATGGCTCCGCGAGGTACTGCCGGGTGGCCTCCGTAATCTGCACGCGACCGGCCACGCCATGGGACTCCATACGGCTGGCGATATTGACGGCGTCGCCCCACAAGTCATAGATGAACTTGCGCTTGCCGACGACGCCGGCCACCACCGCACCACTGTTGATGCCAACACGCAACTGCAAGCTGTAGCCGCTGCGCGCATTGAAGCCGGCCAGCGCGTCGATCATGTCCAGCGCCATGTGCGCCGCCCGTGCTGCGTGATCGGCCGCCGCGACCGGCAGCCCTGCGGCAGCCATGTAGGCATCGCCGATGGTCTTGATCTTCTCGAGGCCGCGATGGTCGGCAATGCTGTCGAAGTCGGTGAAGATCTCATCGAGCACCGCCACCAGCCGCTCGGGGTTCATGCCGGCAGAAAAGCGGGTGAATTCAACGATGTCGGCGAACAATACAGTTGCCGCCTGAAAACTGTCGGCAATCACTCCGGGGTGCGCCTTCAGGCGCTCGGCAATCGGGTAGGGCAGCACGTTGAGCAGCAACCGCTCCGACACCTGCTGCTCCGCGACGATCTTGTCGTACAGCTCCTTAAGCTCGTCTCTCTGATGGCGGATCAGCTCGCGGCTGGTCTCCAGCGCCTGTTCGGCTTGCCGGCGCTCGACGATCTCCTGCTGCAGCTGCGCGTTTTGCGCCTCCAGCCGCTGTTGCATCGCATGCAGGTTCAAGTGCGTGCCGACCCGCGCCATCACTTCGTCGATCTGCAGCGGTTTGGTGACATAGTCGACCCCGCCCGCCTTGAACGCAGTGATCTTGTGCTCGGTCTCGGTCAGCGAGGTCATGAAAATCACCGGGATCTTTCGGGTGCTTGCCAGCGCCTTCAAGCGGCGGCAGACTTCAAAGCCGTCCAGTCCCGGCATCATCACGTCGAGCAGGATCAGGTCCGGCTGTACAAAGTCGGCGCGTTGCAGCCCTTCTTCGCCGTCCTGCGCGACGACGATCCGAAAGCCGTGGTCCTCAAGACTTTCCACGATCACGTCCAGGTTGGCTGGCGTGTCATCCACAATCAGGATCGTGTGGGTGCCCGTTTCCTGTGCCGAGGTCGCCGTCATGGCGCTGGCCTCCTTTCCAGGTGCCGCTCCACAAGGCTTAGAATGGCTTTGGACTGGTACCCCTTAGCCAACAGGCGCAGTTGGTCGGCGAACGGACGATAGCGCTCATCGAGCTCGGCTAAGTGAGCGGCGCGCTGCACTATGTCGCGCATGTTTCCCTCCCGCGCCAGACGATGCAGGATTTCCATCTCCTGCGCCGGTGGCACCAGCAGCGGCCCGGGCGCCTGATGTTCGGGAGCGGATCTCGCTGGCGGCGCTGCGTAAGTCCAGCTGAGCTTCAGCAGGCTGGCGATCTGTGCCAGGAGCATGCCGAAGTCGATCGGTTTGGGCTGGAACGCGCTCATTCCGGCTGCCAGGCTGCCCTCTTTGTCGCCACCGGAAGCGCTGGCGGAAATCGCGATGATCGGCACATCCTTCTGGGCCGGCAGCTGGCGCAGGCGGCGCGTGGCTTCCAGCCCGCCCATCTCCGGCATGACGATGTCCATCAAGATCAAGTCCGGGCGCAAGGTTTGGGCTTTTTCCAGTCCCTCGCAGCCGTTTTCCGCCTCGACCATCTCAAAGCCGACCTGGCCCAGCATGTCGACCACCACGGCCCGATTCTCGGCCACATCATCGACGACCAACACCTTCTTGCGCGGTCCCTGATAGCCGGTCACGACCCCTGCGGCAGACGGCGGCGCGACCTCGAGCTCGACCACCGGCAGTTCCAGCTCGAACCAGAAGGTGCTGCCCTGGCCGATCCGGCTCTCGACCCGGATCTCGCCCCCATCAGGCGCACAAAGCGCTGGCTGATGGCCAGGCCCAGGCCGCTGCCCCCAGCCGGCGCTGCGCGTCGCCGCCTTGCTCGAAAGGCTGGAAGATGGATTCCAATTGCTCCTCGCGGATGCCAATGCCGGTGTCTTGCACTTCGAAGCGCAGCCGGGCGGGAGAAAAAACGCACCCGCAGGCTGACCTGACCGCGGTCGGTGAACTTGACCGCATTGGCCAGCAGGTTGAGCAGCGCCTGGCGCAGCCGCTTCTCGTCGGCGCGTATGCCGCCGGGCAAGTCCGGCGCGGTGTCGCAGATAAAGGCCAGCCCCTTCTGCTCCGCCTTGACGCTGATGATCTCGGCAATGATGCGCAGGAACTTGACCAGCGGGATGTCGGTGAGGCTGAGCTCCTGCTTGCCGGCTTCGATCTTGGCGAAATCGAGTACATCGTTGATGAGCGTCAGCAGTTGCTCGCCGCTTTGCTGGATCACGCGCAGCCCCGCGACCTGCCGCTCGCCCAGCGTGGTGTCCCGCAGCAGTATCTGCGCGTAGCCAAGAATACCGTTCAGCGGCGTGCGCAGCTCATGGCTCATGCTGGCAAGGAAATCAGATTTCGCGCGGTTGGCTCTTTCCGCCGCGGCCTGCAGCTGCTTTTGGTCCTCAATGTCAGTGCTGGTCCCAACCCATTTGACGATATGTCCATTCAAGTCTTTAAGCGGTAATCCGCGGGCCAGATGCCATCGATAAATGTCATCGGAGGCTCTCTTCCAGCGGTATTCAGTTTCATAATCTTCACCGCTCTTTAATGAGCTCGTCCAGCGATCGATGGTGGGTTGCAAATCATTCGGGTGGAGTGCTTGAGTCCAGCCCCACCCTTGGAGTTGCTCAAAAGTAAGTCCCGTATAGGTGATCCACCGTTGATTGCTGTAGTCGATCCAACCATCCGGCATGGCTGTCCACACTATTTGGGGCATCGCATCTGCAAGCGACCTGAAGCGCCGTTCGCCCTCATCAATTTCGTCTGCTAAAGAAGGCAATTTTTCCGGGGGCTGGACATGTTTGCCTACCTGAATAAGAGAAAAAATATTGTTGGCAGCGCGCCCACGCTTTGCTAGTCGCGGCCCATCGATCAAGGCGTCGTCCGCTTCCACCAACCCGTGCAAACGGTATTACTTATCCCGTTCACTCATCACCGGGCCATACGCAGCATAGTGTGTGCCGTGATCGATGACACGTCAAGCTGCTCGGACCAGCGCAAAGCGGAAATGCCGCCCTTGTCCGAAACCGTCAGGCATATGGCCGAGAACCATTTCTGCAGCGGCAGTTTGCTGGTGCGAACCCAGCCTCACACGGCCGCCAAACGATCTGATTACTCGTTCCTAGCCCCATATCACTTTCCCTCTAACATGCAGCGCATCTCGTCTCATGCGAACTGTGAGTGCCATTTTCCAGTGCGCAAGTAAGGCTAACCGGTATCGATACAGTCAAGACACAGAGTTAAGATCACTTACGTTCAAATCAAGCTCCCGCGACAGAGAAAAAAGTATCGTGCACCCTTTTCAGAATCACGCGGGCCGTGGGTCGTGCCAGCCGACCAGAACAGCACCATGCCCAGCCCAAGCGCTTTCCCGTTCTCAACGAAATCGCCGGGCAAGAACATGAGCTGTTTCATCGGCTACCGAGCAAAATGCGCAGGAGTCTTAGCCTCAGGGGCGAAGTAGGGGTTATGAGCCGGAACCCCAGATTTGCCGGAAGTCTTTTTGATTCAGCAGGTTAGACGTTATTTTGCGCAGCAAAGGCCTGATTCATTTGCCGCGCGCGCTGGATTTCGTCGCCATGCAGGTACATCGAGGTTGTTACGATTGATGCATGCCGTAGGTTATCGTGCACTGTCATCAATTCGGCACCCCGGGCCAGCGCGTGTGACTATGCCGTATCCAGTGAGGGCTCTCGCACGGCGAAGCTTTTCGGCGGTCATTGGATGATCGGCTTGGATCACGTCCGCTGCCCGCGTGAAGAAACGTCGCATCACCCGCCACAGGCGCGCACCGGCAATGCCAGCGATGCCGTCCTCGCCAGGGCTAGCGACCAGCGGCATTTTGGGGTTCCAGCCCGCCGGCGTGACGCTCGTCAATGATCGAGGTGTAGTCGGCCGTATCCATGTCCGGATATCGCACCGGCACGATCTGCCTGGCGAGCTCGACGAAAGCACAAGCAGTTCCATTGTCGCTTCTCCGTCCGCCATACGGCCCGTGGAGATGGTCACTCCCCCGACTAGTTCGTTGTCCTGTCGCGGCTTACTTCCAAGCGAATCGAGCACGGGGGCTGCGTCCCGAAGCCGCCCCGCGCGATGCTGAATGGGGCGAGCGGTATTTTCACATCAGCGATCCCGACGGTCATGAGTTGAGCTTCGCGAAACTGTTAGCGGCGGCGTAGAGGGTCGCGTGGGCTCTCAGCCAGTTAGGGCCTTGCTATCAACTGATGATGCGCATTAACGCCAATCTCACCGCGCATCTTTCCGTGTGTCTTTCCATCTGAATGGTAGACCACAAGAACTGCGTTGTCGTGAGTGATGGTTGTCGGTGAAACTGTGCTCAAGATGGCCTTGCCCTCGGCATCTGCAACAGTATCGTTGTCTGTGCCATTCCCATCGAGTGGCGTGAAGCCAATCGGCTTCTGCTCAAAATGATTCTCGAACAGGCTGTAGTGTCCGTGGGGCTTCAGACCTGAGAGAATCACGGTGACCTTCTCCCGCCCATCGGGCTGCGGCGTCAAGATGACCTGTCCCTTGGCACCAAGCCAGGCGCCGAGCGACATATCGAGAGGCTGGCCCGATGCGCTCATGATAGGTGAGCTCGGTGCATCCATAATCAACGCATTGCGCAAGCCAGCGCTTCGCTTGATATTCTGCGGGCCGAGTGCTGCCGGCGCCCCCGGCGCGGCAACAAACACTTGTGGGTCCAGTGGCGGTTTCTGGTGTGTCTCACTCGAGAAGAATGCCGCATGGGTTTCAAAGTCCAGCGCTCGGCTATCGCTGGCCGCATGTGCTGCCATGGCCGTCAAACCTCCCAGGCCAACCAAGCACGCAGCGACGGTGCGCTTGAGTTTCAGGTTTTTTTGTGCATTCATGCTCTTTCCTTGGTGAGTAGTCTCAAACTCCGAGTGTGCCAACCCGGCAACTGATTTAAGGCAGAAGCGCGGGCGTGTCGCGCTGCGCTGGGAGCGGTGCGATGAGCTCATCCTGAGCGCGGAGCTTGTCCGCTACCCAGGCCATGCAGGCCGGACAGCGGCACCCTTTGGGCGACTTCCGGGTTGAAGTGGAACCAGCGCCTTTCCGCAGGTGTGCACCGAGGTCCAGCGTGGCCGTGAACGAGTAGCTCTTCTCCCGCTTGGCGCGCAGGCTGTGGTCGCCGCTGTAGGTGGCAGAAATGCGGGCTTGCGTTGCCAGACATAGGTGGTCTGGCCATGGAAGGGGAAGCGGTCGGCCTGCGCGTCGGCCGGCGGCACCGCTTCGTCGCCACCGGCGGCCTCGGCCCGCGCCTGGCCGACCGGTGCCAGCGCCAGCGCCAGCGCCAGGGCAAGCAACAACGCCGCGGCTCTGGCAGGCTCGGTTGTTTTGCCAGAGCCATAGACGCAGGCCCAACGTGATGTGCTGCGCGATAAGCGTGAACAGCATGCTTCCTCCCCACAGGCTTCTATGGCCTGCGTAGGCATGGGCGGCCGACGACCTGCAGGTCGCGCACGAGCGCACACCGCGGCAAGCAGCCCGCTTGGGTCGAACAACGCTAAGTGGGAGTGGCTCGCGCGGAGAACCCGCACAAGAAACCACTACCTACCTGTACCGGCCAGGCAGTGGCGAGGAAACGCCTGGACTTGCCTGGCCGTTCAGAGTTTGGCCGAGGGCCAACTAGAACAGCTGTCCATGGAAATGAATCCGTAGTTGTGACGGGGCGAAGCGTAGCGTAGCAAACGCCATGCAAGCTGCGCAACTGTTTTTTGGGGCGGGCGCCAAAGTAGCAAATTTGCAGCACCTCAATGGCCCTCAGACGGCACTAGCGCAAGCTGTGCCGGCGGCACTCGATGGCAGAATCGTAATCCAACCGTCAGGTTCGCGTGGGTCTCGGTTCTCTAGACTTGCTTACAAGGCTGGATAAGCCGTTTGTTAAGCAAACAGGAGAATCAACATGAAAATGTTGAAGAGAATGGTGCTCGCCGCCGCCACCTTCGCTGCGCTTGGTTCTGTCGCTGGTGTGGCAAGTGCAGGCGTTACCTCGCCACGTGACTCGTTCACCGACGGTGGACATTCGATGGGGACTCGCGACCCATTCACCGACGGCGGCCACTCCATGGGGGCTCGCGACCCGTACACGGATGGTGGCCGGAGCCGCGCAAGTCAAACCGACGCACGTGTCCTCTCCGCGAGCGCTGGGAAGTTTGACGCGTTTACGGATGGTATGCGCTCGACCGACAGCCCCCGCGACCCGTTCACCGACGGCGGCAACTATGCACCCCAAGATGCGGAACCAACCGTTGCATAAGCAGCGTAACAGGGAGCTTGGGACTCGGCGGGCCACCAAATCGAATCCGTTTAAAGTCCGCCCTTTCTAAGGCTGACTATTATGAGCAAGACTGTTCGATTCCGCTGCGTTCTTGGCTGTGGCTACTTTGAAATCATTTGCGGCACCCCATTAGCCGCGCGACTGCGAACCCTACTGCGGCGGTCAACACCAAGCCGACAGGAATTCATAAAACGGCAACAACAGCTGCAGAGTCTAGTCTACGGCGAGTCCACGTGGGCCGCCGACGATTCAAGGGCGTGGGGCGACACGTGACAACTCTAGTTGGGGCAGAGCAGGATACTTGCCGAAAGCCTGGGCCGAGCCCCGGCAGCTTGTAATGTCTGCATGAGTAACCCCACAAACTCAGGAGAACTGTATGTCCGGAATGTGGCGCTTTTTGGGCCTCGGAACATGGGGGCTCCCATGGCCCGCAATCTACTGAGCAACGGCTTTTCCGTAAATGTCTTCAATCGCTCAAGAGCGCGTGCAGAGGGATTGATAGCGGACGGCGCGATTGTCTCGGATACACCCGCTGACGCTGTTGTTCCTGGTGGAATCGCTGTAACGATGCTGGCTAACGATTTCGCGCTTGAAGCCGTGACGCTGGGCCAAGGGGCGGCCGGCCCAGCATCGCGCCCGAGAAACTGCTGCGGGCCATGCTGCTGCAGGTACTCTACAGCATTCGCTCTGAACGGCAACTCATGGAGCAAGCGCACTATAACTTGCTGTTTCGCTGGCTCATTGGTTTGGCAATGGACGACGCAGTCTGGGTGCCCACCGTGTTCACCAAGAACCGCGAACGCCTGATCAAGCATGGTGCAGTGATCGAATTTTTCAACGAAGTGCTGGCTATCGCGCAGAAGAAGGACTGGCTGTCCGGTGAACACTTTATCGTGGACGGCACCCTTATTCAGGCTTGGGCCGGCCACAAGAGCTTTGCGCAAGGATGGCTATGACAAAGACAACGACGATTGTGGCAACTTCAAGGGTCGCAAGCGCAGCAACGAGACCCACCAGTCCAAGACCGATCCCGATGCCCGGCTCTATCGCAAAGGCAAGACCGCCAGCGATTTGCGTTACATGGGCCATACCCTGAGCGACAACCGCCATGGCTTGGTGGTCAGCGCCGTTGTGACCAGTGCTGACGGGTATGCAGAGCGCGTGGCCGCCAAGGTCATGGTCAACGATGCCCGGCAGGTGGCTGCCGATCCGGACACGGAGATCACGCTGGGCGCCGACAAGGGTTATGACGCGCAGGAGTTTATCGAGGCTTGCCTTGAGATGAAGGTCACACCCCATGTGGCACAAAACACCTCGGGGCGACGTTCGGCTGTTCCAGATGCAATTGCCGGCAGCAAGGGCTACGCCATCTCGCAGCAAAAGCGCAAGCTGATCGAACAAGGCTTTGGGTGGGCTAAGACGGTGGACCCATGGGCCAGGTGATGGTGCGAGGGCTGAAGAAGGTCGACCAGGTGTTTGTGTTGGGCATGGCCGCTTACAACCTCGTGCGTATGCGCTCGCTGGGACAAATCCGTCCGCTGTGGCAGTAATCGCGGTAAGGAGGCTGGAAACGGGCGTCAAACCACCGAAAAAGCCGATGAAGTGGCGCCGAAGTTTCGGCATGTGAAAAATGTCAGGGCACCAGCCGCGCAGGGCGGAAAGCTCGCCCTTGTGCCGGGTGTATTTCAGCAGCCTGCTACTAACGAGAGTCACCCGCCTAGCGCGGCCTTCGCCATCAGCCCGAGCGCCACGCAGATCAACGCCCCCGCGAAACCCACCTGTACATGCAGCGCGGAGAGACGGTGCGAGACCAGCCGCCCGGCCACCATGCCGGCGGCCGTCGCCAGGCTGAACCAGAGCGTCAGGTGGAGCGGCAGCGGCGCGCCGTGCAGGACCGTCACGACAACACCGCCGCTGCCGATCAGGGCGATCACCATCAGCGACGTGGCGACGATGCCATGCATCGACACGTTGGTCAGCTTGCGCAGCATTGGCACGATGATGAAGCCGCCGCCCACGCCTAGCAGTCCCGTCATCAGCCCGGTCAACGCGCCGGTTGCCGCGAGTGCGGCCCCGGTGGTCCATGACCAGATCAGCCGCCCGGTGTCGGGGTTGATTTGGCCGACGCAAAGCCATGAGTCCGCGCTGTCCGGACGCCCGCGCCGCAAAGCCTGTGATAGCAGCCTTCCGGCCACCACCAGCATGACAGTGGCAAACAGCGCCAATAGCACGCGTTGTGGCAACGCGTGCGCAAGGCGTACGCCGAGCGAGGTCAGCGGCACGCCCGCCGCGGCCATGAAAAGCGCGGCGCGGTAACGGACGAGGCGCTGCCGGAATGCTTCAAGCGCGCCGATCGCAGCGCTGCCCGCCACGGCAACCAGCGCTACCGGCGTCGCCTGCTGCATCGGCCAGCCCATGCCGGCAACCAGTGCCGGAACGGCCAGGATGCCGCCACCCGCGCCGGTCAGGCCGAGCACCGCGCCAACGATGGCGCCGAGGATAAGTGAAGTTAGCATGGAAAATCCGACAGGTTGTGAGCCACCGCTGCGTTAGCCCACGAGTTCAGGCCGCACCATCCACTCGCGCCCCTTGAGCATCCCGTGCCAGTAAAGCGGCGGCAGGATGCGCTCCTTCAGCAGCCACGCGAGGCGCGACGGATGCTTGCCGTCGATCAGCCAGCTCGGCAGCGTTGGCGCGACCTTTCCGCCATAGAGGAATTCCGCGAGCACGATCTTGCCGCGTTCGACGGTCAGCGGGCATGAGCCGTAGCCGTCGTATGCCGCTTCGCCCCGGACCTTCCCCAGGCCCGCAAGCACGTTGTGGGCGACGACCGGTGCTTGCTTGCGCGTGGCGGCGGCGGTCTTCGCATTCGGCGTATTTGCGGCATCGCCTAGCGCGAAGACGTTTGAGTAGGTCTTGTGGCGTAGCGTCGCCTGGTCGACGTCGACCCAGCCCGCGTTATCGGCCAGCGGGCTGACGCGGATGAAGTCCGGTGCCTTCTGGGGCGGCACCACGTGGATCATGTCGAACTCACTAGTCACCGATTCCACGTTGCCGTTCTCGAGCGTGTGCCTGAAAATCGCGCGTTTGCCGGGGCCGTCTATCGCAATCAGGTTGAAGCCGAAGTTGAGTGCGATGTCGTAACGCTTGACATACTCCATCAGGGCCGGGACATAGTCGGCCACGCCGAACAACACCGCCCCGGCATTGAAGAACTGGACATCTATCTGCCCGAGCCGGCCTGAACGCCGCCAGTGATCCGAGGACAGATACATCGCCTTTGCGGCGCCCCGGCGCATTTGATCGGCATCGGCGGCTGGGTGAATAGCGCGCGACCGCCCTTGAGCTGGCGCACGAGCTGCCAGGTATAGGGAGCAAGATCGTAGCGGTAGTTGGACGTCACGCCATTTTGGCCAAGGGTTTCCGGCAACCCGTCGATAGCATGCCAGTCCAGCTTCAGTCCCGGACAAACGATGAGCTGCCTGTAGCTCACCACCCGGCATCCTTCGAGAACCACCGAATTCTTTTCCGGCTCGAACGCTGCCACTGCGGCCTTGATCCAGTGCACCTTGCGAGGGAGCACGGCGGCCATCTCGCGCGCGGTGGTCCCGGGATCGAACACACCGGCTCCGACCATGGTCCAACCTGGCTGGTAATAGTGGACGTCGGCGGGGTCGATTACGGCGATGTCGAGGTTGCGGTCGCGCGCGAGCAAGCTCGAGGCTGCCGCCACGCCCGCGGCGCCTGCGCCGATGATCACAATGTCGTGACTGGCCACGGCTACTTCGACGGGCACCTTGCCGCCGTTGGCGATACGCCGTGCCAGCGCGGACAGGTCATAGCCTGCTGCCTTGCCGGCGGCGATGATGTCCGGCAGCGGCCGGCGGGGCGCTTCGGATAGCGCCCACAGCGTCGCGGCACGCATCCCGGTGCGGCAATAGGCGAGCACCGGCTTCGGCAGTGCCTGCATCAGTTCGCCGAACTGCGCAGCCTCGGCATCGCCGACCTTGCCGGACTCGATGGGCAGGTAGTGGGTCTCGATACCATGTTCACGGGCCGCCGCCTCGATCTCGCTAAAGTTGGGCTGGTCGGAACCTTCTCCGTCGGGGCGATTGCAGACGACGGCGCGAAAGCCAGCGTCCGCGATCGCACGCAGGGCGGATGCGGCAATCTGTTGCGATACCGCCAGGTCGGCCGTCAGTTTCTTGATGTCCATCAACTTCTCCTGTTGCTTCTATTAACGACGTGGACCGGCTCAGATTGCGTTGAGGGGAATTTTGAGATACGGCACTCCGTTATCTTCCGGATCGGGCATATGTCCGGCGCGCATGTTGACCTGCACTGACGGCAGCATCAGCACCGGCATGTTGAGCGTCGCGTCGCGCGCGGTGCGCATCGCAACGAAGGCCTCTTCGCTGATACCGTTGCGTATATGGACGTTGTGCTCGCGTTCCTCGGCTACCGTGCTGACAAACTGCAAAGGCCGCCCGCCCGCCTGGCTGGTAGTCGTGGCACATGTACAGCTTCGTGTCCGCCGGCAGGCTCAACACCTTGTTGATTGACCGGTAGAGTGTACGGGCGTCGCCGCCGGGAAAGTCGCAGCGCGCGGTACCGTAGTCGGGCATGAACAGGGTGTCCCCGACAAAGGCTGCGGTCTGCGCGCCGTCGCTGACCACATAGGTCATGCAGGCCGGCGTATGGCCCGGGGTATGGATGGCGCGCGCCTGCAACGCTCCGACCGCGAATGTTTCGCCGTCGAAGAGCAGGTGATCGAACTGGCTGCCATCGTGCGCGAATCTCGAGCCGGCGTTGAACAGCTTGCCGAACACGTCTTGCACGCGCGTCACCTGCGCGCCGATCGCAATCTTTCCGCCGAGTCTTTCCTTGAGGTAGGGCGCGGCGGACAGGTGGTCGGCGTGCACGTGGGTTTCGAGAAGCCACCGAACCTTCACGCCCAGCTCGTGGACGCGAGAGACTAGCTTGTCGGCTGTCATTGTGGAGGTACGGCCTGACTTCGGGTCATAGTCGAGGACGCTGTCGATCAGTGCACAGTCGCCCGTGCGGACATCCAGCAAAAGGTAGCTGATCGTCCAGGTACCGGGGTCGAAGAAGCCTTCGACCAGCATGGGGCTCGTGGTATTCAACATCCTCTCCTCAAACGAATGGAGCTTGCGAAGCTGCAAGGCCAGCCAATCAACACAAGAACCGTGCCACCTCACCCCGATTGATCTCTGTTAGGTAACCCTTTGATTTGTATTAACATTCCTCTTCCATCGGGTTGCGTCACAGCCCTTGGAACGGCCGTCTGGGGTCGAGGGCTGCCATTTCTGGCAGTCAGGTGGCAGGGATGGCAGTCGTGGCAGTGTCGACGTATAGTGAGGTCTACTGGAGCCGCCGCCGTGAAATCCCCTAAGCCGTCCATACCCATCACGCCCCTCGTAAAGACCTCGGCCGGGTCGCCTCAAGCGCTGGATGTCGACGCCCTCGTGTCGTATCTGGAGCACGACGCTCAACCCATGATCGTGCTCGATCCCGAGTACCGCATCCTCGCTGCCAATACCGCTTATCAACGTCAGTTCGGCGTCGCCAGCCAGCCTCATGTGGGCCGCAAGTGCTATCAGGTCTCGCATCACTACGACGTACCTTGCGACCAGGCGGGCGAGCACTGTCCAATGAAGCGGGCCTTTGAGCTGCGCGGCCCCGACCGCGTGCTCCACATTCATCACACACCTCGCGGGCCTGAGCATGTCGATGTCGAATTGCGGCCGATATTCAATGCGCAGCAGGAGGTAGTGGCTTACGTCGAGCGGCTCTCCACGGTACGCGGCGCGTCCGCCAAGCCGAGCGCGGAAGGTCTGGTCGGGCGTTCGACGGCGTTCAACGCGGCGATCTCGGCGTTGCATCGCGTCGCACCTTCGATGCTGCCCGTCCTACTCCTTGGAGAATCCGGAACCGGCAAGGAACTGTTCGCGCGCGCCCTTCATGAGGCGAGCGAGCGCGCGCAACGCCCTTTTGTAGTCGTCGACTGCTCCGGCATCACGGAGACCTTGTTCGAGAGCGAACTCTTCGGCTACGAAAAGGGCGCCTTCACCGGCGCAGCCGCCCGCAAGCCCGGTCTGGTCGAAACCGCACGGGGCGGGACGCTGTTTCTCGACGAAATCGGCGATGTACCGCTGTCGATGCAGGTCAAGCTGCTACGCCTGATCGAATCCGGCACGTTCCGCCGGGTCGGCGGCATCGAGACCTTACGCGCGGATTTCCGACTGGTGGCGGCGACGCACAAACCTTTGCGGAAAATGATCGACGACGGCCGATTCCGCCAGGACCTCTACTACCGCATCAGCGCATTTCCGATTCACTTGCCGGCGGTGCGCGAGCGCCCGGACGACATCGCGCTGCTCGTCGACTCGATACTGCAGCGTATTGGTAGCGCGCAAGGCGCGGCAGGCACTGCTGCAGGCCGCAAGTTCAGCGTCGCACCGGACGCTCTCGAGAAACTCCATGCCTATTCCTGGCCAGGCAATATCCGGGAACTGCGCAACTCGCTCGACCGGGCCTGCCTGCTGGCCGATGACGGGGTGATCCGGATCGAACATCTGCCGGGTGACATGATGGCGGGAGAGGCGGCGTATCTGGAGAGCAGCGCGGGCTCGACCTCGATTTCGGCGCGCGGCGAGCTCACTGATCGTGAGCTTGTACGGCTGGTGGAGGGGTTTTCAGGGACACGCAGCGCCCTCGCTGCATACCTTGGGATGAGTGAGCGCACGCTGTATCGTCGACTGAAAACGCTAAGGTGAGTGGGCGGCGGGAGGTAGTCTGGGTTTCCATAGCCGGTGACAGCGGGGCGGGAAATGTTGGCGGCAAGCATTTCGGTAACGACCATTGCGCTGCACCCTGGCTCTCTGAAGGTCAGCGCACTTATCACCAGGTTTGGATGCGCGCTCGGCGTCACATCAACGAGGGTCCTCGACTTGAGGGACGCGGCAGCGCCGAAGTGACAAATTGGGGATTCGCACATGGTGGGCCGTTTCAGGCGTCCGCTTTAGGGAGCAAACTTGAAGAGCCGCTCATGTTAAGCGTTGTCCGACTCAAGCCCTTGTCGGCGCCGTGGGGCCGCATGCCGGTTTCATTCGGACGACGCACCGGCCCTGCCGACCAGGAACCAGGTATGCACCCGACCCATACCCTTGGCGAGAATGGTACCGCGGTCCTCGAGCAGGAACGCCTCGCCCAGCAGCCTCCTGGTGGCTTCCGTGATTTGCACGTGTCCCCGGCCACGCCCCTCGGCCCTTCTGCGTTCCATGATCTCCTGCTTCAGCAGCAGCGTTTTGCGCCTCCAACTGCTTTCGCAAGGCGTGCAGGCGCAGGTGCGTGTTGACGCGCGCTATTATTGTTGAGGGAAGCCGTTAAAAAGTATCTGGGAAGCCGGCGCAACGGAGTATCGTCTTCGTAACACGAGACGGAGGCTGCCATGCGATGCAGGATCGTTCTTGAGTTCGATGATGGCGATGGAACCGCGGTCAAGCGAGTCGAGGTAATGCGGCTTCACCGGGGCGCCGGAAGTCAGGCCTCCGGCGACGTCGGCCTGTCCCTGGCCGAAGGCAAGTCATTGGTCAATTGCATCCAGCAGGAGTTCGTCGTCGAGCAGCTCGAGCGTCTTTGCACGTCGCGTTGAGCGTGCTTGGCCTGCGGCGTGCTCCGTCGCCTGCACGATAGTCATTGCTCGGAGTTGAAGACCACGCTCGGGAAGGTTTTCTACTGCCGCGAACGATGGAAAGCCTGCAAGTGTTGAGGATCGTTAATTCCGCTAATGGCGACCACTAATTACGCAAATATGGGTGCCAGCAGGATAGATGAAGGAAAAACGCTCTTCTCCTGCCGACGCTCACGAGCGCTTTCAATGGAGATCTCACTGGCGCGCAGATTGTGGCGTGAACGCGGATCGCCAGAATACCCCTATTTTTCCGATCTTTCGCGAGGCCATACGCATGGCTCTACCGAACTATCACCCTCCCCGTCCGCCCCGCCCGGCCAGCGATAGAATTTCGCCGACACCGGCTCGGCGTAGCCCGCGTTAGCCGAATTAATGATCCGCCGCGCCGCATTAGCGGATTCGTTAGACATGGACGGAAAATGGCGTTGCTCTTGCACAACGGCCAACAACACCATTGACCGGTCGTTTCCCCATATAGATCAAAACCATGTGATTGCTGATATAGCGGTCACCGTTTGCGGAATTAATGATCCACAACAGAATGGAATAGCCAGGGCTCGCTTTGCATGCGTTGAAATTCGAACTTTCTGATTTCCTCTTGATGCTGCAAGCTTTGGCCAATCTCGTCGAGTCCGTTCATCAACAGATCGCGTCGAAATGAATCGATTGCGAATGACAAGACAAGGTCATCACCGAACTTGATCTGTTGGCGACCAAGATCGATCGTAATGGGATTGTCCTGGCCGCGATTGATCGCCGCAAACATCGTATTGATCTGCTCAGTCGAAAGGCATACCGGCAAGATGCCATTCTTGATGCAGTTGCCATAGAAAATATCGGCGAAGCTCACGCCGACGAGCGCGCGAATTCCCCACTGCGCCAGGGCCCACGGCGCATGCTCTCGGCTCGACCCACAACCGAAGTTGGTGCGGCATAACATGATCCGCGCCCCCGCAAATCGGGGCTGGTTCAATGGAAAATTCGGGTTGGGCTGCCGCCGGCTGGCGTCCATACCCGGCTCTCCGCGATCGAAATAGCGCCATTCATCGAATAGATAGGCGCCAAAGCCGGTACGGCCGATCATTGCCATGTACTGCTTGGGCAGGATCGCATCGGTATCCACGTTATCCCGGTCGATCGGTACGGCGATCGACGTCAGCGTGTCGAATCGTTCCATGACTATCTCCCACGTAGGCGCGATACATCGACAAAATGGCCCGCCAAAGCCGCTGCTGCGGCCATGGCGGGACTGACTAGATGCGAACGGCCGCCGCGCCCCTGACGCCCCTCGAAGTTGCGATTCGACGTCGATGCGCAGCGTTCACCTTCCTTGAGGCTGTCGTTGTTCATTCCCAGGCACATCGAACAGCCGGCATCGCGCCATTCGAAACCCGCCTCCAGAAAGATCCGGTCCAACCCCTCCTGCTCCGCCTGCAGCTTGACACTGCCCGACCCTGGCACCACCAGCGCCTGAGCGATCGTCGGCGCGACTTTTTGCCCCCGCACGACTCGCGCGGCAATGCGCAGATCCTCGATACGCGCATTCGTGCATGAGCCTATGAATACCTTATCCAATCGAATGTCCTGGATGGCGAGACCGGGTTGAAGCTCCATGTAGGCGAGTGCGGATGCCATGGATTTTCTGCGTTGCGGATCGTTCTCGGTCGCGGGATCAGGCACGTAGCAGTCAATGTCCGTCACCATGCCCGGCGACGTTCCCCAGGTCACCTGAGGCCGCAGCGCAGCGGCATCGAAGCGCAGCGACCTGTCGAAGGTGCTATCCGCATCGCTACGCAAGGTCGACCAATAGGCTGCCGCAGTGTCCCATTCCGCGCCCGCTGGCGCACGGGGTCGCCCATGCAGATACGCGAGGGTCACGTCATCCACGCCGATCATGCCGCAGCGCGCACCCGCTTCGATGGACATGTTGCACAACGTCATGCGCGCTTCCATGTCCAGCCCCCGCACCGTCTCACCGTCGAACTCGATCACATGGCCATTCGCGACATCGGTACCCCACCGGCTGATGATCGCCAGAGCGAGATCCTTGGCGTAGGTCCCTTCGGGAAGAGCGCCATCAATCGTGATCCGCATAGTTTTCATGCGCTTCATGACCAGGCACTGCGTCGCCAGGAGATGCTCGATGTCGGAAGTCCCGATACCAAATGCCAAGGCGCCGAAGGCGCCATGCGTGGACGTATGGGAATCGCCGCACGCGATGGTCATGCCGGGCAGGATCTCGCCCTGCTCCGGTCCGACGACATGAAGAATGCCCTGGCGAACGTCTTGCAATGCGTAGAACGGGACGCCGTACTCCGCGCAGTTCCGGTCCAATGCCTGGACTTGCAAGCGCGCGATCTCACTATGCATTCCGCGTTCCCGGTGAACCGTCGGAATATTGTGATCCGGCGTCGCAATAGCCGCTTCTGCTCGCCACATGCGGCGCCCTGCCAGCCGAAGCCCATCGAACGCTTGCGGGCTCGTGACTTCGTTCATGAGGTGACGATCAATATATAGAAGCGCCGAGCCGTCATCTGCTTCGCGCAGGACATGTCGGCGCCATAGCTTTTCATATAGCGTGAGGGATTGATTCATTTCTGCGAATCCAAGTAACTAGATTCAATTAACCAGCTTCAAATAACCACCTTCGAGGCCATCAGGAACATGGTCGGTGTAGGAGGCGTAGGCACGGGGCATACTTCCGGAAATTGCATTGGAAACCACGCATCAATCTGCGTATGTTCCTTAGCGCATATCTTCGTGGCTAAAATGCAAAATCATGGAAAATCTCCTGAATCTGCGAACGAAACCAACGCTGCGCCACATCTTTGTCGTCCCTCGGATGCCATACCAGGTCAATGGCGAGCGAAGCGTTTTCGAGCGGAAGCGGAAAGGTAAGGAATTTCTGGAATCCTTCTGCATGCAGCCAATGCTTGGGGACGACCGCCACCAGATCGGTGGTTTCAATGACCTCGCGCATCTCGAGCCAACTCGGCACGGTCATCGCGATCTTGCGTTCATGACCGAGGTTGGCGAGTTCATCGTCGATCAGGTTGGTGCCGACTCCACTGATCGCGATCTTCAGGTGGGTCAGACTGAGATAATCTGATAGATCGAGCTTTGATAGTCCGGGATAGCGAGCGGCGCTCATCACGACCACGAAATGGTCTTCAAGCAATCGGACACTGTTGCTCAGACCAGCGATCCTGGAACGCAGGGCGAGACGCACCTGCACCTCGCCCTGGCTAGTCTTCTGTTCGATGTCCTGAGGGCTGAAATGCTTGACTTCCAGACGCGTCGACGGTGCCTGCTCGCGTAGCCTCCGACAGAGGCGCGGAAGCAGATACACCCCGGCATAGTCGGATACGCGCATTTTGAAGACTTGCGTCGAGGTGGTCGGATCGAACTTGCTGCCCTGTATCACCGCTTGTTCGATCTGTTGCAACGATCCACTAATCATGCTTGCCAGCAAGAGTGCCTGTCCGGTGGGAATCATGCCGTCTGCGGTACGCACCAGCAGCTCATCCTTGAACGTCACCCTAAGGCGTCTTAGCGCATGGCTCGCAGCCGACTGGCTGATGCCGACGCGCTGGGCAGCCTTGGTCACACTTCGTTCTTCTACCAGTGCTTCCAATATGACCAGGAGGTTTAGATCAATGCTGCGCAGATTCATCGGTGACAGACTTGGCTGACGAGCGGGGGAACGGAACTCTCCCTCGTCTCAATGAGAGAAAAGCGTGCCGTATCCTTTGACCTTATCATCAATTCCGCTCGTGCGCAGCGCATTCCACACCATGACCTGGTTGCTCGTGATGACGGGCCGTTCGAGCGCTTGTTCCAGGCGCTCGATCACTTCCGCCGACCGGATGGCGGTACAGCTGATGAAATAGGCGTCCGCTACCGACGCTGCATACTGTATCGCTTGATCGAAAAAGACGTCCGGCGCCAGCTTTCCCATTTCCGCATTCGTATTCAGGCCGAGACCGTGATGATGGACGACTTCCAATCCATGGTGCGCCAGGAACGCGATTTCTCGCTGATTAACTGCGTCAAGGTAAGGGGTAAGGAGAACAATTTTCCTGGCACTTAGGGTTTCCAAAGCGGTGACAATCGCGGACCCGGTGGAAAAACAGGGCAGTCCGGTCGCATGTTCGATGCTCGCCATGATTTCGTCCTGCAATGGCACGCTGTACGTCGATACCGCGGTGCAGTGAAAAATCACCCGCTCCACACCGGCGTCTGCCAGCATGGAAGCGGCAGGCCCGACGCCCGCCGCCATGGCAAACAATTCTTCTGAACCGGTCCCTTTAAGTGGAAGACGCGTGACGTAGGCTGCCACGCCATCGGGCAGCATGGCCTGTATCTGCGGTTCAGCAATGAAATTGCCCGAAGGCACGATAATGCCCAGTCGTGCGCGTTCACCGTAGTTGATTTGCATTGCGTGCGCCCTCTGTTTGCTCTCAGGACTTCGATTCGGCAAGCGACTGGCGCGCCTGGCCAAGATAGACCGGGTTGATGTATTCCGCAGCAGAGGTCTTGGCGCGGCCCGGAAGGGCGCGGATCAACGCGCTGATGTCGATCAGTGCCTGTATGGAGTTGGGATTGGCCGCCGCATCGCGTGGAAAAATCTCGTCCCGGCTGTACTCTTCCCACGCGCGGTCTGCATAATCTGCGCTGATCCCACTGTGCTGCATAGCGATCTCACGGCATCCCATCTTGTTCGCATAGAACCAGTCATGCGCTTCGATGTATGCCTTCAAGAAAGCCACCACGGCCCCGGCGTTTTCGTTGGCCCACTTTGCGGAAACGTTCAAGGAGGTGAACTGGAACCACGGGAATTCATCGCGGGGTTCGCACAACGAGGTGTAACCCTGGTCGAGCGCGATATAGTTCAGCGGGATGCCCTGCAGCCCCGCATCGATCTCCCCATTCTGCAACTTTTCCCAGCGCGACAGGATCGGTCCGACCGCCACGATGGTGTAGTCGCGGGGATGCTCCAGGCCGTGAGCGGAAAGGATCTTCATCACAAGTGAAGAACTGCCAGCGTCCAGCGAGGAAACACCTACCACGCCCCCACGCAACTGTGCGATGGTCTTGATATCGGGGCGCGCGATGAAAGAAAACGGCAAGCGGTTGACGTTGCCAGCAATGATCTCCAGATCGCTGCCCGTCTCGCTGCCCAGGATCACGTGTTCAGTCACCCCAAGCGATAGCTGGAGCCGGCCATCGATCAAGCGGTCCGTGACTTCGTCGATCGGTTCATACAACTCGATCGAGACATCCAGCCCGTGCTTCCTGAAGAATCCGGCGTCTTGCGCAATCCAGAGAGGCATGTTGAAATAATTGCGCGATACTGCGCCGGCTTTTAGCGAAATCATTGTTTCTTCCTTTAAAGCGAAAAGAGTAATACCACGAGTACTGTGACGAGGACGGTCACCAGTAATGTCACAACTGGCTGGCGGGCTTTGATGCCATGGGCTGGTCGCCCCGGATCGGCTCCGTCCAGTCGACAAGGATCTGCCTGCGTGTCAAAGTCAGGCTTGCCAGCGATCCCAAAAGCAGCAGCGCGCCGGCAATCGCAAAGGCCGCGGTAAAGCCGCCGCTGGACGCAACGGCATAGCCGGTGACGATGGGCGCGGCAAGACCGAAGACATTACCGCCCAGTATGAGCAAACCTACCGCCACTCCCGAATGCGCCGGGTCACCTAGAAGATCGTTAGTCAATGCGATATTCATCGACATGGCCGTGGACACGCATGTAAGCGCCAACGAAATGATCAGCACGATTGCCCACATCGAATCCACGAATGGCAGCGCGAATACGACCGATCCGAGGAGCAGCATCACGAAGATCATGTTGCGCCTGGCACCGCGTGCAAGCGCTTCGCTCGTCAGCAGCCGGTCGCTGAGATAACCCAGCATGATGCCGAGCACACAGGCGCTGGCATAGGGCGCGGCAGTGTAAAGGCTGCTCTTGACGACATTCATGCCGCGAGCGCGCTCGAAATAAGTGGGCAGCCAGGTCAGAAACAGATAGACGGTATATCCGGCGCAGCCCTGAGTCAGTGCCAGGCCCCACATTGTCTTTTCGGCGAGCAGCTTTTCCAGCCCGCCAGAAGCGCGTTTCTTCGCGGCGGCAGAATCAGTGGCAACCGCCGGCGTGGCCGAATCGTTGATCAGCACGCGTTCTTCCGCCGAAATCCATTTTGCCTGTGCAGGAGTGCGGTACAAGATCCACCAGAACACGCCTAGGCATATGCCCACTGCGCCAGTGACCAGGAACGAGCCGCGCCACCCGACTTGCGCGATCAACCAACCCACGAAGATGCCGCCAAGAGCCGGGCCCGCATAGGAGCCGGCGTTCAGGATCGCGGCGGCGAGTCCACGTTCGGTCTTGGGCGCCCATTCGCGGATGATCCTGCTGCCCGAAGGGTAAGACGCCGCTTCGCCAATACCCAGGAGAAGTCGGGATCCCAAAAGCAAGAAGAAGCTGGAGGCGAGGCCGGTCAAAACGCCCCCACTGACCAAACGATGAGCGCCAGTGCCGTAACCTTTCGGGCGCCGAAGCGATCGACGACCAAGCCGGCCGGAATCAGGCAGAACAGATACGTCCACAGGAACGAAGAGAACATGTATCCCAATTGAATCGGGGAAAGTTGGAAGGTGGACGCAATGGAGCTTGCGGCAACCGACAGGTTGGTCCTGTCGACGTAATTCACCGCGTTCATAAGGAACATGGCGAAATACACTAGATAACGGCGATTTGTGCACATATCGTCTCCTGATTCTCGTTGGCCGCCGTGGAGGCGGCGTTTGTTTGAGACAATGGTGCGCAACTGGCGAGGAAAATGCCAACTCATAGTCGTCAGGATGTACATGAATCGAGTGCATGTGTTTTTTGACCTACATGGAAGATGTTTCCAGGCGTCGCTGGGCACAACAATTCACAATGTCTCAGAGCCACCTCTTTCAAGGTGATCAAACGACACGCCCAGCCTTGAGAACACGCAGGGTAGAGACATGTTCCAGCGCTTTGCGCATGTGGTATGTGGTGCCCGGCCCTCGCGCCGGCACGGATAGAAGGTAGTCCAGGCTGCGACCCGGCAAGGACCAACCCCCACCTCGGCTTCGTGCCGCGTCAGTCCGCAAACGAAATCAAATAGCTTGCAAGGGGGAGCGTATCGCGCCAGACCTACCTACGCTGAAATCCAATGTTAGAGGGGGCGACCCCTTACCCTACTCGATCGCGATGCCTGGCGGCATGCACGCACGCGCGCGGCGGCGCCAGGCCGCCGCGCCGCGGATCATCGCGGCCGCGTTGGCTTCCGCCACCGCTACCGCGGTCATGTTGACGATGCGGCGGGTGGTAGCTTGCGGGTTGAGGATGTGCACCGGCTTGGCCGCGCCCAGCAGGATCGGGCCAATGGTGACGCCTTGCCCGCCCGTGATCTTGAGCAGGTTGAAGGCGATATTGGCCGCGTCCAGCGTCGGCATGACCAGCAGGTTGGCGCTGCCGGCCAGCTTGGTGCCCGGCAGGAAGTGACGGCGCACGTCCTCGACCAGGGCGGCGTCGCCCTGCATCTCGCCTTCCACTTCCAGGTGCGGTGCCTCGCGGGCCAGGATCTCCTGGGCCACACGCATCTTCTTGGCCGACGGGCGGTTCGACGAGCCGAACATCGAGTGCGACATCAGCGCCACCTTCGGGTGCTGGCCGAAACGCGCGATTTCCTCGGCGGCCAGCTGCGTGATGGCGGCAAGTTCCTCAGCGGTGGGATCGTCGTTGACGAAGGTGTCGGTGATGAACAGCGTGTACTTCTCGAGCATCAGCGCGTTCATCGCGGCGAACACCTTGGCGCCCGGCGCCAGGCCGATCACGTCCTGCACGTGCTCCAGGTGGGCTTCGAAGCGGCCCACGGTGCCGCACAGCAGCGCGTCGGCGTCGCCCATATGCATCAGCATGGTGCCGATCAGCGTATTGGAGCGGCGCAGCGCCACCTTGGCCATGTCAGGCGTGACGCCGTCGCGGCCGCGCAGCGCATGGTAGGCCTCGTGGTAGGCACGGTAGCGCGGGTCGTCTTCCGGGTTGATCAGCTCGAAGTCCGTGCCGGCCTTCAGGCGCAGGCCGGCCTTGTCGATGCGCATCTGGACCACGTGCGGGCGTCCGATCAGGATCGGACGGGCCAGGCCTTCGTCCACCACGGTCTGCACCGCACGCAGCACGCGCTCCTCTTCGCCCTCGGCATAGACCACGCGCCTGGGCGCGGCCTTGGCTGCCGTGAACACCGGCTTCATGATCAGGCCGGTGTGGTAGACGTACTGGGTGAGCTGCTGGCGGTAGGCTTCCAGGTCCTTGATCGGACGGGTTGCCACGCCGGACTCTTCAGCAGCCTTGGCCACCGCCGGCGCGATCTTCTCGATCAAGCGCTGGTCGAACGGGGTCGGGATGATGTAGTCGGGGCCGAACTTCAGCTCCTGGCCACCGTAGGCGGCGGCAACGGCGTCGTTCAGCTCGGCTTCGGCCAGGTCGGCGATGGCCTTGACGCAGGCCAGCTTCATGGCTTCCGTGATCTTGGTGGCGCCGCAATCCAGCGCGCCACGGAAGATGTACGGGAAGCACAGCACATTGTTGACCTGGTTCGGGTAGTCCGAGCGGCCGGTGGCGATAATGCAGTCCGGGCGCGCGGCCTTGGCCACTTCCGGGCGGATTTCCGGTTCCGGGTTGGCCAGCGCCAGGATGATGGGCTTGTCGGCCATGGTCTTGACCATCTCGGCGGTCAGCACGCCGGCGGTCGAGCAGCCCAGGAACACGTCGGCGCCGTTGACGATGTCGGCCAGGGTGCGGTTGGCGGTTTCCTGCGCGTAGCGGGCCTTGTTGGGCTCCATGCTGGCGTCGCGGCCCACATAGATCACGCCCTTGGAGTCCACCACCGAGATGTTCGAGCGGGTCACGCCCAGGCCCACCATGGTGTCCAGGCAGGCGATGGCCGCGGCGCCGGCGCCGGAAACCGCCAGCTTGACCTTGGCGATGTCCTTGCCGACCACCTTCAGGCCGTTGAGCAGCGCCGCGCCCGAGATGATGGCGGTGCCGTGCTGGTCATCGTGGAACACCGGGATGTTCATGCGCTCGCGCAGCTTCTTCTCGATGTAGAAGCATTCGGGCGCCTTGATGTCTTCGAGGTTCACGCCGCCGATCGTGGGCTCCAGCGCGGCCACGATCTCGACGATCTTGTCCGGGTCGTGCGCATCGAGCTCGATGTCGAATACGTCGATACCGGCGAACTTCTTGAACAGGCAGCCCTTGCCCTCCATCACCGGCTTGCCGGCGAGCGGGCCGATGTCGCCCATGCCAAGCACGGCGGTACCGTTGGTGATCACTGCCACCAGGTTGCCACGCGAGGTGTACTCGGCGGCCATCGCGGGATCCTTGGCGATCTCCTCGCAGGCGTAGGCCACGCCCGGGGAGTAGGCCAGGGACAGGTCGCGCTGGTTGGACAGCGCCTTGGTCGCGTTTACCTGGATCTTGCCCTTGGTCGGGCTGCGGTGGTATTCCAGCGCGGCCAGGCGCAATTGCGCTTCAGGACTGTTGGGGGCATGTTGCGGTGCATCACCGCCGGTCTTGCTGGTCATTATGCTCGTCCAAGAAGTGGCCCAGCCAGTGCCCGCCGAAGCCGCGCCGGTCGTATCCGGCGTGCTTGCCGGAATCTTCCATTGCAGCTTTCAAAAACGGGCGCCGGCGGCTCGGGCCGAAAAATCGAGCCGTCAATCTAGCTCACGTAAGCCCGGCGCGAAGCCCCTCCCACAAGTGCATCCAGGACTTTAAGGCCTTTCGCCGGACAATTCAGTTTTTACCGCCGCACAGGCAATGCCTTGCCTGTTGCTGTTTGCTTGCTACCTGCTACTTGTCATTCGGGTCCAGCGGCAATGTCACCCGCGGGGACCGCCCACTCTCAACCGGAAACTGGGCGAACGCGCCGCAGATCAGGTACGACATCGCCGCCTGCAGGGACGAACCCTCGCCTCGGCGATTCGCCGTGACCTGGTAGACCCGGCGCCCGCTAGCGGCGTCCTTGAAGAAGACGCACAGCGTAGACTGGACCACCGGCACATCGCCCACGACCGTTTGCGGCGGCCAGTAGCCCGGGCCACCCCAGCTACGCGTCACCAGCGTCTTCTCTTGTTCATTGCGCCTCGCATCCCCCACGTCCAATCCCTCCAACTCCTCGCGCCCCCAGCCCGATGACTTTGCCTTCATGCGTCCGTCGAAAATGCCTAAGCAAACGCCCTCCCGCTGTGTCCCCCTACGCAACGCCTACGTAACAGCGCCAATGTGCCATGGTACGAACTCATTCTGGCCGTACCCGTGCACCTCGCTCTTGGACGCATGGCCTGACGCCGTGGCGAGCATGATCTGAAAAATGTCTTCTCCGAGTTCATCGATGGATCGTGTACCGTCGAGGACCGACCCACAGTTGATATCGATGTCCTCCTCCTGTCGCAGCCATAAGGTGGTGTTGGTACCCAGTTTCAATGATGGCGACGGCGCGCAACCGTAAGCGGATCCGCGCCCGGTTGTAAAGCAGATCAGGTTGGCACCGCCCG
This sequence comes from Cupriavidus sp. D39, assembly GCF_026627925.1. Classification (NCBI taxonomy): domain Bacteria; kingdom Pseudomonadati; phylum Pseudomonadota; class Betaproteobacteria; order Burkholderiales; family Burkholderiaceae; genus Cupriavidus; species Cupriavidus sp. D39. Next base: position 562,897 of record NZ_JAPNLE010000001.1, read on the forward strand.
CGACCTGGCCGGTTGCCGACACCGGATCGTAACCGGGGGTATCCATGAAAACCAGGCCGCGGGCATGGACCCTCTCGGCGTACCGGTATACGTCGACAAGATTCGTGGTTCCCCCTTTCGCTACCGCGCCGAGCGACTTCTCGAGAATTGTCGTGAGTCCCCCGCCTTGTTACCCGCCGAGGGATTGTTGTTCATATTGGCATTCATGCGCGCGCAATAGGCCTCCCACCAACGGATCCGCTCGATGAGTTTTTCGCCAACGTCGCGCGACGCCGCGCGGCGTGTCAGTAGATGTTCCGCGCCATAGATCTCGGGAGTTTCGGAGAGGATCGCTGTACCGCCATGCGCCACTAGCCGATCGACCGCCGCGCCGAGTGCCGGATTCGCGCTGATGCCGGAATAGCCATCGGACCCGCCGCATTGCAGTCCGACCACCAGATGGCTGGCATCGACCGGCTCGCGCCGCACGTTGTTGGCTGCGGGCAACATCGCCTTTACCTGCTCGATGCCAGCCGCTACCGTGCGCGCCGTCCCGCCCAGCGCCTGGATTGTCATCGTCCGCAGCGCGGCGCCAGGCGCCAGGCCTTGGCGCTCCATCAGTCCATCAATCTGATTGGTCTCGCAACCCAGGCCGACAATCAGCACCGCGGCAAAGTTCGGATGCCGCGCGTAGCCGCCAAGGGTGCGCCGGATCAAGTCCAGGCCCTCGCCTTCCGCGTCGATCGCGCAGCCCTGCCCGTGCGTCAGGGCGACCACGCCATCCACGTTGGGGTACGCCGCCAGCGCTTCCGGATGGATGTCGCGGCGAAAGTAGTCGGCGACGGCGCGAGCGGCCGTTGCCGAGCAATTGACCGACGTCAGGATACCGATATAGTTGCGCGTCGCGACACGCCCGTCGGCGCGCAAGATGCCCATGAATTGGGCACACGGCGCGGCGGCCCGCGACGGCCCTGCGTCGGCGCCGAAGGCATAGTCCCGCTCGAAGTCGCCCATCGCGAGATTGTGCGTGTGGACATGCTCGCCTGCGTCAATGCCCCGTGTCGCGAAGCCGATGATCTGCCCATAGCGCCGCACGGGCGCGCCGGAAGCGATACCACGCACGGCGAGCTTGTGGCCTGCCGGAACCAGTCCTCGTACGAGAAGGCCCGCGCCGATTTGCATGCCTGAAACCAACTGGCTCCGCGCGATGACGACATCGTCGTTCGGGTGCAAGCGCACGACGGGCTCCGGGGCCGCTGCGGTAGTTCCTGTCATTTCGTTATCCATCGTGAAATTCATACGGCAACCTCCATGCCCTTTTCGGCACGCTTACTTCTTCAACGCATCTCAGATGCAGGACTCTAGCGGGATGCCGCCTTGGACGAGCCGAACGGCATTGCCGATGCGCGGCGTGCATGCGCGCCGATGCTTAACAGGAGCAATACGCCGAGCACTCCCGCGGACGCCAGGGCAAGCATCCCCGCCTGCTGGCTTTGAAAGAGTGCCTCCACCGCGGTCTTCAAAGTCGGTGCGATAAAGCCACCGAGATTGCCGAGCGCACCGATCAACGCGATGCCGCTCGCCGCGGCGGTGCCGCTCAGATACGCGGTAGGGAGGGTCCAGAAGAGCGGCTGGACAACCACGAAGCCGACCGTCGCGATACAGAAGGCAATAAGCACCGGCGCAAGGTGCTGGCCAAGCGTCGAGAGCGCGATGCCTGCGGCCGCCATCGCCAGCATGGCAATGGCAAATTGCCGGTGCTTGCCCTTGGCATCCGCCATGCCCGTGATGAAGCGCAAGGCGATCAGCGCGCATAGCCAGGGAATGGCAGTGAGAAGACCAACCTTCGAACCTATCGCCGTGCCCGTCAGCTCGGAAATCCGTGTCGGGAGATAGAAGATAACTCCATAAACACTGACTTGGATCGCGAAGTAAATCGCGACGAAACGCAGCACCTGCCAGTTGCGCAGCGCGTGTAGGGCGGTAGCCGGACCATGCGCGATCTTTTCGCGGTCTTCGGCTGCGATGGCAGCTTCCAGGGCACTCTTCTCGTTGGACGTGAGCCACCTGGCGTCGCGAGGTTTGCTGACCAGGTAGAAGAACGCGATGATGCCGGCAATCGAAGCCGCAAGGCCTTCGATGATGAACATCCACTGCCAGTTGCGCAGCCCCAGTTGCCCGCCCATGACTTCCAGCAGGAAGCCGGACAGCGGGCTGCCGAGGACGAGCGCCACCGGCAAGCCGAAATAGTAGACGCCAAGTGCCTTGCCGCGCTCGCGCGCCGGGAACCAGTACGTCGAGTAAAGAATCACGCCAGGCGAAAAGCCCGCCTCCGCCACACCCAGGATGAAGCGCAGCACGTAGAACGAGGTCTCGTCGTGCGCGAACATCATCGCGGCCGATGCCAGGCCCCAAGTCACCATGATCCGGCTCAACCACACCTTCGCGCCGACCCGATGAAGCATCAGGTTGCTCGGGATCTCGAACACCGCATAGCCGATGAAGAAGATCCCCGCACCAAGCGCAAACGCCGCATTTCCGATATTCGAATCGACCTGAAGGGCCTGCTTGACGAAGCCGACGTTCGACCGGTCGAGCATGGACAGTGCAAACATCAGGGCGAGGAACGGCGTGAGGCGCATGCGTGCCTTGCGTACCGCGCTCGCCAGCGCACGATCTATGACGTGTTCAACTTGCATCATTCATCTCCACTACGAGGCCGCAGGTGGCAGCTTCGTCTTTTTTGCATTGCGCACGTCTCGCGCGCGCTTGTGTTTGTCTAAAGCAGCGCGTTATCCAGCAAACCGCGCGCCGCGAGGTTGGCCATCGGCGCGCGCAGGCCAAAACGTCCAGGGTACGATGCGATCGCGCGCTGGCGGTTTGTGCTGACAGGCCTACGAAATCATCCCCGATCAGTCGAGCAGCTATCCGGCGGCGAAGGCCGAGAGCCCCGAGCACGCCAACGTCAGGCACGCGTTCGTCGGAGCCAGCGCCCGGGTCACGGAGTTTGACGGAGACGGCGAACAGAAAAAAGCGATCGTCAGATCGATTAACAAAAGAATTATTTTGGTTTTGGCGACGCCCCGCCGCGCGAGTCAGCGGGCTGCTAGCGCTGGTTATCCGCGCCGAAGGCATCTACTTGAGGCAGCCTGGATTCTGGTCTGCGGCGGGCCGTCGCACGCAAACCATTACCGAAGGGTCGCGGTTCTTGTGAGAAGTCGAATCTCTAACAAGTCAAATTTCTTACCCACAGCGTACGGTCCCCTCCTTCCGGCGCCAACTGCTCGCGGGGCGTGCTCTTGACGAAGTCAGCAAGGTGCTCGACTGGCAAGCTCCAGGACTTTCGACCGTAATGCAGCTACGATTGATACCGAGTAGCCGCGCAATAGAGGCAGCCATCGCAGTGAGCCACCGGGGACAGTGCGAAAGTGCCAGTTTTGCTCAGCGCCCAAAAACACCCGCGACCGGCAGACGTGCGGGTGCGGGTGCGGGTGCGGCAGGGTTACAGACAACTCGGCAATTGCCGAAGGAGAGGCGTCTCTATCTCGACTAGCCGACGATCTGCGATAGCGCTCCACCAACCCGGGGAGGCTGGCGGGAGCGAACGAAGCCAGAGGGATCCGTCGCAGTTGGCATTCAGCAGTATGTGACGATGTTGCATTCAGAGCCATGAGACCGCCATGAATCCGCCATGAATCCGGAAATCGCGGAATCTGATTCCGAGATCCCGACGGTGACTGCTTGTGCTGCTCGCCGCAGGAGTGCTACATTCCGCGGCGAACCCTTTCCCGCCCCCGTGTGCGTATTTGCACTTACGTCAACACCTGGCCGCCATCGACCACCAAGGTCTGGCCGGTGATCCAGCCTGCGTGCGAGCTGGCGAGAAATAGCACCGCGCTGGCGACCTCGCCTGGCGTCCCGAGCCTGCCGAACGGTACCGAACGCAGTATCCGCTCATACAGCATGGGTTCGGAAGTCTTGCGCTGTTCCCACGATCCGCCGGGAAATTCGATCGAGCCTGGCGCAACCGCGTTGACACGGATCCGATCCGGCGCGAGTGTCAACGCATGGGAAGCCGTATAGTGCATGACCGCCGCCTTGATCGCCGCGTAAGACTGGGTACGTGACGACGGTCGAAGCGCTGAGATGGACGTCACATTGACGATCGCGGCGTTGGCCGACAGTCGCAAGAATGGCAGTGCAGCATGCCCTGCGCGCACCGTTGCCAACAGGTCGACCTGGATGCCGGCCTCCCAGCCGGCTTCGGTATCCCCGCCTCCGAAACCGGACGCGTTGTTGATCAAAATGTCGATGCCACCAAGCGCCTCGCCGGCTGCTGCAATGTAAGCGCTGATCGCCTCGCCGTCAGCGAGATCGCAAGGTGCGGTATGGGCCAGATGGCCGTAAACGTCCAGCTCGGCCTCGATGGCTTTCAATCCTTCCAGATTGCGCGCGCAGACAGACACTGCAGCGCCAGCCTGCGCGAACCCGAGCGCAATACTGCGGCCGATGCCACGCGATCCACCAGCGACGACGACGCGCTTACCGTTGAATTCGAACCCCATTTATTTGCCTCCGGGCAGTGACGTGGGGGCAGTATGGCCGAAATTTTTAGAAGCCGCACAACCACGAGTTCCGCATCGGCTGCGTCGAACACCGCCCATAGGGAGTTCAGAACCATACCCAAAGCAGGTTTGCGAATCTTCGCCAACATGGTGACGAAATCAGTTAAACCAGCACCCTCAGAACCTGCACTGTGGTGCCGGCTGGATTATTCCAGACCGGCAATTTGCTCAGGACAGGGTGCGAGGATCTCATCGAGGCTGCGGGCGTGCCTCGGTACTCGCCCACCAGGCAAGCTGGGTGCATGCGTGCAGACCACTTCTCATCATCGAAAGAAGCTTGCAAAAGGCGTCGGGTCCATACATGCACTGGAGCCCTCGACGCGGATCATTCAATTCAGCTTAACAATTGATTTCCAGGCATTTAACCACGGAGAGGACTTGGCTGACTACAGTGGCTACTATTCACCGGTCTCACCTTCATCGCGCGCCGACGCCGCGACGGAGGACTTGGGCTCGCTCTTTACAGGCGTGCATTTCCGTGACCCACCAGCCTGCAACCGATTTTCCTTTCCGTTCGACATGTACTTTTCCCTCCACACCGTTGACACGCCTGCAGCGATTATTGACTTGGAGCGCATGCAGCACAACATCGATCGGATGCAGCAGCGCATGGATATGCTGGGCGTGCGGTTTCGGCCGCATGTAAAAACCAGCAAATGCACGCCTGTCGTGTGCGCCCAGCTCGCGGCCGGCGCGCATGGAATCACTGTCTCCACGCTCAAGGAAGCCGAGCACTTCCTTGCCGCGGGTGTCACGGACATTTTCTACGCGGTTGGCATGGCACCGCACCGGCTTCCGCAGGCACTGGCATTGCGCCGGCGCGGCTGCAATCTGAAGATACTTACCGACGGCCTGGTATCGGCTCAGGCGATTGCTGAGTTCGGCAAAGCAAACGGTGAGGCCTTCGATGTGTGGATCGAGATCGACACCGACGGCCACCGCTCGGGTATCCAGCCTGAAGACCCCGTGCTAATGGAGGTCGGCCACGCATTGCAGAACGGGGGCATGCGCCTCGGTGGCGTGTTGACCCACGCTGGCTCGAGCTACGAACTCGATACGCCTGAGGCGTTGACGGCCTTGGCCGAGCGCGAACGCGTCGGCTGCGTGCGCGCGGCGGAGCGTCTGCGCGCGGCGGGCCTTCCATGCCCGGGGGTTAGTGTCGGCTCGACCCCCACGGCATTTGCCGCCGCGCAACTCCAGGGGGTAACCGAGGTGCGGGCCGGCGTCTATGTTCTCTTTGACCTGGTGATGAACAACATCGGTGTCTGCACTACGGATGAGATAGCGCTTAGTGTACTGACGACGGTGATAGGCCATCAGAGTGACAAGGGTTGGATCATCGTGGACGCAGGGTGGATGGCCATGAGCCGCGATCGCGGAACCCAGAAGCAGAAGCAGGACTATGGATATGGGCAGGTCTGCACGATAGACGGCACGGTGTTGCCAGGCTACCTGCTGAGCGGCGCTAACCAGGAGCACGGCATCGTGTCGCGCGAAGGTGGGCCCGACGCGGACATCTCCCATCGCTTTCCGGTAGGTACGCGCCTGCGCATTCTTCCGAACCACGCCTGCGCAACAGGCGCGCAGTTCCCCGAGTACCGAGCGCTCGCTGAGGGCGGAACGCTCACGACCTGGGAGCGTTTCCATGGCTGGTGAATTGCGCGGCGACGGACGAGTCGTCACTCCGGCAGGCTTGGCCAGCGCGGCCAGCCGTTGTAGCACCCGCAGAGGGGGCCAATCCTGACACGCAAACGAGTAAATCATTGCCCAGACCGCCTGCTTGCCATGAGCAATGGCAGGGAAAGACTTTAGGAGAAACCATGAAATTCGAACGCCACACTCACTTCCCCCGGAAATCGCATCATGCGATTCACGACCGCCTTCGCTGCTTTCGCTGCTTTCGCCTTCGGTGCGGCATGCAGTCTCACCTCGTCCGTCCAGGCGGCGGAGGACCCGTGGCCCCATAAGCCGGTCACCGTGATCGTTCCCTCTGCTGCCGGTGGATCGGGCGACGTACTAAGCCGCATTGTGCTGAGTCACCTCGCGAGAGCGACCAACGCCAACTTCGTTGTCGACAATCGCCCGGGCGCCGCAGGCAACATCGGCATGGCGATGGTCAAGCGCGCCGCGCCGGACGGGTACACGATTGGCTATGGCAACATCAACACCCTGGCCGTCAACCCCGGCCTGTTCAGAAAGCTTCCCTATGATGTGCAACGGGACTTTGTGCCCGTGGGCCGCATGTTCTCGATCTACAACCTGCTGGTGGTTCGTGGCGACTCCCCGATCAAGAACGTCGCCGAACTGATTGCGCTGGCCAAGAAGGAGCCCGGCAAGCTGTCATACGCCGCGGCGGGTACCGGCAGCAGTGGCCACATGGGCGGCGAGCTATTCAAGAAGATGGCCGGCATCGACGTGTTGTTCATCCCGTACAACGGCGACCCGCCGTCCCTCACCGACCTCGCCGGCGGCCGGCTTGACTACACGTTTACCAATGCCTCGGTCGCATGGCCGCTCGTCAAAAGCGGCAAGCTGCGCGCGCTGGCGATCACCAGCCGCGAGCGTATTCCACTCTATCCCAATCTGCCGACCCTGGACGAGTCCGGACTGAAAGGCTACGAGAACGTCTCGTGGGGCGGTCTGGTATTTCCCAAGGGCACGCCACAGCCGATCGTCGACCGGGTTAGCGCCGCGCTGGAGAAAGTCCTGAAGTCCGACGCCTTGCGCAAGGAGTTGACCGACGCCAACGCATCGGCAGGCACCGGCACCCGCGAAGATTTCGCGCGATTCGTCGCCAGCGAGCAGAAGAAATGGACCGGCGTCATCGAATCCGCGCATATCCCAAAAATGAACTGAGCTGAATCGTCTGCGTGGCGTTTCTCTCGCCCCGCGCAAAAGGTCGCTGGCCAGTCGTTCGACAAGATTCTCGTGCTCGATACGGCGAAGGGTGGTGTCGCAACCTTGTGGAGGCTGCACGAGATGCAGTCGCGCGATATGGCGCCGCTGGCGATCGTGTTCATACTGTCAACACAGTCCTCGCATAGGGAGCGGCGCTGGGGGACGTGACGATGCTGGCAGGTTTCGATACAGACATCACGGCGCAAGTTCCGCATGGCGCCATAATCTGGATCGATCCGGAAGCCCGGACGATTCGCGTGCTGGTTCGATGAGGCGCAGCTACCGGGCCAGATCGCGAAAGGGCTGCAACGCGTGCACGGGCCGAAATAAGGTAACAGGCCGGTCCTTGTCCAAGGTGACGGGGACTACCACTCCGTGCAATCGAGTGCCTGACAGCGGGTGTTTCGCTGCCGTTTCCTCGAATCCTATCGTGCCCAGTCGCCGCACCGCGCAGCGAACGCCTTGAGGATATAGCCGCCTGACGGCGCGCAAAACGGAGCTGTGCCAACAAAGGCGAATGTGGTTGAAGGAGAAGGATATGCATACCGGCAAGAAGTCCGTGCGCGTGCAGGCCGGCAAGTGGTTCGGGCCTGGTGCGGCGTTGCGTGTGATCGAGTTCAGTCGGGCGCCTTCGGATCGAAGGCGCTACGTGCGCATTGGCACGTTGCGGCCAGAAGGATGGGTGACGATCGTTTTCTTCCGGCACGATGACGGGTCGTGGAACGTCTTTCCACCAAAGACGGACATGCTGGGGATGCGTGCTTGCCAGCTCGCCGCATGAGCGACAGGCCAGGCGAGAGATCTATGGTTTATAGGCTCCAGATGAACATCCTCGAATTGGCACAGGATGTCGGGATGCTGGTCGACCTTGACGGCAGGATCGGGGTACTGAATATCGAAGCGTCCATAGAACACTCGACGCCTTTCCGCGTCTTGCACATGCGTTAGAGTCGGCCTTGGCGAAAGGAGGGGCGGGTACACGGGCCACGGCATCGGGACGGCCTATTCACTGAGTGTCGTTGTTCGTGCCGGATTTACCTCCAATTGGAGACGAGGCGTCGAGGTGCGGCTTATCCGGAGCCATCAAGCACAAGCGACCAGTCGGCTCGATGAGCGCGATATCTCGTCTGCGTTGGCCGGGCACAGACGTGCCAGGTCAATACGACGCGAAACATCGTCGAGGCTACTGAATATCTGGAGGAGACTATGACGACCATCCTGCTTGCCGGCATGCTCGGCTTCCTTGTCATCGTTTTGATTGTGTTGATTGTGTTGACGCTGATGCGCATGGCCATGAAGCGTGATACCTTCGATTCGGGTGGTTGAGATGATCGCAGCGGCAGAAAAGAAGTTCCGCGTTCACGAAGAAGGCGCTTCATAGAGCTCGACGAAGCGGAGGCTTCTGGCAGCAGCCTGCGGCTCTCCTCGCTCAGCGCGATCGACTTGCCAGCGCGATCGAACAAACTGTATCCCAGGTCCTCCTCCAGCCGGCGTGCCTAAGTGCTCACGGCGGCAAGCCGCGCGCCGGCGGCGGAGAAAGAGGCGGCTTCCGCGACGACAAGGAAGGTGCAGAAGTAGCTGATCTTCTATCGAAACTTTTGATTCTTAGAACAGAAATAATTCGTTTCATATTACGAGTTCTGCTGACTACAATCTGTGCAACCGGAACACCGCAACACTTCTCCATCCCGCGCGAAAAAAGACCCTTCTCATGAACGCAACTCCGCTGTTTCACCTGGCATTTCCCGTTCACGACCTGAGCGAAGCCCGCCACTTCTATGGCGAACTGCTGGAGTTGCCCCGAGGGCCGCAGATCCGATGCCTGGATAGATTTCAATTTCTACGGCCACCAGGTGGTCGCCCACCTGGCGCCGGAAGAATGCGGCCATCGCGCGACCAGCGCGGTCGATGGCGACGAGGTGCCGGTGCGGCATTTCGGCGCGATCCTGCCGATGGAAGAATGGGAAGCGCTGGCGGACAAGCTGCGCGCCGCTAATACGAAGTTCGTGATCGAGCCGCATGTGCACTTTAAAGGACAGGTTGGCGAGCAGGCGACCATGTTCTTCCTCGACCCGTCGGGCAACGCGCTGGAGTTCAAGGCGTTCGGCGACCTCAGCCAGGTTTTCGCCAAGTAATTAATTCCTCCTCGTGCACGGGCCCACGTTGGCCCGCACGGAAACAGACACCGAAATGACAGAATTTGTTATCCAGCCCGCCGAGCAGGCGAGCGTCGCCGTGGCCGGCAGCAGCGCCCGCTTCCCATCCGCCGCGTGTTCTGCGTCGGCCGCAACTACGCCGCGCACGCCCGCGAGATGGGCAATGACCCGGACCGCGAGCCGCCGTTCTTCTTCACCAAACCCGCGGACGCCGTCGTGGCCGCCGAAGGGACGGTGCCCTATCCGTCGCTGACGGACAACCTCCACCACGAGATCGAATTGGTGGTGGCGATCGGCAAGGGTGGCGCCAACCTCAAGCCGGAGCAAGCGCAGGATCTGGTCTGGGGCTACGGCGTGGGTGTCGACCTGACCCGCCGCGACCTGCAGGACACCGCCAAGAAGATGCGCCGGCCCTGGGACTGGTCAAAGGGTTTCGATGGCCGACCTGAATCGCTTCTGGTGGGATGCGTACTTCTCGTGCAACTTCTGGCGGTTGCTTCCCGGAATTTCATATTCCGCTTCCCTATAAATCTATGTGCCGCTGCTTGAATATCACCGGCGCTCAGAGGAGCCCCCGATGAGAAAACGAATCGTCGTGTACCGGAAGGTGCCGCAGAGCGTGCTCGCGCTGTTGCGCGAACAGCATGACGTGATCGAGGTCGAACAGGTTGCTGCCGCAAGCCGCGCGCCGTTGATCGAAGCGCTCGCGCGGGCACATGGCATCCTCGGCAACCACATGAAGATCACGTCGGAGCTACTTGACGCCGCACCATTTTTGGAAGCAGCATCGACCATTTCCGCCGGATTCGATGCATTCGATGTCGAGGACCTGACGCGGCGCGGCATCGTCCTCAACAACACGCCCGACGAATTGACTGAAACCACCGCGGATCTCGCGTTCACCCTGCTGCTCGCGAGCGCGCGGCGTGTCGTCGAACTCGCCGAATGGACGCGGCGCGGCGAATGGCGTGCGTCGGTCGGAGCGGCTCAGTTCGGCGTCGACGTTCATCACAAGGCGCTCGGCATCGTCGGGCTCTGACGCATCGGCAGCGCCCTCGCGCGACGCGCGGCGCTGGGTTTCGGAATGGACGTGCTGTATTGCAATCGCACACGCAATCACGAAGCGGAAGAAGCCTACGGTGCGCAATGGCGCACGTTGCCGGAACTGCTGGCGCAGGCCGATTTCGTGTGCCTGCTGGTGCCATTGTCCGCCGCGACCGAGCGCCTGATCGGCGCGGCAGAACTCCGCCAGATGAAGCGAACGGCGATCCTCGTCAACTGCGCGCGCGGCCAGGTGGTCGACGAAGCCGCGCTCATCGAGGCGCTGCGGGAACATCGCATCCTCGGCGCCGGACTCGACGTGTTCGAGCGCGAACCGCTGCCACCGGACTCGCCACTGTTGACAATGCCGAACGTCGTCGCCCTGCCGCATATCGGCTCGGCGACGCAACAGACACGCGACGCGATGGCGTTACGTGCGGCCCGCAACCTGCTCGACGCACTCGACGGCCGTATCACCTCGACCTGCGTGAATCCAGAAGTGCAAGTTGTCCTTGAGGTCTCCCGACGCCACGCGGGATGAAGCCCCGCGCCCGATATCCCAGATCCCCAGTCGTTATATTTTAACGTTATATCTAATAACATCGTCCGACATCTTCCGTACACGTTAAGTGCATTGCGCACGATTTGGTCCAAGGTAAACCCGGAATCGCTGTGCTGGCAGTCGCGGATACCAGAGGGTATAGCCGCACCTTGCCTGGCGCGCTCGGCATACATTCCACTCATTTCATAGGAGGATGTACGAATGAAACTGGTTAAAGGGGCTTCGCGCCGCTAGCAGGCGCATTGCTTTTTCGGTATGGGCATCGCGCAAGCGGCAGGCATGCACGTGTCTTCCGCGTCGTTCGCGGATGGCGCGACGATTCCTGTGTTCCACGGCAACAATACGTCCGATTGCGGCGGCAAGGGCGTTTCTCCGCAGGTGTCCTGGTCGAACCTGCCTGCCGGTGCCAAGTCGGTTGCCGTGCTGCTTTCCGATCCCGACGGCGCGCTGGGGCTTGGCGTTTCACATTGGGTTGCGTACAACATCGCCGCAGATCGTGGGCAGCTCAAGGAGGGCGAAGGCCAGACCGACGGCCATGGCGCCACCATCGGCAAGAACGTCAGTGGCGAGGTCGTATATCGCGGGCCCTGCCCGCCGGCGGGTGACGCACCACACCATTACACTTTGACCGTGGTCGCGACGGATCTCGCGCCGTCCGCACTGCCGCCTGGATTGACCAGGGACGAACTCATGTCGGCGCTCAAGGGGCACGCGCTTGGTGGCCAGAGCGTCATCGGCAAATACAGTCGCTGAGCTGTCGTGACGATGCCCATCGCCAAAATTAGCGTTGCTACCGAACGGGAAGCGATGGACATTGGAGGGTTTTGTCGCGATAGGGGTGCGTAGTCGGACGAACTCCGCGGGAGTGGTTTTGCTTATGCTGCCAGCGCGTAGAATTGCTGAGCAGCGGACGCAGTGCTCCTCTCGGAGCGCCGCATCTGACCCTCGGCGATCATGTGCATCAGTTCGATGCCGCCCAGAAGGATGCTGGCGCAGCTGAAATCCTTGAATCCCAGCATCGGCCGAATCACGCGCTTGATGGCCCGATGATCCTGCTCGACGATGTTGCTCGGGTATTTGAACTGCCGAATGACGATGGGTGCCTCCCGTTCGGAGTTGATGTCACGCAGTGCGGCCAGGTTGGCGGTGCTCCTGTCAATGGTCACCGTATCGGGGGCACCCCTTTTTAGGAAGATCATCCAATGCAACAACGCAAACTCGGCACCTTCAACGTAAGCTCCATCGGTCTGGGCTGCATGAACCTGAGCCACGCCTACGGCGTGCCACCATCGCCCGAGCAAGCCGCAAAGGTACTGCTGACCGCTCTGGATGCTGGCGTCAATTTTTTGACACGGCCGCCCTGTACGGCTTTGGAGCAAATGAGACGCTGGTCGGCAACGTCCTGTCCAAGCACCGCAACCAGTTCACCCTGGCCAGCAAGTGCGGCATGACCGGCGTAGACATCAGTGGCGATGGCAAGCCCGTGCGAGTCATCGACGGCCGCCCACAGACCATCCGGGCCACCTGCGAAGCCGCGCTCAAGCGCCTGCGTACCGACGTGATCGACCTGTACTACCTGCACCGCTGGGACAAAAAGGTACCCATCGAGGAAAGCGTGGGCGCCCTAAGCGATCTGGTGCGCAAGGGTTATGTCCGCTCCATCGGTCTCTCGGAAGTGTCGGCAACAACGCTGCGCAAAGCCCACAACGTACATCCCATCACCGCGCTGCAGACCGAATATTCGTTGTTGACGCGCAACCCGGAAATCGCCGTACTAGAGGCCTGCCGCGAGCTTGGCGTGGCCCTCGTCGCCTTCAGCCCTCTGGCGCGCGGCTTTTTGTGCGGTGAACTGACCGACATAGCCTTGCTCGACGCCAAGGACATCCGCCGCTCCATGCCGCGCTTTGCGCCCGAGGCTTACGCCGCAAACTTGTCGCTGCTGGACGGCTACAAGGCCATCGCCCGCGACGTCGGTTGCTCACTGGCACAGCTCTCGCTGGCTTGGCTGTTGCACCGTGGCAATGACATCATTCCGATCCCTGGCACCACCAGCGTGGCGCACTTATTGGATGATCTCGGGGCGATCGATGTGAAGCTCAGCGCAGATGCCATGGCCCGGTTGGAGTCACTGATCAACCAGCGGACCGTGGTGGGCAGCCGCTACAATCCGCAGGGCAACAGCGAGGTGGATACAGAGAGTTTCTGACCTGAGACGGGGTGTCCGCATTTGTGTGACTGCGTGCGTTCACCGGACGTTCGACACGAAGCAACAGGCGGTACTGGTCTGCGTAGCAGCGTGGGCCAGGCGCGTGGCGTCCAGCTTCTCTTGTAGCACCACGCTCGCTGCGCTGCCTCGAGTTCGGCCCGCACGATGGCGGTAGGACGACCACCAAAAACGAATGATCCGGCCCGGGGCCAGCGCTCATGCAGACCTCGCAAGCCGGCCGGCACGGCGACCGCGCGGCACGTCGCGGCCACCAGGGCCCTCCACGATTCAGGCTAGCGCCGGCACTGCCTCCTGGATCGGTTCGCGCAGCAGCACGAAGTAAGCCAGCGCCGCCGCCACGGCAACCGCCGCGCTGATGACGAACGCCAAAGAAAACGAGCCGCTGTACTGCACGCTGAAGCCGGTGACGATGGGCGCGACCGAGCCGGCCAGGTAGCCGCCGAAGTTCTGGATCGAGCCGAACGAAGCCACGCGCCTGGACGATATGACGGTGTTGACGATCATCCAGGCCGTAGCGCTGGCCATGTTGATGGAGAACAGCGCCAGGCATAGCAGCACGACGCAGCCCACCACATTGGTCACGAAGGCCACCATCAGGGTAAAGCCCGCCGCCGTCAGCAAGCCGGCGATGATGGTGAACTTGCGGCTGCCCAGGATGCTCATGCCACGCCGCACCAGCAGGTCGCATGCGCGTCCGGCGACCACCGTACCGATGGCGCCGAACAGGTAGGCCAGCGAGACCACCCATGCGGTCTTGTACAGGTCCATGCCGTGCTGCTTCTCGAAATACCCGGGCAGCCAGGTGAGGTGCAGCCAGAGCATGTAGATCACGCCCATGAAGCCGAGGAATGCACCCCAAGTGGTGCCGCGGCGAAACAGCATTGCCCAGTCGGCCAGCTGCTCGGACATGCTCGGCGGCGCGGCCCGCGCGCTCACCGGCTCGGCGCGGCCGCTACTGGCCATGTATTCGGCCTTGCTCTTGTAGAACACGAACCAGCAGCTGGCGAGCACCAGCCCTAGGACACCGCTGATGACAAACATGCCGCGCCAGCCGAAGTGCACCATGAACAGCGTCAGCAGCGGCGGCGCCACGCAGGGGCCGATGCAGGTGGACGACCACACCAGGCCCGTGGGCGTGCCCCGTTCCTCCGCGTCGAACCATTCGGCCAGCGCCTTGGCCGCCGATGGGAACACCGGCGCCTCCCCGATGCCCAGCAGCACGCGCAGGCCGATGAAGTTGCCGAAGCCGCTGGCGAAGCCGAACACGGTCTGGGCGACGGACCAGAAGATCAGCGACGCACCCAGGGCGATCTTGCTGCCCAGGCGGTCGATGATGATGCCCATGGGCAGTTGCGAGAAGGCGTAGGCGATCGAGAACGCCGACAGCAGGATGCCCATCTCCGACGGGCTGATTGACAGGTCTTTCTGAATCGAGGTGTTGGCGATGGACAGCGCGCTGCGGTCCAGGTAGTTCACCACGCCGATGAAGAACAGGAACACGACCGCGACAGTCTGATAGCTTTTAATTTTTCTCATTAATGTGTCTCCTTGATATGGAGTATGGGTCTGGCCCGTGCGGGCCTTTATCGACTGAGCGTTGCGGGGAACTCCTTGACCCCCATCCTCTGCGCGGCGGCCTGCAGGCTGGCCACCACGAAACCGGGCAGGTTCACGCCATCGCGCAACTGCGCCTCGCGCAGCGCCAGGCCCGCGGCCCCGGGTAGCCGCACCGGCCGCCCGGCATCCACCGGCGTGCTGGCGCAAACCTGATCCGCGAGGTGAGACGACTCCTCGGTAAAGCTCTCGAGCCCACCGAAGAAGGCCGGGTCGATGGCCATCGTGCACACGGATGCGCCCCATGCGTCGGGCTTGTCCTTGCGGCCGTGGCCGGCGAGGCCCGAGGTCAGCGCCTCCACCATCAGGCCCAGGGCAAAGCCCTTGTGGCCGAACGCGCGCCCGCCCAGCGGCAGGATGCTGCCGGGCGGTGTGGAGAAGAAGGCTTCCGGGTCATCGGTGAGCACGCCCTGGTTTGACATCAGCACCGGCTGCGGCAGCTTCTCGCCGGCGTTGCGCGTCTTGTTGACGAAGCCGTTGGTGATGGTGGACATGCTCACGTCGATCAGCACCGGCACCTGCCGGGTGGGAATGCCGACCGCGATCGGGTTCGGCGTGAACAGCGGCTCGATGCCGCCGTGGGCCGAGACCGAGGCCACCGACGGATCTGACGAATAGATCAGCGGGACCAGCCCTCGATCCGTCACGCGCTGGAGGTAGGCGGCAAGGCAGCCGATATGGTGCGCGCGCCGGACCACCGCGATGCCGATGCCATGGCTGGCCGCCGCCTCGCAGGCAAAGTCCAGCGCCCGGCTCACGCAATACGGGCCGAGCACGTAGTTGCCGTCGAACAGGGCAGACGATGCGCTTTGCGACAGCGTGCGAAACCGCATGGTGTCGACAATGGCGTGACCGTCCAGAATACTGCCGAGGTAGCCGTTGACCAGGTTGGTGCCGTGGGTGGAATGGCCCAGCAGATCGCCCTCGACCAGCGTGCGGGCGACCACCGAGGCCAGTTCGGCTTGCGCACCGGCCTTGTCGAACAGCCCCTCGACGAACGCCAGCAGCGCGTCGTGGCCGTAGCGGCCGGTGTTCAGTTCAGTTTGCATCGAATCTCCTCCTGCCTTTGCTTTGTCCGCTCTCGTGGTGGTGGTGTGATAGCCCAAGCGCTCAAGCCAGGGCCTCGCGCGTCTCCACGCCGTCCACCAAGCGCTCGATCCCTAGCGGGTTGGCGTTCCTGAGTGCGTCGGGGAGCAAGGCGTCGGGGAAGTTCTGGAAACAGACCGGCCGCAGGAAACGATCGATGGCCAGCGTGCCCACCGAGGTGCCGCGCGCGTCGGAGGTGGCCGGATAGGGGCCGCCGTGGACCATGGCGTCGCACACTTCCACGCCCGTCGGGTAGCCGTTGATCAGCAGGCGGCCAACCTTCTCTTCCAGTAGCGCGAGGATGTCGGTGGACGCCAGCAGGTCCGCCGGCTCGCCGATCAGCGTGGCAGTCAACTGGCCGCGCAGGCCGTGCAAGGCGCGCATCAGTTCTTCCCGGTCAGCCACCTCCACCACCACCGTCGCCGGGCCGAAGACTTCCTCCTGCAGCAGCGCGTCGCCCTCCAGCAGGAGGCTGACATCGGCTTTGAAGACCTGCGCATGCGCTTGGTGGCCTTCTTGCTCGCTGCCCGCCAGGCGCGTCACGCCCGGGTGCGCCAGCAATGCCTCCAGGCCATGGCTGTAGCCGGCCAGCGCGCCGGTGTTGAGCATGGTCTGCGGGGCCACGTCCCGCAGCAGCCCGCAGAAGCGCTCGAGAAAGGCGCTGAGCTCGGCGGAGCGGATGCCGATCACCAGGCCCGGATTGGTGCAGAACTGCCCTGCCCCCAGCACCACCGAGGCCGCCAACTCGCCGGCGACCTTGTCGCCGCGCGCCTGCAGCGCGCCGGGCAACAGCACAACCGGGTTGATGCTGCTCATTTCGGCAAACACCGGGATCGGGTGCTGACGCGCTGCGGCCATGTCACACAGGGCGCGGCCGCCCTTGAGTGATCCGGTGAAGCCCACTGCCTGGATGGCCGGATGCTTCACCAGCGTCTCGCCGACACCCGAGCCGAAGATCATGTTGAACACGCCAACAGGCATGCCGGTACGCCCGGCGGCGCGGAGGATGGCATCCGCCACCAGTTCCGCCGTGGCCATGTGGCCGCTGTGCGCTTTGAACACCACGGGGCAGCCGGCCGCCAGTGCGGCGGCCGTATCGCCGCCGGCGGTAGAAAACGCCAGCGGGAAATTGCTCGCGCCGAACACTGCCACCGGACCAACGCCGATGCGGCACTGGCGCAGGTCCACGCGCGGCAGCGGCGTGCGCTGCGGCTGTGCACGGTCGATGCGGGCACCGAGGAAATCGCCCCGCCGCAGAACGCGCGCGAACAAGCGCATCTGCCCGCTTGTGCGGGTGCGCTCACCCTGGATGCGCGCGGGCGGCAACGCGGTCTCGCGGCAGACGATGGCGATGAACGCCTCGTCCAGCGCATCCAGCTCATCGGCGATGGCATCCAGGAACTGCGCGCGGCGCTCGGCAGGCAAGCGACGATAGGCCGGGAATGCTGCGGCCGCGGCGTTGGCGGCGGCATCCACTTCCTCCACCGTAGCCTGGATGAAGCGCTGCGGCAGCACCTCGCCGGTGGTGGCGTCCAGGCTGCGCAAGATGACGGATCCGGCCGCGCTGCGGCCGCCACCGATGTAGTTGTAGCCGGCGTTGTCCGACATATTAATCTCCTTCGATATGATGTACCGGGATGTACCGGGATGTACCGGGCGCGCAAGCGTGCGCCCCGGGCATGAAGCGTGAAAGCGGGTTGCGGGTTGCCGGCTCAGGTCAATGCCGGCCGGACGAATGGCGCCGGCGCACAGCCTGGTGCGAGGCCCGTGCGGAGCCAAAGTCGACGCGGTTTGCTCCAGCCGCAGCCGGACCGGCGGCGGCTGGCTACGGCTTCAAGCGGGCGAAAGCGCAGAGTCTGTCGATTGCCGGCCAAGCGGCAATGGGCTGGGCCATGGATTGCATTGGGGGCTCCTCGGATGGCGCCCCCAACGTTCTGCCCGGGGCACATCCGGGGGGCTATCGTTTTTGTCTGGAGGCGCGCGTTGCGGCACTTCCACGGCCCCCATTCTAGAGAGACGCCCGATACCTTCCCAATGATAAATTTGGATTGAACAATAACCTCACGCTATCGAAATCAGGCCGGCGCCGCCGCATCGTCCGCCATGCCGCCAGCCATTCCACCCGTCGCCCCCTGCAGCAGGATCGAGGCGAACTCCCGGGCCGAACCGGTGAGCGGCTCATCCTTGCGCGTCAGGATGCCGTAGTCCTGCGGCGTGAGCACCAGGGAAGTGTCGAGCCGCTTTAGCAAGCCGCCCTGGATATGCATCTGGACCATGGACTCCGGCAGCATGGCGATCATCGGCCCGGACTGCAGCACCTGCAGGAAGGTATGCATCGAGATGGTCTCCACGGTGTTGGCCGGCGACGGGATCCCGGCATCGGCGAACGCCCGCTCCATGCGCGCGCGGATCGGCGTGCCTTGCGGGTAAAGGATCCATGGCCAGTCGCCGAGCTGCTCCAGCGGGGTCGGCGTGATGACGCACAGGGGATGCCGGCTGTTGACCACCATGCAGAACGGCTCTGGCTCCAGCGGCTGGAAGGCGAACAATTGCCGTTGGCGCTCCTCGGTGAAACGCGCCACCACCAGGTCGAGCTCCTTCTGTTCGAGCATCTCCAGCAGGTGGTCGCTGGTGTGTTCCACCACCTCGATGGACAGCAGCGGGTAACGTTCCTTGATCTTCACGATGGCCTCCGGCAGCACCAGGGAGGTGGCCGCAAAGATGGTGCCCACTTTCAGAAAGCCATGCCCGCCGCTGCGCAGCCGGTTCATCTGGTCGAGGAAGCGGTGCGCGTCGTTCAGCGCCATCTCCGCGAAACGCACCACCTGCGCCCCCAGCTCGGTGGGCGGCATGCTGCGAGGCAGGCGCTGGAACAGCGCGAAGCCAAGCAGGTTCTCAGTCTCGCGCAGCATCTTGCTGACGGCTGGCTGGCTGATGTTCATCTGCTCGGCCGTGGCGTGCATGTTGCTGGTACGTGCCAGCGTGTCGATCAGCACCAGATGCTTGAAACGGAGCCAATTGCAGAGATGGGAGAAAGCGAGGTCGGCCATGGATGCAATATGCCGGATTTGATAACCCAGCATTATCGAATGTTGAAAAATTGTCATTGGAGTTTATCAGCAGCCCTCTTTAATGTGGAGCGCCTGTACCCTCTCAGACCGCAAGACCGGTAGACGACCCATGCCCCACGTGCAACTCACGCTTTCCAACTCCCTGCCCGAAGACTGGGAACGCGCCACCCTGATCGGCCGCGCCTGGATTCCCGGCGAGATCGCCGGCCCCTCGCCCGTGGCGTTGCGCGCCGACGGCGTGTTCGACCTGTCCCGCTCCTTCGCCACCCTTAGCCAGCTTCTGGAAAACGATTCCCCCTGCAAGCCGTGCGCAGCGTGCAGGGGCGCCTAGTCTGCAGCATCCAAGACCTGCTCGACAACAGCACCGGCGCGCCGGAACCGGCACGCCCTTCCTGCTGGCGCCTGCTGATTTGCAGGTGATCAAGGCTGCCGGCGTAACCTTTGCCGCCAGCATGATCGAACGCGTGATCGAAGAGCAGGCCGCCGGCGACCCCGTCAAGGCCGAGAGCGTGCGCCAGATCGTCCAGGCCACCATCGGCGACAACCTGCGCGCCATCCGCCCCGGCTCGCCCGAAGCTATGCGCCTGAAGCAGCTCCTGATCGAACAAGGCATGTGGTCGCAATACTTGGAAGTCGGGATCGGGCCGGACGCGGAAGTCTTCACCAAAGCGCCCGTGCTGGCCAGCGTCGGGTCCGGCGCCGCCATCGGCATCCACCCGAAGTCCGAATGGAACAACCCCGAGCCCGAAGTGGTGCTGGCCGTCGACAGCCGCGGCCGCATCCATGGCGCCACCCTCGGCAACGACGTCAACCTGCGCGACTTCGAAGGCCGCAGCGCCCTGCTGCTCAGCAAGGCCAAGGACAACAACGCCTCGTGCGCCATCGGCCCTTTCATCCGCCTGTTCGATGAACACTTCACCCTGGACGACGTCCGCGCCTGCGTGGTCAACCTGGAAGTGGCCGGCGACGACGGCTACACCCTGCGCGGCGCCAGCTCCATGAACCAGATCAGCCGCGACCCGGCCGACATCGTCGGCCAGACGCTCAACGCCAATCACCAGTATCCGGACGGCTTCCTGCTGTTCCTCGGCACGCTCTTCGCGCCCACAGAGGACCGCGACCACCCCGGCGGCGGCTTCACCCACAAGCTGGGCGACCGCGTGAGCATCCGCAATGAACAGCTTGGCGGGCTACACAACGTGGTCACTCACAGCAGCCAAGCAACACCGTGGACATTCGGCATCGGCGCACTAATGGCGAACCTAGTCAAGCGAGGCCTGCCGGTTGGAAAGCAAGGGTCTGCCTAGACATCGCGTGGTCCAATGCGAGTAGACCCTGTCGACAACCTGGGCTTAGCGCCATATTTGCAGCGCTGCCAGCGCAAAGCATGAACCGATGCTATGGTGCCGAGCCCGCCTCGGACTTCTTAGACAGCCTGACCAAGTGTATCCCGGTCAGGCCGGCGTTTCCTGGTACATCGGCGCGGTTGACGGATGCCGTCGCGATCGCGGTTGGTTCGTCTCTCGGCGGCGGCGTCGTGGACCGGCTTGGCATTCCAGCGGACTTCGAACTCGGTGCGGTTCTCGCGCTGGTTGGGCTTGCGATGCTCGGGAGCTTCCTCACCCCTCAAAGGGATACTGGCTCAACTTCTTTCCCAGGAGAAAGCCCTGGGACCCGACCGGACTGCCGCCAGAGCGTATAGGTAGCGTTTCCAGCAGCAAGCCGCTGAAGCGAGGTAAGGCATTAAGGAAGCGCTTTCCTGCAATTCTGCTCCATCACGCCTTGTCACGCCATGCTGCGCTCAAGCGCATGCGCGGCCGCCAGTACGCGTGCGTCGTCGCGGAGCGGGCCGATCAGCGTCACACCCACCGGCATGCCGTGCCCACCCATGCCGATGGGCACATGAACGCAGGGATTGCCCAGCAGGGTCCACATGCGGTTGAAGATCGGGTCGCCGGTAGCTGCCAAGCCTGCCGGCGCCTCGCCCTCGGCGCTCGGCGCGAGGACGATATCGACGGTATCGAACACGGCCTCGAATGTCCTGCGCGCGGCAGCCGCAAGGGCCTGGGCTGTGAAGTAACCGCTGCCATCGATGCTGCTGCCCGCGGCCAGCAGCGCGGCAAATGCGCTGCTGAAACCTTCGCGGTGCACGCGCATCTCCGGCGCGAACGCGGCGGCCGCTTCGTAAGCCATGATGTCGATCTGGGCTTGCGTCAGTTCGTCGAATACCCCAGGCAGCACGAGATCGCCCAACACGGCCCCCTGGCTCTCCAGGAAACGCGCGGCGTCGTCGAGCGCGCGACGGCTGTCGTCGCTTGCGCGTCTCCAGTGTGGCGTGCGGCAAATGCCGACGCGCAACCGTACAGCCTGCCCCGCTGGCGGCGCGAGCGGCAGGCGCGCGAGCGACCCGATGAAGAAAGCGGCATCGTCCACCGTGCGTGCCAGCGCCCCCACGGTGTCCAGGCTTGGCGCGAGCGACTTGATGCCGGCCGACGGCAGAGTGCCGTAAGTCGGCTTGTAGCCCACCACACCGCAATAAGCGGCGGGACGCACGATCGATCCTGCGGTCTGCGTGCCGAAGGCGATCGGCACCATGCCCGCCGCCACTGCCGCCGCCGAGCCGCTGGACGAACCACCTGGCGTGCGCGGTGCGTCCGCAGGCGCGCGCGGATTGCGTGTGACGCCGGGCTGGAAGGTCGCGAACTCGGTGGTGACGGTCTTGCCCATCACCACGGCGCCGGCTGCGCGCGCCGCAGCAACGCAGGCGGCATCCATGGCTGGCCGATGCGCCGCGTAGATGGGCGAGCCGTAGGTGGTGGGCATATCGGAGGTATCCATCAGGTCCTTCACCCCGATTGGCAGTCCGTGCAGCGTACCCTTAGCGGGACCCGCATCGAGTAGCCGTGCTTGCTGCAAAGCCAGATCCGGATCGAAATACTGCCGGGCAAGTATGCCGGGCTCAGTCGCCTCAATCTGTTCGATATATGCGCTTACCACCGCCTCAGCGCTGAGTTCGCGCCTCACCATGCGTGCCGCCAGTTCCCGCGCGGACAGTGCCAGGAAATCGTTCATGCAAGTTCTCCATTAGCCGAAATATGCCAAGCGCACTTCGTCATTGCTTGCCAGTACCTCAGACGTACCCTGTACCACGGCGCGTCCCTGCGACAGCACGTAGCCGTAGTGCGAAATAGCGAACGTTTGCCGCGCGTTCTGCTCGACAGGCACGACAATAATGCCCAATGCATCGATCTGCTTGATAACGTTGAAATTCTCTTTCAAATACAGCGGCGACAACCCCAGCGATGGCTCTCCGGCTGCGAAGTCTGGATCGAGCGCGGTCCTCGTCCGAACTTTACGTGAACGAAGCCGCGCAGCGTGCGCGCGCTTACGATTTGGAAAGAATCCCTATAGGCTAATGACAAATGGTTGCGAGCATTTCTGTGCTTGGTGCCTCTATGGTGCAAGCCGTAGCGAACAAGCGCATGCATGCATGCATCATCGACTCGCGTGTCGCCCTGCGGATATCGGCACCATCGAAGCCACCCCAGTCAATTAGCGCGCACGTTCGCGTCTTTAACCACTCTCGCCCACTTTGCCACATCCGTTTTCATCATCGCGGCGAGCTGCTCCGGTGTGCTAGCCTCCAAGATGGCGCCCTGACTACCCAGACGCGCCACTAAATCGGGCGCTGCAACCACCTTCGCCATCTGTGTGTTCAGCAATTGGACGATCTCTTTCGGCGTGCCAGCGGGAGCAAGCAATGCGAACCAGTTTTTGGCGTCGAAACCGGGCAGACCGGCTTCGGCAAGAGTTGGGATATTTGGACTCGTAGGCAAGCGTTTATCGCCCACGACCCCCAGCGCTTTCAGTTTTCCATTTCTCACTAACGGCATGGACGAAGGAACGCTGTCAAAAAAACGGAAACGTTCCCCGCCAGTAGGTCCGGCATCACATTATTGCTACCCTTATAAGGGACGTGCAGCATATTTATTCCGGCAGCAGTCATGAACAATTCAAGCTCTAAATGAGACAGGGTGCCATTTCCTTGGGAAGCCGCCGTTAACTGTCCAGGTTTTGCTTTGGCCAGGGCGATAAGTTCCTTGACCGAATTTGCCGGGACAGATGGGTGCACTACCAGCATGTGCGGCACATGGCCAACCAGCGAAACAGGCGCGAAGCTTTTCATCATGTCGAAGCCAAGCTTGCTGTAAAGGTTTACCGCAATAGCAAGCGAGCCGGATGCCAACAGCAATGTGTAGCCATCGGGAGTAGCCTTGGCAACCAAGTCTGTTCCGATGGTGCTCCCTGCACCATGGTGGTTCTCCACCAATACCGTTTGGCCGAGACCTTCCGACAACTTCTGGGCGATGGCACGACCCATCACATCCGTCGCACCAGCGGGTGGAAACGGCACAATCAACTTGATCGGCTTGATCGGATATTGCTGCGCCATCACAACATTCCCGCTAGTAGCTAATACGAACATGGATAGCACTAGAGTTACCAGACGAACAATCTTTTTTCCCATTGAAATCCCCCTTTTCCTGACTCAATTTCACTCCGAAATCGATTTGAAACGACGAAATAACCATGCAATATCTATGCCGACGTCATAGAGAGAATCCTGCATCAATTTGGCAAGGAATCAACTTTTCCCAGAGGCAATTGCTCCGTCATGGAGTGGGCATAACAATTGACTGCGGGCGACCACCGGCTATCGCTGGACGAGCGAGCGACCAAGTGTCTCGCTACAGTTACAAAGGCTCAATTCGCAGTCGCTATGACGGCGGGGCGAAAGCGCGGGGCATAAATCTGAAACCATGAACTTTATGCGGCCGCAGGGGGATACGGTCATGCCAGCCGGTCGCCTGCTGATAGGCGTGGCCGATACGCAGCGCCAGCGCTTCCTGGTAACCACCGCAGGCGATTTGCAGGGAAGTCGGCACCCCCGGCGGTAAAGCCGTTCGGCAGTGACAATGCGCACATTTCGAGAATGTTGGCGAAGCGCATGAAGCGGGTCGGCGTGGTCTTCTGATCCACCTCTTGCAGCGGCATTGCCGCCGTCGCCGTGGATGGGGTCAGGAACGCATGGACGCCGGTCAGCGCGGCTTCCATCAACAGCTTCATTTCGTCCCGGTGGCGCAGCGCGGCCAGGTAATCGGTGGCCGAGAGGCCGGCTCCGGCGAGCAACCTGCTGCGCACGAACTCGTCAAGTTTCAGGCTGCGATCCTCGACGGTCGGACCGCGCAGGAAATACGATTCCGACTGCATGATCTGTGTCATCGACACAAAATCGACGAGGCGGAACGGCAGAGTGATGTCGACGATTTCTGCGCCGAGTCCCGCCAGCACTGCCAGCGAACGGTCGTAGGCATCCAGCACGTCGGCCTCGACGCCAGTGCGTTCCGCCGCCGGCAGACGCGCGAGCCGCAGACCGCGCACGCCGTGCTCCAGGGTCGGCATCGGATCGGTCGCCTGACGGCCGCGCGTGACGGGATCCAGCGGGTCCGGCCCTTGCAGCAGATCGTAAAGCAGCGCCACGTCCCGCACTGTACGGGCCATTGGGCCGGGTGTGTCGAGACTGGGGCTGAGCGGCAGGATGCCGTGCGTGCTGATGCGGCCGATCGTCGTTTTCAGGCCGGTAATGCCGCACCAGGAAGCTGGCATGCGGATCGAGCCGCCGGTGTCGGTGCCGAGCGCCCAAGGCGCCAGGCGCGCTGCAACCGCGACGCCGGAGCCGCTGCTCGATCCGCCGGGCGTACGCGGTGTCCTGGCGTCCCATGGATTCCATGGCGTGCCCATATGCTGGTTTGTGCCCCAGGCGCCGCAGGCGAATTCCACCGTCTGCGTCTTGCCCAGCACAATCATGCCTTGATTGACCAGCCGACGCACTACCGTCGCGGTGGTCGTCGCGCGATGATTCAACCTGCTGGCCGAACCTCCGGTGGTGATCCGCCCTTCGATGTCGATGATGTCCTTGATCGCGATCGGAATGCCGTGCCAGGGGCCGAGCGCATGGCCTGAGCGTATGGCCATATCGGCGGCTTCCGCCGCCAGCCGCGCTTCGGGCGCATAGACTTCGACGAAGGCATGCAGTTTCGGATCATATGTTGCGATCCGCGCCAGCAATGCATCCATCAGATCGACCGGCGAGAGACGCCGCGCGGCAACGTCCCACGACAGAATATGCGCGGGAGACAGAAGAGGATCGTTTGTCATATTTTCCTAATGCATACTGACCAGGGTCAGGTCGAGCAGCCATGATTGCGCCGGGACAAAGCCATGCACCTTCTTGTTCATCGCGCGCGGGTTCAGGTCATGCACCACGTAAAGCCATGGCGGATTGTCCACCAGGCGTTCATGCGCGGCGCGGTAAGAGGCCAGGATCATTGCCGGATCCGTTGCCTTCGCCGCCGTGTCCAGCGCCGCCTCGAATCTGTCGTCTTTCCAGTGCTCGAAATTATTGCCCGCCGGCGTAGCGTTGGCCGCGGCAAAATAACGCGCCATCAAGCCGATGTCGGTCGTGGCCGAACTGGGATTGACCGCCATCGCGCCGTGCAGCCCGGGATTGTCGGGCGCAAGACGCGCTGTGCTCGACAGCACCTGCCACTCCACCACATCGAATTTCACATCCACGCCGCAAGCCTGCTTCAGGTTCTGCTGCAGTTGTTCGTTCATCGGCAGCGGCAGCATCTGGCCGGAGCCGGAATTGGAAATCATCACCTTGAACGACAACGGCTTTTGCGCGGTATAGCCGGCTTCTGCCAGCAAGGCCTTGCCTTTCGCGGGATCGAAACTGTAGCGATTGGCCGGTTTGCCGAATGCCGGATCATTCGGCTTGAGCCAGCCGACCGCGGGCTCGGCGGTGCCGTTGAGCAGCGACACAATGGCGGGGCGGTCGACGCAATAGTTCAGCGCCTGCCGCACGCGCACATCCTTGAATGGACTGTTCGGGGCGCCCATGTTGTACATCCATGGCCAGACATGCGGATAGGAATTGGTCGAGATGGTGAAACCGGCAGCCTTGAGCGACGGAACGCCGTCGGGCGGCGGCACTTCAATCCAGTCCACTTGACCCGAGCGCAACGCAGCCAGACGGGTGTTGGCTTCCGGTATCGGCCGCAGCAGTATGGAATCGACCTTGGCTTTGTGTCCGGCATCCCAGTAACCGTCCCAGCGCGCCAGCCGCACCGATTGGCGCGGCGTGATCCGAGTGATGCGGAACGGCCCGGTGCCGGCGGCCGGCAGCGTGGCCACGCGGGCCCAATCGTGGCCCGCCTTCTCGAACGAGGCCGGCGAAGTGAACAGCACGTAGACCACCATTAATGGGAAATAAGAAGTCGGCGCGGTCGTGGTGAGCGCAACTATGTTGTCGTCGATCTTCTTATAGCTGGCCAGCAGCGGTACGCGGGCGCGGGTGATACCGGCGGCCCCGGCCTCGAACTGCGGACTTTCCTTTTTGAAGTAGCGATCCAAATTCCAGATCACTGCATCCGCATTGAAATCGGTGCCGTCATGAAACTTCACGCCGCGCCGCAGGTGGAAGATCCAGGTCTTCTTGTCGCTTTTCGCCTGCTCCCAGCTTTCGGCCAATCCCGGCCGTGTGGTTGCCAGGCGGTCGGAATGGCTCAGATCCCACAACACCAGTCCTTCGAAGATCGGATAGCCGAGAAAGCGCATGCCCTCCCAACCGTTATTGGGCATGCCGGTGGTGGTCGGGATATCGGCTGCGGTCATGGCGATGCGCAGCGTCTCTTCGGCCTGGGCCGGCGAGACCAGCGCGGCGGCCAGGCCCAGGGCCAAGGTCCAACCGGGGAGAACTCCACGGAAGCGACGAGTGTTCATGAATGGTTTCCCTATTGTTAGTGCAGACTGAGCAGACTCAGATCGACGAACCATGACTGCGCCGGCACGAAGCCATGCACCTTCCTGTTCATCGCGCGCGGGTTCAGGTCATGGACGACGTAGAGCCATGGCGGATTGTCCACCAGGCGTTCATGCGCGGTCCGGTAGGAAGCCTGGATCGTTGCGTTGTCCGTTGCATTGGCCGCCATATCCAGCACCGTCTCGAACTTCGCGTCTTTCCATTGCGAGAAATTCGAGCCGGCCGGCGAGGCGTTGACCGCTGCGAAATAGCGTGCCATCGCGGCGATGTCGGTTGTGGGCGAGCTGAAATTGAGCGCCATCGCGCCGTGCAGCGCCGGATTGTCCGGGTCCAGACGCGCCGCGGTCAGCAGCACTTGCCACTCCGCGACATCAAACTTCACATCCACGCCGCAAGCCTGTTTCAGGTTCTGCTGCAGCTGTTCGTTCATCGGCAGCGGCAACATCTGGCCGGAGCCGGAATTGGAGATCATCACCTTGAACGACAGCGGCTTTTGCGCGGTATAGCCGGCTTCTGCCAGCAGGGCCTTGCCTTTCGCGGGATCGAAACTGTAGCGATTGGCCGGTTTGCCGAATGCCGGATCATTCGGCTTGAGCCAGCCGACCGCGGGTTCGGCGGTGCCGTTGAGCAGCGACACGATGGCTGAACGGTCAACGCAATAGTTCAGCGCCTGCCGCACACGCACATCCTTGAACGGGCTGTTGGCCGCGCCGATGTTATAGAACCACGGCCAGACATGCGGATAGGAATTGGTCGAGATGGTGAAACCGGCGGCCTTCAGCGACGGAACGCCGTCGGCAGGCGGCACTTCGATCCAGTCCACTTGCCCCGAGCGCAACGCAGCCAGACGGGTGTTGGCCTCCGGTATCGGCAGCAGCAGTATGGAATCGACCTTGGCTTTATGTCCGGCATCCCAGTAACCGTCCCAGCGCGCCAGCCGCACCGATTGGCGCGGCGTGACTTGCGCGATGCGGAACGGCCCGGTGCCGGCGGCCGGCAGCGTGGCCACGCGGGCCCAATCATGGCCCGCCTTTTCGAACGAGGCCGGCGAGGTAAACAGAATATAGACTGCCGTAGACGGAAAATATGAGGCTGGCGTGGTTGTGGTGAGTGCAACCGTGTTGTCGTCGATCTTCTTGTAGCTGGCCAGCAGTGGCACGCGCGAGCGCGTGATGCCGGTGGCTCCGGCCTCAAACTGCGGACTCTCTTTTTGAAGTAGCGATCCAAATTCCAGATCACCGCATCGGCATTGAAATCGGTGCCGTCATGAAATTTCACGCCACGCCGCAGGTGGAAAATCCAGGTCTTCTTGTCGTTTTTCGCCTGCTCCCAGCTTTCGGCCAGTCCGGGCCGTATGGTTGCCAGGCGATCGGAATGTGTCAGATCCCACAACACCAGTCCCTCGAAAATCGGATAGCCGAGGAAGCGCATGCCTTCCCAGCCGTTATTGGGCATGCCGGTGGTGGTCGGGATATCGGCTGCGGTCATGGCGATGCGCAGCGTATCTTCGGCCTGGGCCGGCGAGACCAGCGCAGTGGCCAGGCCCAGGGCCAGGGTCCAACTGGCGAGA
Source organism: Cupriavidus sp. D39 (assembly GCF_026627925.1). Taxonomy (NCBI): domain Bacteria; kingdom Pseudomonadati; phylum Pseudomonadota; class Betaproteobacteria; order Burkholderiales; family Burkholderiaceae; genus Cupriavidus; species Cupriavidus sp. D39. Next base: position 591,611 of record NZ_JAPNLE010000001.1, read on the forward strand.
ACTGGACGGAAGCGACGAGTAATCATGAACGTTTTTTGGATATATAGTTAGTGTCGGTGTCAGGCGTGCGCCGGCCTAGGCCCGTACATCCATGGCTGAGCGCAAGCCGTCGCTGACCATGTTGAAGCCGATGCTGGTAGCGAAGATGCAGAAGCCGGGCAGCATGGTCAGCAGCGGTTGGGTGTAGATCGCACCGCGCAAGGTATTGAGCATCAGTCCCCATTCCGCGTCCGGCGGTTTGGTGCCGAGGCCCAGAAAGGAGAGACCTGCGCCAAGGATCATCGATACGCTGATCAAGCTGGTCGCGTACACGAAAATCGGGCCGAGTACATTGGGCAGCACGTGCACGCGCACGATGGTCAAGCTGCCGGCGCCGCTGGCCCGCGCGGCCTCGATATAGTCGAGCTCCCGAACGCTGGTGGTGACCGTTTCCGCGACCCGGATGATCGGCGGAATGAAGACTAATGTGAGCGACAGGATGATGTTGAAGATGCCGCCTCCCAGCGCGCCGCTGATAGCGACCGCGAGCAGCACCGAGGGAAAGGCGAAGAACACGTCGGTGGCACGCATGATCATCATGTTCACGCCGCCGCCCGCAAAGCCGGCGATGATGCCGAGCAGACCGCCGATGGCAAGGGCGATGATGACCGGGGTGATGCCGAGAAACCAGGAGGTGCGCCCGCCGTAGAGCAAGCGCGTAAGCATGTCGCGCCCGAGCTCATCGGTGCCGAGCGGATGATGCTCGAAACCGATCGGCATCAGGCGGTGCAGCATATCGCCCTGGAAGGGATCGTTGGAAGTGAGCTCCGATGCCAACAGGATCGCCGCGAACATAAGCAGCAAAATGACGCCAAAGACGATGGTCGTCTTGTCGCGCCGCAGCCGGCGCGACACGCCATGCCAGTAGCCGTGGCTTTGCGATGCTTGTTTGGTTTGGATCGTGAGATCCGCCGGGGTAGTCGAAATGCCGGTCATGAGCGTTTAATCCTTGGGTCAAGGGCGGTCTGGAACAGATCGACCAACAGGTTGAGTGCAACGAAGCACATGGCCAGGACAAGGATCGTGCCCTGCAGCACAGGGATGTCGCGCTGGAAGATAGCGTTGTTTAGCAGAAAGCCGGTGCCGGGCCAACTGAACACTGTTTCGACCAGAATGGAGCCGCCCATCAGATAGCCGAGCTGCAGTCCCATCACCGCGGACGCGTTCGGCGCCGCATTCTTGACCACGTGGATGAAGATGTCACGCCGCAACATGCCTTTTCCGCGCAGCGTTGTGATGAAGTCCTGATTGAGGATCTCGACGACGATGCCGCGCACGGTGCGGGTAATGATGCCCATCGGGATAGCTGCCAGCGTCACTGCCGGCAGCACCAGATGCTGCAGATGATCCAGGTCCCACAACCATACCGCGGATCCGTCGGGCCCCGCCCCCATCGCCGGCAATGCATTCAGGATGACGCCGAATATCACCACCAGCACCATGCCGAGCCAGTAATGCGGCAGCGATACGCCGGCCACCGCGATGCCGACCAGGGTGCGGTCGATCCAGGTACCGCGGAATGCTGCGGCGAGTCCGCCGAACAGCGAGCCGAACACGAAACCGAGCGTGGCTGCGACCATCGAAAGCCGGTAGGTGTTGCCTATCGCATCCGAGAGATCTTCCAGCACAGGCCGGCCGCTGGCGAGCGAGCGCCCCAGATCTCCGTGTACGACGTGCACAAGCCAGATCCCGAATTGCACCGGCAGCGGTTTGTCGAGTCCGTAGTCGTGTTTGAGTTGCACCACCAGCTCTTGCGGTGCGTCGGGCGGCACGATGGCGTTGATCGGATCCCCCGGCGCGATATGCACAAGCATGAAGCAGACGAGGCTGACCGCAAGCGCAATCGGGATGGTATAGATGACCCGGCGCAGCAAGTAGAAAATCACAGGTAACTCCCTCGTGTTCTAGATATGGTCAGACGGCGTCCGGCACGAGCACGCAACGCGTGGCGCGGCTTGGGAAGCGCCTGCGCAGCGCAGGCGTTTCGGCCAGGCATGCTGCTTCGGCCTGGGCGCAGCGCGGCGCAAAGGCGCAGCCTTGCGGCAACCGTTCGAGGTTAGGCGGCGCGCCGAGGATGGTTGCGAGGCGTTCGCCGCGCATGCCGGGGTGTACCGTCGCGCCGAGCAGCCCCTGCGTGTAAGGGTGCAGCGGCCCGCGCATGATTTCACGAGTCGTCCCCTCCTCGATGAAGCGGCCGGCGTACATGACCGCGATCCGGTCGCCGATTTCGCCGGCCACGCCGAGGTCGTGCGTCACGAAGATCACGCCCATTCCCAGTTCTTTTTGCAGCCGCCGCAGCAGTAGCAGGATCTGGATCTGCACGGTGGCGTCGAGCGCAGTGGTCGGCTCGTCGGCCAGCAGCAGCTTCGGGCGGCAAGACAGCGCCATCGCAATGACGGCGCGCTGGCGTAATCCGCCCGAGAGTTCGAAAGGATAGGCATTAAGTCGTTGCTTGGCGGAGGGGATCTGCACCAGCTCCAGCAGATCGAGCGCGCGGCGATCGGCCTCTGCGCGGCTGATACCCTCATGGCGGACGATGGTCTCGGCGATCTGGGTACCGACCTTGAAGACCGGGTCCAGCGCTGTCATCGGCTCCTGATAGATCATCGAGACGACGCCGCCGCGCAAATCGACGAGCTGCCGTTCAGAGGCGGCGATCACATCCTGGCCAGCGATTCGCATGGCACCGGACATCACCGTTTTACGCGGTGGGTTCAGGCGCATCAACGAACGCAACATCACCGATTTTCCCGATCCGCTTTCGCCCAGGACACAAAGCGCCTCGCGCGGCGCGAGGTCGAAATCAATGCCGTTGACGGCGCTCACCGTCGCGTCCTTGGACACGAAGCTGACCTTCAGGTCGCGTACTTGTACTAGTGGTTCCATGTTGCCCCTTAAGCTGCGACGTGCAGTGAACGGCTGTGGCCGCTACCGCGTTCGGCCATCAGACAGGCCGCGAAATGGCGATCGCTGACAGCCGCCAGGGCCGGGCTCTGCTCGCCGCAGACCTGTTCGGCATGCGCGCAGCGAGTGCGAAAGTGGCAACCCGAGGGCGGGTTGACCGGATTGGGAGGATCGCCGGCCAGCGGCGGCTCGTTGGCGCGCTGCACCGGATCCATCGATGGCCGGCTGGCCAGAAGCGCCGCGGTATAAGGATGAGCCGCGTCGGTGTAGATCGCGTCCGCGGGTCCGATTTCCACCACGCGCCCGAGATACATCACCAGTACGCGGTCCGACATATGCTGGACCACATTGAGGTCGTGACTGATGAACAGATAGCTCAGGTCGTATTGCGCCTTCAGGTCGACCAGCAGATTGAGCACTTGAGCCTGAACCGATTTATCGAGAGCAGAGACCGGCTCGTCGAGAATGAGCAGGCGCGGCCGCAGCGCCAATGCGCGGGCGATGTTGATGCGCTGGCGCTGGCCGCCCGACAGTTCGTGCGGATAGCGGCGGCCGAACTGGGTGGGATTGAGTCCCACCGCAGTCATCAATTCATGCGCGGCAGCGAGAGATTCCCGTTTGCCCAAGCCATGCACCTGCGGCGCAAAAGCGACAATATCTTCAATGGTCAGCCGGGGATTGAGCGAAGAATAGCTGTCCTGAAACACCATCTGCACCTGGCGGCGGTAGTCTTTCATCGTCAGCCCGCGCGATCCGACAGTCTGTCCGTCGAATGTTATTTCTCCCGCGGTCGGCTGCATGAGGGCCATGATCAGCCGGGAGGTGGTGGACTTGCCGCAGCCTGATTCGCCGACGATGCCTAGCGTCTCGCCTTTGCGCAGTTCGAAGTTCACGCCGGCGACCGCTTGAACCTTGCCTGGGCTGCGCCCGAACAGGCCACCCTTCAGAGGGAAATGCTTGATCAGGCCCTGAACGCTTAGCAACGCCTGCGCAGGCCCCCCAAGATCGGGAATTTGTTTGAGTGTTTCGAACATGCTTTTCCCAAGTTGATACATGGGATCGCTTGTGCAAGTAGCATGCCAGTATTTCACATATTGCATTCATTATTCTAACCTAGCACAAAGCGCCAGCGCATATACCGCCTGGACGGCACCCGTATGCGCGCACCTGCCGCCCATACGCACCTAAAAGCATCATATGTGTGCCTATAATATTGCATCGTGAATGCAAAACGCAGGTGCCGCATCTGACCGGATTGCCATCCTTGCGGTGATCGGATGCCGCTACGTAGCCACCGTTGCCCGGGATGAACGTTATCCATGCATCACTTCGTTGATGTGGTCGTGACGCAAATTGAAGCACCAGCTGCGATTTTTGCAAGGCGATGCTGGTATTGGGCACACGGAACCGAAGCCCTTGAAGTTCGATTGAATAGACGAAACTATCTGCCGTTGAGATTCGCCATGGTCAGGTAGTACCGTGCCGCCGCCAGGCGGTTTGCCGATGCGGGCCGGCACTGCGCGCTCGGGGTCGATCGGCTTGGCGCGTTTTGCCAGATGGGCACGTTGAGCAGGTCGGCCTCTTCCAAAGTTGATACATGGGATCGTGCGCGCAAGTAGCACGGCGCCATTTCGGATTGCATTCAATATGCGAACAAAGCGCGAACAAAGTGCGCAACGATTTGTACACTGCGTTCGCACCTAAATGACGCCTGTATGCACCTAAACGAATCGTTCGGTGCACCTATACATTGCATATTGAATGCAAACAGGAGAATCAAATTCCGACGGGGTAGCCATCCTTGCGGTGATCGCATGCCGCTACATAGCCGCCATTGTCCAGGCGCAGAGCCGCCTGGGCGCTGCCGAACTCAGTATCAAAACGTTTGGCAACCGTGATCGGATGCCCGCGTGATGTCAGTCCTTCAATCACCGCTTGCGGCATATTCCATTCGACGGTAACGCCATGGTTGTCGTCAAGTACGCGCCAGCGCGGCGCATCGCTAGCCGCCTGCGGATTCAGCCCCTGATCAACCATGCGGGAGACCATCTGCATATGACCCTGCGCCTGCATGGATCCGCCCATGAGGCCAAAGCTCATCAGCGGCCGGCCGTTTTGCATCAGGAAGCCGGGGATGATGGTGTGGAATGGACGTTTTCCAGGCGCCACCTCGTTGGTATGGCCATCACGCAAATTGAACCCCCAGCCGCGATTTTGCAAGGCGATGCCAGTATTGGGCACCACCACGCCAGAACCGAAGCCCTTGAAGTTGGATTGAATAAACGAAACCATCATGCCGTTGCGATCCGCCGTGGTCAGGTAGACGGTGCCGCCGCCAAGCGGCTTTCCGATGCGGGCCGGCGCTGCCCACTCGGGGTCGATCAGCTTGGCGCGCTTTGCCAGATATGCCGGGTTGAGCAGGTCGGCCGCTGTTACTTCCGTCATGTGATCCACGTCGCCGACGTATTCATGCAAGTCGGCAAAGGCCAGTTTCATTGCCTCGATCTTCAGATGCATCGCCAGCGCGCTATCCTGGTCCATGATCTTCAAATCGAAATGCTCAAGCATGCCCAACGCCATCTGCGCCGCAATGCCTTGACCGTTAGGCCCGATCTCGTACAGTTCAACATCCCGGTAGCGGATGCTGATCGGCTCGACCCAGTCCGCCTTATGCGCGGCGAGGTCGGCTTCAGTGATCGCGCCGCCGGTATTGCGCGCGTGGTCGGCGATCGCACGGGCCAGTTCGCCATGGTAAAAGTCGTCGCCCTTGGTGCGCGCAATTCGCTCGAGTGTATTTGCCTGTCCCGGGCAAATGAAGCGCTCGCCCTGAAGCGGTGCCCGGCCGTTGGGGGCAAACGCTTCGCGGTAGCCCGGCTGATCGATCAGTTCGTCGACCTGTTTTTGCCACTGATTGTGGACATTGTGCGAAACCAGATAGCCTTCACGCGCATAGCGCAGCGCCGGTTCGAACAGCTCTTCGAACGGCAGGCTGCCAAAGCGCTCCCACATGGCGCGCCACGCTGAAACGGTGCCTGGCACGGTTACCGAGTCCCAGCCCCGCTTCGGCATCTCCTCGTATTTTGAAAAATACTCGCGCGTCCATGCGGCCGGTGCGCGGCCCGATCCGTTCAAACCGTGCAATTTGTTGTTGCCATCCCAGATCAGCGCAAACGCGTCGCCGCCGATACCGTTGTTGCACGGCTCGACCACAGCCAGGGCGATTGCCGTGGCAAGCGCCGCATCGGCCGCATTGCCCCCGCGCAGCAGCATCTGCAAGCCGGCCGCGGACGCAAGCGGCTGCGAAGTCGTCACGACGTTGTCGGCGACCAGCGGCAAGCGCTGCGACGTGTAGGGGAAGGTCCAGAATGCGCTTTGATTCGATTGCATGTTGTCTTGATGTAAATAGCAGCCGACGCGAAGTCTGGCGGCGGCAAGCCGTTCAGCTAAGTACGGCGGTTGAAAAAGTCGGCGCACTTAGGCGCTTCGACGGAAGATATGCGGTCAAAGCCGCGCATGTCGGCATTCACGAACTGCACGACACCAGGGAATTTCTCTACCGGCTGATCCGCCGGCTCTCCTCCTGACCGGCTGGCTCTGAGATCGCCTCATAGAGTGCGGAGGCGACGCCGCCGGCGACCAGTGCCGACCCGTAGTGGTCAACGACCGAGCCATACAGGATCTCTGGCGCGCCGCCCTGCTTGCCCTGCAGCGTGCACTTGCCGGTCATGGTCTGCAGGACCTGGTCGTAGCCGGCCTTGTGCTTGAGCGGGCCGTCTTCGCCATAGCCCGTCACGGCGCAGTAGATCAGGCATGGATTAACCGGTTTGAATTGTTCGTAGGCAATGCCCAGCCTTGGCGGCACGGTGGGCAGGAAGTTGTGCACCAGCACGTCGGCGACGCGGACCAGCGCCGTCAGCCGCTGCAGGTCCTCGGCTTGCTTAAGGTCGAGCACCACGCCCAGCTTGCTGCGGTTGACACCAAGGATTGCGCTGCTCTCGGCCTCCAGCGAGGACGGATACTTGCGCAGGTTGTCGCCGGCGGGCGGCTCGATCTTGATGGCCTCGACGCCCTGGTCGGCCAGCAGGGAGCAACCAGAGGGGCCCGCTATGTATGCGCTCAGGTCCAGCACGGGCAGTCCGGACAGCGGGCCCGGCTTGCCGGTGCGCTCGCTCGGCGGCGCAGCGCGGTCATCGTTTGGGGAGCGCATGGAAATCTCCGGGCAATTGGCAGTGTGGGCAACGCGAAAACACATCGACCCATATCAGTCCACGATGATGTTCTGTCGCTTGGCGAGCGCCCGCCACCGCTCCACGTCCTGCTCGATGGTGGTGGCGAACTTGGCCGGCGTGACGGGCCTGGCTTCGGCGCCTTCCTTCAGGAAGGCCGCCTTGATCTCAGGCTTGGACAAGATAGCGTTGACGGCGGCGTTGAGCTGGTTAACGATCGCCGGCGGCGTGCCGGCCGGCGCCAGCAGGCCCCACCAGAGCTCGAACTCATAGCCCGGCACGGCGCTGGACATGGGCGTGAGTTCCGGCGCGATCGGGCTCGGCTTGAGGCTGGTGATGCCAACGGCGCGCACCTTGCCGGCGCGGATCATCGGCAGCAGCGACGGGCCGGTGGAGATTAATAACTGCGTCTGGTTGCCGATCAGGTCGGTCAAGGCGGGGGGCATGCCGCGATACGGGACATGCGTGATGAACAGATTGCCGGCCATGGCCTTGAGCAGTTCGGTGCCGAACTGGTTGACCCCGCCCAGCCCGGACGAGGCGTAGTTGTACTTGCCTGGCTTGGCGCGGATCGCGGCGATCAGTTCCTGCGGTGTCTTGGCGGGGAATGCATTGTTGACCGCGACGATGAACGGCCCTTGCGCAAACATCGCCACCGGCGCGAAGCTCTTGACCGCATCGAACGGCAGTTTAGCCTGCACTGCGGCATTGGTCGTCATGCTGGACGACACGGCAACCAGCGTGTATCCGTCCGGAGCGGACTTGGCGACGATGCCGGTGCCAGTATTGCCGCTGGCGCCGGGGCGGTTGTCGATGACGACAGGTTGCTTGAGCTCCTCGCCGATCCCCTTGGCGACGATGCGCGCGAAGATGTCGTTGGAGCCGCCTGGCGGATAGGGCACGACAATGGTGATGGGCTTGGTCGGATACCCGCCCTGCGCGAAGACTGCGCCGGAGACCAAGCTAGCAATTAGCGTGGCGGCGAACGCCACGCTACGGGAAACGGACGCGGATGATGTTTTCAAAATGCCTCCATGTCTTTGCTTGTCCCACGCGGGGCAGCCTGATCCCGGCTGCGTCAGGCGGGAAGCAATCCAAGGTGCCTCGCGGTAGCCGCAATGGCCTCCCCCGCTTCACGAACGGCGGGTCGATCTTCTTGCCGTTCACCACATAGGCGCCTACGCCCCTGGCCTCGGCATTGCGCGGCTTCCTGGACACGCGCGGCATGCCCGATCTCTTCGTCGCTCGGCCGAAAGGCCTCGTTTGCCAGCGGGATCTGGCTGGGATGGATGCCGCTCTTGCCGAGGAAGCCCATGCGGAGGGATAGCTCAGCCTCGGCGCAAAAGCCGGCTTCGTCCTTGATGTTGGCAAACACCGTGTCGTGGGCGAACACGCCGGCCTCGCCGGCAGCCATGCGCACCCCGTGCACGGCTTGCTGGATCGCCGCGCTTTCACGCCGGGCAATCCCCAGCAGCTCGAACAGGTCGCCCAGGCCAAGCTGCAAGCCCGCCATGCGCGGGTGGGCCGCAGCCAGTACGCCGGCCAGGCGCAGCGCCTTGGGCGTTTCGATGTTGAGCAGCATGCGGACCGGCTTGTCCACGCCATAGGCAAGCCCGTTGGCGCGTTCGGCCTGTTCGATGGCGGCGGCGGCGCGGCGCACATCGTCGGCGCTCTGCGGCTTGGGCAGGTTGATCATGTCCAGGCCCGGCTGCACCACAGCGGCAACGTCAGCGGCGAAGTGGGCGGTGTCCAGCGCGTTGACCTGGACGATAAGCGTCATGCCGCTCGCGCGTCCCCAGCCCGGGCGCAGCAGCTCGCGCAGTGCCTCGCGCGCATGCGGCTCGCGGTCCTCCGCCACCGCGTCCTCGAGGTCGAACGACAGGCCGTCTGCGGCGCTGGCGAACGCCTTGTCGAACAACTCCGGGCGGGAGCCGGGGACGAACAATTTGTTTCCCATGGCAACCTGAACCGGTGGCATTGAAATACGGAAGTGTGGTGCATGCCTGAGCAAAGATAAACCATGCAAGCTTTTCTTTAATCCATAGAGATTTTTTGGATACAAGCAGGGCCGACCGGACCTGCGGCAGGCTAGCATCACCGCGCATGAGCCTTCGATCTCGAGAGCGCGCCAAAGCGGGGCTAAGATCAGGTCTTCTCGTGAGAGGTCAATGAGCCAGCTACAATGCACTCACGTCCTTTAATCCTCAACCGGCGATCTGCCGGATTACTGGCCGGCGTTGTCCCGCGCGGCTTTGGGCGAGCCGCAACCGCAGGGCAGGGACATCCTGCGCCTGCCGGCCAATCTGACCTGGTTCAGGGCTCTCCGGAGGTCCTCGAAAGAATGCTATTCCGTCGTGCTGCGCCTTGCCGGGCCCTGGCGGTGCGCGGCCTATTCCGATGTCAATCAGTTACCCTAGCGTCATGTACTCGGGTACGAGGGCGCGCCGCCAAACCGGCGGGCTTGGGCCCGCAGTCTGCTTTGTAACTGGAGGATGCTTCACAACGCCATCCAAGTGGTCGTCGGCTGGACGGATGAACCTCTGCACCAGTTCACATTTCGTGGTGTTGGCCCCACCGTTGCTGGCTTCGCGGTTCAGTACTTCGGCGGATACGGCAGCGCATTTGCGCTTGGCGCAACGCAAGGGGCAGCCAGCCGCCAGCGCTCCCGAGGAATCTCTCTTGACAATACGTCCGATACTGGATATTTTGTCCATATGACGAAACGAACTTTGGAGCTGTACAGCGATGCCAAGTGACGCGCGCCTCCTGCTGCTCGCTAAGAACGAGGTCGAGGCCCTGCTGCTCCATGACGATGTCCTGCGAGCCGTGCGCGAGGCATTCGTGCTGCATAGTCAAGGCGAGGGCCGCGTGTTCCCCCTGGTCCGGGAGCCACTCATCACGGGGGGCGTATTCGGCATCAAGTCGGGGGATGTTCAGGCGCAAGGCTTGCTCGGCTTCAAGGCGGCCGGATTCTGGCCAAACAACCGCCGGCTTGGCGCTGAGCCCCACCAGGCCACTATCATGCTGATCGACCCGGCCACTGGGCGCCCCGCCTGCATCATAGACGGCAACGCAATCACAACCATGCGCACCGGTGCCGCAGGTGGCCTCGGGCTGCAGCAGCTCGCGCGTGCAGACAGTACCAACCTGTGCGTCTTCGGCACCGGTGTGCAGGCGGGCGTGCAACTTGACTTTGCGCTGCGGCTGTTGCCGGCGCTCTGCCACGTGCAGTATGCCACTGCGGACGGCAAACGCGACGCCGCGTTCGAAGCGCAGTTCGCGCAACGATGCGATATCGCGCTCGCGGATGACCCCAATGTGGCGGTGTCCGAGAGCGACGTGGTGATCACCGCGACCCCAGGCGGCGGCGCGTTGTTCGAACCGCAGGCGGTGCAACCCGGTACGCACTTGAATTGCGTCGGCGCCGACACGAAGGGCAAGCGGGAGCTACCGCAGGGCCTGCTGGAGCGGGTGCGTCTTTACGTCGACGACCAGGCGCAAGCGCGCCAGATCGGCGAGTCTCAGTGGGCCCCCGAGATGTCTTCCACCGAACTGGGCGATCTGTTGACGGGCATGGCTAGCGCGAACCGGCAACCGGCCGACATCACGGTCTTCGATATGACGGGCCTCGCCCTGCAGGACCTGACCGTGGCACGCCTGCTCCAGGATCGAGCTTCCACTGCCCGCATAGGCTCCAGCATCGCGTGGCCCTGGTAACGCCTTCACCACCAGGATTTCGGTATGTAGGACCTCTTGCTTACGTCCCGGGCACATGCAACCGCGAGGACTTCGCACGTTTCATCGCCAGCGAGCAGAAGAAGTGGGCGGACCTTATCGAGACCGCGAAGACATTGTATCGATTAATTCCGTCATACAAAAATGAAGGCCTTAAGCTCTCGGTTGTTCTCCTCTTTGCAGTCTCTGTATGGATTCAAGACTATCCAATAATTTCTCGCATAGCGAGTATATCTCTCGGCCTTTTGGGGAAAGAATGGATCTCTTTCGGTCTATTCTCTCGAACAGACCCTCAGCGGCAATGGCTTCCACTTCTTGCAGGCGTTTTGTTGCCGCGGATTGGGTTATGTGAAGTCTGTCTGCCGCGCGTTGGACGGTTCCGAGTTCGGCCACCCAGTAAAAGGCTTCAATTTGTTTGACGGATAACATAGGTTATTTCCCAAAGTCGTTTTTCGGGCCAGCGATGCTAGCATTTTGATATCTATTGTTGTAGTCGCAGTTCTTACGCGCTATCGTTGCAACCTCTCGATGAAATGTTGTCACCGCTTCCTCGCGCACGACGACAACATAGCGCACCACAGGTAGTGCGGGAGTGATTTTGACTTCCTTCACCAATCGCATCGAGACCAGCTCGTTGGACACCGCGAGTGGCAGGCAGCCTATTCCCATGCCCGCCGTGGCCATACCGCCCAGCGCAGCAAAGCTATTACAAGTGAGCGTCTTCTCTGGTCGCACGTTGTTTTCTTCGAACCATTGAATGATCCAACGTCCGAAAGCCGAATCCGTGTCCTGAATCAGGAGTGGATAGTCCGCAAGCTTCTCGACCGAGCAACGAATCAGCTGGGGTTCGAAAGAGCGAAGACGGAACCAGCCGCATCGCATACTGCCAAGCGGAAGCCGCAGCAGACCGGACCACTGCGGTGAATCGGAAACCATAGCCATTTCGAGCTGTCCACGACGCACTTTATCGTATAGTTCCCACGCAACTCCCCCTACCTCCAACTTCAGCTCCACCAGTGGAAATTGCGCCTTAATGGCCCCGACGAATCGGGGCAGCCAAGTCATGGCCGCGATTTCCGTGACACCAATGCGGAGTGATCGCTTCATCTTCAGCGGGCTGCCGAGCTGTTCGAGCAGGACATCGCGTTGGTGAAGGACATAACGCGCTTGGGCTAACACTTCGCTGCCCTCCAGCGTGAGACGGGCCGCGCGTTCCGTCCGATCAAACAGCGGAAACGGGAAGCGGCTTTCGAAGCCCCGGATGTGCTTGGAGACCGCAGACTGCGCGATGCCGAGGCTGTCGCCCGCTGCCTCGAACGACCCCATGTCAGCCACAGCGACGAGCGCTTGCAAATGATGAAAGGTGATCTGGAGTGTCATCGGCAATGTATATCCAAACGGAATGGACAAGTATCGTTAAATATCGCTTTATTTTAGACGTCGCTCCGTTAAAAATGAAGCCGGAGAAGATGTAGGCGACTCCCGCCCCCAGACCCCACAGAGCGAGGCCGTCGCCAGGGCACTAGGGATCGCGCAGCCAGCCATGCTCTTTGTTGAACCCACGACCTCGACGCCCCAATGATTGGCGAAGTGTTGAAAGCGATGAAGTCACTGGCCCGTGACGGAATGAACCCGGCTATGGCGGACTCGTGTAGTTGCATTCGTAACACGCGAAACTCTGTAGCCCGAATAGGAAAATGAAAAATGATGATCAGCCCTGAGGAAAGACTCACAGCGCTCGGAATCTCGCTGCCGCCTGCGCCTACTCCCAGCGCGAGCTATGTTCCTTTTCGAGCGGTAGGACCAATGCTCTATCTCTCTGGACAAGGCCCAAAGCTTCCTGATGGTACGTATCGTATCTGGCAACTACGCACCGCCGACAATATCCCGGATGGCTATGCGGACGCACGCTTGGCCGGATTGAATCTCCTGGCCTCCATCAAGGCTGCCGTAGGCGATCTCAGTCGTATCGAAGCGGTGATCAAGGTTTTCGGGATGGTAAATGCTGCACCGGATTTCTCGCATCACCCAAAAGTCATCGATGGTGTTTCTGATCTGTTGATCGAGGTCTTCGGGCCAGAGGTCGGCAGGCATGCCAGATCTGCCGTGGGAATGGGTTCGCTGCCTCGCGGCATGAGCGTCGAGATCGAATTGATTCTGAAAATCAGGGATTAACGGGTTTCACTGATCGCGTACTCCCGGGAATACGCAAGCGTGGTTTACGGAAGGGGCATCGGGAGGAGCACGTCTTCAGGCGTTGTCGCCCCCATAGCGAATCTCGGACTTCCGATTGCCCTGCGCATGGCGTTGGTCGGTTGGTCCAGAACGCTGGCGCGTGAGGTCGGCCGCGACGGTATCACCTGCAATATCGTTCCTCCCGGACGTATCGCCACCCAGCGCATTCGATTTTTAGATGAAGCAAAAGCGAAGCGAGAAGGACACTCCGTTGATTCTGTTGCCGTCGACGACACCGAGGCTATCGCGCTGGGCCGGTACGGCAAGCCAAAGGAGTATGCGGATGTGGTGACTTCTCCTGCCAGCTCACTCGACAGCTCTATCACTGGTTCGACCATTCGCATTTGTGGCTGCCTGATAGCAAGCGTCTAACGAGGGAAGAGAAGATGACAGTTGAATCCAAGCCTCTTGATGAGCAGGTTGTGCAGGCCCACTCCGGCGTCTCCAGGCCAACGCAGCGGCGAGCAAGAGGCCGACGGACGTCATGCCACACATGATCGCGTAGTCCGCTGCGCCTGCCCATATTGGGATGAAACAACCGGTGTATGAACTCACGCTCTTGCGCGCCATCGATCTGGAGAAGAATTATGGAAGTCAGCGATCCACTACAAACCGCCCCGTCCTGCGCCAGCGCGCAAGACAGTGATGATCTAGCCCTCCCCTTCTTTCCCATCGAAACGCCATGTTTCGTCATCCTCGAAGCGGCTGTACTCCATAACCTGGAAAAGACGGCAGAGGCAGCGGGGGAATCCGGCGGCTCATGCCGCATATCAAGACGCACCGAGCGCAATGGCTGGTCGAGCTGCTGGTTCGAAAGGGGGTGACGGCGTTTAAGGCAGCGACCCCCGCCGAAATGCAGATGGCCGCCGCCGGGGGCGCTCAACATCTTGTGTGGGCGTATCCGACAGTGAACACCGCGGCAATCTCTCGCGTTGCCGACATCGCGCGAAGGCACCCCAACGTGCAATTCGAAGCGTTAGTCGATTCCCAACGCGGATTTGCCGCCTGGCGCGATGAGCTGGGCTGGCGGCCAGCATCCAACATCAAGCTGCGGCTCGATCTGGATCCTGGTCTGGGACGTACCGGCGTTCCGCTCAACCATGAAGCACTGAAATTGGCTCACGCCATGATGGTAGTGGGCCTCTTCAGTGGCTGGCACTGCTACGACGGCCACATCAAGGGAGCCAATAGATCGGAGCGTGTAAAGGAAATCAAGAACCTGATTGAAGAGGTTAGGTGTCTGTTATCGCAAGCACGGCGGGAAGGCCTGCCAGCAGACCTGATAGCGGGAGGCAGCTATTCCTTTGATGTCTGGCCCGCTGATCTCGCACAGTGGGTTGCGCCGGGAAGCTGGACGTACTCGAGTGCGCAGCATCAGGCAGACCTGCCGGATTTCGGTTGGAGAGTCGGCGCATACGTGCTGGCTACCGTACTGTCCACACGCCAGGGCACCGCCACGTTGGACGCGGGAACAAAAGCCATTTCGCCGGACATACCGCTGAAGGAACGGTTTCAGGGCCCGGGCCCGATCAGAATGATGAAAGAAGAGCACGTCGTTATCGAGACCGACGAACTAGACATCGGCCAGCAAGCGGCTCTCGTACCCCGGCATACCTGCACCGCAGCCTACCTCTACAACCGCGCGCTTGTACAGTGCGTTGACGGAAGCTGGGAGTTCCGCGATCAACTCGGCGCGCAACGTTAGTCGGAAGCCTGGCTGCAGTTCCTGCATGACAGGGCTTCGCTGAACTATTCCTCCGTAATGGCCGCGGGGATTCATGACCAGAGTCTATCTCTGACAATTGAGCCTGCGGCCTGAGCTCATCGAGAAGGCACCCCAAGACATGCCCAATAGCATCACCGTCGCCGCCGCTCAACTCGGTCCCATCCAGAAGTCCGAAGGGCGCGAGATCGCGGTCGGAAGGATGATCCAGCTGCTAGAACGCGCCTATCGCCGTGGCGCTCACGTCGTCGTGTTTCCCGAACTTGCGCTGACCACGTTCTTTCCGCGCTGGTACCACGAGGACCTCGACGAGACGGACGGCTGGTTTGAAACGGCGTTGCCCTCGCCAGCGACCGCACCGCTGTTCGAGGCGATCCGCCGCTTTGGCCTGACGGTGTACCTGGGCTACGCCGAGATCGCTTATGAGCCCGATGTTGCCGGTGTCACGCGCAAGCGCCGGTTCAACACCTCGGCGATCATCGCACCGTCGGGCGAGATGATCCTCAAATACCGGAAGGTCCATCTGCCCGGCCACGCAGAGTACGCGCCGGCGCGGAAGGTGCAGCACCTGGAAAAGCGCTATTTCGAAGTCGGCAACCTGGGCTTCCCGGTGGTCCGGGCGCCGGTCGGCAAGGACGTCTGTGTGAACATGGGCATGATGATCTGCAACGACCGCCGCTGGCCCGAGGCCTGGCGCGTGCTGGGGCTGCAGCAGGTCGAACTCGTCATGCTGGGCTACAACACTCCAAGCTTGAACATGGAAAACCGCGGCTTCGAGGCCCATCACCTGCGCGTGTTCCACTCGCAGCTGTCCATACAGGCGGGCTGCTATCAGAACGCGTGCTTCGCCGTTGCGGTCGCGAAGGCTGGCACCGAGGACGGCCACGAGATGTTCGGCCACTCCATCATCGTCAATCCCCAGGGCGAAATCATGGCGCAGGCCACCAGCTGGGACGATGAACTCATTGTGGCCGACTGCAACCTGGACATGTGCAAACTGGGCCGGTCCACCATCTTTAACTTTGCCTTGCACCGACGGGTCGAAGCGTATGCACGGATCACCGATCAGGTCGGCAGCGAGGCCCCGCCGGCCTGGCCGGCGCGCTGATCCCGTTTTCCTTTCTTCCTCGATTACCAAGGGGCCTCGCCATGCAGCCAATCGAAACGCTGGATATCCATCCAGCACGACCACGACCCGCGCACGCGATCCGGCACGAGATGCTGGGTCACATGCGCGTCCCCGATTTCGCTGATGTCGAGCAGGCGGCCGAGGACATCGCTCCCTATGTTGTGCGCACGCCGTTGCTGCGTTCGTCGAAGCTCGACGCCATTGCCGGCGCTTCGGTCTGGCTAAAGGCGGAAAATCTGCAGGTCACGGGTTCGTTCAAAGCCCGCGGCGCATTCAATGCGCTGCTGTCGCTGCGCAGCGAACAGCGCGCGAAGGGCGTGGTCGCCTATTCCACTGGCAATCACGGGCAGGCGGTCGCGTGGGCCGCGCGCCAGCTCGGCGTGGCTGCGACTATCGTGATGCCGGTCGACGCGCCGCGCAACAAGGTCTCGCGCGCGCTTGCCCAAGGCGCACGCGTCGTTCACTACAACCGCCGCCATGAAAGCCGCGAGGCGATCGGAATGCGGCTGTTGGAGGAAACCGGCGGCACGCTAATTCCGCCGGGCGATCATCCCGCGGTTCTTTCTGCCCAGGGCACCGTGGCGCTCGAGGCGTTGCAGGATCTGCCCGAGGCCGCGCTCGACAATCTCGGCCTGTTCGCGGCGCCCTGCGGCGGCGGTGGCTTGCTGGCCGGCTGCGGCCTGGTCGTCGATACGCTGAATCCCGGCGCGCGCCTGATCGCGGCCGAGCCGGCAGGTTTCGACGACACGATGCGCTCGTTGAGCAGCGGCCGCAGAGAAAGCAATGCCATAGGCGCGAGGACGCTCTGCGACGCGTTGCAGGCTAGCACGCCGGCCGAACTACCCTACGCAATCAACAAGTGCTTTCTCGCCGGCGCTGTGGCAGTCAACGATGCGCAGGTCAGCGCCGCCATTCGCTTCGCGCTGGAGGAGCTTCGCCTGCTGGTCGAGCCGGGGGGCCGTCGCGCTGGCAGCGTTGCTCGCCGGCACGATCGATCTCGAAGGTCGCGACGGTGTCATCGTGCTGTCTGGCGGCAACGTCGATCTTCCCTTGCTTCAAACGATTCTGCAGCCCACTGCAGCCGCCGCGCGCGGCACTTGAGACAGCCGTGTCACCGGTCCTGCGCATATCCACGCCGGGCCCGGGCGCCAACTTACCTACCACGAAAGGAACACAACCATGTCTCGCTTCCGAAACTGTGCCCGGATACTAATACGGGCTTCACTGACAGCCGTCTCCATGCTGCTCACGGCCAACGCCTTCGCATCCTATCCCGAGCGTCCCATCACGCTGATCGTCCCGTTCAATGCGGGCACGACGCCCGACATCGTCTCGCGCTTGCTTGCCAATGTCGTCAGCACTGACATCGGGCAGCAGATTGTGGTCATCAACCGCATGGGCGCGTCCGGCATCATCGGCACGCAGGCCGTGATCAACGCGCCGGCCGACGGCTACACTATCGGCTTCGCGAACGTGGCCACACTTGCCATCAACCAGTCCCTTTACAAGAAGCTGCCCTACGACGCCGACAAGCAGCTGGCGCCCGTGGCGCTGACCGGCTACGTGCAGAACGTGCTGGCGGTGCGCAAGGACCTCGGCGTGAAGTCGGTCTCCGAACTGATCTCGCTGGCCAGGAGCGCGCCGGGCAAGCTCTCCGTCGGCTCGGCCGGGAACGGCACCACGGGCCATCTGGGCGCCGAGATGTTCAAGGCGATGGCAGGTGTCTCCATCACACATGTTCCCTACAAGGGCGGACCCGAAGCGGACCTGGCACTGATGCGAGGCGAAGTGGATCTGGTCTTCGAGAACATCACGTCGATCGCGCCGTATCTGAAGAGCGGCAGCGTCGTGCCGCTCGCCGTCACCGGTGCACGCCGCGACAGCCGCCTGCCGAAGCTGCCGACCATGGCGGAGACGGGACTGAAGGATTACCAGGCGGTGGCATGGACCGGCTATGTCGCGCCTGCCGCGACCGATCCGCAGATACTCGAATTGCTCAACAAGGCCTTCAACAAGGCGGTCAACTCGGACGCCATGAAGGCGCGGCTGGCCGACATGGCATACGAGGTCTCTACGGGGACGCGCGCAGCGCTCTTCGACCTCGCCCACAAGGAGCGGCCGGTATGGGCCGCAGTGATCAAGAGTTCCGGTGCGGCCGTCGACTGAGGAGAGCGAGACATGGCGCAATTCGACATACTGATTCGTGGTGGCACGGTAATCGACGGCACCGGCGCACCGCGCAGGCTCGCCGACGTCGGGATCGAGGGATCGCGTATAACGGCGCTCGGCGCGCTGTCATCCGACACCGCTGCGGTGGTGATCGATGCACGGGAACGCATCGTCGCTCCCGGCTTCATCGACTCGCATACGCACGATGACCGCTATCTGATGCTCGATCCGCTGATGCCGGCCAAGCTCAGCCAGGGCGTTACCACGGTCGTGACAGGCAATTGCGGCATCAGCCTGGCGCCCTGGCGCGCGCCCGCGGGACAGTCCGTTCCGCCGCCACTTGATTTGCTGGGGGACGACCCCGCCGTGTTTCGTTTCGCGGCGTTCTGCGACTATCTAGCCGAGTTGGGGCGAGCGCCCGCTGCAGTCAATGCAGCCTGCCTGGTCGGCCATACGACGCTGCGGATCGCCACGATGGAACGGCTCGACAGGGCGGCGACCGACAGCGAAATCGCGGCGATGCAAGCATTGCTGCGCGACGCCATGGAGAGCGGGGCCATCGGACTTTCGACAGGGGCGGCCTATCCCACTGCAATGCCGGCCACGACCGGCGAAATGGCCGCCGTGGCGGAGGTCATGCGCGGCTACGGCGGCGTCTACGCCAGCCACATCCGCGATGAAGGTGATCGGATCCGCGAGGCGCTGGACGAAGCGTTCGAGGTCGGCGCCGCGGGCGACGCGCCAGTCGTGATCTCCCATCACAAGCTGATTGGTCCGAAGAATCATGGCCGCTCGGTGGAGACCCTGGGACATATCGCGCAAGCAATGCAGCGTCAGCCGATCGGACTCGACTGCTATCCGTACACCGCAGGGTCCACAATCTTGCGCAAGGATCGGCTCGCCATGTCGAGCCGCGTCATCGTGACGCGTTCGGTGCCACATCCCGAGTTCGCCGGACAGGACCTGGATGACATTGCGGCGGCAATGGGTCTCACGCCCGAAGACGCCGTCGATGCGTTGCAACCGGCGGGCGCGATCTACTTCCTGATGGACGAGCAGGATGTGCAGCGCATCCTCGCCTTTCCCGAAACCATGATCGGCTCCGATGGACTGCCGCACGATTGCGCGCCACATCCGCGTCTGTGGGGTACATTCCCGCGCGTCCTGGGGCATTACTGCAGGGACCTTGGGCTATTCTCGCTCGAGCAGGCCGTGCACAAGATGACTGGCCTGACGGCCCGCCACTTCAGGCTGCCGGGGCGGGGCATCTTGTCGCACGGCAACTTCGCGGACATCACCATCTTCGATGCCGCCGGGGTGGCCGACATGGCGACCTTCGCGCAGCCAGTTGCGCGCGCCAAAGGCATCGAGACCGTGATCGTCAACGGCACCATTGCGTGGAGCGGCGGCGAGAGCACGGGCGCCCGGGCCGGCGCGGTGATCCGCCGGAACGATACGTCTGCTGCTTAGCGCAGGCATCGGTCGCGGGCATGGCGCGATCGCACCGTGCACGTTTCCACTCCCCATCGGCCAATTTCGTCTGTTACGGCGCTGCCCTTAAGCTGCACGGACGCTGCGGATCGTGCCAATCGGCATAGCCTGCGGCGTTCGCTTCCGCGTCGAGGGCGGCGCCGTGCGACATTTCTCCGGTACGGCGCGCGCGGGCAGCGCGGGAGTTCGAGGAAGGTATGGCATCCGTCCGGTCGAAACCAGTTCACCAACGTGGGCGGTCGGCTGGCTGCCCCTACGAAAACAGGATTAGCGTCGCCCTCAACCCAGGATGATTGTCGGTCAATTCGAGCACGTCGCCGTGCTGCTTGGCGACGGCGGCCACGAGACTGAGCCCCAAGCCCACGCCCGGTGTACTCCGACTTGCGTCGCCGCGGTAGAAGCGCTCAAGAACTATGGGCTTCTCTTTGTCGGGGATGCCGGGTCCGTCGTCCGACACGGCGATCGCCACCGCCCCGTCCGGGCGGCGCGCCGCCTCAACCGTGATCGTCCCATTTTCCTGGGCATACTTAGGCCCAGAACCCACATGGCACTTGTGCTGACAATGAACGACGGGCAGTGGCTCTGTGATCTGGGTTTCGGTAGTTACCGGATCAGGGCTCCGATACGACTGGATGTACTCGACACTGAAATCAAACAGGATCTCGACACTCCTGCTCGCAATGGTCCCGAAGAAGCGTTCGATGTAGGGCCGATCATCGGGGCTGTACTTCGGCCCTGCGTCTGCACAACAGCCAACGAACTCGCACAAGGCATCCAGTGTCTCCTTGGCGAGGTTCGCCTTCGCATTGTCAAGCTTCATCCACTCCCAGGTTGTGTACGCGAGCTCCGGCATGCGCTGTGAGGGAAAGCCGTCGTGCGAACCGTAGACCAATCCAGGAATCGTGAAGTCGCGCGGTCGGTGCGGTTCCAGGGCCGACTCGATGGTCTTGATGACGTCGTAGCGACTATACTCGCGACCCAGCGCAAGGTGATAGCCAAGCACTGCACGCGTGCAGACGTCGATGATCGCGAGCAACCAAACGCGTTCGATTTCGAACTCATGTTCAAAGCCCAATGCATCGCGTACTACCACCTTTCTAGCCGGATATCGAGTCGGTGCCCGTCGAACTCCACGACCTGGTAGGGGTTGTTTGCGAGACAGGCGTCCATTGTCATATCCAGCGGAGATGCGGCAGAAAATCGCCGTGCTCCTCTATGCCGACCCCGCCTCTGCCATATAGCAAGGTCTTGACCTTATCCTTCTCGGAAGATTTGCAGCCCACAATCATGAGAATCTCGCCTTGCGACAATAAAGCCGCATGCCGGGCTAATCGAGGCCGCGATAGCCTGGCTCCACTCAAGGCGCCGAGGAACCAGCCACCGAAGCCGCCGATCATAAAGCCAAGGCCATAGGCGGTGAGACTACTCAGCGGGTCAGAATGGTCGCCGTAGTTTCCGGCGAGAGCTATACCCAGTACCGCGCAGATAACATATCCAGCCATCGAAACTTCGGGTCGGAAGGTGGTATGACTGCTATCGGCAACCGGAAAGCCTGCGATAGGCTTGAGGCCTCTGCCCAGGAACCACGGGCCCGTTACGTAAGTTGGCGCCTTTGATAGGGCAAGCACCTGAGTCCAGCCATTTCGTGCCGAAGCAGCATCTGTGAAACGAAAATAGAGAAGGGTACGCATAGCGGCACCTCGGCTATCCGGGCACGACTGCGCTCGGAGGGTTGAGACCCATGGTGTCAACGTTGATTGGTACAGCCGGACAGGAATGCCGCGATGGCAGCGTCAGAAATCCGTTTGTAGGCGCGATAGCACCACAAGTGATGTTGATGAAGCATTGGATTGCTGCTTCGACGCGAACTAGCTCAAATCTGCAATCTGCTCGTTTTGCGGATCGAATTGACCGGGTTGCGCAGTCTTGCGACCTTCATCTGGTTGTTCACTCTGGCGCTTTCTCGATGTTGTCGAGCGCCCCCCGTGCCAATATGACGTGCGTCACCTATCCCTGATAGATTAGTGAGCAACGAGATAGGTATGACCGTCAACAACTCATCCAAGGCAACGATGGCCGCCGTCAAGAATGTGTCCGATCCGGGCGCAACGCAAGGAGCCCGTAGGTCGACTGAAGAGGCGCCCGGATCGGCGACGCTGGCGGCAGCGTCCGGCACCGATTCAGAGGTCGTTGCTCGCGCTCGGCGCAGGCAATTTTCCAACGCCGACAAGCGCCGCATACTGGAGGCGGCTGACCGCTGCACCAAGCCCGGAGAGATCGGCGCGCTGATGCGCCATGAAGGCGTGTACTCGTCATCCTTGAGCACATGGCGGCGCCAGCGCGAGGCTGCCGAACTGGCTGCCCTTGCCCCACAAAAGCGCGGACCCAAATTCGACGAGACTCGGGCCGAGGCGCGGCACATCGCGCAGCTCACGCGCGAGCGCGATAATCTCAGGAGGCGACTCGACAAGGCGCTGCTGGTGATCGACGTCCAAAAAAACTTGCAGCCTTGCTGGGCAATCCGATCGACGACGACACCGACAAGCCGTAATGGCGGCTGTGCAAGAGCTCACTCCGGCCCTGGGCGCGAGCGCGGCCTGCCATGCCCTGGGCGTGCCGCGCGGCACGCCTGCCCGGCAGCGGGCCCACCTGCGTCGCATGGCCTTCATCGGTCCACTGCCACGGTCCACTGCCAGGCCCCGGCCACCGTTGGCTCTGGATGCCCTGGAAAACCAGGTGCTGCTGGACACCCTTAACAGCGAGCGCTTCGCCGACACCGCGCCGGCGGCGCTACACGCCACGTTGCTCGACGAGGGCCGCTACCTGGGCTCGGTGCGCACCATGTACCGGCTGCTGGCGGCCAATGGCGGCTCGCGCGAGCGACGCAACCAGCTTGTCCATCCGGCCTACGTCAGGCCTGAGTTGCTGGCGCGCGCGCCTAACCAGGTGTGGTCGTGGGACATCACCAAACTCAAAGGGCCAGCCAGGTGGACGTGCTTCCACCTCTACGTCATCCTGGACATCTTCAGCCGCCATGTCGTGGGCTGGTTGATCGCCGGGCGCGAGAGCGCGGAGCTCGCTGAACAGCTCATCGCCGACAGCGTGGCACGCCACGATATCGCCCCCGGCGTGCTCACGCTTCATGCCGATCGCGGTGCCAGCATGCGCTCTAAACCGGTGGCCGCGTTGCTGGTCGACCTGGACATCACCAAAAGCCACAGCCGGCCTCCGTATCTGACGATAATCCCTTCTCGGAGTCGCAGTTCAAGACGATGAAGTACCGCCCGGACTTCCCCGCGCGCTTCGGCTGCATTGAGGATGCGCGCGCCCACTGCCAGGCATTCTTCGCCTGGTACAACACCGTGCATCGGCACTCGGGCATCGGATTCATGACGCCGCACAGCGTTCATTATGGGCTCGCCCAGGAGTTGCACCTCACCCGTCAGGCAGCACTCGACACAGCATTCCGGGCGTCCCCAAACAGATTTAAAGGGCGTCGCCCTGAACCACCGCGGCTGCCCACAGCAGTCTGGATCAACCCGCCGCCATCGGAGGCCATTACCCCAAACACACCACAGTCCGGCAGAGTAAATTCATGAAGCCAGGTGACGCAAAGTCATTGACACGTTCCGCGCTTTGTCGGGGCCAGAGGTACGGGGGCGTACTTCATGTGTGCCTTGTCGTTGCTTTGGTCTGCTGTTATGTCACTTTTTAAGAATACGCTCTAGCGACTAGATTCCCAACAAGTGTTACTCAACTGGTGGGCGCCCGACCAACTCCCTGCCTGCGCCCACTGGCAAGAAGATGGCCCTCCCTGTACTTCGATGCGCTCACTTATCGCCGCGACGCCAGGTGGCCGAAAAGGATCCATAATTCAAAATCAGTATTCCTGAACTGAGGCACATGAGCCGATTAACGCAGGTGTTGCTTGAATATCACGAACGCAGCAAGCACCGTGTCAACAGCTACGCTCCCGGCCCCGGAGGGCTCGACTGGGCAACCCAGCCGGACCCGTTCCGGGTGTTTCAAGGCACACCGCGGATTGCTCTGCCATTGCTCGCGGACACCTTGGCCGCACGCTACAACGAGCTGCGCTGCGGCACTCTGCCTCCCGCGCAAAGATTCAGTCTTCGTACCCTGGCAATCCTGTTTGAACTTTCACTCGGCCTGTCAGCGTGCAAATCCTACGGTGCTCAGCGGTGGTCACTGCGCTGCAATCCTTCGAGCGGGAATCTGCATCCGACCGAGGGCTATCTTCTGTGTCCGGCTCTGCCTGGCTTGGCTGGCGGGGTCTACCATTACCTGAGCCGCGACCATGTACTTGAACATCGCGCTGAAGTGGATGATCCTCGATGGACCGAGGCGTTTGCAGGCGGCGGTATCCTGGTCGGCATAAGCTCGATTCACTGGCGCGAGGCGTGGAAATACGGAATGCGCGCATGGCGCTACTGCCAGCATGACTGCGGCCATGCTATCGCGGCAGTGAGTTACGCCGCGGCAGCTCTCGGCTGGCAGACTCGGCTGGTGGAGGCGGTTGCGGATGACGCGTTGGCCGCATTGCTTGGATTGAACCGCCGCGAGGATTTTGGACGGGCCGAACCAGAGGTGCCAGATGCCCTGCTTTGGATCGGGAATCTTGAAGCACAGCCGGACCCTGGGTGCCTGCAGGCTGCTTTGGATAAGGCGCACTGGTACGGATACGCGAATCAACTAAGCGCGGGACATGAGAGTTGGCCGGACATCGATTCGATCCATCGCGCCACGCACAAGTCTCGTACTCGCGAACCGAGCTCGCTAGATCCGGAGCCGCACCTGTGGTCCGCGACGCCCGCCCTTGATCTGAGCTTTGCCCGAATCGCTCGGCAACGCCGCAGCGCTGTGAGTTTCGATGGTACGACGCGCATCACCGCCGCGGCTTTCTTCGCCATGCTGGCATGCCTGTTGGTACGTAGTGACACGCCACCGTGGAATACGCTGATGTCTCCAGTCGCGGTGCATCCGGCGCTATTGGTGCACCGCGTGGACGATCTGGAGCCGGGCCTGTATGTGCTAGTGAGACATTCCGGGGCGCTGCCTAGCCTCAAGCAGGCTATGCGCCCAGAATGGCTGTGGCAAAAGACTGGACCGGACCATCTGCCGCTCTATTTTCTGCTGCCTTACGATTTACGCGCGGTGGCAAAGTTGATCTGTTGTCACCAGGACATCGCCGCCGATTCCTGCTTTGCGCTGGGAATGCTCGCAAATTTCGAAATCGCCCTGAAGCAACCATGGCGATATCGCCATCTTTTCTGGGAATGCGGCATCCTCGGCCAGGCGCTCTATCTTGAAGCCGAAGCATCCGGAGCGCGCGCTACGGGAATTGGCTGTTTTTTCGATGATGAAATGCACGCCATGCTGGGAATCAAAGATCACGCTTGGCAAAGCCTGTATCACTTTACCGTCGGTGGCGCCGTGGTCGATCAGCGCTTGTCTACATTTGCACCGTATGAGGATCGGCCTTGACTCGAAAGTGCTACGTTCCGATTCGTGGGACAGGAACCTTGGCAAACTGAAAGCACCGCCGTCCAGACAGCGAGCCCAGTGGTATCTTTCTGCCACCACTTGCTCTGGAGTCAGCCAAGCCTCTTCCATCAAGCTGCCGATCAGAATGTCGTCATCCAGCTTGGATCGGGCTCTCCTATCCGGGCGCGGTTTAAAAGCCAGTTCCCGGGCCATGGTTTCATAAAACTCCCGCGCTTTAGGGGTGTTTGCCGGCGGCAACACCACCTGGATGTGCAGCAGCAGATCGCCCGGTGGATTAGCGGGAATGCCCTTGCCGCGCACGCGTAGCTCGCTGCCGCTCTGGGCGCCGACGGGAATGCGCACCTTCAGCTCGCCCCCAGGTAAATCGATGGGCACCACCGCCCCCAACGCCGCCTCCCATGGCGCCACCGGCAGGGTAAGGTGTAGATCGCGTCCCTTCACCTTCAGTTGGTCGTGCGGTTTGAAACGCACTTCCAGAAAAAGATCCCCCGCCGGCGCACCGCCGATCCCCGGTGCACCCTGCCCGCCCAGGCGGATGAGCTGACCTTCGCGCACGCCTTTGGGAATTTTCACGCTGAGGGTCCGGCTCCTGAGCTGCACCCCGCCCTGGGCGTCCACGCTTGGCACCTGCAGCGAAAGCTGACGGGTGGCGCCGGTGAAGGTGTCTCCGAGGTCCAGCAGCACCTTGGCGCGGTGATCCCCACCGCGCGACGGGGACTTGCCACCGTGTGTATGGAAACCGCGGTGTCTGCGCCCCATGTGGCCAAACAGCTCGGCGAAGAAGTCGCTGAAATTGGCCTCTTGCTGCGGCGAGAAGTCCCGACCGGAGAACTCGAAGCCGGTGTCCCAGTCCGGCGGCGGACGGAACTTCTGGCCGGGCTGATGGCCTCGTCCCAATTGCTCGTACGCGGCGCGCTTTTCCGGGTCGGAGAGTACAGCATAGGCTTCGTTGAGCTCCTTCATGCGCACTTCGGCATCCGGCTGCTTGGAAACGTCGGGATGGAACTTGCGCGCGAGCTTGCGGAACGCCTTCTTGATGTCCTCAGCGGTGGCATCACGTGTCACTCCCAGCGTCTTGTAGTAGTCCTGGAATTCCATGCGTGTCCCCCTTTCCACGTCTCTAATGCTGCCCTTCCGCTCGAAAGAATGACGGCGAATATCAGTCAAATCAAGAGCTTGATATCCTCGGGAGAAGCCTTACCATTCCAACCGGAGACGTCAGAATATGGCGCCCGCGCCAGAGTGAATGGAGGCAAACATGATGTATCGGTCCCTGTTTCCCCGTGACGTATTCTCAGAACTGGACCGCCTGCAGCGCGAGATGCAACAGGCATTCGAGCTGTCTCCCAGCATTCGTGGTCGGGTCAGTTTTCCGGCCATGAATGTAGGCGGCACACCCCACTCGGTGGAAATCTACGCCTTTGCCCCCGGCACCGATCCGGCCAGCATCGACGTCCAACTGGTGAAGGGCGTACTGACCATTGTCGGCGAGCGCAAGCCCGATCTCTCTGACAAGGACGAGCAAACCTCCCTGCATATCGATGAACGCTTCGCCGGCCGCTTCCGTCGCGTGGTGAGCCTACCGGACGACGTGAATCCCAATGCGGTGGAAGCCAAGTACCGCGACGGCGTGCTGCACATCAGCATCCAGCGCCTCGAAGCCGCGCAGCGGCGCCAAATCAGCATCCAGTGATGCGAGGAGGATCTGGCCATGAGCGAAAATACTGCTGTCACCAAACAAGCCGACACTGGCAGCGCTGAAGCGGCCCTGATGCCGCCAGTGAATGTGTACGAGGACGCCGCAGGCATCACCCTGTACGCCGATCTGCCGGGTGTGCCCAAGGACAAGCTGGTCGTGCAGGTGGAAGGCGACATCCTGACCATCAAGGGCGAAGTCGTCCTGGATCAGCCGGAGGGCATGGAAGCCAGCTACGTGGAGGTTTCCCTGCCGCGTTACCGGCGCGTGTTCACGCTCTCCAAGGAACTAGATGCCGAGAAGGTGGTGGCCGAGTTCAACCACGGCGTGCTCAAGCTGCGCATCCCCAAAGCCGAATATGCGCAACCGAGCCGCATTGAGGTCAAGATCGCGTGATGTAAGCCGAGCGGGCCTTGGGCATTGCCCATGGCTGCCCACACGTAGGCGGGCTGACATGAAACTGGAATCGTTGAAAGAGAGTTTCGGTTCTCTGTGGGATAACCTGGCCGAAGGCTGGCACCATCTCACGCAGACTGCCGCCGGCGCGCTGACCCGGTTCAAACCGGGTGAAGACGCCAATCTGCCTGGCAGGAGCGAAGTCGAGAACAGCTTTTATCTACCGACCCAGGGCTGGGCCATGCTGGGCGGCGACGTGTTCGAAGACGAAAAACACGTGGTGGTGCGCCTGGAAGTACCGGGCATGGAAAAGCAGGAAATCAACCTCGAAGTGCGCGACGACGCCCTGGTGGTGTGTGGAGAGAAACGCTTCGACCGAGAGAGCACGGAAGGCCGCTGGCGCGTGATGCAATGCGCCTATGGTAACTTCCGTCGCGTGTTGCCCCTGCCGGCCCCGGTAGTGGCTGACCAAGCCAAGGCAACTTACAAGAACGGTGTACTTCGAGTGGACTTGCCCAAGGCCACGCCGGGGAAACCCAAGTCTTTCACAATCACAGTGGAGTGAGTTGAGGCCTTCGCGAGGGAATAGCGAGATGCCGCGGCTTGCCGAGATGGAGATGCCATCGCACATCTCCCTGAATCTTCGCTCGTCTTCTCACGTACTACCCGGTGACAAGGGAATATTCCATCGGCTATGAAACCGATTGGGTACAGCATTTCAGGAAAGATCTCGAAGCCGCCTGTCTTCGAATAAGTCGGAATGAGATCCTGCATGCCATTGGAGCGGCAGGTGAAAGATGACCACCTGCCCGATTGGATACTCGCCCGGAAGCGGCAACGCCTTCTCCTGCCGTGTTGCTTCCAGCTTGCCTTGGCTGAGATTCCCTTGGTGGTGTTCACACGGATGCTGCCGGTGATGCCGTGCAGATGACTTCTTTGGTGCGCTGAAGGACGGCGTAGTTGTGTCGCCGAGATAACCGACCACCTGACCGCGCCGCTTCAGCGGCCAGGATGATCCGGTTTTTCTGGCACGCGCCACACGGCAGAAGAGGATCACTTGCTCCACCCGCGCTGCGAGTGCCGGGTCATCCCATCCGCGAGGCCATGGCACTCATGAGGGCCTGCGAGGTACGGAATGCTGCCATGGAATCCGACGGCCTCATGGAGTACCACCATTTCCCGACGCGACATAATGCTATTCGATACCCAGAATGACATCGATTGCGGCTCTGCCAGCCAATTCTGCAATCAGATGCGCCCACCGACGGGAAAACGGCCCGCCGTGTAATTTGATGCGCTCCCCGATCGCTGCGACACCGGGTGGTCGAAACGGGCCACTGATACTAAACCACGCATCGAACATGTCCTCCGATATGCTCACCAAGTCCACGTGAATCTCGAACCCACGATATTCGGTAATGCGCTGCATGACTATCTCCTAATGCTTGGAAGCATCCTAGCATCACGCTGTTAACAGACGAGCGGAATGGCAGGAACGCGCGCAGGCGTTCCTGTCGAGTACTGGTCACACAGCATGTATTCGCCCAGCCCGGGTTCCCGGTAGTGGGTGTGCTTACCGGTGCGCAGATCCAATGACCGCGCGCGATCGCCCAGTCATCGTACGACGGGGGCAGCTGTTGCAGATCGCTAATTCCGCTAATGGCGATCACTAATTGTGCAAATGTGGGTGCCGACCAGGATGGATTTACGATGAAGGTGCAAGATGCCCTTTGTCCTGCCGACGCTCGCGGGCGCTTTCAATGGAGAGCTCACCGTCGCGCAGATTGTTGTGTGAACACAGATCGCCAGAATAGCCCTATTTTTGGGATCTTTCGCGAGGTCATACGCATGGCTCTACCGAACTGTCACCCTCCCCGTCCGCCCTACCCGGCCAGCAATAGAATTTCGCCGACGCCGGCTCGGCGTAGCTCGCGTTAGCCGAATTAATGATCCGCCGCGCCGCATTAGCGGAATCGTTGGACATGGACGGAAAATGGCGTTGCTCTTGCACAACGGCAAAAAACGCCACTGAACGGCCGTTTCGCCATATAGATCAATGATTTACAGCTATGTGATTGCTAGCGGCTATAGCGGTCACCGCTAGCGGAATTAACGATCCTCAACAGCTGCTGTACGAGCGCTTCCTGGCCGATCCGCAGCCGGCCTGGCGCTGGGTCATGGCGTCGCGCAAGAAGCTGGCGCGCGGCGCGCCCGCGTGGCGGCCGTTCGCCGGGCCGCTCTCGCCGGTGAGCGCGCGCCACACCATGGTGATCCTCAATGGCCTGTTCGCCTGGCTGGTCGACGCCGGCTACCTGGCCGGCAACCCGCTCTCGCTGGCGCGCAGCCGGCGCGGCGCGGCCAAGCCGCGTATCACGCGCTACCTGAGTCACGACATGTGGCAGGCGGTCAAGGACGCGATCGACGCCATGCCGGGGACGCTCGAACGTGCGACCGAGCGCGACCGCCTGCACGCGGCGCGCTGCCGCTGGCTGCTGACCGTGCTGTACCTGGGGGGCTTGCGGGCGGCGGAGGTGGCCAGCACGCGCATGGGGGCGTTTTTTGCCGGCGTGACAGCCAGGGCCTGGAGCGTTGGTGGCTGGAGGTGACGGGCAAGGGGGACAAGACGCGGCTGGTGCCGGCCACGGACGAAATGATGGTGGAGCTGGCGCGCTATCGCGAGGCCTACGGCCTGCCGCCGATGCCATTGCCCGGTGAGGATCGCCCCATCGTGCTACCGGTCATTGGCAAGGAAAAACCCTTGTCGCGCGGCGCGCTGCACCTGGTGCTCAAGGAGATCTTCGCGCTGGCGGCCGAGCGCCTGCGCGCGCGCGGACCGGATTGGGAAAGCCGGGCCGCGGTGCTGGCCAGCGCCTCGGCGCACTGGCTGCGCCATACGGCGGGGTCGCATATGACGGACCAGCAGGTGGACCTGCGCTTCGTGAGGGACAATTTCGGGCATTCGTCCATCTCGACCACCAGCGCCTACCTGCACAGCGAAGAGGATGCGCGGCACAAGGCCACGCAGGAACGGCATCGGATTGGGTGGAAGCGCGGAGTGTGACGGGCGCCCTCGATAGCGTCGGCCAGCCCGGCGAATCCCGTACGCAGCGCTCTTGGAGCTACGATCGCTAGGAGTGCGCGATGACGCCGTCGTTTCCGCCACATCCGGAGACTCGTGGCCGTCGCCTAGCTCCAGTAATCGTGGCGGGCGCTGGCACGCTCACGCGTGCTCGCCTGAAGCGCGACATTTGCAGATAACTGAAGTTTTAAAACTGTATTAGACGCCGCTCTCCCCATCTCCATATACTCGGTGCGCAAGCTGGATCGTGGCGCGGCACATTACCAGCAGCAATGTGCATATGGCGCTCGTAAGGCAGACGAATAATCAGGAGACAAGGGTGATACAGAGATACCAGCTGTATGTGGACGGCCACCGTGTGGATTCCGCAGGCGGTCGCATACTGCAATGCACCAATCCTTACACGGGCCAGGTATGGGCAGAGATCCCGGACGCCAGTGCCGAGGATGTCGCTCTGGCCGGCGCAGCGGCAAACAGGGCGTTTAGCAACGGTTGGCGTGCGTGACACGCCCGGCGTGAAGCGTGCCGCCCTGATGTTGAAGCTGGCTTCGCTCGCGGATCGAAAGCACTGACAACGGCAAGATCGTACGGGAAACGCGTCCGCAGATGGTCTGGGTCGGGCGGCAACTGCGTTACTTCGCCGGCTACGCGGACAAGCTCTTCGGTCAGCATATTCCCCTGGACCAGCCGGACACGCTCGACTATCTGTCCCTGGAACCATACGGCGTGGTCGACCTCATCACAGCCTGGAATTCCCCGCTGGCGCTGCTGGCGAACAAGCTTGCGCCGGCGCTGGCCGCCGGCAATTGCGTGGTCGTCAAGCCGTCGGAACATGCCTCGGCATCGGGATTTCGAACTGGTTGGTTGGTATGGCGTGTACGTGCCTGCCGGCACCCCGCAACCCGTCATCGACGTCTTCTCCCGAGTCATTCTGCAAGACCTGAAGGCTGCCGACGTGCAGCAGCGGTTCGCCATCGCAGGGCTGGAGACGTATCCGGCGATTGCCGAGGAACTCGGTCAATTTGGAAATAACGAGACCAAGAAATGGAAGGCCCTGGTAAAGAACGCAGGAATCCAACCTCAATAAACTCGATTCGTGGAAGGTCAACGAAAAGGCTGCCGGCGCAACGCGGCAAAGCGCGGCAGCCACTGGTGTAGTGTTGCAGGGTACATCGAGGCTCAGCAGAGGCCTGCCTTTCGCCGTAGTCGGTTGAGAAGCGGCTTGAGAATCTTTTTTCAATCGTTCCCGCTGGTCATCGGTCACCTGTCCACCCACGGGGGCGTGCGCTGAACACATCTCGTCGAGATGTCAGCACCGGAAATCGTAGGCCATTCCGGCAGCAGGCAGGAGGCAGGAGGCAGGAGGCAGGAGGCTGCCGATCGTAGGGTTGCGGCCCGGTGAGGCCGCCACCCGGGTCTGCCGACCATCGGCAGACCCGGAGTCCCGGCCCTGGGCGGGAGAAGGACCTAGGGCGTTAAGGCTAGGGACCCAGGAAGTACGGGTTACGGCGGTCCTGCACGTGGCTGGATGTGTCGAACGGATAATCGCGGTTGAGGGTGCGAGCGCCTTCCGTATACGGATCCCGTGCCCCTGCGTTTGCGCCCTGCGTATAGGGATCGCGCGGCGCATTCGCACTCGGCACCAACTCCTGTTTCGTGGACTTATCCGCGCCCTCGGTGTAGGGGTCGAATTTGCCGGTGCGAGCCCCCTGTGAATATGGATCCCTTACACCAGTGTCTGCTCCTTGCGAATATGGGTCGCGCGGAGAAGTCACGCCCTGCGCGTAAGCGATCCCGAAGGATCCCAGCGTGACGCAAGTCAGCGGAATGGCCAAACTCTTTAACATAGTCGCCCCCAGTTTCAGTTGATGTGTCGGCCAGCCCAAGGCGAAGACACGTGTTGGGCCGATTTAGCGGGTATGTCTGTGCGGCAGCCTGCCTCTATATAGTAGCGCTGCGAGGTACGCCTTCAAGCCGCTAGAAGCCCAGGACGGATGACTTGGGCAACATTCGCGGGTTGCCGCTTTCGAAGGACCCGAACTAGCTAAAGGGACTCCCGTTCTCAGGCCTGCGGCCCGCGTGATGAGGGCTAAGGGGCGCAATCGCGGCACAGGCGACAGGAGAAAAGGCTGCCCCTTTGCAGAGCGATTGACATGGGCACGCATCGCCCCAAAGGCGAGCGCTGCACGGCACGTGCACGGGAACTCAATACCGAGCACCAAGCAGCGGGCTACGCCGGCACCTTCGCACCGACAATGTTCGAACTTGACCGGCGCGTTTCGATGGCGGCTGCATCGCGTCGCCGCGATGATCAAGCGCTAGATACCCCGGCGCCCATCAGTGTCGATTGGCCTCTCTTCAGTTACTTGACCATGCCGAAGGGGTCTGGCACGACATGCTGATTTGCGTTGTTCCAGAAATTCTGTAGTTACGAAGCCGTACTCGGGCAAGTTCTGAATAAAGGGCGCCAACATGTCATTCGCAGTCGGGCGCATCTAGTCGGCCTGTAGTTCGCATGCCAGTGCGAGGTCGATGCCAGTGAGGCACCTGAATTCGCCATGCGAGACATCGCAGCCTGTGCCTCGTAAGCGTTCCACGCGCCGCAGGCGTCAACCACAGGGAAAACGCTGTAGCCATCTTGTAGCATCGAGAGGGTCGGGAATGTGAAGCAGGTTCCGATTGTGACGCCTGAGATGATGATGTGCCGCCGCCCCGTCTTTGCCACCAGGTCTTCAAGTGCTTGGCGGAAGGTAGGGTCCTCGTAGCAGTTGACAATGTCGGTCCGGCGAGAAAATCTCCTTGAGTTCGGGCAACGTGTCGCCATTTTGCCATTGGGCGTTCGACGAGGAGAGCAGCACAGGCAGTTTTATCGCCTTCGCGACTCGCGCAAGGCCAAGCACGTTGCTCTTGATTTCGGACAATGACGTGAAATCACGCAGCCCAGCCATCAAGCCGATCTGGTGGTCGATGAACAGCATCATGGCGTTGTCCGCCGTCGGCTTGTCATAAGTCACGCGGCCTGCACGTTTTGTCAGGCGGGTACCAACGCCTGAACTTGTGTATGTCCTCACCGTTGAGGATGGCACATCTCACATGCAGCATGTGTATTGGGCCCCGACATCGTCCAACGCATATGCCCGTTCTTCTTCATGCGCTGACCGATCACATAGTCGACCACCGACTCCGCTCCAGCGCTTGAAATGGGCAGACCTTGAGAGACCAACGGCTTCGCGCACTTGATGCCAAGTCGAGCTTCTACAGGGCGTTGTACTTGCCGAGGAAATGTTCCGTCAACTGAGGGATGTCTTCCCTGCGTCGGCGTAGCGGTGGAATCGGGACCGGATATACATTGAGCTTGTAATACAGGTCTGCGCGGAATTTTCCGGCGAGCACGATCCGGTTGAGGTCTTCGCTTGTCGCGGCAACAACCTGTACATCCACTCGCCTGGCCTGCGAACCGCCAGCGTGCTCGAGCTGGGATCGCTCCAGAACGCGGTCTGCAGGTTAGGGCGGTCTCTTACCGCCTCGTCGACCAGCCCGCGCAACCGCGCATCCTTGAACTGGCCGATCCAGTCAAGCGAGGGCCATCGGCCGTGCCGCGAGGGTAGGCTCTGGGCACGGACCAAGACGGCTGGCTCGGTGACAGTCTGCGTGCTGTGGAAACCGCCCAACGCGGCGCAACCTGCAAGCGTGGCTGGGGCCAGCGCGGTCGAAAGAGCCGCGCGGCCGCACTCGGATCTTGTGCGTTGGCATGCCGAAAGACAGTCTCGTGGCACGTCGTTCTACGTCTTAAAGCGTATGTGGGCGCCCCAAATGCTGCCAGGTCGTAATGAAGATCCCCTGCGCGACGTGCCACTCTCTCAGTCAGAAGCCCTGCGCAGACCTGAGCGCATCAACCTCCCCTGGATAACAGGTTTCGGTGATCATTCGCGTGACCGGATGTATCGAAAGGATAGTCGCGATTTAAGGTGCGAGCCCCATCGGTATATGGATCTCGTGGCCCAGTGCGAGCGCCCTGAGAATAGGGGTCGCATGGCGAATTCACGTCTGTCCCGGATTGCGCAGGGTTAAGGTTTTCCTGCGTCGATCCTGAATGGCGCACACTTTAAATGTATCCAGGTTGAGGCAGGCGAGATCAATCGTGATAAAAGATGGTCGCGTTGCCCTCTACGGATCGTACAACGGGCGCCACAATGAGGAACGTACATTGCACAGTTTCGTTCCTTACACTAGGCTCAATCGCATTGAGGGGGATTCCACTCCCCACTTGAAAGCGGGAGCGATCAGGGTGCATGCGATTCGATGGATGCCTCGTTTTGTCCTCGTCCTGAGTTACGTGATGACGTCGCTCTCAGGTATATATGCATCGCACAGCGAGGCACAGAGCGCCGGCGATGCCGATCGGATCAAACGAGGCCAATACCTGGCAACGGCAGGCGACTGCGTGGCCTGCCACAGTGCGCCAGCCGGGAAGCCTTATGCAGGCGGGCTGTCACTTCCAACGCCCCTGGGTGCCATTGTTTCGACGAATATCACTCCGTCGAAAACCCACGGCATCGGCAACTATACACTTGCACAGTTCACCGACGCGTTGCGCAAGGGCGAGCGTGCAGACGGGCAACGTCTGTATCCGGCAATGCCATACACGTCCTATGCGCTGGTGACCGATGACGATGCGGCAGCGCTGTACGCCTATTTCATGCATGGCGTAGCGCCTGTAGATGCCGCACCCGACCCCACTGCCCTGCCCTTCCCCTTCAATATCCGTCTGTCGATGGCGGCCTGGAATCTGCTATTCCTCGACGACAAGCCATTCCGCTCCGACCCGAGCAAAAGCGCTGAGTGGAACCGCGGCGCCTACCTGAGCCGCGGGCTGGCGCACTGCAGCGCCTGCCATACCCCACGTAATTTCATGATGGCCGAAGATAGCGCTCGTGAGTTCGGTGGAGGTGATGTGGGAACATGGTATGCGCCGAACATCACGTCGGATGCGATCAGTGGCATCGGGAGTTGGAACGAGCAGGAGATTGCCGGCTATCTGCACAGCGGTGACGCCATGAATAAATCACAGGCCGCCGGACCCATGGCAGAAGCCATTGATCACAGCCTGAGACATCTGAACGATGCCGACCTGCATGCTATCGCGATCTATCTGAAGAGCGTGCCCCCGATCCACGACGCCGCCGATACCCGTGCAGCCTCTTCATGGGGTGCCAAGGCGGACGATCTGATCAGTATTCGCGGGGTTCCCTTGCCCACTGACCTGAACCGGATGACCGGTCCCCAACTCTACGACGCCCATTGTGCGACTTGCCACCAGGCACACGCGGAAGGCAGTTTTGACGGAGGCTTGCCCTCGTTGTTTCACAATGCGGCGCTTGGCAGATCCAAGGCCAACAATCTGGTCATGGTGATACTGGACGGCGTTCAGCGCCAGGTCGATCCGCCTGAACTGCGGATGCCCGGATTCGCCCATTCACTCTCCGACCAGCAAATCGCCACGCTGGCGTCCTACCTGACTCAACGCTACGGGAATCCCAAGGCGGTCGTCACAGCCGATGAAGTCAAATCGTTGCGGCAGGGCGGAGCGCCTTCGAGTCTTGTCGCCCTCGCCCGCGTCAGCATGGCGGTAGGTCTAATTGTTGTCATCGGCCTGATATTTTTCGTCGTCCGACGCAGGCGCAGAAGGTCAACCTAAGCTGATGCAGGGCCGGCATGACGGCAGTGGGGCGAACCGTCAACGTGAAACTGGCGTATTTGCGGAGGCCACCTGGAGAGATGATGAAACCATCCCATTTGCTCAAGGCCACAGCTATCGCGTTGTTCTGCCTTACTGGCGCGTCGGCCAGCGCGCAAAGCAGCGTCACGCTGTACGGCATTGTGGACGATGCCCTTGTCTATGCGAATAATCAGCAAGGCCACTCCAATTTCTATACCCGAAGCGGCAATGTCTCGGCTTCGCGTTTCGGCCTGCGCGGTAGCGAGCCCCTCGGCGGAACGACCTCGGCCATTTTCGATCTGCAGGAAGGCTTTGATATCGACTCGGGCAAGGAATCCAGTTCCGGCCTGATATTTAACCGGCAGGCCTTTGTAGGCCTGCAGGACACGCGTGCCGGGACGCTGACATTAGGTCGCCAGTACTCCGCCTACTACCAAATACTCGGCGGGCTCGGTCCAGTTGGGTATCTGACCGGCGCGACAGGCGCGCATCCTGGCGATCTCGACGCCTTGGATACCACTGTCCGCCTCAACAATTCTGTCCAGTACGTCACCCCCTGCTTTCCGGCTTTAGCGCAGCCGTGCAATACGCCTTTGGGGAGATACCTGGAACCTTGCAGCGCGGCAGCTCCATCAGCTCGGGTATCAAATACGCAAATGGGCCGTTTGCCATCGGGGCAGCCTATCTGCGTTTGTACAACACCGGAAACGTGCAGGCGCTGGATCCCAATGCAAGTGGCAGCTACGGATCCTCATCGGTCACTACCGGCTTTGTGTCCGCGCATGATGTCCAGCACGTTGGCGCGGCGGCTACATACAAGCTCGGGCGGGCGCTCCTTGGACTCACTTACACAAACGTGCGGTTCAAGCCCGGAAATAATTCACTCTTTACCGACACCGCTGTATTCAACACTTACGGCGCCATCGCCCACTTCGATATCGCCCCGCAGTTCGACGCCGCCATCGGCTATAGCTACACGCGCGCCAGTGCCTCGAACGGCATTTCCGATAGCGCCCGCTATCACCAGGTGTCGCTCAAGGAGTCCTATCACTTCTCGAAGCGGACTGCGCTATACGCGCTGCAGGCCTACCAGCACGCTAGCGGGCAGACGCTCGGTGCGGCCGGCCGTGGACAGATCGTCAACGCCACGGCGACCGTGGGCGATTCGCAGAATAGTACGCCGGCTTCCGGCAGCAATCAGTTTGTTGGCATGTTTGGCATCGTGCATAATTTTTGAGCAAGCCGGGCGTCAATCGCTTCCGCAGGAGGCGAAGCAATCCTTTCCTTGACGGGTATCGCTATGGAATCTCGCGAACAAATGACGACCAAGGACGCTGAGCCCAATCGCACGCGCCGGGCGTTACTGGCCGGCTTGCTTTCTACCTATACAGCTTCGCTGATTCCCTGGGCGCTGGCCCAGCCCGTAGCCGATGGCGACCAGGGTGCATTTCTCGCGCTATCCGCCATCATAGCGGGGCGTCAGGCACTTGACGGCGCACTGGCAAAGCGCCTGTATCAGGCGCTGACCGACGACGATGCCAAATTCCCCGCAGACGCTCGCCAGTTGCTAGCCCTGATCAACGAGCGCAATATCGACCCGCTTCAGTTACAGCAAGTGCTGGACAGCGAGCAGTCGCCGCTGGCCGCCGTACCGCGCAAGATTGCGACGGCGTGGTTCCTGGGCATGGTTGGCAGTGGAGACAATGTGCGAACCTTCGCGTATGAGAACGCACTCAACGCCGTCATCGTCTCGGATGTCTTGAAACCTCCGACCTACTGCTATGGCGTGTATGGCAGTTGGGCAGCGAAGCCGAACGCAGGAGCGAAAAATGGCTGACCAGTCCTCTGCTGATTTTGTCGTCATTGGATCCGGGATCATCGGTTCGCTGACCGCGCGAAAACTGGTCAAGAGTGGCGCCTCCGTACTGATCCTAGAGGCGGGGCCGCGTATCACTCGCGCAGAAATCGTTGCACGATTTCGGAACTCCACGCGCAGGAGCGACTGGATGTCGCCCTATCCGCCCGCCCCATGGGCACCGCACCCGATTTACCAGCCCAAGGACAATGGGCACCTGATTCAAGCGGGGCCCTACCCCTACCCCGCCGAATACATGCGGATGTATGGTGGCAGCACCTGGCATTGGGCTGCGCAAGCCTGGCGCAATGTACCGAACGATTTCCGGATACAGAGCCTATATGGTGTTGGCGTCGACTGGCCCATCACTTACGATGAGCTCGAGCCGTTCTACCAGGAAGCGGAGGAAATCATGGGCGTCTCGGGAGCGCCCAATACCGGCTCGCCACGCAGCAAACCGTTTCCGATGGAACCAGTAGCGGAAGTATGGGCCATGCGTCGGATTCGGGAACGGCTCGCCCCGGCCTATGAAGTGGTCAGCAATACCACAGCGCGCAACAGCCGCACCTACGACGGCAGACCACCGTGTTGCGGCAACAACAGTTGCCAGCCGATCTGCCCGATCGACGCGCAATACAATGGTGGCGTCGCCGCAGCTTCGGCGGAGGCTGCCGGCGTCAAGATCCTGACGAGCGCCAACGTCTACAAGCTGGAGCACGACGACAAAGGGCGGATCACTGCAGCGCTGTACTACGATCCGGACAAGCGATCTCATCGCGTCACGGGCAAGACCTTTATCGTCGCGGCCAACGGGATCGAAAGCCCAAGGCTGTTATTGCTCTCGGCCAGCGACAAATACCCCAGGGGCCTGGCGAACAGCAGCGACATGGTCGGCAGGAACCTGATGGATCACCCAAGTACCTCGCTCACATTCGACGCCGATGAGGACCTGTGGCTGGGACGGGGACCGCAGAGTCCCACCTCAATCAACACCCTGCGCGACGGCGCCTTCCGTTCCGAGCACGCCCCATACCGGCTGGACTTCACGAATATATCCCGTGTCGATGGCACCACGAAGGCATTGATCAGTGCGGGAGTCTATGGCGTCGAGTTCGAGAAGCGCTTGCGTTACAGTGCGGCACGGGAGATGAACCTGAAGAACGTACTAGAAGTGCTTCCGCACCCGGAAAACCGGATCACCCTGAGTGATCAGAAGGACGCAATGGGTATCCCGAAACCCCAGGCTCACTATGCAATCGATGACTACACACGCAGAGGAGCAGAACGGTCGAAAGACGATTT
Source organism: Cupriavidus sp. D39 (assembly GCF_026627925.1). Lineage (NCBI taxonomy): Bacteria > Pseudomonadati > Pseudomonadota > Betaproteobacteria > Burkholderiales > Burkholderiaceae > Cupriavidus > Cupriavidus sp. D39. The sequence goes on from NZ_JAPNLE010000001.1 coordinate 630,832, forward strand.
CAAACGCGTTGCCGAACTGATGGGTGGCACCAATCTGCGCTATAGCAAGGACGGTGATTTCGCCAACAACCAGCACATCTGCGGCACGCTGAGCATGGGTAACGACCCCGCAAAGTTCGTTTGCGACCAGTGGGGACGCACATACGACCACGAGAATCTTTTTCTTGTGAGCACTGGAGTGTTACCGACTGCCGGTACCTGCAACTCGACGGAAAACGGCCTCGCCATGGCCTTGCGGACGGCCCAACACATTCTGTCGGAACAGGCGAGCCGGCCAACGCCAGTTGGAGATCAATCAAAGCCCGCTGGCTGAAGTGAATGTCGCATGCGCCAGTGACCCGCAGTACGAAGGTCAACGCGAGATGCGGCTTGGAGACTCCATATGTTCGGTTTGACGGCACTCGAACTAGCACGCACGCAGTTTGCCTTCACCATTTCCTTCCACATCATCTTCCCGGCCATTACGGTTGGCATGGCAAGCTATCTTGTTGTACTGGAGGGCTGCTGGCTCCGTACGCAGGAAACGGTGTATCGCGATCTCTATCACTTCTGGTCGAAGATTTTCGCCGTCAACTTTGGGATGGGGGTGGTTTCCGGCCTCGTGATGGCGTACCAGTTCGGCACCAACTGGAGCTTCTTCTCTGAATTCGCCGGCGGCATCACCGGTCCCCTGCTCACCTATGAAGTGCTGACCGCGTTCTTCCTGGAGGCGGGATTCCTCGGTGTCATGCTGTTCGGCTTGAACAAGGTAGGTCCCGGGTTGCACTAAGAGCCGCCAGCGTTCAGTGGGCGGAAAACTAGCCTGGTTGTCATGGAGACAACCAATGAAAATAATTTGAAAATCACTTGAGCTGATTTCCCGACCACCATGACGTCTAGCAAGGCTCTGCTGAGCATGCATCCGGACCTCTCCGCGGTGCGGGTCTATCTGATCGGGCTAGCGCTCGGCTGTTCCACCGGCGTCGACTTCTGGGCATCGGCAATGATGGGGGTCGCGGGCACCCACATTCGGGGGGGTGCATGCTTCGCCAGAAGATTTCCTCTGGAGCATGACTTCCTATGCGGCGGCCGCGGTAGTCGCCAATCTGATGCTGCGCCGCCTGGCCCGCGACATTAGTTATCGTGGGTTCACGCTTTCGGGCCTGGCAGTGGCCGGCCTCGGCGCTGTGCTGTGCGCACTCTCTCGTAATTCGCTGGAATTGAGTCTTGCGCGTGCTGTCCAGGGATTCGGAGCTGGGGGCTGTTTGCGGCTTCGCGCATCATCATCCAGATCGCCGCAGCGCGCGAGGAGCGACGCCCGCTTTTCATCGGCTTCAATATTGGCTCCATGGGCCTGGTCGCCCTGGCTCCATGGATCACGACGCAACTCGTAGAAAGTGCGAATTGGCAGATGGTCTTCATTCTTCAGGGGGATCGCCTTGCTGACACTGATCTTTGTGCTGGCGACCTATCCGAAGCGGCTTACCGCCACACGCGCGCCGTGGGAAGTCGATGTCCAGGACATGGACTGGGTGACGGTCATCCTGCTCGGCGCCGGTGCACTAACGTTGTTGCACGGACTGGGCGACCTGCGCTTCTATGAACTGGCCAGTTCGCCCTCAATTGCCCTTACCCCAATTATCGGCCTGGTTTTCTTTGCTGCTGCCTTCGCTCACTTGCACGGGCACCCCGACCCCTGGCTTGACCCCGAGCTGCTGCTAGGTCGCCGCTTTCTGGTCGGGCTGGCCTTTTACGCGATCTATTACTTCCTGAATGGGCTGTGGACCTATGTGGTATCCACCATGCTACAGGGCGGGCTAGGCTTTACATTCCAGACCACCGGCATGGTGTTGACCACGACCAGTCTGATAGGCTTTGCCGCAGCCTTGGCTTTCACCTTCGGCAGCGCGCATCTGGTTGGTGCGAGGCGCTACATTGCGATTGGCTACCTGTTGTTCGCAGGATCAGCCTGGCTGCTATCACAGCGCTTGATGCCGGGCGCATCGATTAACGTGCTACTGCCCGCGCTTGCCTTGCAAAGCTTGACGACGCCATTCATCCTAATGCTGGTAGCGGGCCTCACGTGGGCGGATTTTAACGTTGACGATTTCGCCCATGGCTACCAGTTCAAGAACATCGTGCGACAGATTGCCACAGCAGGAGGAACAGGACTTGGGAGCCTTTGGTTGCAATTTGGCGAGGTCCTGGCACGCACGCAACTGATTGCCAAGGTGACGCCGTTTGACTTCCCGCAGGGGATCGACCAGACCGAACTTGCTCGGTTGTCGCAACTGATCGACCAGCAAGCGACGCTGGTTTCCACCAGCAATCTGTTTGCGCTGTTGGCATTCACCTGCGTTGTCATTGCCGCAATAGCAGTCGTCCAGCGTGCACTGCGCTGAAGCCATCACGCTACATCGTCGCTTCACCCGTGCCGCAGCCTGTTCACTCCTGCTGCGTTGGCCCCTCATTCTGCTGCGCATCGACCCGAATTTCCTTCGGCGTGAATCTGCTGTTGAGGACCACTATTTCCGCTAATAGCGTCCACAAATTCTGCCAATGCGGCGGGATGGCCAGCCGAAGATTTCGTCCTTCCCCGCGTCACTTCACGTGGTCATGAGTTGCCATTGCAAACTGTCGCCAAAGTGACATTTACGCGGCCGTTGATAACACAATCATGAGTAGTTCGAACCGGATCCCAAACGTCTGTCTGGCAGCTGCGACGAAGAATCCTACATCACGGATGGGTACATTGAGCACTATACTGCAACTTCATATATCCCCCCTGCCAAGCGGGATGGCTGTTGCGCGATGGCGTAAGGCATCCGATATGTTCACAATCCGGAGGTTGCCATGAATCCGCTCGTCCAAGCCCTGACCACCTGCGGCGGCAAGCTGCTGGCGGAACTCGAAACCATCTACAAGGATATCCACCAGCACCCAGAGCTGTCGATGCAGGAGGTTCGCACCGCCAAGCTCGCGGCCGATTACATCGAAACGCTGGGCTACCAGGTGACACGCGCGGTGGGCGTCACAGGCGTCGTCGGCGTGTTGCGCAATGGCGAGGGCCCCACCGTAATGCTGCGCGCCGACATGGATGCGCTACCCATGGCGGAAAATACGGGCCTGCCCTATGCCAGCACCGTCAAGGCGAAAGATGAAGACGGTGTGGAGGTAGGCGTGGCTCACTCCTGCGGACACGACCTGCACGTGACCTGGCTAATGGGGGCGTCGCGCATTTTTGCAGGGCATCGGGACGCCTGGAAAGGCACTGTCATGCTCGTATTTCAGCCCGGCGAGGAAGTCGGTCGGGGTGCAGCGAGCATGGTTCAGGATTGGGGGAGGGGCGTTTCCCCAAGCCAGACATTATCTTGGGGCAGCACGTGATGGTGGGACTGAGTGGAACGGTCTGCTACCGCCCAGGTGTCATCCTGTCAGCCGGTGACAGCTTGAAGATCAAACTATTCGGTCGCGGGTCACACGGCTCACAGCCGCAGACCGCCATCGATCCGGTGATCATGGCCGCCGCCACCACATTACGCCTGCAAACCATCGTTTCGCGTGAAATCTCGCCACTGGACAACGCAGTGTTGACCATTGGCTCGCTGCAGGCCGGCACCAAGGAGAACATCATTCCTGACGATGCCACGATCAAGCTCAATATGCGCACCTTCGACGAAGATGTGCGCGAGTACATGCTGTCGTCCGTCAAGCGAATTTGCTGCGCTGAGTGCAATGCCTCCAATGCCGAGCGGCCGCCCGAGTTCACCACTCTCAGCAGTTACCCGCTAACCGAAAACGACGATGCGTCGACCCAGAAGATCGCGGCAGCCTTCAAAGCGCAGTTTGGCGACCAGGCCTACGAGACGGCTCCGGCGTCTGCCAGCGAAGACTTCAGCATCTTCGGGCGCACGTGGAATGTGCCATACGTTTTCTGGTTCGTCGGCGGTACCGACCCCAGTGTGTATGCACAGGCCAAGAAGGAAAAGCAAATCAATAAGATACCGAGCAATCATTCGCCCAAGTTCGCACCGGTCATCCACCCAACGCTGGAAACGGGGCTGCAGGCCATGCTGACGGCGGCATCTGCGTGGCTTTGCGGTCAGCAAGCGGCATGATGGAACACAGTCTCTTTGCCTTGGTCGACCTGTTCGGTACCTTCGCTTTTGCAGTCAGCGGAGCTCTTGCTGCTGAACAGAAGCGCCTCGATCTGTTCGGTGTCGTCGCGATCAGCTATATGACGGCCTGTGGCGGAGGAATCGTTCGGGATCTCTGCCTAGGCTCGTTACCGCCGGTGGGCATTTCAGATTGGCGGTATCTCGCGACCTCGGTGTTTGCCTCGGCGATGGCAATCTGGGCGCGTCCAATCGTTGACAGCCTTCAGCATCCTGTCGTTTTTTTTGATTCGCTTGGACTGGGCTTCTTTGCGGTCGTTGGTGCACACAAGGCGCTGCTGCTTGACCACAACATCGAGGTTGCCATCGTTCTCGGCATGGTGACTGCTGTCGGCGGTGGCGTGGTGAGGGATGTGGTGCTCAATCGCGTACCGATCATCCTGCAGAAGGAAATCTATGCACTCGCCGCACTGGTTGGCGCAGCCATACAAGTTCTTGGACAATTCATGGAATGGGGGTGGCAGTCACGCCTTGGTTTGCGGCGTCCATCTGCTTCGCAATCCGCCTGCTTGCCCTCCGCTATTCCTGGAGCCTTCCTGTTGTCCGTAAAACGGATGTTGCGTAGTCAGGGCACTGTCAACTTGCCGATATTGAAGCGGGACGATCTTGCGAGGCACGGAACAGGAACGAATCTGGCTGTGAGCTAGTCGCGCCGCTTCTGCAACAGGACGTCCCGTTCGGCGCCGTGCTCGTCGACCGCCCGCCACTGTGGCCTCGCGAGGCGGCGGTGGTAGCCCCGACGAGAGAACCCGTTTGATAATTCAAGACGGGCGATCCTGCGTAGCAGCAGCCTGCCCATTAAGTACACAATGCCCGCATTATCTGCCGGATTTGCCCTCGCTGTTTTCTGGCTACTCCCTTGAGGTGAACGAAACCCATCTTGGTCTCCTTCCGAATGCGTCGGCAAGAGTCCATGAAGGCACAGCTCCACCCACGAGCCAAGTCATTTTCCCACAGGCGTGCCTACTCGGATAGTTCATTCAACTCATAGCTGGTGCTGCGCCCGCCTGCATCCGATTTCCGCAATAGGCCACGTGCGAGCAGATCAGTGATGTCGCGCAGCGCGGTGTCTGGCGAGCATTTGGCGATCGCCGCCCACTTGGAGCTGGTGAGCTTTCCTTCGAAGCCATCGAGCAGCCGATTGAGCAATTTCACCTGCCGCTCGTTCAGTGGCGTGGTCGCCCAGCGCCGCCAGAACCGCGTCTTGATCAGCACGGCATCAAGGGTGTCCTGCGCCTGATCGAGGGCGCGATGCAGCGTATCGAGGAACCAGGCCAGCCACTCGGTGACATCCATCGACCGCTTCTGGGTCCGCTCCAGGATATCGTAGTAGACCTTGCGCTCCCGCTGGATCTGCGCCGACAGGCTGTAGAAACGCTGCGGGCTGCCATCGGCGCGCGCCAGCAGCAGGTCGCCGATCGCACGGGCTATACGGCCGTTGCCGTCGTCAAACGGATGCAAGGTAACGAGCCACAAATGGCCGAGGCCTGCCTTGAGCAGAGGTGGATCGTTCGATGCGCCATTGACCCAGTCAAGAAATCGGCTTGTTTCGGCTTCCAGGCGATTGGCTGGCGGTGCTTCGAAATGCACACGTTGTCGGCCGACGGGGCCGGACACCACCTGCATCGGACCGCTTGTGTCGTCACGCCAGCCACCGACCTTGATCCGGGCAAGGCCGGAGTAGCCGGTGGGAAACAGCGCGGCATGCCAGCCGAACAATCGCTCCCGGGTGACCGGTGCAAGGCAATTGGCGGTCGCATCGAGCACCATTTCAACCACGCCTTCGACGTGACGATCGACTGGGGCCAGTGCGCCGATGTCCACGCCCAAGCGGCGCGCGATGGACGAACGCACGGATGCAACGCTGAGATGTTCGCCCTCGATCTCGCTGGTCTTGACCACGTCCTCGGTGAGCGCCGCGAGACTCGCCTGATCGCGCAGAGCCATGCCGACATCCGCCAAGCGCCCCGTCAGCAGTCCTTGGGCGCGACTCACCTCGGCCATAGGCCCTGCCAGGGCAGTCAGATCGTAGTGCCAGCTTGGCCAGTCACCGGCCTGCCAGATGTATGTGTAATCTCCGCTTTCCATGCGGAGATTATGATCTGCTTTCTCCGCGGACGCAAGTTATTCGCCGCATATGGTGCGGTGATTGCCCTGGATATTCACTGCAGGAAGGCAACGCTGGCCGGTCGCCTAGCGCGGGTACGATCCAGGCACATACCCATCACGCGCATGATCGGTCAACTGCTGCCGCTCCCCGTCAATGCATGTCTCGATCAGGATACGCATGGAGGTTCCCCGATGGAGTCAGTACGCAATGCTCTCCGATCCCGCCGGATTTGCCCCCTGCCTTTGGCCACTCGCCCTACCTGCCGGAGGACGATGCCGGGCATGCGGCCACGCACGAACGGCACCGGATCGGCGGGAAGCCCAGCACCGTGGAACAAGCCCACACGAAGCAAGATGCGGTTCGGTTGGACTCAGGCGCCGGCACTCCCGACGAATATTCACGTTCGTGAAAGAATCCGTTTTCCCGACGCCCGGCCAGCGCGGTTTAGTTCTGCCGGGACGGCGGACGGATGAGCAAGTGTTGCAGATCGCTATTTCCGCCAATGGCGGTCACAATTTCCGCCAATGCAGAGATCTGAACGCTTTTACCCGCCCTTGCGCTGACGCTTGCCAATCGTACGGAGCACCGCCGTGAGGTTGCGGCAGATGCGTAGCGTGCATGGCGGGAGCGCATTCAGTCTATGGCCAGCGACTTGGCAAACAGCCGTGTGCGGATCTAGCCAATCCCGCTTCCAGCGAGGCGAGAAAACATCGACGGGATTCAGAACAACGCAGTCGAAACAGTATGGGAGCCGATCTCGGTCTGACACCCACGCCATAGGTGTTTGAAGTGCCTCGAGCCTTGGGATACCAATATGAGTCAGCAGCGCAAGGCGGCACAGTGCCTGCTCGTCAATCGGGGGAATAGAAGCCAGCCAGTATTGGTCAACGCTGGAAACGCACCAAGGTTGCCAATCTGCCACAACTGGTCAACACTGATCTGATACCTTGCGGCCAGGCGACCGAGCCAACCGCCAAACGCTTCGTCGTCGAATGGACGCGGAGCAACGGGCCAAGGCCTGACGTCCTCAGGAGAGCAGGGTTCGCGCTGCATTCTCTATGTGACCAACGTCGATGGCCTCCTGCCCATCCCGGATCGCGAGTTCTACGGAAACAGACAAGACGCGCGACACTTCCCCCGTTAGCCCTCCACTTGCAGTCAGAATGGCATGTACCGTCTCTCGCCGTGCGAGATTCGACGGACGTCGAAGCGGCAAAATCATCTCGAAGGCGGCAAGAAGAGAGCGAAATGCCTCCGTCTCCTGCCATCTCGGCACCTCGAGACGGGCGAATCGACTGACCATCTGGGGATCCGTTTGGAGCGCCATGACGGCGTCTTGAGTGCCAACTAGGACAACAGCGATTTTCAAGTCATTGGCGAGGAACTTCAGCAGATTCAAGGATGCGCGCTGCTCCCGATAGTTGCCGGCCAGCAAGTGATGAACCTCGTCCACGATCAGCATGCGCGCCGAAACCTTTCGAAGCAGTGCGCGACCCAGGTTCTCAAGTGCAGATAGCCTTGCCGCCACATTGAAGGGAGCGCCCAGTTCAAAGAGCAATGAAGAATAGAACCGGGGCTGCTCGGGTGTCGGTGGCATCTGCATGGCAACAATGCTTCGCAACTCGACGCCCCTCTCCTCGTCATACTCGGGCGGATGACGACGCTGGAATTTCGAGACAATCTGCGTCTTCCCGATGTTGGAATCTCCGTGCAGCAACAGGCACGGCATACGCTCTCGCTGAGGTGTTTGCAGGAGACGCTCGAGAATCTCCAGCGCTTGGGTAGCGCGCGGGTAGTCTATCCAATGGTTACGTGCCAAGCCTTTAATTCTGACACCATCGTCGCACTGAGCCAGTTCTCTCGCGGCCGGTAGCAGATGTGTTAGCAGCGCGCGCATCGCGATTACAGGAACTCGACATTGAACACTGAGGGCGGCTTGTTGTAATCCACTGCCGGCTCAGACCGCTTGTCCAATGCATTTGCAAGCATCAGGTTTGGCGCCTCGCCAAGAATCTGAGGTGCCAGTTCCTTCAGCGCTTCGCCTTGACGGCTTGCCCCCAATGTTTGCGATCCCGCGCGGGAGACAATCCGACGCTGTTCGTCAATCGCGTCAAATACCCTTCCTTCGGTGACATATTCTTTGCCTTGGGATCGTAAGCGCCGTAACGCACTGCGCTGCTCCCACAATGACACTCGGCCACGGCGCAGGTCCGCAAATGTCGCTTCAACGTAGTGCTTTCCGTCGACACCGACAAAGATTCTAGAGAGATCCTCAGGATGGTACCTTACAATAACTTTCTGCTTTGCCGCCCGCCAGGCTGCGAATATTGGGTGCCAGTATCGAAGGTAGAACAGCGTCAGCCCATCTGACTGCACGGTCCGATAGGTCATCGGCAAGAACTGGATTAGGAAGCGCAGTGGTTCAGGCGCCGCATTGGGAAGTAAGCGTGGAGGCGTCTTCCTACCCGCCGCTGCCCACTCCGAAAACGGAGTGGCTCCCTGCAGCCCGCGGTGTGCGTTGTGGTGATAGCGTTCCGCAATCTCGAGAACTAGCCACCGCTCAAACTCCCGGATCGTCAAGGAGGCTTCCTTTTCCGGCGGTCGGGCCTTGCGCCCCTTGGGGGACGATCCAGTCGACCCTGGCAGGCTATGGACACGTTCCATGATGGTCCTCATCAAGCGTTCGATATGTCCCCCGAAGTACGGCCTTCCTGCAGGTCGGTACATCAGTTCAACACCGTACTCCCGACACCCCGCTCGCAATGCCCTGCTTTTGAATTCGGCCGCATTATCGAGGTGAAGTAGCTGTGGAATACCGTGCATAGGCCAATCGGCGCTAACATCGACGCTGGCGAGCCAGCCATCCTTTGGCAAGACAACGCGGGTCAGTAGCAACGCGACCGTTGCCGCGTTGGGGCGGTCCATCCCCACATACATGCCCACGACACATCTTGTCGAGACGTCAAGGGCAATGCTTAGCCATGGCCGACCAATTGGGCGTCGGCATGTATCGTCCACCAGGATCAAATCGGCCAGCGTGTGATCGATCTGCACGATATCCATCGGACAGCGCGCCACAAGATGACCTGGCGGAATCTCAGAACCCGGCAGCGTTGCGAGCCGAAGGGCCTCTTCTTTCCGAAGAGCGGCCCAGCGCCGCGAAATGGTAGATCTGCTTGGCGAACGAACATTTTCCGCTGCGCATCGCTTCCGGATTTCGACGTCGAGCTCGAAAAGCGGATGAGCGAGATGAAGCTGTCGCGGCAGCCAATCGGTAAGCACCTCACTCACGATTTCCTCGACAGTCGCTGCTAGACGCAGCTTCCCCACTTTTGGACCTCGGTCATTAGGTATCAACGCGCTCGCCACAGGATCCGCGAGGAAGCGGCGGCGCAAGTGATAAACCGTAGCCCAATGGATTCCAAGCAATTTGCCAGCGTTCTCAGCTTGCTTGAGCGAGAGAGGAGCCGTCCCAAGCGGACGTAAGACCCTCGCAATCGCCAGTTCGCGCTTCGTTGCAATCCTCATCGCCATGTTCAAGACCGTGGTCTTACATACACTCAACTTTAGACATTCAGGCCCGCTCAACGAGCGGGTTGGAAACGGATTCAAGAAATCGAAAAATGCTTGACATGGGGCAATGATCGTGTGGCCGCCGCGCTGCTTGCGCGGGTTTTAGCGCAAGCAGCGCGGCGGCCAATGAGGATCGTTTTCGGTCCTCTTGCGATTGCCCATGTCTTTGTCCAACCGTGTACGACTGTGTCTGTCCGAATGGATCAACCTTCTGCTTCTGGCCGTGCCAATTCGCTCTCGCGGGAGCTTTGTCGAGCTGCTGTGCGGCTGTATGGTTTCGCCAGAAGGCTGGGTGACGCGCGCTATCAGCGCCATCGCGCGACGCAGGCACTGGACGACCTACTACAAGCTTCTCGGGCGCGGCAGCTTGCGCACCGTGCGTTTGGCCCGCCAATTGTTCTTGCTGGTGCTCACAGTGCTGCCATGCGATGTGCTGACACTGGTCATCGACGATACACTGGTGCCGCGCTCCTCGGAGCAGGCGCCCGGTTGCGCGTATCGCCACGACCACAGCCGCAAGATCAATCGGCCGCAATTCATACGGGCCCAGTGCTGGGTTACGCTGGGCGTGAGCGCGCTGGGCAACGGCGGGGTCAACCTGGTGCTGCCAATTCTCTCGCGGCTGGTGCCAAACACCGGCAACCGCAACAAGCTGAAAATCGCGCTGGTGCTGGTCCGCTCTCTGGCGGGCGTGGCCAACAAGCCGGTGCGCGTACTGTTCGATTCGTGGTTCATGCGCGCCCGCCTGGTATTGCCTTTGCTGCGCAGACAAATGCACGTGATTGGACAGGCGCGCATCGACACCGCGCTGTTTCTCGTGCCGCCACCGCCAACCACACCCAGACGTGGTCGCAAGCGCATCTATGGCGAGCGCCTGAACGCCGAGGCCATCGAAGCACTGCCCGCGATCGAACTGCGCATGCCGCTCTATGGCAAAGACCAGCAGGTTCGCCTGCGCTCTGCCGAGGCCCGCGCGCGCTTCCTCAAGGGCGCGTTGGTGCGTGCCGTCTGGTGCCAGTTCTTCGATGCGAAGAAACAGGCCTGGACCAAGCCCCGTCTGCTGCTCGCGAGCGAAACGGACTTGAGCGCCCAGGAGATCGTGCAGTTGTACGCGCGCCGCTGGGGCATAGAACCGCTGTTTCACAATCTCAAGCGCTGGTTCGGCGTGAGCAATCTCTGGCAGCAATCGCGCACCGTGCTGGAGTTGTGGATGCAAATTCGCTCGATGGCCTGGACTTTGAACCAACTGCTGAGTCTGGTGCTTGTCGAGACCTTCCCGATGAACGCGGTCGCACCATGGCGCATGAATCAGCCCGTCACGGCCGGTCTGGTCACGCAGTGGCTGCGCATGGAATTTACCGGACTTGCGTTTCGCGACGGCCTGAATCGCAAGTCCCAGAAATTCCAGTGGCCAACGCCACGCAACGACACGCGACCGACCTCGTAGGATTGCCCGCGCGCGCTTCTGACGGCGTCTCATCGCTGTTTCCATTGCCAAATCGCCTCGTTGACGACCACCGTCGCAGCCGGTGAGGCAGCCATTCGCATGTCTAATGTTGAGTTACATACACTAGACGATTTACTGAACAGTCGACTGCGTTGGCGGAATTAGTGGACGCGGCGTCCCAAAACGCGTTGCCTGTGAACAACAGTGATATACGCCACAACGAAGTAAAAATCGCTTATGGATCAATCAGTTAGATCGATGTGATCATTAGCGGATATAGCGGTCACCGCTGGCCGAATTAGCGATCGGCAACAGCTGGACCGTCCCATGTGGGTGCGCGAGCCCCCTTCACCGACGGTGCCCGTTCGGTGGAAGAGGCCCGCAGCCCGTACAGCGATGGGGCACGTGCTGTCGATCCGTTCACGGACGGTGCGCGAGCCGTTGATCCGTACTACGACGGCGCCCGCACGTACTACGGCGGTGCTCGTACCCTGGCCGGCATGGACCGCACGGGGCCCTCGGCGGACCCGGCCCGCAGCGTCGACCCCCTATCTTGACGGCGCTTACGCCTGAACCCCGACACTCTGCATGACCAAGGAGCCAATCATGACCCGTATCGAAAAAGTGCTGTAATACTCCGGCAAAGTCCATATCACCGCAGGCGGGCGCGACGGCGAGGCCCATAGCGATGATGGCCGCCTGAACCTGCAGTTGTCTTCGCCGGGCACCAAAGGCCGCGGCACAAACCCGGAGCAGTTGCTGGCCACGGGGGCGTGCCCGTAATGAACGCTGTGCGGCATCATGAATCCGATGCCCGAGTGCCGATGCACGGTGTTGTACCAGGCGACGAATGCCTGGCAGTGAGCGCGCGCATCCTCAATCAGCCGAAGCGCGCGGGAAGTCCGGACGGTACTTCATCATCTTGAACTGCGACTCGGGTCCACTGCCACGGTCCACTGCCCGGCCCCGGCCACCGTTGGCCCTGGATGCCCCGGAAAACCAGGTGCTGCTGCCACGCAGGAACGCCACCGGATCGGGTGGACGCGCGAAGTGTGATGGGCGCCGGTCTGGCCTGCATGCCTGCTTTGGTCAATGCCCCGCCGCGGCGTGGGTGGCACGGCGAATTGCGAGGGACTGCTACAATTGCTCGACGTTTTTAATGGCTGGGCACGATGGGCTTCGAACAACTGGCGGCATTGAAAGAACAACTGGCAAAGCAAGCCAAGGCCGCGCCACCGGCCAAGACGCGTCGCGCACCCCCGAAGGCTTCGCCCCGTCCAGCGAAGCCCGTTAAGCCCGTCGATCCGGTGCTGCAGGCCATCGTGAAGCTGCAAAAGCGCTTCCCCAAAACCTTTCCGAAGAATCCTGCGCCGAAGGTGCCGCTGAAGATCGGCCTCTTCGAGGAACTCGTCCCCCACGCCCAGGAACTTGGCCTGACCGAGTTGGTATTGCGCGACGCGATCCGCACCTGGTGCCGCGGCACCCGCTACTGGACCTGCCTGGTGGAAGGCGCACCGCGCGTGGATCTGGCGGGTCAGGCGGCGGGACACGTGGCCCAGGCCGATGCGAAGCGGGCGCACGGACTGCAAGCCCAACGTGCGGCGCGCGCGTTATCTCGCCCCGAAACCGCGTCGAAACCCAGCTGAACTGGGATAGGCGCCCGCCTTGTCGGCGCGGACGTCGGGCGACCACAGATTCCAGGGCTGCGTACACAAGCGTCGGCACGATGACGAACACACGCGAGCCCGCCCGGGTTCAACGCAAGGCCGTCGCCGACCACAGCGTCGTGGATGGTGACCGGCAGCAGATGCCGGGACACTGCTGGATCGGAGGGATGCCAAGCGCGAGTTATCCCCATATTTCTGCCAAGCCTTTATTAATTTGAGCCGGGATCAAAATGCTGGCGATTAATTGCGTTTTAGCCCCGGGCAGCCTAGTAATCCTCGTCATCTGTTGTTGTTGCAGATCGCTATTTCGGCTAATGGCGACCTCAAATTCCGCAAATGTGGGTGCCAGCCAGGATAGATGAAGGAAAAACGCTCTTCTCCTGCCGATGCTCGCGAGTGCTTTCAATGGAGATCTCCCTGGCGCGCAGGTCGTGGCGTGAACGCGGATCGCCAGAATACCCCTATTTTTCCGATCTTTCGCGAGGTCATACGCATGGCTCCACCGAACTATCACCCTCCCCGTCCGCCCTGCCCGGCCAGCAATAGAATTTCGCCGACACCGGCTCGGCGTGGCCCGTGTTAGCCGAATTAATGATCCGCCGCGCCGTATTAGCGGAATCGTTGGACATGGACGGAAAATGGCGTTGCTCTTGCACAACGGCAAAAATCGCCACTGAACGGCCGTTTCGCAATATAGATCAATGGTTTACAGCCATGTGATTGCTAGCTGATATAGCGGTCACCGCTAGCGGAATTAACGATCCTCAACAGCTGGCTCCCGGCAGTATTGCGCCGCCCCGCTGCTGCTGCCAAGGAGGTCCTGCAATGACCGGCGACACCATATTACAGCCCTGTCTGAGTGTTCTCGACGCAAGCCTTTGCGTAGGCAATGGCTTCGCGCATCGCCTCTTCCCTGCTACTGAATTGGGCTTTGATCTTGTGCCGCAAGCCAGGGATGAACTCATTCGTGTGATCGATCTTGCGCTCGAACAATACCGATGCCTGCCAAATCCCGGTATGCGACTCCCAGACCGTGCAGTGGCAGTGGTAATCCCCTTCGTCGACCAAGATATGGCTCGACATAGCAACCTCCCATCGTTTCAGATGGGTAGTAGAGTGAGCGGAAAGCCGCTAATCATTCTCCTTCCCCTCACCCAAGCCAAACAGCCGCACAGTGTTCTGGTGTCGTCGGAGAGCTACAAGCGCCAAGCACAGACCTGCGATAGAAAGTCCCAAGGCCCAGCCGATAGTCCGTCGCATCTTCGCAGCCTGCTCGGCCTGGTAACGAGCGTCCGCCGCTATGCGCACGGCCTCCCAAAACTCGGTTTCTTGGTTGTCGTCCTCTACTATCGCCATTTCCGCCTCCCTGTATGGATGTCGGAGAGCCATATGGAGGAAATCCTAGCATGAAGCACCTGACCACGCAGACCGTCGACGGCGAGGCCGGCGCGGTTCTTTCCGACTGCGAGCAGTACCGCTATCGCCTCTGGCGCGAGTGGGACCGTACGCAGCCAGCCCTGGGCTTCATCATGCTCAACCCGTCGACGGCAGACCACCGGGTCAACGACCCGACGACCACCAAGTGCCTGCAGCGCGCGCTGGCCGGCCTGCGCCCCTGGGTTGCCAAGCGCCGGTTTCTTGTTGGGGCAGAAATTTCGCGATTAATTGCATTTTAACTATCCGGCAGACGCTCGCAAGGGACACTCGGCTCGTCCGATAGAGCAGTTGCTTTGTCTCCTGTTTTTGGCCACTCGCCTAACGCGAACCCTTGATTAGCAGCTAGGGGCACGCAGGAGCTAACGCAGGCGGACCTGCGGAATAGACATGCTGATTGCCCTCCGTCTTAACAGACTAATTTTTTCAGGGGCGCGTGGCGCACGACACCTCTCATGCCTCACCCCGGCTAATCCTGCTGTTGCAGACCGTTATTTCGGCTAATGGCGACCTCAAATTCCGCAAATGTGGGTGCCAGCCAGGATAGATGAAGGAAAAACGCTCCTCTCCTGCCGATGCTCGCGAGTGCTTTCAATGGAGATCTCCCTGGCGCGCAGGTCGTGGCATGAACGCGGATCGCCAGAATACCCCTATTTTTCCAATCTTTCGCGAGGTCATACGCATGGCTCTACCGAACTATCACCCTCCCCGTCCGCCCTGCCCGGCCAGCAATAGAATTTCGCCGACACCGGCTCGTCGTAGCCCGTGTTAGCCGAATTAATGATCCGCTACGCCGTATTAGCGGAATCGTTGGACATGGACGGAAAATGGCGTTGCTCTTGCACAACGGCAAAAATCGCCACTGAACGGCCGTTTCGCAATATAGATCAATGGTTTACAGCCATGTGATTGCTAGCGGATATAGCGGTCACCGCTAGCGGAATTAACGATCCTCAACAGCTCGTGCCATGCCCGCCAGATACTGAGCGCAGTGTGGGTCACGCATCCACCCGCTACCACCCCGCGTTACCACCCCGGCGACGCGGGGTTCTTTTTCATGGCATATGGCGATCTCAGCCAGAAATTCGACCGGTTGGCAACAGCGGGAAATTCAACGGATTGGGGTGACAGAAAGGTAGGGCTGCCCGCTTCTGTCGGAGGGATAGTACCAAGATTACTACGGGCAAATTCGTAGCAATGTTGGTACGGACGCCCACGCAAAAATCGCTATCCCGTTGATTTTCGTGGTCTTTTTCCCAGACCTCGAGGGAGCATCTTTACTACACTTCACGATGACGAATTTCGTTTAGAAATCAAAGAATCGTGGCGATGCGCAGAAATGTGCTCGCTCTTACACATGATGTTCCATGGCTTGCACGGAGCTTGTTCCTCAACAGAGGGCCCTCTTCGCAGCTGCCCGTGCCTCGCGGACCGCGTGAGCAGCCGCCTGCTCAAGTAACGCTCGCGCAGGCGCTCCGGAGCGGTCTGCGCTGCGTTACCGTCAGACAGGGACCCGTCGCGAAATAGACAAATGGCTTCGGCATTGTGTACAAATTATCGGCATTTCATTTAAGTACACAACTTCGCATGGCTCGGATTTATAAATGACGATTCATGTTAAAAATCAATCACTTGGCGTCGTTTCGTGCCGATGGTATTGCGCGGAGTTGAGAGCGACCTGACCGTCCGCTCGAAGGAGATTTGGTGATAGCAGACAAGATCTGAGCCTGGAGGCTAGCTAGTCTCGCCTACGACCAGGGCCCTGGATTGACTAGTTGCCAAAGTACGCCTCGTAGGTGCGCCGAGCTGGCCAACGCCGGCGGCGGCTCCGGATGGACCGTCAGCTCCCGGGCAAAACGCCTCGCGTCGTTTGCACCGACTCACCCCTCCCGGCCAATTAAAGATACCAATGAAGCACTTTCCTGCATGAAAGTGCGAAGATGGCCAATGACCTCAGATACGTTTCAGCCATCTTCGCGCCCGCATCTTTGCAGCGGTGGGCTGGGTTGAAACTCACTTGGGGTGCCGGGCTGGTGCGAATCGCTCCTTCAATTCGTCGACAAGTGCACGCCGTTGAGCCGGATCGAGCAGCGTGATTTCGAATGACACCTTCCCGGAATCCCAATCTTTCAACACCCCAAGCGGCTTGCCGTCGGAATCGATGAGACGATGCTGGCGGGACGTCTCCTTCTGCTTACGGGCTGGCTTGGACTCATAACGTGCGCGGGCCTCTTCTACGTCCCGGCAAAAGGCCTGTTCGTCAGCAATTCTAGTCGCCATTGCACCGGCTACGGTGCTGCCCGCGACCTTCTCCAGAAGAGTGAGTTGATACAGCGTGGAAAGGGCGAACGCCTCCGGCTTCTCCCGCACTATCTCGAGCACAGGCTCCGAGAGTTTCATGATGGCCAGGGTCTTATTGATATTCGGCAGTGACATCCCCGTTACTTCAGCAATCGCCGACTCGTTTGGGTAGACGCCTTGGTCAATCAACGATCTCCAAGCCAACGCATTATCCAGGGGAGATTGGGCCTCCCGTTCTGCATTCTCCTTGTAAGAGAGTTGATAGAGTTGCTGATCACTCAAGTTAGGGTGTACCAGCAAGCGCATACTCTGAATGCCAGCAACCTTAAGCGCCTTGAAGCGATAGTGCCCACCGGCGAGGACACGGCGGCCGTCCCGAATCGTTGCAATCCCTGGGACTAGCTGACCGTCGGCCCGAATGCTCTCAGCCAACTCGTGGACCCGTTCAGGGCGATAGAGTCTACGGGCATTGAACGGGTTGTCATCAATCAGACCAAGGTCCGCTTCTTCATAGTACGGACCACCCTGCTCTTCCACCGGTCTGGTCACAGTTGCGACTGTTTTCGCTGCGACTTCCCCGGCCCCATCATGCTTAAAGTTTGGCGTCAATACCTCGGCCGAATTGGGGGGATGACAACGGCCGTCTCGGGTTGCTTTTCAGCAAATCCGTTCGGTTGGCGTTCAACAAGAGCCTGGGCACGCGCGAAACGGTCTGGCGGCGGCGCCGCTGTGACAGCCTTGTTAGCCTGTTCACGCATCATTTCGAGCTTGCTCTTCCCCATTATGCGACCTCCCGTTGCTTGTTCATGCTGCCCTTGCCTTTCACTGGCTTGCGCGTCAACTCAATACCCAATTTGCCCAACACAACCTTCGCTAGTTCCTCAACTTCTTTGGCTGCGGCGGAAGATCCAGACAGTCCATGCACTGACAGACCAAACATCTGCGACTCTCCATAGGCATTTCTTTGCTGGAGTCCGGTCTCGAGTAGGGGAATGCCTTGATCCTCCTGCAAGATTTCCGTGCAAGCCTTGAAGACATTTCCACGCCTGGCCATTGACGGCACGCAGAAGGTCTGCAGATCCGGATTTTCTTCGAGGGCACGCCTAGCGAGTTCCTTGGCTTCTCGGCTCGCCCATACGTTGTCCATAAGTGGAATCACTGGAATCAACGCGAGATCGGAGATGTTCAGCGCAGCCCACGGGATCGAGGACTCGATGGCTGGAGGGCAGTCGATCAGGATGATTTCGTGATTCTCCGCGTGCTTCGCAATCTCGCCGATCAATTTTTCGCGCAGTGGTGCAAGGCTAATGACCGTCGCGGGAAACGGCTTATCCTGAGATGCCTGCCCCGCCCAAATCGTACTGGTTCCTTGTTTGTCCATGTCGACCAGCATCGTCCGGTGCCCGCGCAGAGCAAAACTCGCGGCAAGCTGCATCGACACCATAGTCTTGCCGCAGCCCCCTTCTGGTTGAAAACGGTCACGATCTTTGCTGGCATACACCCCCCAAGAAATCCAACATAAATAAAAAATACCAGATACGCAGAACTTTAACTTGCTTCGAACTGTGATAGGCATTTTCACGCATAAAAGCCAGAAGTTTATGAAGGATGCGTTGCCTGCCGACAACAGGAAGATGGTTGCGTATGGCTCCCCTTAGATCCCGGCCGCCCACCCTTCCTCGTGCTTTCATGCATGAAAGCGGGTCAGAAGTTCAGGCGTCATCTTTCAAGCATGAAAGTGCGGGGCCTGAGGACCAGCACGCAATGAAGGTTTGTGACGTTATTTCGTACTCCCGCTGCACAGATGCTTACGGCCGGCTTCCAAGCATGAAAGCTCCCACTTTGCCTGCGCAAAGGAGGCCGCCGTCTCTCATTCCTGCCTCGGGCCGTCGGTTTCGATTTAACCGCCGATGCATTGCATATCAGAAAGACGGTAAGCGATCCGTGCAACCCTCAGGTACGCAACACCCGAACCGAGCCCAGCCCCCCTGGCAAGACGCCCCTACTTTCATGCGTGAAAGTGGACAAGAAAGGCCACGTCTCCGCATCACGTAAAACTGTAGCATCGCCAAAAGCTTCCCTCAGCGGGGTTTCGAATCCGACTTTCGAGCGGCGGTCATCATCGCCCTCACCATTCTTTACGGGAACGCTAGTTACTAACTTGAGGCTCGACCAGGTCCAGGCATGGAAATCGTCGGTCGCATCTGCAACAGAGTAAAGATGTTGCCTTTGATTGGCTTATTTCAATAACTAATAAATTTATTCAGGAGCGGGGCTGACTTTCAAACATGAAAATCCTGGCTTCGGCGATTTGCTGACGGGTTAAAAGTAGGCAACGACGCCTGCGCGTGGGATCAGCGAAGCCGCCGTCACAGCAAGCAAGACTTTCATGCTTGAAAGTACACCCGCACAACAACAGATATGTCTGACGCGTGCCTGTGAGATTTTCATCCGAAACGATTCAAAGCTCGCGGCCAATCCCGAGCGGACTTTCATGCTTGGAAAATGTGTCGCTGCGGTTTTCTACTGAGGACTCTAGTCCCTCAAATCCAAGAATATTTGGAATACGTATGGGGAAGGTAATGAGTGCCACGGTAACGTGCCTATCTTCTACGGATGAAAGATGATCGATAATTTGATATATTTTATATTAATTTATAACTACATGTGCTCGGAACAGTATGAGCGCGCTTTCACGCGTGAAAGCGCATAGTGCTGCGGTTCTGCTGCGTTAGTAGTACAAACTGCCGGCGGGTTGAAATCTAACAATGAACTCTGGCGTTTGGTCATATTCCGGTCGGCGTAAGCATTGTGCTTCAAATAAATGAACGGCTGGCTAGCCAAACGCAGACTCGGCTGGTGGCGCGTCAAGGCCATGGGTGCGTCCGCCAAAGGCCAAAGGCGAAATAGGACGGCTCCGGCCCGTGGCTCAAGAACCAGGTCCGCGCCAAACCGGAACTCAACAGCAGGAAGCCCCCAACTCCTGGGACAGAGAACGTTCACGTCGCACATTCAAGGTACTGCGATGGAACAAGCTTCCCGTCAGGGCCTCCGCATCACAGTTCGCACGAGCGTAGTCAATGTGGCCGCACCAACCCGAGCAATTGGGCCTCGCAAGGTGCGTTTGTCGGCCAATGCTACGACTTGCCGCGCCATCGCGACCGGGGCGTGGGACCGCTCCTGTCGGGAGAATTCTCGACCAAGGGCAGGAAGAAGGGGATACGCCTCAGAAGCCCGATACGGGCGGGATAATCCGGTAGATCCTATGAAGCATCCAGGCCGTCGCCAAGCCGAGCTTAAAGTCAGGGTGCCGAGCTTGGCTCATAGGAGAAGCATCATCGTACAGATCAGACATACACGGGTGCCGAGGAACGGGTGTTGGCGGTGTCGCTCGAACTGGCAGCCGCGAAGTGGAAGGTCGATTTACACGACGGGCAGCGCGAGCAGCCGGCGATACACACCGTCGCGCAGCCGCAGGCCGCAGCTCGCTTGCAGGCCGTGCTGGACCTGATCGAACACCAGAAGCACAAGTGGTCGCTGCCGGTAGGTGTGCGGCTCGTCGTGAGCTACGAAGCCGGCCAGGACGCATTCTGGATCTATCGCGCGCTGCAGGCAAGCGGGATCGACTGTTATGTCGTCGATCCCGCCAGCATTCCGGTCGAGCGCCATCAGCGACGGGCCAAGACCGACCGGCTCGATGCGATCAAACTGGTGATCAAGCTGCGCGCGTGGCTGCGAGGCGAGCGCGACCGAATGCATGTGGTTCACGTGCTGTCTTCGCAAGACGAGGTGTCGCGCCAACTGATGCGCGATCGCGGGCAGCTGCAGAAGGAAGTTCTGCAGCACCGCGACCGGATGCGCAAACTGATGGCCACGCTCGGTTGCTGGGAGGACGTCGACAGCAAAGCCTTCGCCGACCGCCTCGCCCGCGACGAGGTACTGTTCCACGACGGCGAGCCGCTACCGCCCGAGTTGCGTGAGCGGCTGCTGCGCGAGTGCGAACGGTTGGCGCTGGCGGAGAAACAACTCGCGGTGCTGGGGACGCTTACGGAGAAGGCGCGACAGGCAATCCTGCCGGCACCCGCGCGCAAGCGGATCTATCCCCTGGCGCGCCTAAAGGGGATTGGCGACGTGGGCGCGTCGCGCCTCGCGCTCGAACTGTTCTGGAGGGAGTTTCAGCAACCGGTGCCAGGTGGGTGCCTGCGTCGGGCTGGCGCCGCAGCCCTATGACAGCGGCGAGAGCCAGGTGGACCAGGGGATCAGCAAACAGGGCAACCGACGGGTCCGCGCGCCTGGTCGAGATGGCGTGGTGCTGGCTGCGCCACCAGCCAGCCAGCGCGCTGACGCAGTGGTTCAACCAGCGCACGCAGGGCACGGGACCGAATCGCCGGGCGCGGCGCATCGCGATCGTCGCGGTCACACGACGCCTCGCGATTGCGCTGTGGCGCTATCCGAAAGTCAGCAACCCAGGAATCCCACGGGCATGTCCACTCGAGAGCGTGTCTGCTACGTACTGCCTGAGTAAACCCTATCTCCTTCCTGCTAAGCACGCTTATGCTCTTGTTCCGCGAATTTCAAGATCACTGAGAGGAAGCTCGAGCCAAGCCGGACTTGCTAAGGACGTGGGCCGGAGCAGCTAAGGTGTAATTGATTGGCGCATCCGCACGGTGTTAGCTGATCAGTTCGGCGGTAGATGCCCGGCCCATGAAAGAACCAAGCTCCAAGCGTAGGGCAGAGTGCCCAAGGATCTCCAATTCGTCAGGCACGGTTTTGACCTTCACGCGCTTCGCGGCGATCTTGAAGGTGGCTTCCTTTTGCAGCGCTTTGCGCACTCGTGCCCGTGTATCTTCGCCCAGGTCAAGGTAAGCCGCGATGCCAGCCTCGGCCTCGCTCTCCGCGGTCCTTGTCAGCTTCCGTTGCGCTTCGGTGGTCTCAGCAATCGGCTCGGCCACAGTCAGCTTAGGTGCGCCCGCATTTGCCATCTGCACTTCGATCTCGCTAAGTCGCAAATTGTCGCGGATCGCCTTCATCAGGTACATCGCTGGCGCCTTCACCTTGCCACTCTTCACGCGGAAGCGCGTCAATTCGATTGCGGCTTTAATGCGTTCATCGGTATATTCGTCCCGGTTCTCCACCAGCTCGTCCAGATGCTTCTTACTGAGACCAAAACCTTTGACCAGAGTCTCATAGAGGTCCTTCAGTTCGTGAGGCGAATTGAAGTCGAGCACAAGCTTACCGGCGGCGTTGTCCCGTAACTTGAACCGAAGCGCGGCAACGCGGCGAGAGCCTTGTGCGTTCTTCGTTTCAAACTCAACGTGCAAGTCGGTCAGCTCATTAATCTGCTTGATACCCTTGTCAAGAACCTGGCGCTTGAACTCTTTATATTCAGTGAGCGACTTGACCGAGTCGGCATTCACCCAGCGTCGTATCTCGTCCAGAGGAATCCACTCCGTGGTTCCCATGAATCGCAGGGAGCTCAAGCGTTCGTAGAGAATGTAGGCGTAGCTGAAGAGCGCCGCCGACATCCGCAACGATAGATACGTGTAGCGCTGAGGATCCTTCAGTTGTCGGTGGATCATCTCGTCAACCTTGAACGTGATCCTGCCGCCAGCAATCGCGACAGGCCCGAGTAAAGGTATGGAGGCCCACTGAGGATCGCCGCCTTTGCTGCCCTCAACGGTCACCTGCACCGACGACTGTTGGCACTCACGCAGCACCTTCTTGAGGTGAGTGATGTTGTTCGACTTCTCGTACTTGGCGAGCCACTTGAAGTAGCCTAGATCAAGGTCATAGTGGGTCTGGTCCGGCCGCTCCGACACCTCGAGCCAAAGCGCGTTGATCGTTCGGCGTGCCAACAGGCTCAGCGTGGTAACGTCAATCAGGACATTGGTCTTTCGGTACCCGATATCGCGTGGCGAATCGGTAATTGCGCTGTCAGATCCAAGTTGCTCTCGCACGGCAGTGAAGATGTCGAAGCCGAGCTGCTCCGGCGTCGTTTTCCTCACGATGTTTGCCATGCTTTCCCTCGTCCCTCAACGTCAATGGACGTTACTATCGTGGCTAAGGTGTAATTGGTCAAGTTAACAATGCCACCATGGTCACCAGTTGGTTGGTATGCGGCCCAGAGCGAAATTCCCAAAGTGGTACGCATTGGTGCGAATCTGCTCATGAGCGCGTGTTCTCGCCATTACCTGACCGAACGCGCGCATTGACTATGCCCGACCAACCAATAACACCATCGCTACCAACCGATATCACCATAGAAATCATGGGAAGGCGGCAAAGCGAACTACAGCGCGGGTTCCAGGTACTTATCCACAGCCCTGACCAATGAACTACACCTTGCACCAACTGTTAACGCCTTAGCACCAATCAATTGCACCACGGCGCACCAAAGGTTTACACGTTAACGTACCAATCAATGCCACCTATCAACCAATCATTATCACCTCGTTACCAAAGGTTAACGCTTTACTCATCGTAACCGTTTGATTTAGAAGGGAAAAATAGGTCCTGTAATAGCTGTTTGTTTACAAGCAAGAAAGCTTGCTAGCAAGTGATGGGAGCAATACAACTTCGACCCACCGTTGCTCCCCTAACACGCCACTATCCTCTATCTATGCCCACCTGATGGATGCAGAGCCGTTTTTAGCTGAACATCGCTGGGATCTTTCCTCAGGTCCCAAGCCCGACAACCCTTATGGCATAACGCTCTCTGGGCGATGACCGATTTCTAAGGTGTAGTCGATTGGTGTGGTTTCCTGTCGTTGGCGTTGGCGTTGGCGCACAGAGTTCAGGTGGACAAACACCGAGATTCTAAAGGTGTGACCCATTGGTGCGAATCCGGCTCGTGCATAGCTTTGCCCGGCTAAAAGTGACGATAAAGCTCCAAAAAGACACTCCCAGTGGCGTCGAGCACTGATCGACGCCAGCCTTCACCCTTTCAGGCACCAACGAATACCACCTTAGCTCGTGTTGGTGCGTGCAAAATTTCTCGGAAAGCCTTACTGGTAGCACTTCTGAAGGTCTCAACACCAATGGATATCACCTTGACTCGTGGATCGAGCAGCATCCGCGGCGTCGGCCCGAACTCTTCGAGCTTTTACCTAACTGGAATGAACCAGGGGACAGGGTACATTCGTTGGCGCAAGCCGCCAACGGGGATCCAACAAGGCTCGCATGGAGCCCACTCCGCGCAAGCTGTGCCATCAAGGGATCGGGCAAGGCGGCAGCCGCTGGTCCGGTCGTCAACGCCAGTGCCAAGCTAGCCGGCAAGTCGCCGGCGAGTTCGCCCTGCAACGTGTAATCGATTGGTGCCGGGAAGACGAGGCAAGGTGGTAGTGATTGGTATGCTTGGCGAACGCACTGACTTTCTCAAAATGACGCCCCCTCGCCCAGTCCGATGGCTTTTCGTTAGCCTCGAACATTAGGGCAACGTGCCAAGGTGGTACTCGTTGGTGTGCACACGCCAGGGGAGCCTCGTAAAGAGTGTCATTTATTGGTGTGATTTGCGCGCCTGGCTTAGGTGACGCAGGAGCAAGGTGGTATCCGTTGGTGTCGGAGCGACGAGCCTCGGGGTGGCTATGGTGTAAGTGATTGGTCTGGCACCGGTGGCGCAAAAAGAACGATCAGAAGAATAGGGGAAGTGTGTAACCTATTGATTATTTTGATAAAAAATCAAAGTCAGTGTCGCTCCATCGTCCCTTACTGCCCAAAGTGGTAGTGATTGGTGGCGCCCTAAAGCAACAGCGACACTAGGTGCTATCCATTGGTGCAGCCTAGCTCCGAAGGTGTAATCGATTGGTAAAGCTCGCGATTCGCCAGTTTACTTCGTGTTAGTTCTAAGATTGAACCTATAAGTTATTGATATAAAAAGAATATAGGTGACCGGCATGGCACCGCAATGCACCAACCACTACCACTTTGCCGCGGGTAAGAGAGCGTTGACGGTCCCTCGGAGGTGCGCGACGGTTGTCTGATCCACCAAGCGGTACCACCTTAGGTCACGTTTCAAGTTGATTGGTAGGTTATATAAGAGTTACAGCGGTAGCAGTCACTCGCAAAAGTGAATTGACGTCGCCCAGAATGGCCAAGGGTTCACCAACGGATACCACCATAGCGCAATGGATACTTCCGCGAACCTCCAGGAGGCATGCGAATGTACCAATCAATGACACCTTAGACATCTTGTAGCCGTCAGAATGAGAGTTATCACTAACATCGCCAGCGCCACTACCACCAATCGATATCACCTTGGCCCCTTGGCCGATGCCCGTTCTCTGCGAATGCTAGCGGCCATCTGCGTCAGGCCGAAGGTCTCATCTCATTCGGCCGTTGCGAGAGCAGGCCGTTTTAAGGCGATAGTGCCAGTCGCGGGCATCAGCAAAGGCTGCCCGAATCCATAGTGAGGAATTCAAGGGACGGCCGGCAGCCGCTGCGTGTGAGCCTGGGATCTCGGTATCGCATCTGGCGCGCGAGCACGGCATCAGCGCGAACATGGCGTTCACGTGGCGCCGGCGCTATCGAGCGCAACCAGCGGCAGGAAACTGTCCCGTCAGCACCCCGAATGCATTGGCCGCCATACAACCCGACTAGTTCTGCCGTTCGAGCGCGTTCCTGCGCCGCGAAGGCGGGGCATCTCACCCCCACGGCTGCAAACTGCGCCTACGGAACCATATGGACTACGGCTATGGGTGGGAAACACTATCCACATCGGCCGCGCCCTTTCCAAGCTGCGCTTCTATCCGGTTGCAGTGCTCCGCCTCGTCCGCATCCCGAGAATCGCCCGGGCCGTGTCAAGGGCTCTGGAGAAAACGCGAGGGGAGGGCCGGGGTTCGCTCATTTGCGGCTGCGGTTCGGCCGACCCGGTAGCGTCCCGTTCTGCTGCCTCCCCGACCAGTCGAGCGATTTCCTCTAGACTATCGAGAGCTCGCTGGTGAGTGGCCGAAGATGAGGTACCGTCCCTTCGAATGACCAGGACGGACACTTCGTCCACCGAGAGTGCGGTGCCGTCGTCTCTGACCACGCTCACACCGCGGAGTGCGGTGACCAACTCGGCGACACGGGAGAGACGCGCGGCTTCATTCTGTGCCGCCTCACGGGCGGCTAGCACTTCCTCGGTGCGCTGCCTTGCCACATAGGCAAAGTCGGTCCTTTTTGCCAGCAATGCGACGAGGTAGGCAAAAAGTTCCCTGCCGCTCAGCTTGGATAGGGCGTATTGAACGACCTGCACCACATCGGATAGCCGGTGGCCAGCGAGTTTGGCACGCTTCATCAGATGGAACAGGCCGGATAGGGACAGATTGTTTTGGGTGACCAACCAAGCTAGCTCCGAAGGCACGGCTTTGCCCTGCACACGAATGAACGGGCTTGCCCCCGGCGACTGTTTCTTCGAAGAAGATTGTTGAGGGGTAAGTTAACGTCTCTCACCGGTGCGAGATTGGGTAGGCCGTGGCCGGGTACCCGGTCCAATACGTCCGGGGTCCTTCCTATGGTACCCATCTCGCGGGATGGGTGAGCTGACGCAAGGCCAAGATTCCGAATGGCTTGTCCAGAAAGCCGGATTCGACCAAGGACCTTCAGCGTGTATCCGGTCTGCCTTTGCTCCTCCCGCTCGATCAGCCCGACGTCCTCGAGGGCCGCGAGGCAACGATAGACAGTCGCCTCGCTAAGCCGAAGCCGTTGTGCGATCGTCACCTTCTTCATGAAGATCCAGTCCGCTGGATCTTGCTGTTTGACGCCGTTACGAATCAGGCAGGCGAGAACCTGACGCTGCGTCTGCGTCAGCGCAAACTCATGCAACGCCTCGTAAACAGCGCACGAGCGCGTTGGCAATCTTGCTTGGTAGGTAATGTGGTCTGGAGTCGCTTGTGTTGGGGGCTGCCGCATGCGCCCTGCGCAGAGCGCTAGGATGCGTCGCGTCGGTCCCGACGGGCGAACGCCGCCCATCGGCTTCCATGGTTCGAATCATGCTCGCCGTTATATGCAAAAAGATTTTGTGAAAGTGAAGGCGTTGACGGGACCCGAAGGCGCTTTCCTAGACTCTGCACTCAGCCGGAGGTGCAGTCTGGTATGCCATTTTTGGGTCCCGCAAACTTCCGCAGAAGCAAGGACTGCAATCCCGGCCTTTATTGTTTTATGGGGGATTTGTCATGCCAGTCCTGCCTCGATCACGAATCGTGACGTAGAGTTCTTCTTCGCAGTGCTTACAAAGAGCCAGTCTTTGGCGCGTGTGAGTGCAACGTAGAAAAGCCTGCGCTCCTCGGATTCAGTGCTGCCATCGTCTGGAATTACAGTCTCTTCGGCTCGTATCACACCCACGGCCGACCATTCCCTTCCCTTTGACGCGTGCATGGTAGTCAGCACGAGCGCATCCGGGGTAGGCTCGTTATTCGCTCGCCGCAGGAATTCCAAGCGATCAGAGAAGGGCCCGTTGAGTCGAGACAATACGTCGTAGGTCGTGTTGATCGCTCGCTTACCCTGATCCTTCATCGCCCACTGGAGCATCCATTCCCGTACCCCATCGAGGATGAGGGAGAAGAACTGCCGCTCACACAGCGAGCGCCATTCAGAGAGCTTTTTATTAGGTCGCGATACTTGTCCGCGGCATCTTCCGAAATTCCGATTGCCACGAGATCTTTCTTCTTCAGTTGATCATCAAGCTGCGGCATCGGCCCAGACTTCTTGTGCACTAGTTGAAGATCATGGGATCTGAGACCTGCGTAGCCGAGTAGTGAGTCGAGGCCAGTTGTCTTTGTCTTCTGGATCAACTCCAGCAGGTTTCCCATCAACGCCGCTTCAGGTCGATCGAGTATCGAGCGCCCGGCAGCTCGGTAACACTTGACGCCGTGTGAGCGGCATACCGCTTCCACTGGATCTAAAATTCTGTTGGTTCGCGCGAGTACTGCGGCAGTCTTCCCCTGCCGCAATACCGGTGTCAGCGCTTCTATCGCAGCAACGGCTTCCGCGTACTCGTCATCGAACCGCTGAAATCCCACCGTGCCTCCAGGGCCTCGGTGCGCTACCAGCGTCTTCGGGATTCTGTCGCGATTATTCTGGATGACTTTGTCGGCCGTGGCCAGAATCTCAGAATGGGACCGGTAGTTCTGGCCAAGGACAACTGGCTGAGCGTCAAACTCCGTGATGAACGCCTCCATGCCTTTAGCGCCGCGCGCGTTCCTGAAGCCATATATGCTCTGATCGTCGTCACCAACGATCGTGACGATCGCGCCCCCTTGAGCGTGCTGAGCAGTCCATAAGGTTTGCAGACTATCGCAATCCTGATACTCATCGACAAGCAGATACGTGAGACGGTAGGGGTCGATGGTGCCACGCTGCATCCCATCAACAGCGAGACGCAGGAGGTCCTGAAAATCGACCCGCCCATTGCGCTCCAAGGCGCTTTGATACGCTTCAAAGAGCTGTGCCTCGATGGTTCCTGCCGGCGGACTCACAAGCTCGGCTTTGAGGCGTTCAATGACGGCAACGGCATCGTCCACCTTCCACTCTAGTCCGGTGTCCTGGAGTACCTGAGAGAGGATGGCGAGCCGATCCCCGTCGGTTGTGATATCGGGGCGCTTCCCGGACTCCTGGCCAAGTTGTTTGTAGGCGAGGGAGTGGAAGGTCCCCGCTACCAGCCGCCTCTTTGCCCCAGGACCCGCCAAGGCCAAAATGCGGTTTCGCAGCTCCACCGCGGCATCCTTGCTGAATGTCACCGCGCCGACCGTGGCATGGGGTTCGGCCAGCAGCATCGCGGCCTTGGTGGCGATGGTCTTGGTCTTGCCGGCACCGGGGCACGCCACGGCGACGCAATGTCGGCGCATCTCCACGACTTCCCGCTGGG